>JAXGQW010000001.1:0-145667 GCA_040766265.1 Verrucomicrobiota bacterium
TGGTCACGAAGCCAGGCCAGACACGACAGGGTCTGGAGCGTCTTGCCCAGCCCCATGTCGTCCGCCAGTATCCCGCCCAGCAAGATCCGCCCGAGGTGACAGAGAAAATCGAAGCCGTCCTTCTGATAGGGACGCATCTCTGCGACCACCGAGCCGGGAAGCGGGCCTTTGGGAATCCCTTTGAAGTTGGCCAGTTTCCCCCGAAGCGCCTTGGCTTCGGGCTGGTCGCCGAAACGCTGCATGCCCTCCTCGTCCATGTGGGTCACCTGCACCAGGTCGACCTTCTGCGGGAGCGCGGACAACCCGTCGATGCCGATATCCGCCATCGTTTCATGGGCCTTCTGCACCGCCGAAAGGTCCAACTCGACCCAGCCGCTGTCGGGCAGCTTGACGAACCGGCTTGCGGCCGTGGCGAGCCGCTCCAGATCCGCCGCCGAGAGCCGCAGGCCTTCCTGCTCCCACGCCGCCGAGACGGCAAACCAGTCAATGCCGCTCCCCTGCACGACGATCCTCGGACGCAATTGGCGGGGCGCCAGGAACAGGCGTTGAAAGGAGGCATTGCCCAGATAGTCGGCCTCAGCGGGGCGGTCGGGCCAGGCCTGCGCAAGCGTCGCGAAAAAATTGTCGTTTGCGTCTCCGATCCACAACCCGGGCTCCGGAGTGAACCAATCCTGCCGGCGGAGCCACACGGTGGCTGCTTCGAGCCGGGGATCATCGAGCATCTCAGGCTTTCCGGTCAGGTTGGCCGGCGGATCCGTTCGCTGCCATTCGTGGCCGTTCCATTGCCATCGGCTCTTGTCCCGCTCGCTCACGGCCACCAGCCGCAGCCGAATCGTGTCTTCCGACAGATCGAAGAGGAACTGCGGCCTGGCCCGGTGGGCCACGCAGAGCGTCTCCCAGGCGGCGCCCGAACCGGTCGCCGTCTTCCGCAGGTGGGTGATCAGGCGGTGACTCAGTTTCCTGACCGACACCCCGGGGCGAGCGAGCAGGGCGCAAAGCACGGAGGGCGGCGGGGGGTTGCGAAGCAGAAAAATGGTCTGGTGAAAGGCCACCAGTGCGGGCCGGCCCGCAAAGAAGCAGGCCTTGTCCAGAGGCAACACTTCCCCCGTCGGCAGGCGCAACCGCTGGTGAAGGGCGGAGTCAGACTCCCCGTTGGCCAGGTGCGGAGTCAGCTCCGCCAGTTGCCCATTGAAGCTGACATTCTCCGGTTTTCCAGCCCACTCGATCCACGGGGGGTTGCCCCAGTGCGCCAGCCACTGCAGCAACTCGACGCCGTTGAGCCGCATCGGCTCCCCATCCCGCCCGCCCTGCCGGTACGTCTCAGCCAGCCACGCAATAAAATCCCAGTCGTGTGGAGCGAACAGCTCCTGTTCATGCACGGCGCGCCCGGCCAACTCGATCAACTCGGTGAGCGTTCGCGGCTTCTCGCCGCTGCGGGGACGGAACAAGAGAAAACCGCACTCGAGGTCGTGCAAGCCCGCGTGACCCGGATGCGGGACGGGTTTGGCGAGCACACGCAGCCGCGCCCGCGGGGCGTCGAGATGAAGGGGCACCGACGGCAGCATCCAGTTCTCGAGGGCCTCGATTTCCCGGCGTTCCCTCTCCTCCTGCTCGATCTCGGCCAGGCGCCCGAAATTGGCATAGCTCGTCAGTTCCGTCGGGAGCGGACGTCCCGCCCGGAGGAAGAGGAGCGCGGTCTGTTCGAGCCGGGCCTTGCCGCGGGCGCCCAGCAGGCGGGGCCACCACTCGTTGCCGGCAAAATCGCGCCGGGCCAGCGAGAGTTTCTCGAAGTAATCCTCGAGCAGAAGCCAGGCCCGTTGCGAGTCGGCGCAGTTGGCGAACAGATCGAGCAAGTCGGTGCGCTCAGCCACGGCGGCTTTCGAGTCCGCCAACTCCCGCCTCAGATCCGCGAATGCTCCGTAGGCGTCTTTCAGGACCGAACATTGGGCGTCGTATCTGCTTGTCTGCGCCGGGCGCGACGATGTTGGATGCTTGGCTTTGCGCATCAGAGTCTCAATCCATCCATTCTCCTATAAGATCAGGTCGGGTTTGACAACACTTGTTTGCGCAGAAGCCCCTCTGACCCCGCAGAATCACCTCCTCGCAGACCCGCGCGCCCGTGCGTGCCCACGCAACGCCCCCCCTATTCGCCGAGGCTCAAACCAATCGGTGGTCCGGACATTCCACAACGCCGCGCGCGTGAACGGATGTCCGGGCTGTGGCAAAACCGGGCCCGGAAAGGGAACCAGGGGCATTCTGACGGTCCCGTGCGCCGACCGGGTGTGTAACATGCGGGTTAGATCAAGGCGCGTCGCTTCTCGTCCGCGGCCAGGCGGGCAACCAATTCCCGGACCTTCTGGGCCTGGCTCTTGTGCGCCACCAGCGTGGCGTCGTCCGTCAGCACGAGAATCGAGTCCCGCAGCCCCACCACGGCAATCACAGCCCGGTTCTTCGTGCGGGCGTCGAACACGATGTTGCGCGCGGCGTCCACATGCACGAAATCGCCGACCGCGCAGTTTCCCGCGGCGTCGGCTTTGAGATGATGGCTGAGGGCGGTCCACGAACCGAGGTCGTCCCAGGCAAACGTGCCGTCCGCCACCACGACATTCTGGGCGTGTTCCATGAGGGCGTAATCGATCGAGATCTTCCGCAGCGCGGGGTATTCGGCAGCCAGGGTCGCGGCGAGCTTGGGCGTTCCCGCCACCTTGAACCACCGGTGACAGGCCTCGGCCATGTCCGGCGCGTGTTTGCTCAGCCCCTCGACCAGAGTGACAAACGACCAGATAAACATCCCGGCGTTCCACCGGTACGCCCCGCTGTTGACGTATTCCACGGCGCGCTCGTAGTGAGGCTTCTCGACGAATTGTTCGGCCCTGTGAAAGGTCGTGCGGTAGGTCTTGGCGCCCTGCGGCGGAGGCAGTGGCGCCCCGACGCGAATGTACCCGAAACCGGTGGCAGGCTCGGTCGGCTTGATCGCGATCGTCACAATCACCTGCCCGCGCGCGGCCAGATCGAATCCGTCCCGCAGCACCTGCTCGAAGGACTTCGCGCCCGACACGACGTGGTCGGCCGGCAGCACCGCCATCACCCCCGTCGTCGAACGGGCCCCCACCAGCGCCGCCCCCAGCGTCACCGCCGCGCATGTGTCGCGTCCGCACGGCTCGGCGATGATGTTGTCCCGCGGCAGGTCCGGAAGCTGGCGGCGCACGGCGGACGCCTGCGCGCGGTTGGTGATCACCAGGATGTTCTCGGTCGGGACCAGCGGACGCGCGCGGTCGACGGCGTCCTGCAACAGCGACCGGCTGCCCAGCAGGGCCAGCAGTTGCTTGGGCCGGTCCTCGCGGCTGACCGGCCAGAACCGCTCGCCGCGTCCCCCGGCCATGATGATCACATACCGGTCATTGGTCTGGCTCTGCTTCTTTTTCATCCGCGAATCCCTTCCGCCAGAGTGCGCACAAACAACGCCACCGACTCCACCAGGTCGCCCCGCCCCGCCCCGCGCGCAATCCGGTCCACCACCGCGCTTCCCACCACAACGGCATCGGCGTGCCGGGCCACCGCCTTGGCCTGCTCGGGATTCGAGATGCCAAAGCCGACGGCGATCGGCAGTGTCGTGTGCCGGCGAATTCGCGCCGTCATGTCGCCAATGGTCTCGGCGACCGTGGCCTGCATGCCGGTGACCCCTTCGCGCGAGACATAGTAGATGAACCCGCTTGCCTCCTTCGCAATCCCCGCCACGCGCTCCTCAGGCGTCGTGGGGGCGATCAGGTAGATCGCGCACAGGCCCGCCGCCCGCATCTGGTGCCCGTACCCGCCAGCCTCTTCCGGCGGCAGATCCAGCACAAGCAAACCATCCACGCCGGCCTCCGCCGCGTCCCGGATGAACCGTTCCTGTCCGTAGCGGTGAATCAGGTTGTAGTAGATGTAGAGGACCACCGGCACGTGCGACCCCTGGCGCAACGCCTTCACCGCGGCCAGCACCCCGCCAGGCGTCGTGCCGGACTTGAGCCCCCGCTGCGCGGCGAGTTGGTTCACCAGTCCGTCCGCCAGCGGGTCACTGAACGGCACACCCAACTCGATCACATCCACCCCCGCCGCGTCGAACGCCAGCGCCAGACGCCGCGTCGTGTCCAGATCCGGATCCCCGGCGCCAATGTAGACAATCAGACCCTTCCGACCCTCCTCCCGGAGGCGACGGAACCGTTGCACGAGGCGATTCACCCTGCCCAGACTGCCAATAAGCCAACCAAACCTCAAGCAGCGAAAGCGAGAGCGGTGAAAGCGAAAGGCCGTCGGCCCGACATTGCGCAGCGGTTGGCGTGTCTGGTGATGTCCACGGCGTGCGGATTTTGATTTTCAAAGGGGCGCGGATGCGTTACGCAAAGGCCGTGGCCGAGCCCTCCAGAACGGGTGAAAAGCGCTTCCTCGGTATCCCTGTTGCCCGCGGGGTTGGCCGGGGCAGGCTGTTTGTCTTCCACCCCACAGCGAGCGCAACGGTGCCCCAGTTCGGGATCCGCGACGAGGACGTGTCGGAGCAGACACAGAAGCTTGAACACGCCCTTCTGCGAAGTCGCGAACAGATCCATGACATCCAGAAGCGCGTGCGCGAGAACATGGGGGCCAAGGACGCCGCCATCTTCGACGCGCAGTTGCTCCTCCTGGACGATCCGGTCCTGCTCGAGGAAGTGGTCCGTTACCTGCGGCGCGAGCGCGTCAACGTCGAACACGCGTTCTCAGTGGTGTCGCATCGCTACCTGGCCGCGTTCGGCGCCATCGACGATGATTACCTGCGGGAACGGATGGTCGATATGCGGGATGTCGTCGATCGCATCCTCCACAACCTGCTCCAACGGGAAGGCCCGGTCGGACTCGCCGATCTTCGTGAGCCGAGCATCCTGGTGACGGACGACCTGACCCCCTCCCAAACCGCGCTGCTCGATCGGGATCTCATCATGGGCTTCGCCACCGACCAAGGCAGCCGCACCTCGCACACCGCCATCCTCGCCCAGTCCCTCCAACTCCCGGCCGTCGTCGGCCTCCGCAACGCCAGCCGCCAGCTCCGGTCGGGCCAGTATGCCCTGCTCGACGGCTTCAACGGCGCTTTGATCGTCGATCCCACCGACCAGACGTTGTTCGAGTACGGCCAGTTGGCGCGAAAACAACTGGCGCGTGAAGACCGATTGCGCGAATTGCGCGATCAGGCGGCCGTCACCCTCGACAACGTCGGCGTCACGCTCTCCGCCAATATCGAGCAGATGACCGAGACCGCCGCGGTCAAGGACAAGGGCGCCGACGGCGTGGGCCTGTTCCGCACCGAATACCTGTTCCTCAACCGCGAGACGACACCCTCCGAGGAGGAGCAATACCAGGCCTATCACCGCGTCGCAACCGACCTCCATCCCAGCCCAGTCATCATCCGCACCCTCGATCTGGGCGGCGACAAGGTGCAGTCCGAACGCACACTCCCGGTCGAGATGAATCCCTTCATGGGCCTGCGCGCGATCCGCGTCTGCCTCCAGCAGCACGACCTGTTTCGCACCCAGTTGCGCGCCATCCTCCGGGCCAGCGCCGTCGGCAACGTCAAGATGATGTACCCGATGATCTCGGGACTCGACGAGCTGAACCAGGCCAACCGACTCGTCGATCAGTGCAAGGCCGAATTGCGCCAGGAACAGGTGCCGTTCGACCCCGACCTCGAAATCGGCGTCATGATCGAAGTGCCCGCCGCCGCCTTGATCGCCGAGACATTGGCCCAGCGGGTCAGGTTCTTCAGCATCGGCACCAACGACCTCATCCAGTACTCCCTCGCCGTCGATCGCCTCAACCCTCAGATCGCACACCTCTACCAGCCCACTCACCCGGCCGTCCTCCGCCTCATCAAGCACACCATCGACGCCGCCCACCAACACGGCATCTGGACCGGCATTTGCGGCGCCATGGCCGGCGATCCCGTCCTGGTGCCGCTCCTCCTCGGTCTCGGAGCCGATGAACTCAGTGTCGCACCCTCTCTCGTGCCAGCAGTCAAATTCATCATCCGCCGCCTCAGGTCCGCCGAGGCGCGCGCCCTGGCCGACTTCGCCCTCGGCTGCGAGGACCTGAACCTCATCCTCGAACGTTGCCAGGCCCTGGCCGAAGACATCGCACCCGGCCTCTTTGCCAACGATCACCCCGCCGCTTAGGGTCTGTGCAAAAATTACTTCCGATTTTGGCGGGAGCGCCACCGGGCCAGATGCGAGGCCCGAGGGAGGGAGTGTATCCCCTGAGATACTCGACCGACCGAGGAACGACGCAGATGGCCGATGCCGCCCGCCCCGAAGGGCTGGGGGATTTGGCTCGCTGGCTTCGTTGCTCCTCGGTCACAGACCGCTGCGGGTATGCTCCCTCGTCGCGCCTCGCCAGCGAGCCAAATCCCCTCCAGCAAAACCGGAATTAATTTTTGCACAGACCCTTAGCCCGCATGTTGCACTGATTTGTGACCGCCGCGAAACCGAAGACCCCAGAATGTGGACCGTCGCGGGCTGGAGAAGCACATGTCATGGGACGTCGCAAACAGCAGAGGACGCCGAATTCCGCCACCGCCGCGAGGCAGACTCCACCCCCGCACGCCGCCAAGGCGTTGGCGTCTGAAGCTTCTCACCCCACCCCACCAATCCCGCCGCACAAGACGCCCTGGCTCCCCGCCGCGTTGTTGTTCCTTGCGGCCTGGCTCTACGTCGGACTCTGGATTGACCCGCCTCTGCGCTACTACCATGCGGGTCCAGTCTTCTTCCTCAACTCCGATTTCTTCGCAGATCACCTCGACCGCCCGGGCGGTCTGGTCGAGTACGCGGCCGCCTGGCTCGCCCAGACGGACTGCCGCGCCATGCTCGGCGCATTCGTCACCGCCAGCCTTTCCGCTCTGGTCTGGGGCGCATCGGCCTTGCTCCTCAAACCGGCTGGAAGATGCCATTCCTGGCTGCCTCTTGTGCCCGCATTGCTCCTGCTGGTGCTCGCCGGCCAATACGATGCCCCGCTGCACGCAATCGCCTCCGGCCTCCTGCTCGCCCTCTGCGGAACTGTGGCGTGGCAGGTCTGGCGCCCGGTCCCATCCGGCCTCCGCTGGGCCTCGTTCTGGCTCGCCGTCGCCGCGCTGTTCTACGTGGCCGGCCCAATCCCGAGTCTTCTGTTTGTGCTGCTGGGCACTCTGTGGGAAACGGCTTTGGCCATGAAGCCAAGCCTCGATTCCGAGAGATCCTGCTCCCAAGCCGCCCAACACGCGCCGCGAATCCGAAACGTAATCCGCACTGTCCGCGAGAAGGACCAGCCCGCGCCGCAAACCGAGCGCCCGCCCACACCCTCACTTCCTGCCCAGCCCCGGTCGGGCCGCTTCACCAGCCCGGTGGTGTGTGGCCTCGCAGTGGCAGTCATCGCCGGTGGAATCCTGGTCTTTCCCGAGATGTCCCTTGCCACCGTTTTCACGCCATGGGGCACAGGCCTGTCGCTGGTCGTGTGTGCGCTGCTGCATCTGTGTCTGCCAATCGCCCTCGGCCTGACGGCCGCCGGGATCGGCGCGCCCGCGGCGCGCGGGACCGCAGCCTCCTCTGGCGAACGGCGACGGCGCATGCCCCACCCGACCCGGTGGGCCTGGCGCCTCGCGGGCCTGGCCGCGTCGGTGGCCTTGCTGGCCGCCACATTCGATTGGGAGCGCAAGCCGCTGATCCGGATCGCGTGGGAAGCCGAGCAGAGCCGTTGGGAGCGCGTGCTCGAGGCCGCCCGCAGTCTGCGTCGGATGCCCGATCCCTCCGCGCAGTTGGCCATCAATCAGGCGCTTTACCACACCGGCAGGCTCAACCAGGATCTGTTTGCCTTTCCCCAAAGAAAGGGGGCCCCCTTGCTGCCCTCGATGCGCCAAGGCATGGCCGTCTGCGCCCCCCTGAGCAATACGCTCCTCGAACTGGGACAGGTCGGCTTGGCCGAGCATTACGCCCACGAAGCCCTCGAGAACATCGGCCAACGCCCGCACCTCCTCTGGCAGTTGGCCCGCATCAACGTCCTCCAGGACCGGCCGCGCGCAGCCCGCGTGTTCCTCAACCGCCTCCGCCAGGTCCCGTTCCAGCGCGAGAAAGCAGCCCGCCGCCTCGAGGCGCTGGCAGCCGACCCAACCCTCGGCAGCGAAGACGACATTGCCCGCGTGCGCCCTTTCCTCGTAACCACGGACTACGCGGACAGCGGGCTTCCGACGGAATTCCTGCTCCGGCAACTTCTCCAGAGCAACCGGCGCAACCGCATGGCCCTCGAGTATCTGATGGCGCATTACCTCCTCAACGGCCAATCCGAACCGCTCCTCCAAACCCTTGGCGCCTTGGACCAACACGGCATCTGGGAAACACCCCGCCATCTCGAGGAGGCGATGATCGCCCACCTCGCCCCCAAGGGATCCAACCAAACCGAAATCGCCGGACGCCGTGTCAGCCCCGACACGGTCCGCCGTTACGGCGAGTTCCTGGCCCACCTCGACAGAGACAGGGCGCGTGTCGCCGACCTTCCTGTGCGGCTCGCAGCCGGGTTCGGCGACACGTTCTGGTTCTATCAGCGCTTCGGAGTGACCTTCGGCGCGATCCGGCCCACTCACACCACAGGCCGCAAATGAACCTTCGCCTCCACCCCAACACGTGCCGGATCGCGCTCGGTTGCCTCCTTGCCTCGCTCCCCGTCGCGGCCGCCGCGGCGGACACGGCGGCGCCTTCCCCGCCGCGAATGCCACGCCTCGCGCCCGATTACACCGACATCGTGCTGCCCCCGAACATCGCTCCCATGAACTTCATCATCGAGGAGGATGGGGTTCGCTTTCGCACGCGCTTGTCCGGTCCCGCGGGTTCGCCGATCGAGCTCGCAGGACGATCGCCGCGGGTGGCCATCCCCATCAGGCCCTGGAACGCCCTGCTGCGCGCGAACGTCGGCAGCCACATCCTGATCGAAATCGCCGTGCTGAGCCGCGAGGGCGAGTGGCTCGAGTTCCAGGCCGTGACCAACCGCGTCGCGCCCGATGAACTCGATGGGCACCTGGTCTACCGGCGTCTGCTGCCCCTCTACAATATCTACCGGACCATGGGCATCTATCAGCGCGATCTCGAGACGTTCAAGGAAACGCCCGTGCTCGAAAACACGCGCTTCGGACGCGGCTGCCTGAACTGCCACACCTTCCTGCAACACAGCCCCCATCGCATGGCGCTCCACATCCGCAGCCAGGACAGCGGCAATCCCATGCTCCTCATCGCATCCAATCAGGTCGCCACGGTGGCCAAGACCTCCGGCTACATGTCCTGGCACCCCAGCGGACGCCTGCTCGCCGCCTCCGCAAACAAGCTCTCGCTCTTCTTCCATACCAAGGGAGAGACGCGCGACGTCTTCGACGCCGACTCCGACCTCGGCATCTACCGCGTCGACTCCAATACCGTCGTCTCACCGCAGGCCATCGCCCGGCCGGATCGGCTCGAAACCTGGCCCTGCTGGGCGCCGGACGGACGCGCCCTCTACTTCTCGAGCGCTCCCAAGCTCGGCAACATGGACCGCCGACGCTTCCGCCAGGTGCGATACGACATGATGCGCGTCGCCTACGACCTCGAACTCGATCGCTGGGGAGAACCCGAAACGATCGTTTCCGCCGAGGCAACCGCCCGAAGCGCCGTTCAACCGCGGATCTCCCCTGACGGCCGGTTCCTGGTCTACGGCTTGTGCGCTTACGGCCACTTCCCAATCTACCAGCCTTCGAGCGATCTCCACCTGCTCGATCTCGCCACCCAGGAACATCGGCGTCTCGACATCAACAGCAATGCCGCCGATACCTGGCACTGCTGGTCGAGCAACAGCCGCTGGCTCGTCTTCAGCAGCAAACGCCTCGATGGGCTCTTCGCCCGCCCCTTCTTCACCCATGTCGATCCAGCGGGCCGCTTCTCGAAGCCTTTCCTCCTCCCGCAACGCGATCCCGCCTACTTCGACTCCTGCATCGAGACTTTCAACGTGCCCGAGTTGATCCGAAGCCCAATCACGGTCTCCCCAGCCGACCTCGCCCGCGCCGCAACCCGGCCCAACCGGCTGTTGGAGCCCGCCATCCAGAGTCCCGTCCACGGCGGCGCGCCCGCGCCCGTGCGCGAATACGAAGACGCTCACACCGAACAAAGAGAGCCGCCCGCCTCGGGCACAACAGACTGAGGCGCCAACTCGCCCGGTTACGGCTCCTCGCGAAGCGTGTGAAATCACCGGCTCAAGGATCGAGCCCCCCGCCAGTCCGAACCTCTCCTCAGCCCGCATTTCTGACCAACTGTTGAGGTCATCTGACCGGTCACCGTCACATTTCACCTGAAATGCGGGCTCTCCCCAGACCCCGAGCCGCGCATCATCCGCCCGATGGCGTTCAGATGCTCCCGCGCCCTCTGGTTCTGCGGATCGAGCCGCAGCGCCTCCTCGAAATGCCGCCGGGCCTCCTCGATCAACCCCTCCTTGACCAGCGCCACCCCCAGATTGATGTGCGCCAGCACATGGTTCGGACGCCACCGCAGCACCTCTTCAAACTCCTTGCGCGCTTCCGGAATCCGGTTGCTCATCGCCAGCTCGACCCCCAAGAGGTAATGCGCCTCCCAGTACGACGGCTGCACCCGGATCGCTTTGGCCAACGCCTCCATCGCCGCACCCCGCTTCTCCTGCGCCGCCAGAGCGTTGGCAAGATGAAGATAAATCGACGCATTCCCCGGCTGCCAACGCAGAGCCGACTCGTACTCGACAAGCGCCTCGTCCACCTTGCCCTGAGCGGCCAGCACGCGCCCCAACTCGAGATGCCCTTCCCCAGACCTCGGCTCGAGTTCGAGCCCCGTCCGCAAACTTGTCTCCGCGGCATTCCATTGCTCCTGTCGTCTCAACAGACGGCCCGCGTGGACATAAGCCGCGAAATGATGCGGCAACAAGCCGCAGATCGCCCGCCATTGCGCACCCGCCTCCTCGTGCCGGCCCGTCGCTTCGAGGAATTCCGCATAGCCCTCGTAGAGCCGATGGTCCCGCGGCGCGCGCAGCAATGCGTCGCGATACACCGCCTGAGCCTCCGCCGCGCGCTCCGGCGTGAGCCGGCTCTTGAGCGACTGCCACTCCTTCTGCCACAGATCGAGCTGGGCCTGATGATTTGCCTGACGCGTGAACGGCGCCGCCTGCAGCCGGCGCAACACATCCTCGAGCACCCCCGCCCGGTTCCATTCCGTCAGCCCCAACCGCCGCTCGCACGCCTCCTGCGATGCCCACTCCGCGACGCGCCCCCGCGTGATCGAGGAAGGAAGGCTCTGCTCGATCGCCTCAGCCAACAGCCGCCCCAGACGGTAATTGCCCGCGAAGTTCAGGTGAACATGCTCGAAGAAGAACTCTGCCCCAGGCACGCCCGCCGCACCCTGCTCGCCCAATGCCTCCTCGGCTCGAACCAACCGCACGTCCCCGCCCCGATGCCGCCCCGCGGCCTCGCAAATCAGTCCGTTGATCGCCGAGTCGGCTCGGAATGGAAGCGCGTCGAAGTCGCGCGCGCGCCCAAATGCCTCCCCGGCCTCGAGCGCATTCGTGCGACGCAAGAGGCAATGACCAAGGCGGAATTCAAGCTCGGCATAGGTCGCGTCCAATCCCTTCGCGCGACGGTAGCTTGCCAAGGCCGCGTCGAGGTCCCCATCGGCCTCATGCGTCGCCGCCGCCTGACACAGGGCCTCGAACTCAGCCTCGGCCGCGGGCGTGATCGAGGCCGCATGGACGGACGCGAACGGGGCGCAATCGCGCAGGTTGCTGGCCACCGTGCTCAAGACCACCGGGCACCCCGCTTTGTCTGCCAGGCGCAGGATGGCTTCGAGGTTTCGCGCAAAGTGCCTGTGCGCAATCTGCCGTCGCGGATCGTCCGGCGCCACCTGTTGCTCGGCAAACATCCCCATCCCGCTCCAGAGACCCGCTGACTTCTTGCCCCACTTCCGAATCAGCGATTCCAACGCCTGCCCGAGCCGGGTGCTCTTCAATGCCAGCGTCAGGCGAATGGACAGCCACCCCGGAACCTGCCGGCCGAACACCGTCGCCGCGCCGAAAGGCCCCACCATCTCGTTGTTCCCCATGTAGATCACCCAGAGATCGCACTGGTGGCGGACGCATTCGCGCGCAACGGGCAGGACCGCGTGCGAGTTGATCGCCGTCATCGCCACGCACACCACCTCGAACTCGGTCCCGGGAAATCGTTCCGACAGCAGCGCCTCGAGGTAACGGCCCATCCCGTAGGCCGGCCGGGGATCTCCCAGGGCGGCCGACTCGCCGAACAGGAAGATCCGGCAGCTCCCGGCGCCCTTCTCGGCCGTCATCACAACCGGCGCCGGACTCCGGGCCAGTTCAGGAGCGAAGAACCGAAGGCCGAACTTGTCGTTCTCGACGAAGACGTCGCGCTCCTGAATGCGGGTTCTCTTGAAAAAACTTGTCGAATGGCCAAATCCGATCAGGCGCAATCCTCCCTCGACCATCGCCAGCGCCAACAGCGGCAACAGCGTCAACGCCGCCAACCGAAACAGCCAGTCCCGTCCCCTGCCCGACCCTTCGCCGCCCCTCGATACGGCCGTCTTCGATCCGCGTCCCGCACGCGCGACCCCGCCGCGCGCTGCCCGTTGCCTGGAACTCGTCCGATGTTTCAATGCGCGCATGCGGGCAGAGCAATGGGGTCGCATCTAAATAGTTGACAAATGCCCATCCTGCCGATCCTATTGCTGTTCTTTCAACCCGACGGCGGCGACGGTTTCTCGCAGGTGAGCCAGGGCCTGGCGGTAGTCCGCCGGACCAACATACTCGAGGATCAACGGAGCGTGGGGGACTCGCCGTGCGGCCAGTGCGACGAACTTGCGGTAATCGAGATCTCCTTGTCCGGCCGGCACGCCCCGTTCCACATGCAGCTTGCGATCTTTGGCGTGGAAACAGTCGATGTGCGGTTCGAGTTGCCCGATCATCTCCTCGAGATCGTTCAATTCGAGCAGGTTCGCCGGATCGAGCAGGGCTCGAATGCGCGGGGATCCCACCTCTTCGAGAAAGAGGCGCGCGCGCTTGGCGCTGGCCAAGAACCCGCCGAAATACGGCTCGAAGAGAACCACCGCGTCGTGACGCTCGGCCAGCGTCGCCAGTTCCTTGCCTGTGGCGACCATCCGATGCCAGACCTCTTCGCGAAAATGATACGCGGCGCCCCCAGCCTCGGGCGCATGGTAATCCCCGGCCTCGGTAATGAACACCTTGACGCCCATCGCGCGCCCGATGCGCATCATCGCCTCGAAGTACTCGAGGTTGGCGCCACGTTCGGCTGCGTCGGGATGGATCAGGTTCGTATAGACGCCGATGCTGTGCAGGGCGATTCCGGCCTGCCGATACGTCTCGGCAATGGCCCGGCATCGGTCGGGCGTGAGCCCGGAGAGATCCGAGCGCGAGTTGTACCGCCAGTAATTGCTGTCGGTCTGGCTCAGGAAAAGCTGGATGGTGCGGACGCCGGCATCGGAGAGTTCCTTGGCCAACTGGGTGTTGCTCAACGTGGTGAAACCGAAGGTCGCAAGTCCGACAGTGACCGAACGCGCCTCGCCCGATGACGGTTGCGCGGGCGAGTCGGCGGCTGAGCGGGCGGGCAGGACGGCCCCAAGCGCGCCTGCGGCGGCCGTGCACGCGGTGCGAACGATGGCTTGGCGTCGATTCAGTGCATTCATGGGTGAAGATGTTTTTTGCAGGATGAAAGTCGAGCGCCCCAAAGGCGATGAAAAAAGACCGTTGGGCTAACCCGGAAATCTAACCAGTGGGGCGATCGCTGCATTCCGGACGGTGCGCGGGTGAGATTTCCGGGTCTGTGAAACCCGCGCCCAGCAAGGAGAATCGGCTCATCGGTTCATCAAAGCCGGGATACGCCCCAGCCCCTTGGGCGCGTCGGGCACGCCGACACAGTGTGGTCGAGATTGGGTCCAACTGTTTGGGGCGCGGGTTTCTGAGAGCCCGCATTTCAGGTGAAATGTGACGGTGACCGGTCAGATGACATCAACAATTGGTGAGAAATGCGGGCTAATCGGTCAGATTGGGAGGCCAGAGGAAGTTCTGTCGAATTGCGGGCGTCTGGCCATCGGCGGGGAAGGATGTCTTGGCGGCGGCGCGAAGCCTGGCGCTCAATTCGGCGATGGTCGCAGCGTGTTCAGGCTTGCCGGCAAGATTGGCGAGTTCCCGCGAGTCGTTGTCGTGATCGTAGAGTTCGGTGCCGGCCCGGCCTTCATCCCACTCGGTGTAGCGCCAGCGCGGTGTGCGCAGGCTGTAACCGAAGAAGCGTTTGGCGCCGCCGCCGCCGCGGGTGACTTGGGTGAGCGCCCAGCCGCGGCCCTGCGCGTTCGGGTCTTTCAGCAACGGCACGAGGCTCTGGCCTTGCAGGTTCGACGGCGCAGCCACGCCGGCCAACTCGGACAGGGTGGGGTAAAGGTCGAGATGGCTCACGGGTGATTTCGCCACGGCGCCCTGGGGCGTCACCCCGGGCGCAACAATGAGCAGCGGCACGCGCGCGCTGCCCTCGAACAGGCTCATCTTCTGCCACAACCCGTGTTCGCCCATGTGATAGCCGTGGTCGCTGGTGAAGACGATGATCGTGCTGTTCGCGAGGCCGAGGCGGTCGAGGGCGTCCACGACCCGGCCCACCTGGGCGTCCATGAAGCTGATGCTGGCGTAGTAGGCCTGAACGCACTGCCGGCGCAACGCGTCAGTCAGTTTGTCCTGCTCTTTCTTGTAACTGCCCAACGCGGCGGCAGGAACTTCCGGCGGGTTCTGGTCCACCGTGGGATGCAGGGGCATCTGCGCCTCGGGATACCAACCGAAGTAGGGTGTCTTGGGCGCCACATAGGGTGTGTGCGGACGGAAGAAACCAACGGCGAGAAAGAACGGGCGGTCTTTCTGTTTTGCGCAACGTTCCAGCACCCACTCGGCGTCCGCCGCGATCTTGCCGTCGGTGTGATGCGCATCGTCCTTGGGCGACGCGTACCAGCTCAGCGTGCCGCCGAACTGCCCCGGGGTGAGGGTGAAGATGTTCGGCTCCTCATCGAGGCGATCCACGCCGGCCGGATTCAACTCGAGTTCCCACGACGCCGGGTCGTCGTGTCCGTCGGTGCCGATGGATCTGGGCACGTTGTAGTGATACAGCTTGCCAATGCGTGTGGCGAACCAGCCGGCGCGTCGAAACGTTTGCGGCAGGCTGGTGTGCGCGGGAATGGTCTGCCGGAAAATCTGAGCGTTCGCGAGAATGCCGTTGCTGTTGGGATACAGGCCGGTGAGCATCGAGTTGCGGCTCGGCCCGCACAGGGGAAAGGCGCAGTACGCGCGCTCGAATCGCACGCCCCGAGCCGCCAGGCGGTCGATGTGCGGCGTCTTCGCGCGCGGGTCGCCGTAACAGCCGAGGTAGTTGTTCAGGTCGTCCGAGATGAGGAACAGGACGTTCGGGCGCGTTGCGGCGATCGAGACGCCGCAAAACACCATCGCGAGCGCAAGGCAAAAGAGGCGGAGGTTCAGGTGCCGTGTGAGATTCATGGGAGTGTTGACATTCACAGGGTTAATGCGCACGAGGAGCATGAACCGGTTCGGAGGGACCAGCTCCGCGGCGGCGCATACGCGCCAACCGAAGGCCGGCTGAGATGTGGACATCCGACAGAGTTGCGTGGGTGCGGGCGTTCTCGACAACGCGAAGCGTCTGGAGTGCGTGTGCTTCAGCACCGCTCTGGTATGGGAATGCACGGAAGACCGTCTCGAAAAGCGGCGGTAAACCGCCGCACTCCAGACGCTTCGCGACCCCGACGCCGAGCTGAACAGGATCGACTGCCACAAAGAACACCGGCCCAAGGACTTGGGCAACCACGACAATGCTGCTGCCAGAGACTATTGAGGAGCATCTGCTTAGCCCGGTTATTTCACACGCTTCGCGAGGACTCCTAACCGGGCTAGTTGGCAAAACCGCGCCCGGAAAGGGACCCAAGAGGATCCCGTCGGTCCTGAAGGTGTTCTTCCATATGAACAGTGTGTTGCATCTCTCTGACTCTGGGACCGGGCGCGGTTTTGCTTTTCTAACCCGCATGGCGGTGCTCTTGCGAAGTCTGACCGCCATGTGCACCGACGTGGTGTGAAATATGCGGGTTAGGTTGACGCAGATGCGCGGCGGCGGAAGAGTCCCTGGCTCGAGACGATCATCACCAGTCAGGGCCTCGTGGAACTCGGCCCTCCGAGAGTGGCGGTTCATGGAGGAATTATCGTTCGATGCGCGCGGCCAATGCAAGGCCTCAGATGCACCCAGTCGGTCGCGCGCGGAGCTGGAGATAGAGATGGGGTCCTTGCTGCGGGCCGCAAGCCGGCGCTCGTGCGCTTTCGGGGCCGTAGACACATCAGGGTGAGAGTCCCTGTCGGCACCTTGCCTGGCGACTTGCCACGTTCCGCCAGGAACCGTGCTCTGTTAAAAGGGTCGGTCCCGGAATTCAGGAATCCGCAACGAGCGGGTTCAAGGTCCGCTGCCTGCCAGAGTTCAAGCACGCGGGCTTCGGCGCGGCATTCCCTGGAGCCACTTTGAGGCACGCCTCGATCAGCGACTGAATCCATGATCCGCCAGATCTTCGTCCGCCCAGAGGTCGAGGCGGACATCGGCGAAGCGGATGCTGGTATGAGGAACGCCAGGAGCAGAGGCGGCGGTCCCAGAAGTCATGAAATTAGCCCTTTGAGGTGCGACCGCCACGCCGTGACGACGTGATCGTCCAGTCCACATTCCTGCTTTCCGGGACCGACCCGAATGGCAGTTAGTTAAGCCCTAAGGTTTTCTTGGAGAGTCGTTTGCGCCGAGTCGTGCTGGGCAGGTTCTTCCACATCCAGGCGAGGGTCTGCTGCTGCATTTCCAGGAGGATGTCCCAGACTTGGCGCTGATTGTGGATCGCCTCCTGGAGCCAGGCAAACTGCTCGGCACTCAGGGCGACCGTCACCGTTTTGCGGCCCACCCGCCGCGACCACTGGTAGCGCGGGCCACCCTGCCCGGGCCGGCCACGTTCCAAGACACTGCCCAGCGCGATCCACCCCACTTGGCCGAGTTGGTCGCGCAGACGGCGATAGGCGGCCGGCAAGTCGGGCGGTGAAGCGGATTTCACTTTCATGCACAAAAGTATAGACTCCGTGTCAATAGGACAGTATAAGCGCTGTCCGCATGATGACCCCCGACTTCCCCGCCTTTGCCCCGCTCTTCGCCCAGCAACTCCAACAGCTCCGCACCGCCACTCAAGCCGCCCTCCACCAATTCCAGGCCCTCTTCGAGCCCTGGATCCCCCACTACCGCTTGGCCCAGCAAGACGAGGGCCCCCACTCCCGCAACCGCCTCTGGAACCTCCGCCTGGTCTTCTGGACATTCCTGTGGCAAATCGCCCAGGCGGGCGCCTCCTGCCGCGAAGCCATCGATCAAGCCCGCAACCTTTGCCTCCTCCAGAAACGCCCTCTCCCCCCCGAAGAAAACAGCCCCTACTGCCAAGCCCGCGGCCAACTCCCCCTCGAACGGCTGGATGACATCCACCAAGCCGTCGTCGCCGAAGCCGCAGCCGGCCTGGCGACCCGCGACCTTTGGTGCGGCCTGCGCGTCTTTGCCCTGGACGGCACCACCCTCACCGCCCCCGACACCCCGGAGAACCAAGAGGCTTTTCCCCAACAGAAGGGGCAACGTCCGGGCTGTGGCTTCCCGATCCTGCGCTTGGTCGCTTTCTTTGCCCTGGCCACGGGGATGATCACCGGCTGGATTCACGGCGCCTATGGCCAGAGCGAATTGGCTCTGCTCCAGCTTTTGTGGGAAGAACTGCGCCCCGGGGAACTGCTCTTGGGCGATCGCGGCTTCTGCACCTGGGGCTTGCTCGCCCAGTGCCAGGCCCGGCAAGTCCACGCCGTGTTCCGCGTCCGCGGTTCCCGCCGTCGCGACTTCCGCCGGGGCAAACGCCTGAGCCCCGACGAACGGGAAGTCCACTGGACCAAACCCGCCCGGCGCCCCAGGACGATCACCGCCCAAGAGTGGGCTCGACTGCCCGACGTCCTCTGTCTGCGACTGGTTCGTTGCCGCGTTGACGTCCGTGGTTTTCGCACCCGCCAAGTCATCCTCGTCACCACCTTGCTCGATCGCGACGCTTACCCCGTACATGCGCTCTCCCAACTCTATTTGCGCCGGTGGGAGATGGAACTGACCCTGCGCCACCTCAAAGTCACCCTCCAGATGGATCACTTGAGCTGCAAAACCCCCGAGAACCTCGAACGCGAAATCCGCCTCCACCTCCTCATGCACAATCTCGTGCGCCGCGTCATGCTCGAAGCCGCACGGCGTCATCGTGCCCCGTTGAACCGCTTGAGCTTTGCTGGCGCCCTGGCCGCCGCTCGCCGCTGTGGCGAAGCCCTCCTCCAGGCCCGTTCCCAGCGCCAGCGCCAGGCACTGCTCGACGAACTCTTCCGCAGCGTGGCGACCGACTTACTCCCCCATCGCCCCGGGCGTCGGGAACCGCGCGCGCTCAAACGTCGTCCCAAACCCTATCCCCTACTGACCCGCCGCCGCAGTCAGTTCAAGGAAATCCAACATCAAAACCGCTACTACAAGAACAGTCCCTATGCTGGCAAATACCGCAAGTCTGCGAGGGCTTAACTGACTGCCATTCGGGACCGACCCCTTTTCCGACCCCTTTTTTAGCAACCGCCCCGGGACTATGCCCGGCGGACCAGGGTCTAGTGTAATGTATCTCAATTGTCTAGACATATAGGGTTTTTCGTGCAAACCTCTTGTCGATGCCAAAAGTCGCCTGTGCGGTGGTCCTGTCCGAGGCTGACCGAAATCAACTGGAGACTTGGGTGAGAGCCCAATTCACTCCGCAGCAGGTGGCGCTTCGTTCCCGCATTGTGTTGATGGCTGCCGATGGCCGCCAAGACTTGGAAATCGCCGACGAACTGAACGTGAACCGCCATACTCCGGCACTCTGGCGGAAGCGGTTCCAGACGCAGGGACTGGATGGTATATGGGAAATTCAACCCGGTCGTGGTCGTAAGCCTCTGTACGATGAGAGCAAGGTGGCCGCTATAGTGGCCGCCACGCTGCAGACCAAGCCAAGAGGTTCGACGCACTGGAGTTGTCGGACGATGGCGCGAGTCCAACAGGTCAGCCCGAGCACGATCAATCGGTTGTGGCAGGAATACAATCTTAAGCCCCATCGGACCCGCACCTTCAAGCTCTCTCGGGACATCAAGTTTCTGGAGAAACTGACCGATGTGGTTGGGCTTTACCTGAATCCTCCCGATAAGAGTGTGGTCCTATGCATCGATGAGAAGAGCCAAATCCAGGCCTTGGACCGCACTCAGCCGGGTTTGCCGCTCAAGAAAGGCCGGTGCGGCACCTTCACTCATGATTATGTCCGCCATGGGACGACAACGCTATTCGCCGCCCTGGAAATCCTGGAAGGCAAAGTCATCGGCCAATGCTTTCCCCGGCACCGCCACCAGGAGTTCCTGAGATTCTTGCGCCGACTGGATGATGAGTTCCCCGGCAAGTTGAAACTGCACTTGGTGTTGGACAACTACGGCACCCACAAACATCCCAAGGTCCGGTCCTGGCTAGACCGCCATCCTCGATTTACTCTGCATTTCATTCCGACCAGTTCGAGTTGGCTCAATCAGGTGGAACGGTGGTTTGGTGAGTTGACTCAGAAGGCAGTACGCCGCGGAGCGTTCATCAGCGTCGCGGAGCTACAGGAGGCTATTGAGCAGTTCCTGCAAGCGTGGAACGAAGCACCGAGACCCTTCGTGTGGACTGCGACGGTCGAAAGGATCATGGCGAAAGTGGAGAGGGCGCGACAAAAACTGGAAGGGATCAAACCGGGCTGGTCCATAAGGAAAAAGCGCAAAAAGCGCCGATAATATGTCTAGCCATTTCCGATACAGTACACTAGGAAGGCTACCGCCAGTTCAAATGCTTCTATGACCTCACCGATTTCCACTCCCGCCGCTTCAATGCAGTGATGGCGCAAGTGCTCTTCGTGTTGCTGAGTTACACGCTGCGGCAGTGGCAACTGTGGACAGCGGCCCAGGAGGCGTTGGCCGGCCGGCATCCGGCCCACATCCTGGACCAACTCGGGGGCCACGATCCCTACGTGGTCATCTATCATCAGCACGCGTATGCCCAGTTACCCTTGGTGAGCTTCACCCGGGAAGTGCTCGAATTGGAAGGGGTGGCCCGCCGCAAGGCGTTGGCCCAAATTCAGCGGCTGGAGAAAGGCTTTCTGACGCCCTTGCAGAATCTGCCGCCGCCTTGAGCGTCGGCCCAGGTTGGTGCCCGCCACAGGTCGCGTCGCGCTGGTCCACCACGCGCAGACCAGGTCTGTTTTCATTGATCCTCTTCCCGGCACGAGCGCCGCGGCAGCCACGGCCGGAGCACCACGCAACCGCACCCGCCAGCGCCCGTCGCCAAGTCGTCCCCGGAAATGCCGCGGAACCAGTACCGCTCCCCGCGAACCACCAGCGAGTCGTCTCCGCCCTCCCACTACTGTCTGAACTGCAGATCAACGAAGTTTGTGCTTGCCAAAACCCCTCGGCAACGGCAGAATCCACTCTCGAATGCAAGTAGATGTGTTGTGTCACAAGCAAGTCCAACACAGTGTCGGCACGAGCCGGCTATTCCGAAGTGGCGCTCAGGGGGGAATGTCTTGGGAGGATCATAAATCTCTAACGGACTCGACGGAACGTTTGCTCCGTTGCGGGGTGGTGGGCACAGGCGGACGTCCCATCCTTGCCCGCAACGACAAGCGCAAGATTGACGGCACCTGGCTCACCAAGCTCACCGCCGATCTTGAATACGCGCGCGCCCTGACCGGACACGCCACCGGCAGACACACCAACAAGGAGGTTGCCAGAGCAGATGAAGGAGATCTAGAAGACGCCCTCACCGGGGGAATCCGGTGCGTCCAAGCCGCCGCCGAGGAGAGGTATTCGATTGAGAACAAGCCCACCCTGCCTGGCCATTGCTTCGCCGAGCACATAAAAAGCCCGAACCGTCCAGACCTAGCCTGCGCCACCAACATACAGGCCAAGGCCAAGGACGCCGCGCTGCCCTGCACTCAAGCGGAGGAACCTAAGGTCACCGACCAAGCCTTCGAAGTCTGCGAAGGTGTCGAGGGCGACCAGAGCGGCGAACGGTCTGGCACCCCCGGCCCGCGTACGGTCCCGGAAATACTCAAGAGCGAGATCGTCAACCAGCGTCATGAACCCCATTTGGCCCTGGACAGCCTTCAGCACGATGGAGCACGCTGCTATCCTCGTCGCGTTAAAGCTCCCATCGCAGAACGCGTTCCAGGGATGAGATGAATTCACCGCCCTGCATTGAACCGTTGGCTATCATCGATGCATCCTTGGAAAACCCTCCGCCGCATTCGGTCAACCCCGTCACAGCGAGATCCACATTCGAGTTGACACTGCCCAATCCTGGCTCCGAGCACGTTTGCTGCGCAAACCAGAAAAGCGAAACCTCCTGCATATGAACCCTAAATCTCTCCGACACATACACTTATTACTCTTGTGCGCCGTGGGTGCGCTCATCTCCGGTTCGGGATGCGGAAAGCACTCCCTAGCGGAAGTTTACAAGTTGCGGCAGCGGATTCTGGACGGGGTGATCTGACGGTTTAAGGCTCAGCGACGCTGGAGGTTGATTTCGGTTCGTGTTTGCAGGCTTGCGGATAACTCCTCGGTCTTATCCTTCTCGCTTCCTTCGTTCGCCGAGTTTAGAGGCTCATTGTATGACCTAACCGTGTGCGGAGGGCCACCGCCCGCCGCTTCGCGCCGGGAGTTTTGTTGGCGTCTCTTCGCATTTTTGCCCTTGACAGCCATCATCGGCAGCGTTCTATGCTCTCCCCACTATGAATTGGGGCCATCGACCAACTCGGATACCGCCAGTTGTATGACCTAACTACAGGCATGCCAAGCCTCACCCGAAAACTCATCAAGGGCCTCCCCTACTACTACGTCCGCCACTGCCAGCGCGTCGACGGCCGACCCACCATCGTCAAAACCACCTACCTGGGCTCCCTCGATCGCATCCTCCAGGCCCTCGACGACGCGGCCGCTCCCCCCTTGCCCCAGACCGCCGAAGTCTTGGAGTTTGGCGCCATCGCCGCCCTCTACGACCAAGCCACTCAATTGGGTCTGGTCGACTTAATCGACGCCCAACTCCCCAAGCGCGACCAGGGCCTCTCGGTCGGCCAGTACCTCCTTTTGGCCACCCTCAACCGCGCCGCCGCCCCCACCAGCAAGGCCCAGTTGGCTCGCTGGTACCAGCACACCATCCTCACCCGCCTGCTGCCCGCCACCGCCGCCCAACTCTCCAGCCAGGCTTTCTGGAACCATATGGACCGCGTCGGCGAAGCCAACATCCTGGCTCTGGAGACCCAACTCTCCCAACGCTTGGTGCGCGACTTGAAGCTCAACCTGCGGACCCTGGTTTACGACGGCACCAACTTCTTCACGTACATCAACACCCGCACCCCCGCCACCCTCCCCGCCCGCGGTCACAACAAGCAGAAACGCGGCGACTTGCGTCAGGTCAACCTGGGGATGCTCGTGAGCACCGACTTCCATGTCCCCCTCTTCCACAAGGTCTACACCGGCAATGTCAACGATGCGAGCGCCTTCCAGAGCGTGAGCGAGGAACTCTCTCAACGCTACCGGCAACTGGCCCAGGGCTGCGAACACATCACTCTCATCTTCGACAAGGGGAACAACTCCGCCGAGGCGTTCGAGACCCTCGACCAGTCCCCCTTCCATTTCATCGGCTCGCTGGTCCCCACCCAGCACGAGGACTTATTGAAGATCCCCGTGGCGCAGTTCGAACCTTTGAGCGGAGCGCGCTTCGCCAGTTGCCTGGCCTACCGGACGCGCAAGGCGGTGTTCGGCCACGAACGAACGGTGGTTGTCACGTACAACGAGCATCTCTTGGACGGTCAACTCCAGGGCATCAATGCCAGCCTGCAAAAGGCCCGCCGCAAGCTCGATGAACTCCAAACCTCGTTGCGGCGGCGCCAAGAAGGCCGCGTGAAAGGAGGGCCCTCACCGACCGTCCAGACCGTCTCCCGGCGCGTGGACACGATCTTGAGCGGTCAGTTCCTCAAGTCGTTGCTCCGTTGCGAGGTGGCCGGCGGCGCCGTGCCGACGCTGACCTATCGGACGGACACGGGGGCTTTCTCGCGCTTGGTCCGGACGCATCTGGGCAAAACGATCCTCTTCACCGACAACGACACCTGGTCCAACGAAGAGATCGTCGCGGGCTACCGGGCCCAGAACCAGATCGAGAGCGCCTTCCGCGATATGAAGAACCCGCATTTCCTGGGCTGGTCGCCGATGTTCCATTGGACCGACAGCAAAATCCGCGTTCACGCTTTCTACTGTGTCCTGGCACTGACCCTGACCTCCTTGCTTCAACGGGCCCTCCACCAGAAGGGCCTGGATCTGAGCATGGCTCGGGCGATGGAATTGCTCAGTGGAATCCAGGAAGTTCTACTGCTCTATCCGCGCCAACCGGGCCAAGCCCAGCCCCGCACGGCCACCTGCCTCTCCAAGATCGATCCGGACCAGCAGGACCTCTTGCTCAAGCTCGATCTGGGCCGCTACCAGCGCGCTTAGGTCATACAGTCCGCAAACCTATCCCAGCCCCATTCTACAGGCCTCCCCATGCATTTTCCTCGCTCTAACTTGTAAACTGCTGCTAGAGGAGAAGAAACGGGTCAATATTCGCCTGAAGTGGCTGCATCAAGCACAATTCGCGGGTTTCTACTACGCGAAGGAGGGCGCGCTCTTTTCAGGAAAGGGCGTCGACGTTGCCCTTTTGCCAGGTGGAATCGATTACCCTGCTGTTCAGATGGTTGCTTCCGGTTCCGATCACTTTGGCGTGACAGGAGCTGACCAAATCTTGCTTGCGCGCGAGAAGGGAATTCCTGTTGTTGCCGTTGCGTGCATTTACCGAAAGAGCCCATTCGTACTCTTCTCCCTGAGGAGTTCGGGAATTACCAAAGTCCAAGACTTTGCCGGCAAGAGAATTGGCGTTAAGCTAGGTGGAAACGAGGAACTTACATACCGAGCGATGATTGCTCAAGCCAAAATACCGAAGGAGGCACTCACCGAAGTTCCTGTAAAGTTTGACATTTCCCTACTCCTCAACGGACGGGTTGATGTCTGGCCGGGCTACTCCATCAATGAACCTATCACTGCAGAGGAAAAAGGGTATCCTGTTAATCTCATGTGGCCTAGCGACTATGGCATCAGCTTGTATGCAGATGTACTCTTCACGACCGAGGAAATACTGCGTACGAATCCTACTCTTGTTCGAGATGTCGTCCAGGCAACTATGGAAGGCTGGAAAATGGCATTCGCGAATCCTGACCAAGCTGTTACTTATACTTTAAAGTACGGAGCTGACCTCAAGCAAGAGCATGAGCGCAAAATGCTAGAAGCAAGCAAGCCGTTAGTGTCGCCTGACAACAAGCCATTGGGATGGATGGATGTAGCTGTTTGGCAACAGATGCACCGGCTGCTGCGAGAAAGCGGCTTCCTTAAGAAGGACGTGGACGTCTCACTGGCCTTCCGCGTTGACTACATACCTCAAAATGCGAAATGAGCGCGCAACCTCCTATCGGTGACAACCGACTCAAGGTTACAGGACTATCGCATTCGTTCGGCGATGGTTCGGTTCTCAAAGACATTTCATTCGAGTTTCCGGCCAGTAGCCTGATTGCCATTCTCGGCCCCTCGGGTTGCGGCAAGACAACCATGTTGAGGACCATGTCAGGCCTGTTGCGCTTGCAGGCTGGTATAGTTGAACTAGGTGGGGCCTCACCAAGCGAAGCGAGACGTGCCAACAAAATAGGCTTCGCCTTCCAATCCCCAACACTCTTGCCGTGGAGAACTGCCTTGGAGAATGTGTTGCTGCCGCTGGAGATTGTCGGCCGCATTGGCAATCCAACGGAACACGAAGAGGCAAAGCAGCTTCTGAAGATGGTGGGGCTGGAGAATGACGCAAACAAGCTTCCGAGCCAACTTTCGGGTGGAATGCAGCAGCGCGTAGGGCTCGCCCGATCCCTTGTGACAAGGCCGCGGTTTCTCTTTCTTGACGAGCCATTCGGTGCGTTGGATGGCTTAACGCGTGATCGCTTGAATGAACAAGTACGCGCAATCTGGCAGGACCGTGACCTCACGATTGTCTTCGTCACTCACTCGATAGAAGAAGCAGTGTTTCTTGCCGACTACGTCCTCTTGCTAAGCCAGCGCCCTAGTTCGGTTATTACAACTGTCCACATCCAGCTTCCCAACGATCGCGATGCGTTGACCAGAAACACCGAGCAGTTTTGGCAGTACGAAATCACATTGCGAAACTTAACGAAGGGAATGGGATGAAACGTCGGGATATCATACCCCCGGTTCTGTTTGCGGTTGCGGTACTACTCCTTTGGGAACTGTCCTGTCGCTATTTCAACGTGAAGGAGTATTTACTTCCTGCGCCTAGCAAAATAGCCACCGTACTGTGCGCTGAGTTCTCCTCCCTTCTTCATCACTCAATGCTCACGCTGATTGAAGCTCTTATCGGCTTTGCGGTTGCCAATGTGGGCGCTATCGCATTAGGCATGGTTATATTGTTCATACCAACCTCCGAGAAGGCGGTGATGCCGTTTGCAGTTGCTCTAAAGACAACTCCAATTGTAGCGATGGCTCCGTTGCTCTTGATCTGGCTCGGAACAGGCATGGCTCCGAAGGTCGCCGCCGCCGCTTTGATCAGCTTTTTCCCCGCTTTGGTAAACTCCATAAAAGGTTTTGGCGCCGTTCAGGAGGGTGAAGTTGATCTTTTCCGGGTTTACGGTGCAAAGAGGCACCAGATTCTGTTTAAGCTTCGATTTCATCGGGCTGCTCCGTACATTTTCTCTGCGTTCAAAGTCTCATCATCGCTCGCGATCGTGGGCGCGATTGTAGGCGAGTTTGTGGGGGCAAACGAAGGGATCGGATATGTTATTCTGGTGTCCTCGTATCATCTGGACAGTCCGAAAATGTTTGCAGCCTTAGTAGTCGCGGCAGCTGCCGGGACTATGCTTTACGGCATCATTGCGTTTCTGGATCGCAAAATGGTGTTTTGGCTCAATCCTCCGAGTGATGAGGCTCGCCTTGAATCCCCATCACCTCGGAAAGTGACGAAAAGACCGAAAAATCCATGAACTATAAAGCACTAGCGTCCTGTGTCATACCTAGCCTGACTATTTGCATAGTAGCATTGCTGGGCAATTTACTCTTAATGGGCGCTGAGACGACGGTTTCTTTAGCCGCTCCTGGAAGCACTGCATCACAAGCTGCCTCCTCACAAGACCCCGGTGTGCCAAACGTGCTGTCTAAATTGAATACCTGGGTTCAGTGGATGGGCGCGATTGTTGCCGTGCTGAGTTTTCTCTGCGTGCTTCTCCTAGGTTATAACTTTGCTGCTAGCCTTCTTCACTACCGCCAAGCCGCCAAGCAGGTCGAAGATGCAGAATTGCGGGTGGATCACAAGTTGCTCACGTTTGAGAGAACGCACGAAATCGCAAAACTGGAAACTCCTGACAAGATTCTCGACGCGATGCGAAGGGAGCTTGAACCCCGCATCGAATCAGTACGATTTGGACTGCAGAAGCACGATGAGCACTTCGCTTTGAAGATACAGGAGCTGGCAGAGCATGTTCAGAGTCTCAAAGACCAGTTAGGATCACGCCCCACGATCGACCAGATAACCGTAGAGATGAACAGGAAATACCGTCCCCCTCAAGACTTGCAGCAAAGGCTGCTTGGTCGCGTGTTCGACGCATTTTTGCAGGTGAAGACATTAAGCCGTGAGGAAGTGGAGTCAGTTCGAGCTATTTTACGGGCGGACGGCCAAGAGGCGCAAGCCTGTGATCCAACCCGATTGGCTCCTTCCTAGGCGAAGTCACTGAGGGTTTTCGAAGTAGCACCAGTGTCGTTGCAGATGGCGCACCGTCTAGTTTAGTTCACCGCCGGATGCTATGAACTATCTAATCCGCACCGTGATGCCCACGCGTTACGAACGACCGAATTGCATGGGTAATTTGATTTTGCTTTCAAATTGAAACTAGCTGCATATGCCCTTCGCTCTAGTCATTTGTGGCCGCGTCAACTAGCTCGCGATAAGTCTTGGATTTATGGATGACCATCTGCTCCACCAAGCGATGGAAGATCTTGCCCACGCGCATGGAGCGCCTGCGGTTGAAACGAAAGGCGTACTCGTCCAGGTAAGCTTGAAGGTGCGGCTTTTGGACCCGACCCTGATGCGTTGCCCCAAGCCAGCGCTTCAGCAGCGACGCCATGAGGTGGACGTGCGGGAAGAACTTCAGCGCTCGCTCCGGATCGCCGTGGATCGGCGTGACGCGGTGAGTGAAATCGGCCGCCTGCACACCGTTGTAGCCGTTCCAATCGTCGGTACGCACCTGGCTCCCTTTGGCGACACAGTCGTTGAGAAACCCGACCAAGCTCTCGCCGGAAGCGTTGGGGATATGTCGCAGGCGCACGCGCCCGACGTTCTTGCCGTCCAGTTCAACTGCGATGACGACCAGCGCCTTGCTTACCAATTCACGGCCTCCCACTCCCGACTCAGCTCCGCCAACGTACGTCTCGTCGATCTCGACCGTGCCGCTCAACTGACTGCGCTCGACACGGACAGTCGCCTGCCGGAGCTTCTGCAGCATGAGCCAGGCGGTCTTGTAACCGATCTGAAGCTCGCGTTGCAGAGTTTTGGCGCTAACCCCCGTCTTCTGGGTACACAGCAGCCAGACCCCCAGAAACCACTTGCGGAGCGGCGTCCTCAGATCATGGAGAATGGTCCCGGCGGTAGGGGAGGTCTGCCGGCGACACGCGCTACAAAACCAAGTCCCACGCTCCGTCGGCCAACCATTGTGAGACCCACACTGAGGGCAGAAGACATTCTCCGGCCAGCGAGCTCGGCACAGGTACTCCAGGCAAGGCTCGTCAGTGTCAAAGCGATCCAGAAACTCCAGGAGGTTCTTCGGAAAGGCCTCTTCAATCGCAGCAGAGCCCGATTGTGCGCCACTGCCCATGGCCCGAAAGTGGAGCCGCTAGGCACTAGAGTCAAGGGGATATGCAGATTGAGACTAATTATGCGATGTTGGGCACATGGCGAGAGCACGAAGAATCGATTCGTCTTTGGTCGTCAAAGCCCAGGCTGCCGCGGCCCAAGCCCAGGACCTGCAGGAGTTGCGCATGGCACAGGCGGTCCTACTGCCGGGGATCGCCAAGCTGACGCTGGAGCAAACGGCAACGGCTTTGGGGGTCGGACGGGCGACCGTCGCCCGTTTGCAGACGCGCTTCCGACGCAGCAGCAACAACATCCTCCCAACCCGCTCTGCCTGGGGCGGGCGACGCCGAGCTCTCCTGAGCCGGGAGCAAGAGGAGGCGTTTATGGCCACCTGGAAATCGCAGGCAGAGGCCGGCGAGTTGGTGGTGCTCACGCCCCTGCGGGCGGCGTTGGACCGGCAACTGGGCCGGCGGGTGAAGCCCTCGGTGGTGTATCGCTTGGTCCAACGGCACCGTTGGCGCAAAGTGGCTCCCGACACGCGCCATCCCAAGGCCGATCCCGCAGTGCAGGCCCAATGGAAAAAAAAACGCTGCCCGAGAAGTTGGCGACCGTGCTGACGCCCGAAGCCGTGCAGGACCGCTGCATTCGCCTGATGTTTCAGGACGAGGCCCGTTTTGGGCGGATGGCCCGGATTGGCCGTTGTTGGGCGCCGGCACCGTTGCGTCCGACGGTGCGCAATGGCTACGCGCGGGAATTCACTTACGTCTATGGCGCGGTCAGTCCCCGGGAAGGACACTTGGACTGGAGCCTGAGCGCGAAGATGAACACCGCCGAGATGAACGGTTTCTTGCTTCAGGTCAGTCAAGCGCATCGACAGGAATTCATTGTCATGGTTGTGGACGGAGCCAGTTCGCACAAGAGCAAGGACCTGGTGGTGCCCGAAGACGTTCGGTTGATTCCGCTGCCGGGGTACTCTCCGGAACTCAATCCCGAGGAACACATTTGGGAGGAGGTGCGGGAGAAGGCCTTTCTGAACCTGGTGCTCGACCGGATGGAGTGTGCGGTGAAGCGCCTCAATCAGGAACTGAGCACGCTGGCAGCGGAGCCTGATGCGTGTGGGGCATGACGGCCTGGCCTTGGATTGTTGGTCTCAAGTTGAAAGCGGATTAGAATGAGCATTCTGCTCTGGGTACTACAGCAGTGTTTGGTTGCACAGATTAACGATAGTATTCCGAAGCTGGGCCTTTTTAACTTCCCGCTTCCTCCACTTGAAAGGTCGCGCGTGCTGGGCGTAAGCGGCAACGAATGCTTCGATGGCCTCGCGCAACTCGGCGGTGCTTTTGGCGCTGAGCCCGCGGAGCGCCTTCCGGGACAAGATCCCAAACCAAATCTCCACCTGATTGAGCCAACTGGCGGAGGTGGGCGTGAAATGGAAATGAACATTGGGATGGCGGGCCAGCCACGCCTCGCATTTCTTGTGGGTGCAGTAATTGTCCAAGATCACGTGCAATTCCTGCTCCGGAGCGGCGTCGGCCACCACCTGGTCCATGAACTGGAGGAACTCTTCTCGCCGCTTCAGTTGCGTGATGGCGGTCTTGACCTCGCCGGTGGCGACGGCGAGGGCGGCGAAGAGGTTGAGGGTTCCATGGCGTTTGTACGTGCTCTTGTAGGCGCGGACGATCTTGCCGTTGTCCGTTTCCACGTAGCCGGTCTTTCGTTCCAGCGCCTGGATGCTGAGCTTTTCATCGACCGAGATCACCAGCGCCTTCTCCGGCGGGTTGAGATAGAGCCCGACGATATCGGCCGCTTTGGCGGCGAACTCCTTGTCGGTGCTCACGCACCAAGAGCGCTGCCGCTGCAAGCAGATGCCCTCGCGGCGCAGGACGCGCCAGACCGCATGCACCGAACCGTGGAGCGCCGTGGCCACGGCCGGACCGTCCCAACTCGCCTGGCCCGGCGGCGGTGGTTGCTCCAGCAACGCCAACACCCGGTTGCGGAAGTCCACGCCATAAACCGGCTTCGCCCCAGGCCGGGGCGCATCCCGCAGCCCGGCCAGCCCATGTTCCACAAAGCGTTGCCGCCACTTAATGACCGTGTTGGGCCGCATGCGACAGGCTCGGGCGACTTCCTTGACCCGCTGGCCAGCGAGGCAGCCCAGGATGATCTGGGTTCGTTCGATCATCTGCTTCGATTCGGTCCGACTCCCAGCCAATCGTTCAAGCCCTTGCCGGCCTGCTGCACCACAACTGATGGTAGGGGTGTGTCTTGCCATGCACCCCAACATACAATATGGGACGCTTAACATTGCAAGTACGTAGTAGGTTTCAATTTGGCGGTGCAGTTAGCTCGCATGAATCGTTGATGGCTGTAAATATGACGACGTGGCGGCGTGCAACGAAGAACAATGCCGCTTGGAACCCTGCAGAAGAATTGGAGCGCTCAAACGATGATGCAAGACAGGTACCGGCCAGCACAAGTAGCATGCGAAGATGGATATCGATAACCAGTTCTTTGTAGGGAACCCATTTCTCTCATTTTACTCAGCGGGGTATTTTTCGGCCGATCCGCATCTTGGCCACAGTTTCTTTGCTCATTCGCTGGTGGGGTCTACGAGGTTTTGCGACTTGCCAGCACTCGTGCGCGTTTGTCGTCGGGAGAAGAAGCCTGTCATCGTGTTTTTGGGAGATTCATCTGTGTCCGGGTGGAACAGCGAGAATGTGTTTCCTAATGATCTGGGGGGGCGATCACCGTTTTTTACATATAGGACATTCGCAGACTTTGTAAGGGAGTTTTACCACTGTCATGTCATTAATGCTGGGGTACCTGGCTACTCAATCTTTCAGGGCAGGCGGTACGCAGCCAGGATTCTTGAAGTGCTCTCCAGCGCGTCGGTCAAGGTTGATGTTGCTGTTCTGTACTTTGGTAATAACGATGCAACCTTTGCCGAAGTCGGAGATGCCGTGCGCTTCAAAGAAGGCACACGTGAGCCTGGTGAGGTCAGCCGCGTTTCCGTCGACGACTTTCGCGCAAACACGGAGGCACTTGCCGACATGTGCAGAAATCACGGGGCTAAGGTCGTTGTGGTAGTGCCCCCACGCAACTTTGGTTGGCCACCTGGCCTACGTTCAAAGCGCTTTCCGAAGGAGTTCGACATGGCTCTAGCGGGCTTGCAGAATCCGCAAGTACGACGTGCAGTCATCAGCGCCACGGAATACTATCTGACGGGGAAGTTTGATGATGCATTGGAGTGTGACGTTGTGTTGCCTCGAATAAAGCAGCGTTACATCGATGCTCTGCTGACCGCTGCGCAGCATTGCACTCTACAAGTTGTCAACCTTCCGGAACGCTTTCTGTCAGATGACTCCTTTTTGGACTACTGCCACCCAGCGCCGGTGCTCAATAAGCGAATAGCACTAAACATTGGTAAGCTATGCGGTCTGGCTGTAAAAGAGGGAGACTATAAAGACGACGAGCCTCGTTGTAGAGTGCTGAATGTTCTGATGTTGGCTAGACTCTATTATAGGGGCATTAGGTTTTCATTGGTCAAAAAGTTGATCCGAAGCGAATCGCTTCACGAGAGTCACGGTAAGATTTACCCATTCCACTAAATCACGCCCAACGCTTTTGTTGAACGAAGCCGCTCCGCGGCGGCGAGGAACGCCGCCTCGGAGCGGCATGTTCATCTGGCGTGCGGCCCTCTGATGATCGTTCGGCATTGTGTCCGCCACCCTTCCCGCGGCATGGTTCGGACGCCCGGCCGCCTCAAGGCGAACCGGGCGCCAAACCAAAAACTCAACTCACGTTCGTATGCATAAAAAAACTCGACCGTTCACGCCAGCCTAATCCGCTTCACCGACGACCTGCGTTTGCTCCCGCTGCTGCCCCGCACCCAACAGGCCTACCTGGCCTGCGTCCGGCAATTGAGCGAGCACTTCCACAAAGCCCCCGAGGAGGTCACGCCCGAGGAACTCCGTCAGTACTTCGTCCACCTCAAAACCGAACGTCACTTCTCCCGCTCCAGCTCCACCCAGGCCCTCTGCGCCATCAAGATGTTCTGGGAGAAATCCCTCCGCCGCCCCTGGCCCGCCGAAGTCCAACTGGTCCGCGCCACCCCAGAGTTCAAGCTCCCTGTCATCCTCTCCACCACCGAGGTGCGCCAGATCCTCGCTTCCATCCCCGCCCTCGATCATCGCGTCGCGCTGACCACCATTTACTCCTGCGGCCTGCGCCTGGGCGAAGCGCTCAACCTGGAAGTCGGCGACATCGATGCCGGGCGCATGTTCCTCCACATCCGCGCCGGCAAGGGCAACCGCGACCGCTACGTCCCCTTGCCCCAACGCACCTTGCTCCTGCTCCGTGAGGGCTGGAAGGCTCATCGCCATCCGCGCCTCCTCTTCCCTGCCAAGGGCCACAACGGCCAAGGCGCTGCCACCGCCGCCGAACCCATGTGTCGCACCACCCTGCAGCGCGCCTTCCGTCTCGCGCTCAAGGCCAGCGGCGTCAAGAAAGCCGCTCATATCCATTCGTTGCGTCACAGCTACGCAACTCACCTGCTTGAGCAAGGCGAGAACCTCCGCCAACTCCAAGTCAACCTCGGTCACAAGAGTCCCACCGCCACCGTCATCTACACCCATCTGACCACCCTCTGTCGCACCCAGCATCAGAAACGCCTCGACGCCCTCATGGCCGATCTCTGAGCCCGGCTCATGTCCGGGATCGGCCCTGCCGGGGCCGGCGGTGACTCGATCCGTTTCCACCAGCTGCTCCAACGCTGGGGGCCGGCTTATCTGAAACGGTTCGGCACCGCCGTGCCCTGGCGGCACCGCCAGGTGCTCCAAAAGCTCCTGGCCTGCCGCACCCCCGCACTGGGCGGCGAACTCTTCGCCTGCCCAGCGTGCGGCACGTTCCATTACGCCTATCACTCCTGCAACGATCGGCACTGCCCTCAGTGCGGCCAGACCGACGCCGACCAGTGGCTGGCCAACCACACCAGCTTGCTGCTCCCGGTCCCTTACTTCCTGGTCACTTTCACCGTCCCGCAGCCACTGCGCCTCTGGATGCGCTCGCATCCACGCCAGAGTTTGGATCTGCTCTTCGCCACCTCGGCTCAAGCGCTCCAGGATCTGGTCCGCAACCCCCAGCGGCTCGGGGCTTCCCTGGGCATGCTCGGCCTCCTCCACACCTGGAGCCGCACCCTCATCTACCACCCTCACGTTCACTACCTGGTTCCCGCCGGTGGCTTGAGCCTCGATCAACGCCAGTGGGTTCCCAGTCGTCCCAAGTTCCTCGTCCATGTCCATCCGCTGGCCGATCACTACCGCACCCTCTTTCGTCAGGCCCTCCAACGCGATGCGCCCGACCTGCTCAAGACCTTGCCCGCTCGCGTCTGGAAGCAGCGTTGGGTGGTCCATTGCCAGCCCGCCGGTTCCGGTGAGGCCGCCTTGCGTTATCTCAGCCGCTACGTCTTCAAGACCGCCACGGGCGACCGCGACTTGCCCCTGCTCCCCGATGGCCGGGTGCGCTGGCGCTATCGCGACAGCACCTCGGGGCGTGAAGAGCACCTGGACCTGGAACCCTTCGAGTTGATCCGCCGTTTCCTCCAGCACGTCTTGCCTTCCGGCTTCCACCGCGTCCGTCGCTTCGGCTGGCTTCACCCCGCCGCCCGCGCCAAGCTCAATCGGGTGCGCGCCTTGCTCCGCCAGGCCCCGGCGCTCACCCACGCCGAGCGTGCCGCCTGGCAGCCACCCCAGCCCGACTTCGAACCGTCCGAACCGCTCCCGACCTCCCAATCCAAGCCGCTTTGCCCGCAGTGCCGCCAACCCATGACCCACTGCGGCTCCTGGCGAGCGGGGCAACCCCAGTTACGTCCCCCAGTCCGCGGCCCACCATGAGCGCGCCCCTCCCGCCAACGTTCCTGGCAGCGGCTTCGAGGCTCACCCTCCACCGGTGGCGTGTCGGCAGTCCCCGCCCAAAACCTCTACCTCACCTTCCGCCCAGCGCGCGGGCAAGCGACCAGACCAAACCAGAGACCCTTGATGGGGACTTCCAAGGACAGCAACGCGGGCCACGCCCCCACGCCACGGCTGATCCGGGCGCACCGGCTGCACTGGGCGCAGACACTTTCCTCAAACAGATCCTCGCCGACTCCGGTTCCAGGTTGGCCGCGGCTTCGTTCAACCGGGGAATGTAAAGAACGGAGGAGGCGCTTTGACCCTCAGACCAAATCACGCCCTTGCCCCGCCTCCTCCGTTCTCTGATACGGTTTCCAAAGTTATTCCACCGCCGGCGAGGAGTGCGCCAGCACCCCACTCGCCGCAGCCGGCGGTGAATAACTTTGCCGCGCCGAAAATGAATGTCGGTGAAAATGTTTTGCGTCCGAGGAATAGTCCCTCCGGCCGCATCGCCCCAGATGGATCACGGTCGTGCGTTCTCCGTCCTACGAGGATCAAATGTAGCTCACCGGTCCGTCTGGCGGCGCCCGTCCAAACGTCTGAGAGAACAAAAGCCCATGAGGCTCCTAGTATCAGATCGACGCCCGACGGCGCCACGAGGGCTGGCCGGAAAGGAGCTCCGATGAGAGCATGGAAAGACATCACCCACTACGCCGGCTTCGATTGGGCTCGTGATCACCACGCGGTCGTGATTGTCGACACCCAGGGAGAGATCGTCGCTGATCTGGAGTTCAAACACTCGCGGGAAGGCTGGCAGCACTGCCGCGAGCAAACCGCGGCGTGGCCCAACCTGGCGGTGGCAGTCGAAACCAGCCAAGGAGCGGCCGTCGATCAACTGTTGCAAGGCGGCTACACCGTCTATCCGGTGAACCCGGTCGCCTCCGAGAGTTATCGCAAACGCAAAGCTCCCAGCGGCACCAAGACCGATCACGTCGACGGCTGGGGGTTGGCTGATGCCCTGCGCGTGGACGGCCACGGCTGGAAACCCCTGCAGCCGAGGGATTCACAGACCGAACAATTGCGTTTGCTCTGCCGGGATGAGGTCGCTCTGATCCAGCAGCGCACCGTCTTGGTCAACCAACTGCAACAAGCCCTCCTCGAGTACTATCCGGTTGCGCTGGAGGCCTTTGATGATTGGTGCTGTCCCTCGACCTGGGACTTTATCATCCAGTTCCCAACGCCCAAGGATTTGGTTCAGGCCGGTAAGCGCCGCTGGGAGAAGTTCCTACACACGCACCGACTCTGGCGGCCAGAAACAGCCCAAGAACGGCTGGCTCTCTTTGCGCAGGCCGACCAGTTCAAGGGCTCCGATCCGATCACCCAAGCCAAGAGCCAGTTGGCGGTGAGCCTGTGCAAACTCCTGCGCACGCTTCAGCAGCAGCTCAGCGAGTATCGCCAAACCATCGAAGCGCTCTTCAAAAGTCACCCCGATCACGACCTCTTCGGGAGTCTGCCTGGTGCAAAAAGAATCTTGGCGCCCCGGCTCCTGGCCGCCATCGGCACCGATCCACAGCGCTACGGCGACCCCAACGTGCTGCAATGTCTGGCAGGCACCGCACCGCTCAGCTACCAGTCCGGGCAGATGAGCAAAGTGAGGATTCGTTGGGCGTGCGACAAATTCCTGCGCCACACGGTCCACCTCTGGGCCGACTGCTTCCGCAAAGCCAGCGCTTGGGGCGGAACTTATTATGACAAAAAGCGCAAACAGGGCATGAGCCACGCCTGTGCTCTCCGATGCTTGGGACAGCGCCTGCTCAAGATCGTGTTCAAAATGATCACCGACAAAACGCCTTACGACGCCGAGCTACACGCTCGCAACCAACTCAAACACGGATCTTGGGTGTTGAGCCTCACGACCGAAAAGCCCGCGCCGAAGCCCCTGTGAATAATTCCCATGAAGAAGCACTTTACAACCCAGAGAACAGCTACATTCCTTTGGTCAGTTAGGTGAGCTAGCGCACTTCTGTGCTCAGCGACCTGGTGAGTGTATCAAGCAGTCGTGTAGGAGTAGCCTCGATGAGAATAAGGTTGCGGTGTTGCTCCTCTGCAAAGCCCTCGGCTACGCAGCGATCCACCATTGCCAAAAGCGGACCGAAGTAGTCGCCTACATTGAGGAGTGCACACGGCTTCGATAGTAGGCCGAGTTGAGCAGATGTCAGTGCGTCGAAGAATTCATTTAGCGTGCCGAGGCCTCCCGGCAGGGTAATGGATCCATCGGACATATGTAGCATTAAGGACTTGCGTTGTTGAATAGTGTCCACAAGGAGCAATTCGGACAGGTTACGCGGAGGTAGTTCCTTCTCGACTAGGCTTTTTGGCATTATTCCAAAAGCAGCGCCGCCAGCCGCAAGCGCTGCCTGGGCGATCTCACCCATGAGACCCAAACTCCCGCCTCCATAAATTAAGCCGTATCCCCGTCGAGCCAACTGTTCGCCAAGTTCGCGGGCCATGCACGCGTAAAGTGGCAGTCCGCCAGCCTTCGAACCACAAAAGACACAGATTCGCTTCATATAGTATCTGGCCAGGCAACTCGAAAAAGTGAGGTGGACCCCAAGTGTTGGACCACGGAACGGCGAAATCAAGTTAGGCTTTGCTGGGTCGCTGACATGACTGTTGTTGTCGTCTGCTTCATCGATGCTCATCCAATTGGAGAAGAGAAAGTGATACCCCAACGTCATCCCTTTTCCCCCCCCCTCTTCGTTTCTTAGGGCACACTCTCTATAACTCATGGTGCCCACTTCGTTCAAGCCCAAACGGCTGGCTGAGCCCTGGCACGAAAGCTGAGGGGCAAAGGGGCGGGTTTTTTGCGCGTTAGCCTAACCGCATCCTGCCTTGTATGCGGATTTCGGGGAAATCGGACGCGCGCTTCGGAAAATATTCGGACAGCCGTAAAGGGGTCGCGGAATTCAAGAATCTGCACCGACCACGTCTGCCTGCTCCTCCGCGAGTGTGTCAGGAATGAGCCCATCGACCGTCGGCCTCATATTCACCCGTAATGCATTGGCTCAGCTCAAAAGGCTTCGCCGTTCTGCATGTGCCATGCGAGTCCCTTCTGACCGCTTTCAGTATTTACTCCGGGATCGGGTCGCCGCGTTTGACCGTTGTGCCTTCCCAGACGGCGGTGTCGGTCGCCGCATCGTAGGTCAGGACCCGGTGGGCGCTGTTGGGCGCGGGCGGGCGGTCCACTTTGGGCAGCCACTTCCTGTGTTCGGCGATGATGGCGGCGTGGCCGGGTCGAGCCGCGAGATTGTGCCATGCGTGCGGGTCGGTCTGCATGTCGTAGAGTTCCTCGCTGCCGTCGGCGTAGCGGATGTATCGCCACCGTTCGCTGCGGACGCCGTGGTTTCCCTGGTTGTGGCTGGTCAGGGCGGGGCGCTCGCGTTTGGCCGAAGCGTCGCGTAGTTGGGGCCCGAGGCTGATGCCATCGAGATCCGCACGCGGCGGCAGGCCGGCCAACTCGATGAGCGTGGGGTAGATGTCGAGCAACTCGGCGGGCTGGGCGCAGCGCTGGCCGGCCTTGACGCCTGGACCGGCAAAGACGAGCGGGACGCGCGTGCTCTCGTCCCAAAGCGTGTTCTTGCCGGTGATGCCCTTCTCTCCGAGATGCCAGCCGTGGTCGCCCCACACAACGACGATGGTGTTGCCGGCCTGGCCGGACTCTTCGAGGGCGGTGAGCAGGCGCCCAATCTGGGCATCGACGAAGCTGGTGCAGGCGAGATAGCTGCGGACCAGATTGCGCCATTGGTTGTTTTCCTTGACCCATTTGAGCCGGGGCTCGGGCAGTTCCCAGTGGAGGTACCACGAGAAGCGCGGCGTGTCCTCGCGATCGCCTTCGAGGATGCGCGGCAGCACGCTGTCGTCGTCTGGATAAAGATCAAACCACTTCTGCGTGGCATAGCACGGCACGTGGGGCAGGAAGAAGCCGGCGGCGATGAAGAACGGGCGGTCCTTCGGCGCCGTGCGGATCTGCTCGGCGGTCCACGAAGCAACCTGGTAATCGCCTTTGGTGGTGTCGTCGTTGTCAAGCGGCCAGACGCCCCAATCCATGAGCGGGTGATTGCCCATGGGCGTGGGCGGGATGAGCTTCTTCGGCGGACGGGCGCCCACGCCGCCATACGGGGCGGTGACATGGAATTCGGGCGCGCGAGGGGTTGTCTCTGCCGCGTTCGCCTTTCCCGCCCCGGCGTCCGTGCCGCCGTGGTAGATCTTCCCCGTGGCGGCGGTCCGGTAGCCGTGCGCGGCAAAATGCTGTGGGAGTGTCACGCGGTCCTTCCATTCCGGCAGCGTGCGAAAGGCAGGCGCAAGGCCGTAGATGCCGGTCGTTGTCGGGCGCAGACTGAGCAAAAGGCTCGAGCGCGACGGATTACAGAGCGGGGACTGGCAATGGGCATTCAGGAATGTCGTGCCGCGCGCGGCGAGGCTGTCGAGATGCGGCGTCTTGGCCATCGGATGTCCGCGGAGATGGCCGATCCAGTCGTTCTGATCATCGATGGCGATGAAGAGGACGTTGGGCTTGCGCGCGCCGAGGACAGGGCCCTTGTCCGGCGGCATCAATTGATTCCATCCGAGTAGCTTGCGGGTGAGTTGGGCGACCAGCTCGGGTTGCTCCGGGGCGCGGTTGACCGATTCACCGGGGTCCGCGCCAAGGTTGTAGAGCTGCGGTCGAGAGCCGTCATACTCGCAGAGCAGCTTCCAGTCGCCCTCGCGCATCGAGAGGTCGGGCAGCGGACTGGATCCAAAGGCCCTCTTGCGGTCGGGCGGACGGCGCCAGAACAACGGGGTGGTGCGCGAGGCAGCGCTTTGACCCAGCAGGGCCGGCGCGACATTCTCGCCATCGAAGGCGACATCGGCGGGCGCGGTGACTCCGGCGACGGCCAGCAATGAAGGCGCGAGATCGAACGCGGCAAAGACCGAGGTTTCGTTGTGTGTGCCGGCCTTGTCCTGCGCGATGAGGCCCGGTCCCCACACCACAAGCGGCGATCGCGTCCCGCCCTCGTAAAGCGTGGCCTTGCCGCCGCGAAACGGACCCGCGCTTCCGGCGCCCGGCTCCGGGCCGTTGTCGGAGCACAGGAGAATGAGCGTGTTGTCGCGCAGCGCCGGCGTGTTGCGGATGTGGTCGAAGAGCCGTCCGAATTGCCGATCCATTTCTTCGAGCACGGTCAGGTAGAGACGGCGCTTGCTGCCGTCCCCCCATTTCGCCACGGGCGGCCAGTATGGCGAATGGACATCGTCGGGCCAGAGATTGATGTAGAACGGTTTCCCGTCCGCCACTGCCCGGTTGATGAAGGCGAGGGCGGCATTGACGAAGCCGCCGGTGATCTCCGAACGCTGCATCCAGGTCACGGGACCGCCGAGGCGTTCGGCGTCGGCCCAGATGCGACCCGGTTGCGTGTCGCCGGGCTTGAGGGTGAGCGGGAGAAGCTTTGCGCCCATGCCCTCGAAGTTGGTGAGTGTTTCGTCGAAACCGTAGTCGCCGATCGGCGGGGCATTGTCCACGTCCCGCTGGCCGCCCAAATGCCACTTGCCGAAGTGCCCGGTGGCGTAGCCGTGTTGTCTGAGGATGCGCGCAAGGACCGGCGCCTTCGGATCAAGCCATTGAGCCATGCCGCGGCGGTCGTTGTCGGCCCGGTTGCTCAGGTACGATGTGATGCGCCAGCGCTGCGGGTACTGGCCGGTGGCGACTGCGCAGCGCGACGGCGAGCAGATGGGGGCGTTGACGTAGAACTGCGAGAACCGGATTCCCTCGGCGGCCAGCCGATCCACTTGGGGCGTTTTGGCGTCCGGGTTGCCGAAGCACGAGAAGTCGCCCCAGCCCATGTCGTCAATGAATACGAGGATGAGGTTCGGCCTTGGCGCGGCCAAGGTCTGGACGCACAGGAGCGCAAGGAAGCAGAGGGAGCAGAGCCGCAGCCAGACAGCCACGGATGGGCACGAATGCGCACGGATGGGAGAACTCGTGGCGGGGGCCGCAGCGCGGAGACCGTGGCGCCTGTCCCGACATGACACGACCGGGATCGAGGCTTCGCTCGACCGGACGGCTCTGGACCATTGCGCTGCAATGCGGGTGAGGATGGTTCTCATAGGGTCGATTGCCCCTTCAGATGGTCATGGCGTGTCGGCGAACATCCGGTTTTGGCAAATGGGCGTCGAAGCGCATGGCGATGATCCGGACAAGGAGGCGCCCGAGGTCGGTCACGACGATCCGGGAGGGGGTGCGCTCAATCAGCCCGTCCGCTTCGAGATCGTCGAGGGACGCCAACTCCTTCGCGAAGTAGTCGGGGAAGTCGATGCCCAGGCGTTGCGACAGGACGGCGTAATCGACGCCCAGATTGCACATGATCTGCATGATCGTCTCGCGGCGGATGCGATCATCTGCGTCCAAGACATAGCCGCGGGCATAGGGCAGTTCGCCACTGTCAACCTTGGCGCAATAGGCATCGAGGTCCTTGAGATTCTGCCAGTAGGCGTCCTGAGTCTGCGAGATCGAGGACATGCCGAAGCCGCAGATGTCGGCGCCGCCGCGGGTGCTGTAGCCCTGGAAATTGCGCTGGAGTGTGCCGGCCTGCTGCGCGACGGCCAGCTCGTCGTCCGGGCGGGCAAAGTGGTCCATGCCGATATACACGTAGCCGGATGCGGTCAGTTTTTCGATGGTCAGTTTGAGCAGTTGGAGTTTGGTCTCGGGCGCCGGCAGGTTCCTGGCTTCGACGATCTTCTGCGCTGGTTTCATCCAGGGGACGTGCGCGTAGCTGAACACGGCGAAACGGTCGGGCGCCAACTCGAGGATTTCGTCGAGCGTCCGGTCGAAGCTCGCCACGGTCTGGAAGGGCAAGCCGTAGATCAGGTCGATGTTCAGCGATCTGAACCCGGTCTCCCGCACCCAGCCGGCCACTTGGGCGGTGAGTTCGGGCGGCTGGATGCGGTGCACCGCTTTTTGGACCTCGGGATTGTTGTCCTGAACTCCGATCGACGCCCGGTTGAACCCGATCTCGCGCAGGGCGGCCAAGTGGTCGCGTGTGAGCCGGCGCGGGTCGATCTCGACCCCGGCCTCGATGCCGTCCGCGAATGGGAAGTGCCGGTGGATCAGGGCGCCGAGGCGACGGAGTTGCTCGGGACGGCAGAACGTGGGCGATCCGCCGCCAAAGTGCAATTGAACCACCCGACGGCCGCGGTCCAGAAGCGGGCGCATCCGCTCCATCTCGCGTCCGAGGGTTTCGACGTACGCGGCGCTCTTGCGCGGGTCGGTGGTGATGACGGTCGTGCAGCCGCAGAACCAGCAGAGCGTCTCGCAGAATGGAAGATGGAAATAGAGCGAGAGATCGCGGGACGCCGCGTTGTTGCGCGCGATGTTGTCCAGCACCTCACCCGCCGGCACGCGGTCGGTGAAGAGCGTCGCGGGCGGGTACGACGTGTAGCGCGGACCCGGCACGTTGTACTTCTTGACCAGATCGAGATCGACGCGCAACGGTCGGGTGCTCATGCGAAACTCCGCACAGTCTGGGCCACCGCATCGAGGTTCTCGAGCGCCGCATCCGGCGGCACGCCGTGGCCCAAGTTGAAGATATGTCCCCGGCAGCCGCGCATCTCTTCGAGGATCTGGCGCGTCGCGGCGCGCACCTGAGCGGGCGTTGTGCGTAGCCACGCCGGATCCAGGTTTCCCTGCATGGCGATTCGGGGCGGGAGTTGTGCGCGCAGGCTGCTCAGGCGCATCGAGGCATCCACGCTCAGGACATCGGCGCCCGTCTGCGCCAGGACGGGCCAGGACTGGTTGATGCCCTTGGCAAAGAGAATGACCGGCACGCGTCCGCCGATGCGCCCGATGATCTCCCCCAGCCACCGGGCCGAGGCCTCGACAAACCGCGCGTCGCCCAGAGATCCGGCCAGCGTGTCGAAGATCTGAACCGCCTCCGCTCCGGCATCGATCTGCATCAGGAGGCAGTCTGCGATCGCTGCGCTGAGCTTCTCCGCAAGGCGGTGGTAGAGCTTGGGCTCGTTTTCGAGCAACGCCCGGGCGCGCGTGAACTCGGGCGCGCTGCCGCCCTCGAGCATGAAATTCGAGAGCGTCCATGGCGCTCCCGCGAACCCGATCAGGGCAGTCTGGCCGCCGAGCTGCCGTTTGACCAGGCGCAGGGCCTGGGCCACGTAGGCCAGGCGCTCGCGCACCGCGGACACCTCCAACCGATCAATCTCCGCGGTTGATCGGATGGCAAAGGCCATTTCAATGCCGCCCCTGTCCCGAAACCCATAGGGCTGGCCCAGAGCCTCCGCAATCACGAGAATGTCGCTGAACAGGATCGCGGCATCGTATTGGAAACGGCGGATCGGCTGGAGGGTGACTTCTGCGGCGAGATCAGGCGTCCGCACCAACTCGAGAAATGAATGCGTCTGCTTCAACTGCCGGTACTCGGGAAGTGCGCGGCCCGCCTGCCGCATCAGCCAGAAGGGCGGGCGATCCACCGTCCGGCAGCGGCAGGCATCAAGGAAGCGTTGGCGATTCGTTCCCGGCAATTCAACAGGGCGCGTTGCGAGCCGGCAAGGCGCGTCACTCGGTTCACGATGCTGGCCCATCTCCGCGAGCGAGTCAGGCATCGAGGGCGACTCTGGGCGCCGAATGCAAGGCCTTAGTTGATCAGAGCATCCAGATCGCCGACCGGGCGCGTGAACGTCGCCTTCGCCGGTTTGACCACCAGCGCCTCGGCTGTCTTCTTGGTGCTCTTCGAAATCGCGGCGAACGGCAAGGCGACCACGAAGAAGGCGCTGCCCACCGCTGTCACCGCCAGGCAGGCCGGTCGGGCGACCAGGACATCGGCCACGACCGCTTCGGGCGATGGACCGGCAAGCGCGGAGGCCGGCGTGAAACCGATCAGAGCCAGTGCGGCAGCGCACGCGATGGCAACAGACTTGGTTCTCATGAGGATGCAACACTAGCCCATCGCAAGGCGGACTGTCGAACAGATTGTTTACGACTCCGCCTCGGGCAGGGGAATCGCAGGGGGCGCGTTCGTCGAGCCGGGATCCGGCGTCTCGGCGGGCGGCGGGGGCGACACAGGCGCAGGCGGCGTGGCATCCGAACCGACCAACTCGTCGGACAAGACCACGATGGCGATGCGGCGATTCTTGGCTCGGCCTTCGGGTGTGGCGTTGTCAGCCAGAGGACGGAACTCGCCGTAACCGACAGCGCCCAACCGTTGCGGTTCGACCCCCGCCTCATCGATCAGGAAGCGCACCGCCGCCAATGCCCGCGCGGTCGACAGTTCCCAGTTGCTCGGGTAGCGGGCGCGAGCCGATGCCCGGATGGGGACGTTGTCCGTGTGCCCGATGACGTGAATCCGGCGGTTGGGATGCTGGGCCAGGACTGCGGCGACCTTGCGCAGGATCTCCTGCCCTTCGGTCTTTAGCTCCGCCTCGCCCGAATCGAACAGGATGCGGTCGAGAATATCCACGGTCAGCTTGCCCTGAAGATCGGAGATCGTGATTTCCTTCGATTCGAGGGCGCGCCGGAACTCGGCTTCGAGCGACTGCTGGTTCTGACGGTTCTGTTCGGTTTGCCGGCGAAGATCCTCGAGAGTCTGTTGGGCCTGCGCGAGCGCTGTTTCGAGTTCGGCCACGCGGGTCCGGTTCGTCGCGGCGGCCATTTCGGCCTCGGCCGCGCCGGCGTGGGCCTCGATGGCTTCGGATCGGGCCCGGGTCGCTTCGGTTCGGGCCTGAGTGGCCTGGTTGCGCTCCTCGGCCAGTTCGAGGCCCCGATGCCAATACGCCAGACCCACCAGGCCCAGAGCCACCAGGGCTGTCAGGACCATCGCCACTGCCCAAGCTTGTTTCGGCATACGCAACTCCAAGAATTGGCCGGGCGCGCCCCGACGTAAACAAGAATTCTCCTCCTCTTCCGGAGTTCCCGCGGCGGCGTCCGCGCGCTGACGATTGCGGTGTTGACTGCGGTGTTGACTTGCGCTCGATGCCCTCGGCTACTCTTGTTCGAGAGATCTCCTATGCATGTCGTCATCGCCCCCGACAAGTTCAAAGGCACGCTCACAGCCACCGAGGCCGCCGAAGCCATCGCCACCGGCTGGCGGATCGAGCGCCCTCAGGACACCGTGCGCGCGTTCCCGATCAGCGACGGCGGCGACGGTTTCGGCGACCTGCTCGCGCGACATCTCAACGCCGAGGAACGAACGGTCGACACCGTCAACGCCGCACACGAGCCGATCCGCGCGCCGTGGTGGTGGGAACCGCGCAGCCGCATGGCAATCATCGAATCGGCCCGAATCATCGGTTTGGCGATGCTGCCTCGAGGGCGGTTTCATCCGTTCAACCTCGATACCTTCGGCCTGGGAGCCGTGTTGCGAGCCGCCGCCGCCGCGCATCCCCGGGTGTGCCTGATGGGCATCGGCGGCAGTGCCACTAACGATGCCGGATTCGGCCTCGCCCGCGCGATCGGATGGCGGTTCCACGACCGGCGGGGAAAGCCGATCGAGGATTGGACGCGCCTGGCCGAGCTGGAGCGCATCGAACGGCCTGAGCGCGCGCTGCGTTTGAGGCAAGTCCTGGTGGCGGTCGACGTCACGAACCGCCTGATGGGTGTGCGCGGGGCAACCCAGGTCTATGGACCGCAAAAGGGAATTCGCCCCGAAGACGTCAAACCGGCGGAACGCTGCCTGCGGCGGCTGGTGCGAGTCCTCACGCGGCAGTTCCATTTCGGCGTTCCTCCGCACCACGTGCCGGGCTCAGGCGCGGCGGGCGGCTTGGGATTCGGCCTGCGCTGCTTCGGCCCAGCCCGCCTCGAACCCGGCTTTCGCCTTTTCGCCCGACTGAGCGGGCTGTTGGATGAAATCCGCGAGGCGGACCTGGTCATCACGGGCGAAGGCGCGATCGACCTGACTACCGTGGCGATGGGCAAAGGCGTGGGACAACTGATGCGCATCTGCGGGCGGCTGCGGCGTCCCTGCATTGCGCTCGCCGGCCAGGTGCACGTCTCCCGGTTCAGGCGACCGGGCCTGGTCGGCTTGTACGGCATGGCCCCGACCCTCACCACTCCCGAAGAGGCCATGGCGCGTCCGGCGCATTGGCTGGGGGAACTGGGCCGATTGAGCGCCCGCGCCTGGTCCGAACAGACCAACCGCTGAGAAGTGAGTTCAGGCAAAAGCCCGGTGCGGCTCAGTTGGCCCCCGCAAGAGGCCGTCAGCCGAGCTGTGCGGCGTCCGCCTCGATCTCGAAGAGGAGGTCGTCCCGGCAGATGTCGTTCTTGGCGATAATGACGGGGATTTTCGGGAGTTTGTGGTCGCGGCAATACCGGTGGAACTCGGATGCGTCTTCCCCATGTTTGAAGTAGCCGATCATGCGCGTGACGTCTCCCCATCCCATCCGCCGCGACTCGAGAATCGCGGCCACGACGTCCATGGCCAGTGCGACCTGCTTGCGCAAATCGCCCACGTGACACGTCTCGCCCCCCGGGGCGATGCTGGCCGTGCCGGAAACGTAGAGGCGGCGTTGGCCGGGAAGCTCGAGTTCCACCGCCCGGCTGAAGCTGCTGCCATACTCGACGGCCGGACACTGGAGCGGGGAAGGGATGGCCTGAAGCCTGACGGTCGGGCCCTTCGGTTGGATGGCAAGGAGCCCGGCAATCACGGCTGTGCCGGCCGAATTGCCGCCCCCAATCCCCGTGCTCGCCGGCACCAGGCCATCGTAAACCTTGCGCTCGAGGAAGAACTGGTTGCGCACCCCGTTGAACTCGTCGTACCAATCCAGAATGTCATCCAGATAAAACCAGGTCCGAAAGACGTTCGAAAAAGTCATGCCCGCCAACTCGAGCGCCGACTCCATGATCTCGAGTGTTTCCCAGGCCTGCTCCTCGCGCGTCTCCTCGATCGACTCCGGATGCAGCCCGCCCAGGACGCAGTAGCGCGCATGCTGGTCTTCGAAAAGCGTGCCGACGGTATGTCCCTCGAGGTTGATGGGGTGAACGTCGATCCCCGACACGGCGTGCACTTGAACCCCGGCAATCGGGCCGCCGCCGCCGTTGCCCTCTTCGACCCACGTCATCGGCCACTCGATGCCCGCGACACGATAGCTCCTGGCATGCCGAATCTTGAACGGATCGATGACCAGCCCAAACACATCCTCCCGCACGATCCGGAGTTGGGCGTTGTCGGCCAGGAAATCGTACAGGCGTTGAAAGAGCGACGCAGGATCTTCGGAACCGACTGCCGGCACGGTGATGAACGTTTCCTGAAATCCCGCGTTCGGCAGGCGGATCACCTGCATGCCATTGACCGCTCGAGTCGACCGCTTTTTGTCCATCGTGTCTCTGGTTCAAACAAGCCGCCTCGTGTCGAGCGCGGCAAAACACCCTGATTGCCCGACATTTGGCCGGGGAAGTCAACAGAACAATGCCGCCCCGACATGGAAACACAGAACCCGTGCATCTGACAGGTGTCGGTATTCTGTCGCCCGGTGAGGGCATCGGGCCTGCAACTCTCATCGCCGGGGACGAGGCCGTCCCCACTCCAACGCCTTCGTGTGCGCCAATAGAGCACACGAGGCCGCACCCTGCCGGCGCAGATGGCAGTCAGACTCTGCAACATGACTGCTACCCGGGCTCGACAGGAAAAACCGCAGGGTCAATCCCCGAGTCGCAGGGCATACATCGTCTCGGCCACAGTCCGGCTCGCGTTGACGGTCTCGGCGTAAGGCGTGTCGGCAATGTCGATGAATCCAATCTGGTAGTTCTCCTCGTCGAGCACGCGCCCGATCGTCGGCTCGTCCTGGTACTGGAACCAATGACAGCCCACAAATTGCGGATGCCGCAGCGCCCCTCGCACGTAGTCCTGATAGGCCCGCGCGCGCTCGGCCTGGTTGCCGACAGGGACCAGGCCGGTGTGAAAGAGCCCCCGATCCAGAGCGCCGAAGTGAAACTCGCCAATGATCAACGGCACGTCGGCATCCCCGTTGAACCGGAAATCCGCCACGCTGCGCTGGTAGAGATTGTAGCTGACCACGTCGCAGAACTTCGCCGCCGCCGCCGCCGCGCGGTCGTTCCCCCACGCAAACCGGCAGCCGAGATAGAGCTGGCTCGGGGCGACTTCCTTGATCACTTCGCGGATGGTGCTGAAGTACCGCTCCGCGGCCTTCGTGTAGAAAGCCCGCAGATCAACGCCCGCCTTCTGCCGGTCGGCCTTGGCCGGACTCGCGGCCAGGGCGTCCCACGACTCATGGGAACTGCCCCATGCGGCATTGAGCTTCCCGATCTCGCCGTACTTGGCCCGCAGGTCGTCGAGCAGCACGCGCTTGGCCGGTTGATCCGCCGGAGACGCCAATGCCCCCGTTGCCAGAGAAACCTCGTCGCCCCACCCCATCTCGTTGTCCGAAAAATACCCGATGCACCAGGGATCGCCCGCGCTCTTGCCCGCTTTCGACGCCATCTGCCGCCGCAAACCCTCCCGAAATGCAGGATCAAACACATCCGGGAATTTGCCCCAGTACCCCTCGCTCCCCTCGATCCGGCGCGCGCGCGACGACCCGATCGTGTCCGTGTACGGCGTCCGGCGCATCAGGCGTATGCCTTCATCCGACCAGTTGGCGATCGTGTTCAGGCCCCAGGCCCGCAGGCGCTGATGCACAATGCCGGGATAAACCTCCCTCCACTCGGCTCCGTATTTGCGTTTCAGGTTCGCCCCGGCAAAAGAGAAACACTTGGGCGAACGCCCGGCGTAGTGCCCCTTCAACGCGTAGGCCGACGTGATAAACTCGGCAAAATCGGCCTGGTCGCCGGGAAAGTCGACAAACCAATCCGCCCGCTCGTCGATCGGAGTCGCATCGAGCATGCGCACACAATCGATTCCGTGGGACCAGAAAAGCCGACCCTCCGGATCGACAAGCCACCACTTGCCCCCATGCTTCTGGACACGAAAATAACCCGTGGCCTCGAGCTGCGGTCCCGCCGCCCAACCGCCATACCGGTTCCACCCCCGAATGCCGGGCGCCCTCGCCAGCGATCGCGCCTCGGCATCCCGCTGGCTTGCCAGGCTCGCTGGCGATGGCGTCTTGCCGGGCCAGGTCTTGTGCCGGTATTGCCCAAGTGCGTCGATGAACGGAAAGAACGGATCGGCATCGCTGACCCAGGCCGTTGGCGGCGTGTAGCGGCCCGTCGCGTGAAACTCACCCACCTCGAAAACCAGATCGGTCTGGGGCTTGCTCACAAAGACAAGGATCTGGGTGATGTTCGCCGGGTCGATTGTGCCCTGCCCCCCGGACGCCACCGGGTAACCCCGCAAACCGAAGAGCTTGCCGTCCATCGTGCTGTCACTGGCCCGCCGCAGATCGACCCGCAGAACATTCGTCGCCCCAGCCCCGACGGTCACCGAGCGCGTGATGCAATGGCTCGTCCCGTCGGCACCAGGATTGTCCACCCGACAGTTGATCGTGACGCTCTTCGATCCAGGATTCCGCACAGCGGCGACGACTTGGGCAAACGCCGTGAGATCCCATCGCCCGTCAGGCGCCTTGAGAGTCACGCCCGGCCACGATTCCCGGTGGCCCGTGGCGACCCGCAACACAGACCCCGAGCCGCTTTGGATGTTTGTGACCTGAGAATCGGTCAGAGCCAGAAACCCGCCGCTTTGGACCATCGAGAAATCGACCAGACGCAAGTCAGCGGCATTGACCGACAGGACGAGGAGCGCGGCACACGCGAGTGCGGATCGCGCAACACAAATATGTGGCAATCTGGAGTAAAACATGTTGAATTCCCATTAAAACCAGTTTGGTAACGTTAGCGTTATCGTTGATCCCTTCAAAATGCCAAAAGTGGTTTCCCTTGCGTCCTGAGCCATCGCTCCGCTTCCCGATAGCTCGGACACAACTTCGCGACTTCGGACCAAAACCTCGTCGAGTGGTTCATCTCCCGCAGATGCGCCAGCTCGTGTAAAATGATGTAGTCCCGCACAGGCTCAGGCACCTGGATCAGCCTCCAGTTCAACGAAATCGCCCCATGCCGCGAACACGATCCCCAACGCGTCCTCTGATTTCGCACCCGCACGCCGCGCACAGCGAACCCGCGTTGCTCCGCCAAAGCCCGGACGCGCGGCGGCAATTCCGCCTTTGCCATCGACCAAAGATGCTGTTCGAGCCGAGGACGCACGTCATCAAACAGGTTCCCGATTCGGACAGCCTGGTCCGCAAACCGAATCACCAACGCGCCATCCGCCGCGCCCGCCGACAGAAGGATCGGTTCTCCGCGAAACAGGATCCGGCTGCCAACAAACAACCCTGTCGGACGCAACGCGCCCTCCTGCCGCCGCCGCATCTGCCTCTCGATCCACTCGATCTGTCGGTCTGCAAAGCGGCGCCCTTCGGCAGTCGAACCGCCGCGCGGAATTGTCACGCGCGCCACGCCCTCGGACGTCAACCTGAGAATGTAGCGTCGGGCGCGGCGATGCCGCACGAACTGCAGCGGCACCCGTGCCGTGCCAACCGTCAAAGAGGCGCCCTTGTCTCTGGTGGGAGCCAACGGCGAAAAGAGAAACTCGGTCTGCACAGGGTCTCCAACCCGTTCCGCTCCTGCTTTCCTGCGGCCAGAGTTACAGGAGCGTCTCTTTCTGTCAAAGGGAAGCGAATGCCACCCGACAAGAGAAGCGATCGCGCGAGCGCCGCAGCATAAAAGAAACTTGTTGTCAGCACGGGAGTTTCTGCTACCCTGCGCTCCCAATGCGGCGGGGCCGACGCGGAGAAAGAGCATTTGCCCCGGCAATCTCAGCGACGCAGAACACAACAAACAACGAATCGAACCAAAACTAGAAACACGTTACATCGCAGGAGGAAAGCGAATGAAGTTTAACCAATGGACGCTGGGGCTGGCCGCGGTGGGTCTGGTTAGCCTCGGTACGGCCGCTCAGGCCGAAGAAGCACAGAACCCCATCTCGACCGCGTTGTCGTCCACGACGATCAGCGGTTATGTGAACACCTCGGCCATTCTGCGGTTCGGGCCGAGTCTGCCCAACGGCGACTACTCGACACCGGGGCGCACCTTTGACGCCAACAACAAGTTCAACGGGTTCAATCTTGACGTTGTCAAACTGCAGATCGAGAAACCGCTGGACGAAAGCCAATGGTCCGCGGGATATCAGGTCGGGCTTCTCTTCGGTCCGGATGCGAACACCTACGGCACCGATTCGCTGGGTGGCGACAGTGACTTTGGCATCAAGGACGCCGCCGTCACGCTGCGCGCCCCCGTGGGCAACGGATTGGACTTCCGCATTGGCTACTGGGAAAGCCCGATCGGCTACGAAGTCTTCGACGCGGGCAACAACCCGAACTACAGCCGCTCGTACGCGTATGCCATCGAGCCCAAGCAGTTCACCGGCGTGCTCGCTTCGTATCGTGTCAGCGAAGTCCTGAGCCTCTCCGGCGGCATCGCCAACCGCGGTTGGGAAGTCGGCGGCACATGGGATCACCCTGTTCGATTCTACGCCGATAACGCGATCAACAAGCGCAGCGGCGGCAAGACCATCCTGACTTACCTCGGCTCCATCGCCCTCACGGCTCCGGAGAGCGCAGGCTTCCTCGAAGGCGCCACCCTCTACGGCGGCATCATCGACAGCGGCATGGCGCACGGACCCGACGTCCTCAACCTGTACGTCGGCGGCACGATGCCCACGCCGGTCAATGGATTGCTGCTCGGCTTGTCCTATGACTACCGGGGGAACAGCGAGGACAGCGGATACGACTCGTCGTACGCAAACGCCTTCGGCGCTTACCTTTCCTGGCAACTCACCGAGAAGCTCAAGTTCAACGCCCGCGGCGAGTACGTCCGCGGGTCGAACGGCACCTGGTACTCCTCCGGCGCCTGGGACCTCGACAATACGGACGACGACGGCAACCCGGATCCGCTCCTCGTCATGGACGGCGAGAAGAACGAGTTGATCGGTGTCACAGCGACCCTCGATTACAGCCTCTGGGCCAATGTGCTCACGCGACTCGAGTTCCGTTGGGACCATGACTGCAACGGCAATGGCATCTTCAACGATTACATTCCGGGCGTGAGCAAGGGAACCGACGACGCCTTCCAACTGGCTCTGAACGTCATCTACAAGTTCTAAAGCCTTTCCGCTCTGCACCCCCTCCCGGCTCGGCCGGGAGGGGGTTCTTTTTCTCCAGACCCGCCCGTTTCAGATTCCATCATCGAAGCACTCGCGCGCGACCGGACTGCAGACGCCTGGTTGATCGGGATAGCGCAGCCGTGTTACACTGGGCTGCATGAAACCTCTCCTCGACGTTCGGGTGCCGGCCCGCGCCCGACGGCGGCTCGCAGTCGCGGCATGCATCGGTTCCTTGAGCGGCGTCTGGCACAGCCCGCATCTCCTCGGCGCGCCATCCGCTCCGGCCGATGCGTCCAGCCAGAGGGCATACGACGCTGCGTTCGCGCCCGCCCGCATTCGCGAACCTGCGGTTGCCGGATTGTTCTATCCCGCGGAAGCCGGGGCGCTGTCGTCGGCCGTCGATAGCTTCCTTGCGCGCGCACGGCCCGAGCCTGTGTCGAATCTCAAGGCGCTCATTTGCCCGCACGCGGGCTATGAATTCTCGGGGCCGACTGCCGCCCACGGCTACAAGCTTCTGGGCGGACACGACTGGCGGACTGTGGTTGTGCTGGCGCCCAGCCACTACGCCCGTTTCAAAGGAGCAAGCGTGGTGGGGGCAAGCGCGTTTCGCACGCCGCTGGGAGATGTCCGCGTGTCGAGTTTGGCCGCCCGACTGGCCAGGACGCCCCCCTTCGGCCCGGAAGGGCCCTGCCCCGTGCAACGGCCTGCTTGGGCTGGTCAATCGAGCCGGTCATCCCCTGCGCGCGGCCAGGAGACGCCGCACTCCTGGGAACATGCGGACGAGGTCCAGGTGCCATTTCTCCAGAGGGCATTGAAGGACTTCGAGATTGTGACGGTGATCCTGGGCGAGGTGGATCCTGCCGAGGTCGCGCGCGGTCTGGCCGGGCATCTCGATGAGCACACTTTGGTGGTAGCCAGTTCCGACCTGAGCCATTATCATCCCTATGACCAAGCCAAAGCGCTCGACACACGGTGTGTGAAGGCCGTTTGCGACCTGGATCTCGATGGCATGCTCGAGCAGGAAGCATGCGGCCGGGCGCCGATCCTGGCACTGATGCACCTGGCCCGTCAAAAGGGATGGAAGGCCAAGCTCATGGACTATCGCAACAGCGGTGACACCGGGGGTGACAAGAGCGGCGTGGTGGGCTACGCCTCGATCGCTTTCACCGGCGAAGGCGAGGGCTCGAACCCCTGCTCGATCGAGGAACGCCGACGCCTGATCGAGTTGGCGCGCCAGGCGGTGCGCGAGGCGGTCGCAACCGGACGCTCGCCGTCCGTGAACGCAGAGGACTTCCCCCCCCGCCTGCGCGAACCCAAAGGGTCGTTCGTCACGCTCACACAACAGGGCGCATTGCGAGGCTGCATCGGCAACCTCCGCGCCACTGAGCCGCTCTATGCCTCGATCATCAGCAACGCCCGCAGCGCAGCCACGCGCGATTACCGGTTCCCCCCGGTGCGGAAGGAAGAACTCGACTCGATCGAATTCGAGATCAGCATCCTGAGCGACCCGAAGCCGCTGGACTTCACGTCTCCGGAGGATCTGCTCGCCAAACTCCAGCCGCACCGCGACGGCGTCGTGCTCGAAATCGGCTCCGCCACATCCACGTTCCTGCCCCAGGTGTGGCGCCAACTCCCGGACAAAGTCCAGTTCCTCTCAGCCCTGGCAAAGAAGGCCGGCCGCGGACCCGATGACTGGAGAAAGCCCGGCACGCGCGTCCTCGTCTACCGCGTCGAGGCCTTCAAGGAATCGGAGTTGAAGCAGTGAACCTTGCGCCCGTCCGCTGGGCCGTGGCCGGGCTGGGGTTTTCGAGTGCTGTCACACAACTGGTCCTGCTGCGGGAACTGCTCGCGACGTTCCAGGGCAATGAGCTGGTTCTGGGACTGCTCCTGGGCACCTGGCTGCTGCTCACCGGCATCGGGACCCGGCTTTGGCGGGCAGGTCCGATGGGAGAGCGTGCCCGGCTTGTCCGCCGCAACTCGGAGAGCGATGGGCGAAGGGCGGCTGAGGGTGAAAGTGTCGTGCATCCTGCGGATTGCTCTCTGCCCGCGTCATCGGTTGCGGGTCTCCCGGGCCTTGCCGCTCTCCAGATCTGGACTGCCTTAATCCCCTTCGCCCAGGTGCTCGCAGTCCGGCTCGGACGCGATGCCGTCTTCCTCCGCGGCGCAACGCTGGGCCTGGATCAGACGGTCTGGAGCAGCCTGCTTGTCCTCGCCCCGTACTGTCTCGCCTCGGGCGTCTTTCTCACACTGGCGTCCCGGGCGGCCGGCGAAACGAATGCGGCTCGAGGCGCGTCGACGGCGTACCTGGCCGATTGCCTGGGCAGCGTGATCGGCGGCGCATTGTTCACATTCGCTTTGGTCCGGTGGCTCGATCACCTCGCCCTGCTTGTGGTGCCATCCACAGCCAACCTGCTCCTGGCAGCGCTGACTCTTCGCCGGATCGCCAGAAACCGAATCGCTGTCCTGCCCCTCGCGCTGGCGGCGTCTCTGGTCGCCTGCGTCGCCTGGCTCGATCCCGACGCCCTCACCACCGCCTGGCAATCCCGGCCCGATCGGGTCGTGTTCCGCGCCCAGTCGCCCTATGGACGCCTGGTGGTGACCGAATCCGACGGCCAATTGAACTTCATCGAAAACGGATTGCCGCTGCTCTCGAGTCGCCAGATCGAGCGCGCGGAGGAAATCGCGCACATCGCAATGGCCCAACGCCCCTCCGCCCGCAACGTGTTGCTCATCTCGGGCGCGCTCTCCGGCACCGCGGGTGAAATCCTCAAACACGGCGTGACCAACCTGACGTGCGTCGAACTCGACCCGGCCATTCTCGAGGCCGGACGCCGCCTCCTGCCCGAGCGACTGACAGACCGGCGCCTGCGCGTCGTCAACACCGACGGTCGGCGCTACGTGCAGCGCGGGGACGGGCCGTATGATCTCGCGATCGTGGACATGCCGGCCCCGGCAACCGCGCAGTTGAATCGCTACTACACCGCCGAGTTCTTCGCCGAACTCGGGCGCGTGCTCGAACCGGACGGCGTCGTGGTGTTCGGACTCGGCCAGTACGACAACTACGTCAGCCCGGAACTTGCCCGCATGCTCGCCTCGACGGCCCGAACGCTGCGCCTGACGTTCCGCACGGTCCTCCTCCTGCCGGCCGCCAAGGTCTGGTTCCTCGCTTCAGACGGTTCGCTGACGCCGTCCATCGCCGGGCGGCTGCGCCAGGCGGGCGTGTCCGCCCAATGGATGAGGCCTTCGTATCTCGATGCCATGCTCACGCCGGAACGATTGGCGGCAGTCGCAAGCGCCGCGGAGCTGCCTGCGCCCGTGAACTCCGATTTCCGCCCCGTCCTCTACTTCCTGCACCTCCGCCACTGGTTGAGCCAATTCGACGTCTGGCTCGGCGCGACGGCGATTGTGCTCGGTTTCAGCCTGGCAGTCTGCATCGCTCGGCTGAGCGCCCCGGCTTTCGCGGTGTTCAGCGGGGGGTTCGCCGGCTCGGGTCTCGAGGTCGTCCTCCTGCTCGGCGTGCAGATCCTCTACGGGTCTTTGTACCAACACCTCGGTCTGGTCGTCACTGTGTTCATGGCCGGTCTGGCCGTGGGCGCCTGGCTTGGCGGACGGCAAGGCTCTCGGGCAGACGTCCGCCGACTCGCGTCAGTCGCCTTCGCCCTTGCCATCTACGGTATCCTGTTGCCCTGGATGCTGACCGCTCTTGGCCAAATGAGCCCCGCCGGGATGCCGCCCTGGTTCGGACAGGTCCTCCTCGCCCTCCTCACGGCAGGTCTGGCCGTGCTGGTCGGACTCGAATTCCCGCTGGCATGCCGCGTCGAACGGGCGGATGCGGGCACCTTGGCCTCGAGGCTTTTCTGCGCGGATTTCGTCGGCGCGTGCGTGGGAGCGATCCTCGCCGGCGCCCTGCTTATTCCCATCCTCGGCGTGACCGCGGCGTGCGGTGTGGCGGCAAGCCTCAATGCGCTGGCGGGCCTGCGTCTGCTCTGGCGCGGAAGAACATCATGCATAAGCTCGATCCAATCCTCTTGAAAGCGGTTCGCTGGACCGGTTGGCCGCTCCTGCCCCTGGTTCTGGCCTTCCTGGCGACCGGATATGCCATCAGCGGCCGGTACGGATTCGGGCACTTGCTCGATCAGCAGGCCGCGCTGACGCTGCACAAGCTCCTCCACGCCCCACTGCTCCTGCTCCTCCTTGTGCACTCCCTCCCGGCGATCTATCTTGCCCTCGAGCGATGGAACAGGACGCGAAAACGACCCGCCGTTCGCACCCACGGACACCCGCCCGGCTGACCCGCCGGCGGGCCTTGGAAGTCGGCGCCCTCGGATGCGCCGGACTGTTCGGCGCCGACTCGATTTTCTCGTTTCTTCGGAGGTGGAAGCAGGATGCCGAACCCGCGGATGTTTTCAAGGGCGACGCCCCCTCCGACGCGGTGTGGGACCTCTGGCGGAAACGCGGCTGGGTCCGGGAGGCGCAGCACTACCTCAAGCTGGACCGCAACGTGCAGTGCAAGATCTGCCCCAACAATTGCCTGCTCGAACCGGGCGATCGAAGCCACTGCCGCAACAAGGTCAACCGGGGCGGGACGCTCTATACGCTTGCCTACGGCAACCCGTGCACGTTCCACGTCGATCCCATCGAGAAGAAGCCGCTGTTCCATTTCCTCCCGGGCAGCCGCTCGTTTTCACTCGCCACGTCCGGGTGCGTGTTTCGCTGCCTCAACTGCCAGAACTGGGAAATCTCGCAGAAGAAACCTGAGGAGACCAAGGATCCGCAGGGGGCCGAATTCCGGCTGCGCCCGCCTGTGCCGCCCGCGCTCACTCTGGGCCAGATCCGGCGCCTGAGCCTCTTCCCCGAAGATCTGGTGGCGGTGGCGCAGGATCTCGGTTGCCCGTCGATCTCCTATACCTACTCGGAGCCGACTGCGTACTACGAATATGCGTACGACTCGTGCCGGCTGGCGCGCGCCCGCGGGGTGCGCAACGTGCTGGTCAGTTGCGGCTCGATCGAGGAGCGCCCGCTGCGCGACCTGGGCCAGTACGTCGACGCGATGCATGTGGATCTCAAGGGATTCAGCGACGACATCTATCGCAAGCTCAACTCCGGGCGCCTCGATCCCATCCTGCGCACCCTGACCACGCTCAAGAGCCTGGGCGTCTGGGTCGAGGTCATCAACCTCGTCGTCCCGACCTACACCGACGATCTCGACATGATCCGGCGCATGTGCGGGTGGCTTGTCGCGCATCTGGGTGTGGATCAGCCCCTTCACTTCTCTCGATTCCATCCCCAGCACAAGCTCACCCATCTCGCCCCGACGCCCGTCGATTTCCTCGTCCGGGCCCGCGACGCCGCCCGGCGTGAGGGGCTGCGCTATGTCTACATCGGGAATGTGTCCGGCCTCGCCGACGCTCAAACCACGTTCTGCCCAAACTGCAGCCGCCCTCTCATCCAGCGCGACATCTTCGCCGTCGCCGCGCTGGACGTGGTGGACGGCAAGTGCCGCTTCTGCAACACCCCCATCGCCGGAGTCTGGGCGTAAGCTGCCTATTGAACCGGGAGGGGCAGGACGCAGAGGATGTTCCACGTGATGCCGACACCCGGCACGCTGCTTGCGTTCGGGAGATGGAAAGGATCGAGGGCACGCATCAGTTTGTCCTCGGCGAAACCGTATCGTTTCGCCAGTAATCGGCATGGTAGGTGGGCCCGTCCTTGTTCCAGATCTTGCTGACGATATCGACGTCGCCGTCCCCATCGACATCGCCGAGGCTGGCGTCGTGCCATCCGGGGTTGTCCTCCTGAATGATGACCGGCGCGAAGGAGGGCGACGGGCTGCCGGCGTTGACCCAGATGACGCCTCGCTCCTTGAGGCCCTTGGGTTTCATGGGGAGCTTGCCCTTGCTCACCATGTAGGTGTCGGGGTCTTCCTGTTCACCGGCGAAGACATCGATGTGGCCATCGCGGTCAAAATCGGCGATGCCCAGGGAATGCCAGGAGCCCGTGCCGGGCACATTGCCGGGCGAGGTGGGCGGATCGGGCAGTTGGAAAAGGGTCCATTTCGCCCCTTGGCCTTCGTTTCTGACGAAATAGACGTGACCAAAGCCACTATCGCAGTCGCTGTAAACAATATCCTGATCGCCATCGCGGTCCAGGTCCACGACCCACGAGCGGATGCTGGTGCCATAGGAGGCGTTGGGAATCGGACGGTGCGGCCACTCATGCCGAACCCAGGCGCCCACGCCCCGGCCCGGATTCGCGTACCACCAGCCGGCAATCACCAGATCCGTGTCGCCGTCTCCGTCGATATCGCCCGCGCCTTGCGGGGTGGCTCCTCCGTGATGATCAAGCCCTTGGGCGACGACGTTGCTGGCCATCGACAGGGCTGGGTTGTACCAGCAGAGCGTCTTTCCATCGAACACGACAACATCCTGTCGCTTGTCCCCGTTCACATCGGTCGCCAGGAGGTCGTGGCCGTGGCCCGGGAAAGGATGCGTGGTCCAGGAGGCGGCCGGGTCTTGCCGCAGAGTGCCCGGGTTACGAAACCAGGCGTGGCTGAAGACCAGGTCGGTCCAGCCGTCGCTGTCCACATCAAGGCCGGTGGCTCCCAGGGCCTGGGGAATGGCCGCGGCATCGCTGATGAGACGCTGCACCCAGACAGCATCGGACTGCCGTTGGTACCAATAAAAGCCGTGGGCGTCCCGCCGCGAGAGCGCGGTGTCCAAATCGCCGTCGCCATCCAAATCAAACAGAGGCGTGCCCGCCGTTCCCCAAGCCTTGCCCGGCAACGGATCGGCGATCGTGAAATGCGTGAACTTCACATGGGCCGGCCTGGCTGCGCCCCCCGCAATCGCGACCGGCGGCTCCGGTCGCACGCCGCCTGGAGCAGGACGGCGTCCGCCGGGCACGTGATTGTCCCAGCCCGAGAACACCGCGCCCCGGGAGACAGCGACGATCGACACTCTCAGTTTTAACGGCAGCCACTTTGCGCGCTGGTCCCAAAAAGTCTTCGACTGCGGTTCATTCGAGTCAGCTTCGGGCGCCAGCAGCCCGCGCGGATCCTTCGAGGCCCACACCTGAATGCCCCAACGCCAGAAGCTCTTGCGCGCGGCGAAGTTGACGCCCCCCTGTTCGGGATGCGTCCGCCAGGAGGCAGGACTCGAATCGAAGACGACAACGCTGCCGACCCCTCGAAGCGCGTCGCTTAAGGGCGACGCGGTCTCAGGATGGCCGGTGCCGGGGCGTTCCGGGTCTGGATGGCCCCAGATATGGAACGAGATGTAGCACGGTTCAGCGCTCGGCTGATCGAGGACTTCGAAACGACAGTGAATCTGGCCGCTGTCATAAGAATCGGGCGTCACCCAGTTGGGCGGGCCCTTGGCGATCTTGTCCCAGAAGTGGCATCCAGAAGACCCTTCGGTGATGGTCACCACCTCGTTGACGAGTGCGAACTCGCCAGCATGCAATCCGGTTGGCCCTGCCATGAGCAGGAGCAGGAGGAGGATGTTGTTTCGGTTCATAGGGCGGGTCGGACGGGTTGCGATGGACACGGGGGGACACGTGCGCATTGGAAAAGGCCTGGGAGGCGGACACACCAGGGCGCCGATGTTCTTGCCTCAGCACGCAGGGCGGCCGGAAGCAGCCGCCCCGCGCGGACGCTGCGCCACGCCTTGACTGACGGTTTCAACCGCGATTGGGTCACTTGCTGAGCCGGAAGAACATTGCGGCGCCTTCGGGCACGAAGGTCACAGTCATCTCATCGCCGGCCTGCACAGGCTCGACGCCGAACTCAGTCCAGGCAGGGTTGACCAGGGTGTCGGACGACTCGAGCCTGTAATCCGAGGCCGCCGCCGGCCAAGAGGCGATCAAGGCCTGATCGGACCTGCGGATGGTGAGTGTCGGCGCGGCCACGACGACTGTCGGATCACTCAGGTCCTGTCCCATGCCCAGGTAGATGTCGTCGAGCCAGAACCCGCCGCCGCTCGAGACATTCGCGACCGTTTGCTGGGGCAGCCACAGAAAGAACCGGATCAGGTCATGGGCGGCCGGGCCATTCCGGAAGCTGAAGGTTGTGACGCTGTCGTGCGCCACCTGGGTTGGTTGGGCCATCTCCTTGTCCTGGATGAACATTTGCCAGGTGTCGTCGGCGTTGTTCACGACCACCCAGATCTTGTACCAGACATCCGACAAGAACGGCTGGATCTGGTCGAACAGGGTCGCGCCGTCGTACAGGCCGATGGCCTTGTTGCCAAGGTTGCTCCCTGTGCGACGGACAACCTGGACTTCGTAATCACTTTGCGAGGCGTAACCGAAGCTGCGCTGATCCGACAAGCCCAGGCTGACGTCGTCCCGGCTCCAGGTCGTCGAAGCGCAGCGGAAGAAGAGGGTGCCCGTCTGACCCTCGGGAAGCAGGGCCGGGAAGGCCAGCGATTGTTTGGCCGTCGCCAGGCGCAAGACCTTGTTGCCCGGGTTGCCGCCTTCGAACGAGGTCGGATCCATGACAACCGCGTCATTGGCGTTCCCGAACACTCCAACCCAGTCGCCCTGGTAGAGGATCGGCCCCAGCGCGCGGTTCTCGAAGTTGTCGATCGGGGCGAAGCCCGACGCCGGGTTGGCAAAGACCAGCACCGCCGCTGAGTGCGCGAAGAGACCGTCCTGATTGGTCACCTTGGCTGTCAATGTGTGAGCGCCGGCGGCCACGATCGGGATCGTGCAGGTGTAGGGAGCGGATGTGGCCGTGCCGATGGGCTGGCCACTGTCGAAGAACTCGACCGAGGCGATGGAGCCGCCGTTATCGGCGACGTCGGCGGTGATGAGAAGGCTCGACCGGGCCTCGATGGGCGAGTTGTTGGCCGGAGCGGTGATCGCCACACTGGGGGGTGTTTGGCTCCAGTACTTGGCGCGCAGATAGGCGTCGATCCCGGCCACTTCCGATTCGGTGAGAGTGCGGGTGTAAACCAGCGCTTCGAGGATCTCGCCGCGGAAGTGGCACCAGATGGGATACAGCACGCCGCGTCCCAGGTTGCCGCCGGTCTGATCGATGCCCGCCGTGACGGGTTCCTTGCCGGAGACGGTGGTCACCAGCTCGCCGTTGACGTAGAGCATTTCGATGCCTTCGTTCTTCACCACCACCGTCCGCGTATAATCGCGATTGATCGAGGCGGGGCGCGGATAAGCCGGGCCGGGGTAATTCGGGCTGCCGGTTTGGGCCACTGTGGTCCCGATGCGCCAGTTGACTGAATCCTGGAACACGCCGATCGAGAGCGCTCCCCAACTGGCCGACTCGCTCCAGAACAGGGCAGCGGATCCTTCGCCTCCCGAGCCGGTCGTCTGCGGGGCGGTGTTGTTGGCCACGACCACAAGGGTCAAGCCGCTCAAGCCATCCATCGGCATGCCGAAGGTCATGTAATCGTCATGGCCGTCAAAGCTCACAGCCGGCTTGCTCAGGCCCGAGGCGACCAAGACGGGTTGGCTGGCGGCCGTGGATTGCACGGCATGGCGCTCGTAGCCGGATTGGTCGGCCCAGCGTGACACGGCGTTTCCCTCTGCAGTGATGCCGGCGTCGGCTTTGTACCAAAGCCCCAGCCCATCCAACACAGGCCCTTCCTGGGGCGTCGCGTAATTCACGCGCACCACCACGCGCTCGGACAAAGCCCATGCACCCGTCGTGTCGATGGCCTTGGCGACCAGGCCGAAGCTGCCGCTGGGAACATTGTCCCACTGGAAAGAATAGGGCGCCGTGGGATCCGTGGCCATGAGGACACCGTCGGCGTAAAACTCCACCTGGCTTATGCCGCCGTCATCGGAGGCATCGGCTGTGACGGTCAGACTGGCTGGCGGATCGAGCAGCACGCCGGTGGCCGGGCTGGTGATGGCGACCAGGGGACGCTGGTTCGAGAGGTGTTTCTGGTGCAGGTAGAGTTCGGTCGCTTCCCGGTCGGTGTCCGAGAGCGCGCCGGTATAGACCAGGACTTCGAGGATGCTGCCGTGAAACCCCACGCTCGTGCTGTTGCCGCGCCCCAGATACCCGTCATCCCCGACACCGGCCAGCGGATACCCCTTGTAATCGACCTGTAAAACGGGCGCTCGGTCGACATACAGCGTCTCGATGTCGGCATTCTTGACCAGGGTGGTGATTGTGTAATTGTCGCCAATTGACTCGGGACGCGGATAGCGATGGTTGTTCTGTGCCACGGTGGTCCCCAGACGCCAGTTGACGTTGGTTTGGAACGGGCTCAGGAACACCCAGCCCCAACTGGCGGTCTCCGTCCAGAAGATCGCCGGGGTATCGGAGTAGGAACTGCCTCCGTTCTGGGCCGCGGAGGTGCTGTTGGCGACCAGGAAGATCGTCACGCCGTCCAGGCCGTTGATCGGCGCGTTGAAAGCCAGGAAATCACCGGCCCCGTCGAATTGGACCGCCTGCGTCCCCAGCGGTGTGGTGACCACGCTCGGGCGGCGCCAGGCGGCTGTTTGGGTGGCATGGCGCCCCTGTCCCGACTGGTCCGCCCATTGGGCAACAGCGCCGTCCTCGAGCGTGAGGCCTGCATCGCTCTTGTACCAGAGGCCCAAGCCTTTCAAAACCGGTCCTTCGCCTGGCGTGCCGTAATCGACCAAGGCCATGACCCGCTCCGAAATCGTCCATGCGCCGGAGTCGTCGGTGGCCTTCGCGCTCACAGCATAGACGCCTGCAGCCACATCGTTCCATTCGGCACTGTAGGGCGGTGTCGTATCGATTCCTATGGACTGGTCGTTGACGAAGAATTCGACCTGGGTGACGCTGCCGTCATCGGAGGCGTCCGCGCCGATGGTGATGTTGGCAGGCGCGGTGAATGGCGCGTCCGGGGCCGGGCTTGTGATCGTGACAGTCGGTGGCTGCGAGCTGAAGTACTTGTCGCGCAAATAGGCCTCCACCGCCTCACGGCCGGTGTCGTCGAGCGCGCTCGTGTACACCAGGATTTCGAGGACGTCGCCGTTGAAATACGAGGTCGTGCTGCGTCCGAGGTAGCCGTTCGCGGAAGCGCCCGCCAGAGGATACTGCTTGGAATCGAGCTGCAAGGCCATGGAACCGTCCACATAAAGGGTCTCGATGTCGTCCGCCTTGATCAGGGTCGTGATCGAGTGGCGGGCGCCCAGGGAAGCCGGCCGCGCGTAACGCGGGGCGTAGGTCTCACCGGTTCCCACACGCCAACAGACGTTCGTTTGGAAGATGCCCAGGTAAGTCCAGCCCCAACTGGCGGTTTCGTTCCAGAAGATCGCCGGCGAATTCGAGCAGGCGACACCTCCATTCTGAGAGGCGGAGAGGTTGTTGGCCACCAGGACAATGCTCAGAGCGGACAAACCGTCGATGGGAACATCAAAAGAAAGGAAGTCATCGATGCCGTCGAAACGAACCCCCGGGGCGCCAGTGGCGGAGGTGACAAGCCGAGGCTGGTTCGGGCCGCCGGTCTGCACGGCGTCATGGCCTTGACCCGACTGATCCGCCCAGGCAGAGACCGCCGCCTCGGTCGCTGTGATGCCTGCGTCGGCCTTGAGCCAAAAGGCCAGGTTTTCCATAGGGACGGCGGCTTGGGACAGCCACTGGCTGCCCATGAACAAGGCAACCGCACAGTTGAACAGGTGTCGGGTGAAGGATCGCGTTTTCATCGCCTTTTGTTTTTGTTGTGTTTCACAGGACCGGGTTTGGGAAAGGAACTCGTGCTGCCGCGGCTTTCCACGTCCAGGTTCATGGCAAGCGCTCTTCGGTCATTGCGTTCTCGCAGTGGTCCGATCATTGAGCCAGGGCATGTCGATCGGGGAGGTTCCCCCGCTCGAATAGCGGGTATTGCGGACCACGGACCGGATGATGTCGGCATCGCGCCACTTGTGAATCTCGGCATGACCGTCGGCGAAACTCAGTCCGCCAGCACCGTTGTGGTAACTGGCGGGGCAGTCGATGATCGTCGTGGGGGAGTGGGGCCAAGTGCCGAAGAAGGCGTCGTTGATGCTGTCCTCCCGTTCATCGATAATCACCCAAAGGCTCGAGGGCGGCGGCAAGGTGATGTCGGCGAGCCTTCGATAACTCCGGTACTCGGAACGCAGGAAGGCCTCGCTGCCATCACCCACCACGTAAGCGTTCATGGCCACGCTGCGCACGCGCGGCATCTCGCCGCTTCCCATGTTGACGCTGCTGCGATCTCCGGGGCATTTGTAAATCCCCACGGACTGGGTGTAGGGACCCAGCCTCGATTTCATCAACAACACCGTGTTCGTGTTGTCCCGATTCGCCGGGTTGAAATCCATCATCCCGTCCACCCAGCCGAAGCCCTTTTGTCCCAGTTCGTTCACCCCCCACTGGTTGTTCGGCGGCAACACCCCTTGATGGTCGTCCGCGTACATCGTCCACGCCAGCGTCAGTTGCCGCAGATTGCCCATGCAGAGAATGCCCTGGGCTTTGCTCTTGGCCCGAGCCATCGCGGGCAGCAACAAACCCGCCAGGATCGCGATAATGGCGATGACCACCAACAACTCGATCAGTGTGAAGCCCGCCTCGGGAAGACGTCCGAAGAAGGGCTTTTCAAGAACGGTGCCGCTCTCGGGGTCAGTCGACAGTGAGGATGAACGCGAACCGCCGTCCTGCGGTGGGTCTGATGTCAGTCTCTTCATAGAACAGTTCAGAAGTCCGAACGAACTGATAGCCGATAGGTGTCTGCTCTTGGATGCAGTCAACTTGTGGGTGAGCAGAAGGCTGTGAGTCAGGTGAAAACACAGCAGAAAATCAGCAGAATCAATGCCAAAGAGGCGACTCGGCGGTCTCCAATCGCAGAAGCCGAATCCAGGGCTGGTCACCGAAGTCCGAGCCTGAGCAGCGGCCGGTCAAGACAAACGAGGGAGTCGTCCGCCTTCGGCCTTTACCAAAACCGCCGGATGGACTATCAGGCAAAGCGTCATGCGCTGTCGTCTTGTTCTTCTTCTCGCTGCCGCGCTCGTAACTTTCGGCGTCGCGCATCCGGGCACGCCGGTCATGCGCGTCGTCCAATCCTCAGCCGCAAGCTCGAACCTCCTCCGGAACCCCGGCTTCGAACTGGGCACGACGAACATGCTCACCTCATGGTCCGCCGGCCCCCAGGGGCTGCGCGTTGCCCCCGGCGAAGGCCGCACCAACTCGCAGGCCCTCGCGTGCCGAGCCCCAAATACCGCCGGCTGGTATGGCGCCAGCCAAACGCTGAGCCTCAACCGCACCAATTGCGTCCCCGTCGTCGTTCGCGGCTGGAGCCGCGCCGAAGGGGTCAGCGGCAGCGCCGACAGCAACTACTCCCTCTACGTCGACATCGTCTACCAGGACGGCAGTCCGCTCTGGGGCCAGACCGGCAGCTTCACCGCCGGCACCCACGACTGGGAAGCGCGCGAGTTCGTCATCCTGCCCGAGAAACCGATCCGGTCCCTCAGCCTCTACTGTCTCTTCCGAAGCCACTCCGGCGAGGTCTGGTTCGACGACGTCTCCGTGGCCGAGATCAGCGCCCCCGCCGGCGCCTTCCTGTTCCAAGGCACCCCCGTGACCGTCGAAACCCCGGCCTCGCCCTCGGGACAGGCAGCCACCTATTCCACAGGCGACGGCCTCGAACTCACGCTCACCGGCGGACGCGTTGCCCGCCTGTCCGTCGACGGGCGCAACCTCGCCGGCAGCGCCCCCTCGGGGTTCCTCGCGCGCGACGTGGCCGCAAACTCGGACGTCTTTTCCTTCGAAGAAGGCGCGTGTCCGGATCTGAACCTGCTCCTCCGCGCCACGATCATCACCAACGCCGATCATCTGGCCGTCGCAGGGACCGTGGTCGATACCACCGGCACGGACCGCGCCATCATGCTCCTGTTTGCCCTCCCCCTGGACGCTGTCGGCTGGAGCTGGGGCCACGATATTCGCGAACAAAGACCCATTGCCGCCCCCGAGGAACTCAGCAGCACCGTCGGCGTGAACTGCGGCGCCAATGGACGCCATTCCCTCTATCCCCTGGCCTGCGTCAGCGATGACCGGTCCGGACTCGCCCTTGCCGTCGACATGGCGAAGCCGGCGCAGTACCGCCTTGCCTGCCATGCCGGCACGAAACAACTGCTTGTCGCCTACGACCTCGGGTTGGTGCCCGAAACCGCCCGGTTCCCCTCGAGCGCGGAGTTCCGATTCGTCCTCTTTCGATTCGATCCCCGCTGGGGTTTCCGCGGCGCGTGGGAGAAATACACCGCCCTGTTCCCCGCATACTTCACTGTGCGTTCGATGGACCAGGGGATCTGGATGCCTTTCACCGACGTGAGCACAGTCAGCGGCTGGCAGGATTTCGGCTTCCGCTATCACGAAGGCAACAACAACGTCCCCTTTGACGACGCGAACGGCATCCTGAGTTTCCGCTACACGGAACCCATGACGTGGTGGATGTCCATGGACCCGGCACTTCCCCGCACGGTGGCCGCGGCGCTCGAGGTTCGGGACGCCTACGCCGCGGGCGCCCCCGGCACCCGGCAGCGCATGGCGATCGTCTCGCGCAGCGCCGGGATGTTCGATAGCAGCGGCCAGCCTTGCCTTCTCTTTCGCAATGAGCCGTGGGCCAACGGCGCCGTCTGGAGCCTCAACCCCAACCCCCTTCTCCCCGCCAACCCCAACGCCGCCACTGTCCACTGGAATGCCAGTATCCGTGAATCGCTCTACGGTCCGAACGCCAAGGGCAGTCTCGATGGCGAATACCTCGACTCACTCGAGGGCTATGTCACAGCCGACCTGAACTTCCGCCGCGAACACTTCGCTTCCAGCACGGTCCCATTGACCTTCGACACGACCACCGCCCGTCCGGCCCTCTGGAAAGGGCTGGCCGTCTTCGAGTTCACCCGCTGGATCAGCGACGATCTCCATCAATTCGGCAAACTCTGCTTCGCCAACGGGGTCCCCTACCGCTTCAGCTTCCTGTGCCCGTGGCTCGATGTCATGGGCACCGAAACCGACTGGCTTTCCAATGGCCAGTACGCGCCGTCTTCCCACGGCCAGATGTCGCTCTGGCGCACCCTGTCCGGCAAGAAGCCCTACCTTCTTCTGATGAACACCGACTACGCCAGTTTCGGCACGAACCGTGTCGAACGGTATTTTCAGCGCAGCCTCTTCTATGGCATGTACCCGTCGATGTTCAGCCATAATGCGGCGGAGAATCCCTATTGGCAGAACCCGGCCTGGTACAACCGGGATCGCCCGTACTTCAAGCGCTACCTCCCGGTCATCAAACGGATCGCCGAGGCCGGGTGGCAACCGGTCACCCTGGGCGCCTGCGACAACCCGAACATCCTCGTCGAGCGCTTCGGTCCCGCTCCCGATGGCGCCGTCTACTTCACCTTGTTCAACAACAGTGCGACGACCCGCACGGCCACGTTCAGCGCGTCACTCGATCCGGACGGACCTGCGCCTCACAGGGTGGCCATCGATCTGCTCAGCGGTGTCCGGCTCGAGCCCTCCGGACCCGGGTGGCATGTCGAATTGGCGTCGCAGGCCGCCACGGCCATCAAGGTCCTGCCGCCCGCCAGGTTCACCAGCGTTGCCCTCTCCCCCGCCGGCGCCATGCGACTGACCATTGACGCGCCGCTCGGCTCATCGCAGGTCCTCGAAGTCTCGAACAACCTGGCCGCTTGGCTGCCTCTGGGCACCAATACCATCGAGACCCAGCCTCTGGTTTGGCTCGACCATGCAACCGCCGGCGACTCCCGCCGCTTCTACCGCCTCCGCTGGTAATGGGTCCGTCGCCGGCCACTGCCATCGTTGGGGACGAGGACGTCCCCACTCCCACGGCGCAAGCCGTTGATAATTAACAAAAGGGGTAACCCGAACGTCCAACGCGCAACGTTCAACGTCCAACTTTCAACGAACCGCTTCGTTGAACGTTGAGCGTTGGAAGTTGGGCGTTGAACGTTCCCCGGTTCATGGGTCCAATGCGCATTAAACCGTTGAATGTCAACGCTTTCCATGAACCGTGGTTCCGTAGCCGCGGACGTGAGTCCGCGCCATCTCGCTGCGCCAAAGGCAGAAATCAGCGCCGACTCACGTCGGCGGCTACAAATCGGTTCATGGTCCCCGTGCGCATTCAACAGTCGAATGTCGACGCTTTCCATGAACCGTGGAACCGGATCGTTGATCTTCAAGCACTTAGGCGATGGCTCGCGCGGGGGCTCTGGGCTGGAGAACCATGTTGTACTTGCGGGCGAGTTTCTCGAGCAGACGCTGCTCGGTCTGAGCGACTTGGATTTCATATTTCTTGGAGTCCGCGCTCGACACTTAGAACCTTGCCGTGCACCATCAGGCGCCAAGAACAGTTTGACCAACTTGCGCGCCAGTGCCGGATTGGCCACCGAAGCCACCACGGCGACCTTTGATGCGGCAGTAGAACCCGCCCAGCGGGGTATCCACACTGCGCCCCACACTGCGAGCAATCACTGGAACCGACCGGCGCGATTGCGCGGCGTCGCTGGCTGCCTTGCGCTTGCCGCTCTGTTTGCTGCCCGGGCATACACCCAACTGAAGCCGTGAAGTGTTTCTCCGTCTTCCACTTCCCGCCCAGGTCGGTCCCCACTTCCCCCACCCTTTTTTAGCAACGCGTAGTCGGCCATCCCAGGCAACGTGGTCGGATCTTTCCCCCCGCACAGCCGCCAGAGCAAGCCGTGCAAACCCTCAATCTGCGGCGTGTTGACCCCGCCCCGCTTCGTCGCCGCCGGCAGCTCGGGGCCTGCGGATCCTCCGGCCCCGTGATCTCTGCAGCACCCTCTGGAGGGCTTGATCGCACTCGCGGATCTTGCTCTGGTAGGGTGCCACAGTTCATAGCCTGGCGCAGCGCAAACAGATGCTCGGGCTTCAGGTCCCGTGCAAGGCCTCCGCAATCGCCCCGCCTTGTTCTTTTGAATCTGTGCGTCACACAACGCCAGCAGCGCTGCCGGTTACGTTCCTCCAGAATGGCCTCGATCATGTTGAGGCCGCTCATCCCGGTCAGGTCGCTGATCACGTCGTGAATCTTGAGATTCATCCGCTCCAGCGCCTTTTGCATGTGCTGCTCATGGCTACCGGCCATCACGATGTAGTCGTTGCACAGCCGCAGGTAGTCCTGCAACCGACGGATGTGCTCCACGGCAGGACAAGCCCCGGGTTGAGCAATCCATGTGCGTGCAAGGTCGCCTGCCACTGGCAGTCGCTCATGTCAGTCTCTTGCGCCCCGGCAAGTTCTTGACGCACTTGCCGTTGACCACCACCTCCAACTTCGCCTGTTCAACACCTCGTAGGGGCAGAGCCAATAGATGCCCGTCGCCTCCATCGCCACGCTCTTGACTCCCTGGCCGAGCAGGCCGTCCACGTATCCATGGAGTTGGCCAGTCGTCGTCCCGAACACCTTGGGTGGTCCTCCGGCGATCGAGACATGGAGTTGCTCACTTCCGATATCAATCGCGGCGGCTGTGGGATTGAGAACAGGCAACGAAGGGTTGGCGTCTTGTCGTTAGGCATTAGCGATATCCATCCCGGTGCGGCTTCGTGTACTCTGTTAAGTAGTTGACTTCCATTTCGTGGCCGGATAGACTCTGCGGCCATGCAATGGAACAGCACTGGCGCGGAAAGTCACCACTGCAAGCGTTCATCGAACCTCTGGTCACCGAGATCGGCCGCAGCGAGCGTCGGGAGAGTGCCGCGTTGTACGTGCAGGGTCTGCTCATGCGGGACAGCGCAAGTCGATCAGGCCGATAGCCGAGCATCTCCGGGTTGATAGCCAGAAGCTCCAGCAGTTCATGAGCGACAGCCCGTGGTGGACCGGCCGGTGTGGCAGGCCATCACCAGGTAGTTGATCGTGGACGCCAGCGTGGGTTGGGGCCAGGACAGGCTGGCTGAAACAGGAAAGTCGGTCAGGGTCGGCCAGCTCAGTATTGCGGGGCGGTGGGAAAACAGGCGCAGTGCCAAGTCGCCGTTGAATTGGTCGTCAGCGATGGGGACATTGCAGCGCCAGTCCGGCGGCCGACTCTATCTGCCGGAAGGTTGGGCGAAGGATCCCCCAACGCCAGGAGAGAAAGCAGGCGTTCAACACCTTCAGTGTTTAAGAACTGAGCGGAGCTCGCCGGCGATTTGATTGCCGAGGCGCTTCCTTGAGCAGCCTGGGCGTCGCATGATCACAAACCGACTCAGTTTACCGGCAATGCCCCGGCGTTGCGGCGGCCCGTCCGCGAGGGGTTAGAATACTTCTTCCGCGAGAACACTGGCTGGCTTGGGACCAGGTATTCGGCCCCGGCCAAGAGACTACAAGCATTGAGTGTCGCTGGGACTGCCCCCCAGCTCGCCGGCTACGGCGATGTTCGAGACTTCAAAGCGAGCGAATGGCACCCGGCGGTGTGGGATGCAGCGGGCGGCGAGGAAACGCGCCACGCGACTGGCGTGGAAACAAATCTACCTCAACAGCGATCTGGAGAAGACGACGGACGCTGGCCCGCCTGCTGGTTGGTGGTCGATTGGCCTGATCCAGCCGATCCGTACCATATCTGCGTCGCCACGGCTCAAGCAGCCCCCGGCCAAGGGCAGAACCTGCGCCCCGAGCCGCGGGCGCTGGCCATCGAGCAATGGCCACCGGCGGGAGCGAGATGACCCGGGGCTGGAACTGTTGAGGGCAACTGGCGTAGCTTTCACCATCACTTGGTGATGTCGGCGTTGCCTACCTGTTCGTGGTTGTGGACTACCTCCGCGCCAAAAAAAACTTCTGGCCTCACGTGGGAACAGGTGTTGCGAGCGATGCGGCCATTGATCGTGCGTTCGCGCGGCTTCTGTCCTTGCTGCCTGACCGAGTTTGACGATTTTTTGCCGGTTTGTACTTAACAAAGTAATACTAGGATCCGAAAAGTACAAATCTTCCCAGCGGGAAGCCTCACAGCTCGCCAATCAATACGCATGTCGCTAGCCGGAACCAATCTCTCCAACGAGCAACCCTCGCGGGCGCTTCAGAGTGCTTTGCGGTCACGCTGCGCCAGAACGCGGACGGGTGTGACTATGCCAGGTTCATGGTCCCAATACGCGCCAAATCTGGCGTCTTTGCTCTCCATGAACCGAACCTTGGAGGGGCGACGTCCCCGTCGCCTCTGGTTAGCCCGGATATGAGACGCCGCGAAGCCTTGTACAAGATCCGGGCTAAAGCCTGAGCCGATAGTAGCGCTGCGGCGCAGTCGCGTTGGTCGAGTAAGGACTGGCGGCGTCCGGCACGGGGGCCCACGCGCCCTCGCTCAGACTGTCTTTGGCTTCAAGCACGCCGGGACCGGTCCAGACAATCTCGATCCGGCTGCCGAGCATCTGCACGTGGAGCGGCCCTGGCGTGATCGCGGGCAACTCGGCAAACGCATACACGAGCGCTCCGGCGGACGGCGCGATGTCCAGACTCGCCCACGTGCCGCTGATCAACTGCAACGCCAGGGCGATCGTCTCGTTGTCGTAGACCCGCTGACCATCGCTGTCGTAGGTGGCCTGACGCGAGATGCGGCACTCGAAATCGGATGAGGCCGCTTCGGGTCCGATGACGAAGTCCAATCCGCTCACATCGCCTTCGTTGAACTGACCGCCCTTTTGCTGATACCCGCCTCCGTTTTCGATCATCATCTCCGAGCCGAGTCCGGCGGTCACAAAGCCCGTTCCCAGGTCGTTATCCGTGTCGGAGAAGATGTGGAAGTAGGCGTCCACCGGCAGTTGGCCCACGTTCGCGTGGAAATTGAACCGGAGGTAAAGGTAGGTCTCGTCGTTGGCGACATAGATTTCGTTGAACTCGAGCCCCTCGGCCGTCTCCTGCACCTCCGTTGCCAGGGGCTGCATCTCCGCCCAGTCTTCAAAGCCGCCGTCAATCAGGATCGCGGACCGGAAGGCGGCGGTTGTGCCGGCGGCATTGCCAAAGAGGTCTTCAACCCCTTTCACTTCCAGGGTGTAAACGGCGCCAAAGCTCAGCACCGTCGTCGTCAGGGTGACCGTTCGCCGGTCGGCCGGATCGAGCGCGGCTGCTTGCACGCTCGCCCCGCCGCTGAGCGTGTAGTGACCAGGGGTGTTGGCGGAAGCAGCCTCGACCGGCTCCGAGAAGACCGCGACCACCTTGCGGCCTGAGCCAGCCAACTGCGCGACCAGCGGCGGATATGTATCCGCCAGCACGCCCAGGCGCGCCGTGCGGCTGCTGACAGCGCCCAGACGGTTGCTGACTGTCACGTGATACTGGCCGGCATCGTCGAGCACCGCCTCGCCGATGGTGTATTCAGGCCCGGTCGCACCCTCGATCGGCGCGTCGTTCTTGAACCATTGATAGACGAGCACCGGCGAGCCGCTCACGTCCACGGCGAACGTGGTGGATTCCCCCTGAAGGACGGTCCGATCCGCCGGCTCGGCGTCGTTTGTCAGGCTGACCGCGACGGCCGTGGTCGTCAGTTGCGCGGTGCGGCTGACGGCCTTGGCCCCCGTTGCGTTTGTAATCTCCACCCGGTACCCGCCTGCGTCGGTCACCAGCACCACGGGAATGGTCAGTGTCGGCTCCGTTGCACCCTCGATCGGTGCGTCGTCTTTGAACCACTGGTAGGCCAGAGGTGTCGTGCCGGTCACGGTGCCAACGCCGAACGTGGTTGCCTCGCCCTCCGTCACGGTGCGGTCGGCCGGCTGGGTGGGATCCTCGATCACCGGCGGAAGGCTGTCGGTCGCCTCCAGCTTCAAGCCGAAGGCCAACTCGGTCGGCGTGCCGGCCGCCTGATGGACCTCGGCCTCGAGGACATTCGCCCCCGTGACCAACGCGTTCGCAGGCACAGTGAAGGACTCGGCCTGACCTGGCACGGACGGACCTCCCGTGGCGGGCGTGCCGTACCCGATCGGCCCGTCCGGCATGCGCACACGCTTGACCTCAGCGCCGTTCAGATACAGCACCGCACCGTCGGAAAGATAGAGATTCGCCACCAACGCGATCCCCAGACTGTCGTAGTCCCACGTGAATGGAACACGCAGGTAGTACGTGTTTCGGCCGGAAGCAAGGGTCGTCGCAAGAGTTGGATAGGTTCCCGCCGGCACTCCAAAGCCGAACAGCCCAGGACCGCTGCTCCACCCGTACAGAGTGTCGTCGAAGTCGAACGCCAGCCAGTCTGTGCCCCAGTCCGTCCCATCATCGCTGTACCGCCAGACCGTGCCGTCGAGTGACACCAACGTCGTCGTGCCCGTGGCCTTCGGGGGAGTCGGCGCGAGATCATAAGCCGCGCCACCGCTGTCAGGCGCCATATCGACCGCGGCCCAATTGCTGTCCTCCGCCTCGACCGCCAGCAGGATGCTGTCCGAGGCAAAGACCAGTTCGCCCCCGGCGTCGCGCACCTGCCTCGAGATGCGAACCTCGAACTCCGTGGTCAGTCCGCTGGGCGCCGCCGCCCAGCCCAGATTCGAGACGCTGCCCTCGTTCCATCCTCCGTTCTTCTGCTGATAGCCGCCCCCGTTCTCGATCATCAGTTCCGAGCCAATGCCGCCGATCGACAGACCCGTCCCCGGGTTCGCATCCGCATCGATGAACACGTGGTGCTGGTACGCGCTGTAGTTGATCTCGGTGTAGAGCTTCACCCGGACATACAGGTAATTCTCGTCATTGGCCACGTAGACCTCCCGGAAGTCGAGCGAGCCCGAGTCGGCTTCCGTGTCGACGGCAGCGGGCGCCACGCCTGCCCAGTCCCCGAAGTCTCCGTCGATGGTAATCCGCTTGAACTGACCGCCGGCGGCGGGGCTCATCCAGAGCAGGCTCGCGCCCACAACAACAGCCAGCGAGGCGCGCCTCAAACCATCTGCGATTCGTGACTTCATGAACAGCCGCCATGCCTTCCCTCTCTCCCGCGCCTCGCTCCGCCGAATCCTTGAAACCTGGAGGGAGGGGGGGGGACAGAACCTGACTTGATCACCACATGTTTGGGGTTTCAAGGATTCTGGAGGGATGTGGAAGAGGGATTTCATGGTTGACGACGATGCCACCGACTATGGAAATGGTCAACGCCCGAGTGGCGGCAACTGCAGCGCCAATTCATGAAGCCGCAAAGGCCGGAGCGGGGACGGCTCGTCCCCGGCCAACGCGAGTGAAGACGGTCTGTGCCGGCGACGGGCCGTCGCCGCTCCACTTCATGCATTGGCCCTGGGCAACTGGAGTTCAGACAGTAGGGGGAGGGCGGAGACGGCTCGCTGGTGGTTGGCGGGGAGCGGTGCCGGTTCCGCCGCATTTGCGGCGCAAAAGGTAGAGCGAGTCTATGCGCCCACCTCCTTCGCGCCGGTGATGTTGACTCAGTGTCAAGGGCCGTCGTCCTCCTCAGCGACACTCTGCCGGTGCTAGCCGGCGATCCACACCAGCGTCCCCACGGGCAGCCGATCATAGAGCGGCATCAGGTCGCGTGCCGCCAGGTGAACGCATCCGCGCGAGGCGGGGCGGCCCAAGGTGAGTTCATTTCCGACGCCGTGGACGTAGATGCAGCGTTCGAGCGTGTCGACTTTCCCGCCGCGGTTCCACCCCGGTTCGAGGCCTTCGAGCCACAGGACCCGATGAGCGATGGCGGCGTCGGGCTGCCTTTGCCATGTGAAGCCGACTGGTTCACGATTCACGAGCACAACCCCGACCGGCCATCCCCCTCCGGCCTTGTGCGCGATGCGGTGGAGTCCGAGCGGCGTGCGGTTGGTGTCCATGACCTGCCCAATGCCGAAGCGCGAGGTCGAGATTCGGTACCGCATGCGTCGGCGCGCTGTGCCTGGGAGGACAGGGCGGTGAGTGGGGATCGCCTGAGCCGCGGGATCCAGTTCGATCCATTCCATCTGTTGAGCCTGCACCCGCACAAGCAGGAGATGGCGGGTCAACCGAATCCCAAGTCTGCGGCAGGCCAGGATCATCCCCGCGGGCAGGCTTCGGGGCATTGCACGACAAGGCTCCGCCTGGCCCACGCCAGGCAGAAACGTGGGCGGCGCGGTTCTCACTTCAGGGTCTTGACCAAGACCTTCGAGCGCCGTCCGTTCTGGTTGTACTTCTCGCGCCGCCCCGGCGGCAGATCTTCGGGCGAGCCTTCCTGGAATCCGCCTTTGGACTGGAAATAGGTGAAGGCCTGGGTGGACAGGGCGATCAACTCGCGCAGGCCCAACTCGCGCGCCTTGTTCTCGATGAACTGCAGCATCTTGCGCCCGATGCCCTGATTCTCGTGCGAGGGATTCACATACAGACAGGCCAGCTCTCCCTTGCCCGACTCGGGGTGGATATGCAGGGCCACACAGGCGACCGGGTTCTTGTCGATCTCGAAAATGTAGTAGTCGCCGAGCGTTTTCTCGATGCTGCTCCGGCTCCGCTTCACCAGCTCCTCGGAGTCGACCGAGGGCTGGATGAGTTTCAGGATGCTGGGGATGTCCTTCTTCATCGCGCGGCGGACGTGCTGGTATTCGTTGGCGTAGACGAGCGTGCCCACCCCTTCGTTCGAGAAGACCTCGGTCAGCAACGCCTCGTCGAGCCGCCCATTGATCACGTGCACCCGTTGGACGCCGGCGCGACAGGCCGCCACGGCGTGGATGGCTTTCGAAAGCGTTTCTGCCGGCAACTGCTCGCGGCCTTCGGCCAGAACGCGATCGAGGTCGCTGGCCAGGATCTGCCGGAAGAGGCGGCCCTGCCGGAACAGGCCGTCATACGTGGTCACGAAGATCAGTTTGATCGCTTTCAGCGCCTCGGCGACCGCCACGGCGATGCCGTCGGAATTGACCCGGTAGGTGCGGCCTTCGCCGTCGAAACCGAGGGGCGGGATGATGGGGATCACGTCCTGCTCGAGCAGGGTTTGGATCAGATCGATGTCGATCCGCTCCACCTTCCCTGTGAAGAGGTGATCGACGCCCTGGAGGATGCCCATGGGATGGGCCACGATGGCGTTCGGGCAGGCGGCCCGCAGATCCTGAGTCGCCAGGCCCTCGAGGATTTCGTGGGTGAGCCTGTTGGCGGCCGTGAGAGCCAGCTTGAGCGTCTCGGCATCCGTCACCCCGCTGCCATCGAGATTCGACGGCTGAACCTGCTGTTGGCTGGCCAGCAGGCGGATTTGGGCCGACGCGCCGTGCACCAGCACGACGCGAATATTCAAGGACCGCAGCACGGCCACATCCATCAGGATGTTGGCGAAGTTCTCGTCCGTGACGATGGCCCCATCAACGCTGATCACGAACGTCCGTTCGCGAAAGCGCGGAATGTATTGCAGGATGCCCCGCAGATCGGTTGGTTTCACTCTGACGCCCGCATGTGTTCGTTGCGGCGCCGCCAATAGGTAGGCACTCGCGACGCAGATTCAATGAATTTCTGCCGGGCCTGTCCGACGAGGCGATCCGATCGCCCCCCGCGCGGCAGGGCGCCGCCTGCAGCAGCCCGTTGCTTTCACACGCCTCGCGATGAACCGCAACCGGGCTGGTTGGCCTTGTGCAATGTCCGGGTCCGAGCCATCTTCGCCGTCGACCAAAATGACCATGCCGCTCAGCGACGAGGAAATGCGCCGGTACGCGCGGCATCTCATCCTGCCGGAGATCGGTTTGGCCGGGCAGCACACGCTGCGCGCGTCGAGCGTCTTGTGCGTCGGCGCGGGCGGGCTCGGGTCGCCAGTCGCGCTCTATCTGGCGGCGGCCGGCATTGGACGGCTGGGGATTGTGGATGCCGACGTCGTGGATTGTTCGAATCTCCAGCGCCAAATCCTGCACGGGACCGGCGATGTGGGGCGGGCCAAGACCGACTCGGCCGCCGACGCCTTGCGCCGTCTGAATCCGCACGTGGATGTCGTGCGCCACGCGGTTCGGCTGACGCGGGACAACGCGTCGCAGTTGCTCGAGGGGTGGGACGTGGTTGTCGGAGCCACCGACAATCTCGACGCACGGTATTGGATCAACGAGGCCGCCGTGCGGCTTGCGAAACCGAATGTTTACGGCGCGATCGGACGATTCGACGGACAGGCCAGCGTGTTCGCCCCGCATCGGGGCGGGCCGTGCTATCGCTGTCTGTACCCCGAACCGCCCGTCCCCGGACCTGAGTTGGGGGCGGCATCCAACGGAGTCCTGGGAGTGGTGCCTGGGATCGTCGGCTGCATCCAGGCGGCCGAGGCGCTCAAGTGGATTCTCGGCATCGGATCTTCGCTGCTTGGACGGCTGTTGGTCCTCAACGCCCTCGAGATGCGGTTTCGCGAAGTCCAGATCCGTCCCGACCCGGCGTGTCCGGTCTGCGGCAAGCACCCTGCGGGCGGTCGAGCGACCGGCTAATCGCTCGATTGCCAATTCCCGCTTGGCAAGGCCGGTCTTTTCGTCATGCTGTCGCCATGAAATCGATCATTCTTGCCCTGGTTGCAACCGCGACATTCACCGCCGGCCTTTTCGCCGCCGACTCGGAAGAAGGCTTTGTTTCCCTCATGGATGGGAAGACCTTCAACGGCTGGAAGAAGGCGGTCGAGAATCCCGACACCTGGAAGATCCAGGACGGCGCGTTCGTCGCCGCCGGGCCGCGCTGCCATTTGTTCTATGTCGGAGACGAGAAGCCGTTTGTGAATTTCCACTTGAAAGCCGAGGTGATGACCGAGCCGGGCTCGAACGGCGGCATCTACTTCCACACGCAGTACCAGGAACAGGATTGGCCCCGCGCCGGATTCGAGTCGCAGGTCAACGCGACCCACAGCGATTGGATCAAGACGGGCAGCCTGTACGGACTTGTGAACATCGGGCGGGCGGCGGCTCCCGACAGGCAATGGTGGACGCAGGAGATCATCGTCAAAGGGAAATCGATCACCGTGCTGGTGAATGGCGAGCGCGTCTTCGAGTACAACGAACCCGCCGGGGCGCAGGCCGGCCAGCCTTTCACCCGCAAGCTGGACAAGGGCACCTTCGCCCTCCAGGCCCACGACCCGAAGAGCATCATCCGCTACCGCAACATCCGGGTGAAGCGGCTGGATTGAGCCCCGCCCATGACCAGGCGAGAGACCCTGACGCCTCGCGAGCGGGTTCTCAAGGCGTTGAACCACGAGATCCCGGATCGCGTGCCGATCGATCTCGGGGGGAATCAGACCGGCATCCATCGCAACGCGTACCGCAACCTGATCGCCCATTTGGGGATCCAGGATGAGGTGCGTCTGATGGACGCCGTCCAGCAACTGGCGCAACCGTGCGAGGCCCTGCTCACCCGGTTGCGCGTCGACACGCGCTACATCGCCGCCGGGGCGGCATCGGGTTGGAAGGGCGGCATCGTCGAGACCCAGCGCGACGGGAAGCGTTGGGCGGACTTGACGGACGAGTTCGGCGTCCGGTGGTCGATGCCCGAGGATGCGCCCTACTACATGGACATCACGCTGCATCCGCTCGCCCAGGCCACAATCAAGGATCTGCCCGGATACCCCTGGCCCAAAGGGGACGACCCGACGCGGTTTGCCGGGTTGCGCGACCGCGCGTTGGCGTTGCGGCGCGACACGCCCTACGCCGTTGTAAGCGGCATCTCGGGCGTGGTCTACGAGACGTGCTGGTACCTGCGCGGACTCGAACAGTGGTTCTGCGACCTGATGACGAACACGGAGTTCTGCGCGGCCCTCCTCGATCAGACGCTCCGGTTCTGGCTCGATTGGTTCCGCGTCTTCCTCGATGAAGTCGGCGATCTGGTCGACGTGATCATGATCGGGGACGATCTGGCTGGGCAGAATGGCCCGTTGTTCAGCCCGGCCCTCTACCGCCGCCTGGTGAAACCGCGCCAGAAACAACTCGTCCAGTCCATCCGCTCGCGCACGAACGCCAAGATCTGGTATCACACCTGCGGCGCCTGCACCGAGTTCATTCCGGATATCATCGACAACGGCGCCCACATCCTGAATCCGGTCCAGATCAGCGCGCGCGGCATGGATCCGGCCGGCCTCAAACGGCGGTTTGGCGACCGGATCGTGTTTTGGGGCGGTGGGGTCGACGCGCAGCGGATCCTGCCGCGGGGGACGCCCGACGAGGTTGCGGCCGATGTCCGCCGGAATCTGGAAGCCTTCATGCCCGGAGGCGGCTACGTCTTCAACAACGTGCACAACATCCAAGGCGAGGTGCCGCCCGAGAACGTGCTCGCGCTCTTCGACACCGCTTACGAATTCGGTTTCTACGGGTGATTGGACGGGCGATCGGAGCGCCGCACCGCGGCTCTTGCACGGTCCTTTGCGGAAATGGCCTCCGCGCAGTGAAGCCTGGAGTCCCGCCTCCAGCCCAAAAACCGCCTGGGGACCAACAGACGTGATTCGGTGAGCGGGGGGATGCCATATTGATCTTTTTCTCTGCGCTCTGCACCCTGCGCGCCCGCGGTCAATTCCCTTCGATGACTGTCACCGTTCCCGATTGAACCGCAGAGGCGCGGAGTTCGCAGAGAAGAGCTGAACGATCTCTCTCAAGAGAAACACAGGAGAAACAAATGGTTGGGGGTGCGTTGAGTTCGCGCCCCTTCTGTTCCGTGGCTGAGTCTTCGCTGAGAAGACGCCATGACAAACCCGGGTCTCAATCAGGGGTCACATCTTCATAATTGACATTTTGCCGAGCATGGGTCAGGCCGGCAGCCCGGTTCGCCCGGAGATCACCCGGCGCAAGGCCTGGCGGGGCCGGATCGGCGCGGCACGCGGGCAATTGTCAAATGTGAAGATGTGACCCCACGCTTTCGCTCGTTTTTCTTGCACCGCTTTGCACTTTGCGGCATCGTTTTCCGCGTCTTAATCCAACCACCCACCATTCCCATGAAAAGTGCATTGATGCAGTTTCGTCTGGTGCAGGCGGCGGTTCTCACTGTTGTCTGCCAGCTTGCGGTCTTTCCGGGGCGAGCGGCCTACGTGGATGAAGTGCTGGCGGATCATCCGGTCGGCTATTGGCGGCTCAACGAGGCCGCGGTTCCCACTCCGCCCACCGCGGTGAATCTGGGCAGCCTGGGCGCCGCCGCGGACGGCACCTACATCAACGGCGCCTTTGGAGGCCAGGCGGGCGCCATCGCGGGCGATGCGGACACCGCCGCGGGCTTTGACGGGACCGACGACAAGGTCGACATCCCGTTCAACGCGGGCCTCAACAGCAAGGTCTTCACCGCCGAGTGCTGGGCCAAAGTCGTCGGCGGCAGCAGCCACCGTTCGCCTCTGAGCGCGCGCGACGGCACGCCGGAGCGTGGTTACATCTTCTACGCCACGCCGGGGGACACCTGGGAGTTCTGGACGGGTGATGCGAGCCCGTGGCACGTGGTTGGAGGCCCGCCGCTCATTTATGACACCTACGCCCATCTGGTCGGGACGTTCGACGGCACCAACAAGCTTTTCTATGTGAACGGCGAACTGGTCGGCGCGGCCGCCCGGATCACCCCGCCGCTGTACAGCCCGAACGAGGCCCGCCCGCTGCGGATTGGCGGCGGCGCGACCGAGGGGGACGGCAACTACTTCTTCAACGGCGACGTTGACGAAGTGGCCGTGTACGCGACCGTGCTTTCCGCCGAGCGCGTCTACGCCCATTATAAGGCGGGGAGCGGGGAGGAACCGGCGCCTGTTTACCCGATGGTTGTGGCCGACCCGCGAGGCGAGACTCGATACCTCAATCAGAGCGTCGCCTTCAGCGTCACGGCCCTGGGTTCGCTGCCATTCCAGTATCAGTGGATGCGAGACGGCGTCGCCATTCCCGGGGCCACCGGCGCGACGTTCACGATCGAGAGCGCCCAGCTTGCCGACGCCGGGGATTACAGCGTCGACGTTTCGAATGCCGCAGGGACCGCCACCAGCGCCCCGGCGACACTCACGATCGTCAACATCACCATCCCGACCATCGTCACAGCGCCGTCGGATCTCACCGTCTACGAAGGCGGCGCGGCCAACTTCGCGGTCGAGGCCGAGGGGAGTGCGAATCTCACGTACCAATGGCAGTTCAACGGGGCGGACCTTCCGGGCGCAACGGGCCGGACACTGGCCGTCGCCAACGTTCAAGTGGCCAACCAGGGCAGCTATCTCGTGAAGGTCACCTCGGAAGCCGGCACGACAGTCAGCCCGGCAGCTCAGCTGACTGTCGTCGTGCCCCCGGCCAACAGCTATGCGGCCATTGTGATGGCCGACCGCCCGGCTGCCTACTGGCGCCTGGGCGAGACCGGCAGCGCGATCGCGCTCGACTATGCGGGCGGTTACGACGGCATCTACCTGGACGGTTCCGTTCAGGGACAGCCTGGCGCACTCAAGGACGACGCCGACACCGCGGCGGGCTTCGATGGCTTCTCCGGCATGGTCGAAGTGCCGCATGCAGCCGCCCTCAACGGCGCCCAGTACACGATCGAATGCTGGGCCAAGGTCGGCGGCGGATCGGGATTCTACCGCTCGCCCCTGACCTCCCGCGCCGGCTCGCCCGAGCGCGGCTACATCTTCTACGCGACGCCCGCCGATGTCTGGGAACACTGGACCGGGCAAGGGCCCGTCGGGGGGTGGAACGGGATCGCGGGGCCGGCGGTGGTTTACGACGAATGGACCTACCTGGTCGCCACCTACGATGGAACCGCGAAACGCTTTTACGTGAACGGCGTTGAAGCCGGTTCCAGCGCCACTCCGTTTGGCCCCAATACCGACAGTCCGCTCCGCATCGGCGCCGGCGCCACGGACAGCCCCACCGGCAATTTCTTTTTCTACGGCGATGTGGATGAAGTCGCCGTGTATGCCACGGCGCTGCCGGCCGATCGCATCGCGCTACATTATGGCGCGGCGTTCGGCGCCAGCACCCCGCCCAGCATCGTCGAGCACCCGAGGTCGCGCGTCGTTTTGCCCGGGGCGGACGCGAGCTTTACGGTCGGCGCCGCGGGCAGCCTGCCGCTCGCTTACCAGTGGCAGCGCAACGACGTGGATATCCCGGGCGCGACCGATGTCACCTTGTCGCTCACCGCCGTGTCCGTGGCCGACTCGGGCAGCTATCGGGTCCGGGTGAGCAACCTCTCCGGCACCGCAACCAGCGACGTCGCCACTCTGACCGTGCTGGATCTCCCCAATATCGCCTACAGCGATGCCGTGCTGGCCGACCAGCCGGTTGCCTACTGGCGGCTCGGTGAGACATCGGGCGACGTGGCCGTTGACGCCGCGGGTGAGTTCGACGGCTCCTATCTGAACGGGGTGGTTCTTGGCGATCCGGGCGCCCTGGTCGGCGACCCGGACTTTGCCGCCCGGTTTTCCGCAGTCAGCCAGACAAAGGTCGACGTCCCCTTCGCCTATGAACTGAACCCGCTGGTCTTCTCGGTCGAGGTCTGGGCCATGGCCACAGGCGGCACCGGTCATCGCTCGCCACTGACGTCCCGCGCCGACGGGCCGCAGCGCGGCTACATCTTCTACGCCGAGCCGGGCAACACGTGGCAGTTCTGGACCGGCACGTCGGCGGGCTGGAACAACCTGCCCGGGCCTGCGATCAGCATGGGCGCCTGGGCCCACCTCGTCGGCACTTACGACGGCGCCACCAAACGGTTCTACGTCAACGGCGTCGAGGTCAGCTCCAACATCAGCGCCTTTGCGCCAAACGACATGGCCGTTCTGCGGATTGGCGGCGGCGCCACGGAGAGCCTCACAGGCAATTACTTCTTCGAGGGAAGCGTGGATGAGGCGGCCATCTACGACAAGGTCCTGACGCCCGAACAGATCCTCACGCACTACGCAGTCGGCGCCAGGCCGTCATCCCGTCCGACTCTGAGCATCCAGGCCGACGGCGCCAACATCGTGCTGACGTGGTCGGGAGGCGTGTTGCAGGAGGCGGCGGCCGTCACCGGCGCGACGTGGCAGCCGGTGCCCGATGCCAACTCCCCGCTCACCCTCGCGCCAACGGGCACGATGAGAGTCTATCGCGTCGCCCGATGATTCGCGAGGCTGGGTCGAACAGCGGCCGCGGCACGTCCGATGAGGCCTTGACCCCTCCGCTCCCGGTTCGCAGACTGGCGCGTCAGAGCCTCGAGCGCGGGAGGATCGGGTGTGGGACGCGATCCGAACGGATCGAGGAGGCAAGGACTGACCGGATGAAGGGCTATTATCAGAGACTGATCGGGATTGGATGCGTTTGGGCTGCGTCGCTCCTGCGGACGGCGGGGGGGGCGGAGCCCGTTTGGAACATCCGGGACATTCCGATCGAGAGGGTTTCCGTGGTCGCGCACCGGGGCGCCGGATTTCTGGCCCCGGAGAACACCCTCGAGGCGCTCGAGCTTTCCTGGGGCATGGGCTGCATTCCCGAGGTGGACGTGCGGACCACGAAGGATGGCCACGTGATGATGTTCCACGACAAGGATTTCACCCGGATTCTGCCAAACGCGCCCGACGCCGCGCGCAAGCGCAGGCTCGAGGACCTGACGTATGAGGAGGCCAGACAGCTCGACATCGGCGCATTCCGCGGGCCGCAATTCGCCGGACAGCGGATCGTCAGCCTGGCGGAGATCGTCGGGGCGCTCGAGCGGGATTCGAGACGATCGGTCTATCTCGATGTCAAGAACGTGGACTTCGCGGTCATGGCGAAAGCGACCGAGGGCGTGCACGACCAGGTGGTGCTGGCGACCGGCGTGGAGGCCGACCTGGCCCGCTGGAAGGCGGTTGCGCCCCGCAGCGATGCCTTCCTGTGGGTCGGCACATGGGGCGACACCAACGACGCCAAGGTCGAGAAGCGCTTCGCCGCGCTCCGGGAATCGAACTTCGCCCACATCGATCGGCTCCAGGTGCATTGCCACTTCGACACCAACACAGGCGCCATGGTGCCGAGCGACGACTTCATCCGCCGCGCGGGCGTCGAGTTGCGCCGGCACGGCATCGAGTTCCAGACCATGCCCTGGAATGTCCCCGAGCGGCCCGACGCCTACGTCCGGCTCCTCGACCTCGGGTCGGCCGGATTCGGCACTGACCGACCCGATGTCGCCATGCAGACGATTCGCGAGTATTACCGGCAGGGGCGGGCGGACTGGGACGTGCGCGACCACATCCCGCTCGGCAAGGTGGTTGTGCAGGCGCATCGCGGGGCGGGCGACCTGGCGCCCGAAGGCTCGCTCGAAGCCTTCGAGCTGGGGTGGAAACTGGGCTGCATCCCGGAAGCCGATCTGCGGCAGACCAAGGACGGCGTGATCGTCTCGTTCCACGACGCGAACTTCGCGCGAATCCTGCCCGACGCGCCGGAGGAACTGAAGAGGAAGGGCGTTGAGGATCTCACATTCGAGGAGGCCAGGCAGCTCGATGTCGGCGGTTTTCGAGACAGCCAATTCAAAGGACAACGGATGATCAGCCTGGCCGAGATGGTCCAACGGCTCAAAGCCCATCCGCACCGGGCCCTCTACATTGACATCAAGAAGGTCGATTTCAGGCGGCTTGCCGCCGAGACCGTCGAGGTGCATCGCCAGTTGATCCTTGCCAGCACGAAGCACGACGAACTCAAGCTCTGGCGCCAGCTCGCCCCCAGGTCGCGGACACTCCACTGGATGGGCGGTCCGCGCAACTGGACGAGCCCTTCGACGGATCCGGCGGCCGACCCGCAGGCCCGGCTCGCCCAACGCCTCGAAGCGCTGCGCGCCGTCCGTTTCGCCGGCATCGATCAGCTCCAGATTCATGTCAACACCAGCCCCGAAGGTGTCTTCTTCCCGAGCGAGGCTTTTCTGCGCGAGACCGGAGGCGAACTGCGCGAGCACGGCATCCTGTTTCAGACCCTGCCGTGGGGCCAGAATGATCTCCGCGTCTTTCACCGTCTGCTCGATCTGGGCTGCGCCAGTTTCGCCACCGACTTCCCGGACGCCGCGATCGAGGCCATCCGCCAGTATTATGGGCGGCCGCGCGACTGAGGTCTGTGCAACAATTCATTCCGATTCTTGCGGGAGCGCCGCCGGGCCAGATGCGAGGCCACTCCCATTGGAATCCTTGACCGGCGAAACATGTTGTAGACAAGTCAAGTTTCTGTGCTGCGTTGAAGGGGTCAAGGATTCTACGGAATGAGGCGCGGGAAAAAGGGGCTCGGAAACACGGGGACTGCATACGGAAAGGAGGACTGGATTTGGTCTGAGGCGCGCCTCATTAGCATTTGAAACAGGTGCTTGCACTGTTGCATGTGGTCGGCGTGCCTCATCCGGCTCACCGCTTTGACTTTCGAAAATGTGGAGCGATGCTGCCGCCTTGACCCGGATCAGGTCACAGAGGAGTCCCCGGAGCTCTGCAGGGGCGGGACAGGCTCTCGAATCCGCACGGCGCGCCGACCCTCCACCAGGCTGTTTCGCCCCTTTGAGGCTGTGGATTCAGTTTGGGCAGGCGTAGCCTCGCAAAAGAACGGCAATGGCGTTCGCTCAGCGCCGTTCCTTCGTGTCTTTCGTGTCTTCGTGGTGAATCCCGGTCGTTCCCAAACAGCCAAGGCGATGATCGGGTCGCGGGCTGAGGTCTTGACAGGGCTGTTGCGCGTCACGCATTCTGGCAACGATTTCATGGGGTTCAGTGTCCGGAGCGGTTCCGAAGCGGGCTTTCGGAGAGGTCACGCGAACGTCACACCATTGACACCGGACCGCGATGCGAGGCTGGTCTCCTGAGGCGAGCGCTATGGATTGCAGACACGCCAAATCAGCCACATCAGGATGGCCGGCCTCGTGCCTGGACACGCGAGAGCAAGGAGAAACAGTCGTCTCGACAGCGCAGGACCCGGGCCATTCGATCGCGGCGCGGCGATGCGGCGTTGCGAGGCCGGGCTCACGTCGCAGCGCTTTTACGCTGATCGAACTGCTTGTGGTGATTGCGATCATAGCGATTCTGGCGGCGATGTTGCTGCCTGCGCTGGGCAGGGCGAAGGACAAGGCCAAGCGGATCGGGTGCCTGAATAATCTCAAGCAACTGGGTCTGGGGAGCCAGATGTATGCGGACGACTACAATGGGCATTATTCGGGGCCGTCGGCGCCTTTCCGTTTCACGATCCCAGCCGCCCTGCAAACTTACACCGATCGCGACTCGACGGACGACGATCTCAACTGGCTTTACCCGGCCTACGTGCGCAGCTTCGGCAGTTTCATCTGCCCGAACACGCAGAACTTCATCCGGACCAATGTGACCGTGCGGGACGGTCAGACCTACGTGGTCGACCTGTTCGACAACGGGCGCAACAGGAAGCAGCCGGGGACCAGTTACGAGTGCTTCGGCTCGTGGAACAGCATCATCAACAACACGGTCTACGGCAAGAAGCGGGAGTCGAGCGTCGCCGAGTTCACGCTCACCGTGGAGGAGAAGTACACCGGCTTGCCGCCGGGCACCCGGCCGGGGCCGTCGCGCATCTATCTCCTTCACGACGGCGATGACGTGCAGTTGGACAAGGACAGGGAGAACTTTCCCGACCCGAGCGACAACCACGGCGCGGCGGGGGCCAACATGACCTTCTGCGACGGTCACGCCGAGTTCATCCCGCAGCGCATCTACGACCGCGTCCGCAATGCCAGCAGCAACGGATCGACTCTTCACGACATCAACTGACAACCCTCAACCGCAAATGAACCTATGACACGAAAATCCTCATCCCAACGCACCGATCGTTTCGATCGGTTGCGGCCAAGGCCATTCTCCGGGGCGAGTCCGCTCGCCGCGGGCGGCGCGGCTCTGCTTGCGGCATCCGCGCTGCTTCTGGGCACACTCGGGACGCTGCGCGCCGACCCGGTGCCGCCGCACGGCGTGGCTGCGGCCAACCTTGACGTGGTTGTGAACAGTTTCGACAACACGGCCAGCTCCGTGACTGTGACGGCTTCGTATGCGATCAACGATTTCCGCGTGCGCGCCGGCTCGAACAACGGGGACTACAACATCCAGATCGGCGAGGATGTCTCCGACGATGTGACCGGCGGCGTCCTGATGACCTGCGTCCGACAGAACGGACGCGACAACGGGCATCTGCTCTATCCCGGCACGAACTTCGTCACCAGCCACCTCGGGTTTTCGGATACCACGACGCAGAACGGCTACTGGATTCCGGTGTGTATGACCCTGCCGAACGCGACCTCGACCTCGGTGATCGAGTACGACATGAATGTGGCCGCGGCGTGGTTCCCCTATGACAAGTGGATCGCTGGCTACGCCCACTACACCGACCCCGTCACCATGAACAACACGACCCTCGACGCCTTCCGGGGCTCGCCGGGCCTCGAGTTGGGGACCCATTTCATCGACCTCGGCAACGCCTCCTACACGGTGGATTTGACCAGTCTGGGCATTGACTCGAGGAAGGACGGCGTGCTCCTGGTCCTGGGCGCCAAGAACGAGGATAACTACGCCCTCTCCCATGCCAATGCCGACACCGGCACATGGACGGTCTGGTCCAAGGACAGCGGCGATCCAGCGGGCGAACGCGACCCTGTGGCCTTCGTCTTCGTGCCCAAAACAGACACCACCGTCGTCTCGGGCCGGTTCCTGGCCGACGGCACGATCGACATGTTCAGCGGCACGACGCCCCGGTTCACCGTCCAGGCGCTCGATTACGGCCAATGGGAACTCAAGGTCAACGGCCTCTCCCCGGCGCACGGCGTCCTGATCGTCTCGCCCGAAGGCGGCATGGCCGACAACGCCGACAACATCGTGACCTATGACGTCAACGACGCCGGGGACGGCTGGATCATCCAATCCCGCGACATCCCGGCCATGCACGAGTGGCAGGAAGCGGGTTACTACTCCTGGATCAATCTCCTCGAGACACCGGTCGATCCCACCGAACCGATCGCCTCGTTCGCCTTCATTCTCGGGGCGACGCCGGGATTCACCGTGACACCGACGGAGAATCTCGAGACCAGCGAGTACGGCGGGACCGCGACGTTCGCCGTCGTTTTGGACACCCAGCCGACAGCGGCTGTGACGGTCGCCGTCAGTTCGGGCGATCCGACCGAGGGCGCGGTGGCGCCGGCCTCCCTCACCTTTGCGCCAGAGGACTGGGACCAGCCCCAAACGGTCCTCGTCACCGGCCAGGACGACGATCTCGAAGACGGCCCCATCGTTTACACGGTGATCCTGGCGCCTGCGACCAGCGCCGATCTCGATTACAACGGACTCAATCCCACCGATGTGACCGTGCTCAACACGGACAGCGAGGTCGGGATTACCGTGAGTCCGACCGGCGGCCTGATCACAACCGAAGAGGCCGGCGCCGCCACCTTCACCGTCCAGCTCAACACCGCGCCGGCGGCGGATGTCGCGATCGCCCTCGAATCGAGCGATCCGACCGAGGGAAGCGTCTCGCCGTCGACGCTGACCTTCACGCCGGACAACTGGGCCATGCCTCAGACGGTCACCGTGACCGGCGTCGACGACGCGATCGATGACGGTGACATCGCCTACACCATTGTGACGGCGGCGGCGGCCAGCACCGATCCCGCCTACAACGGCAAAGATGCCCTGGACGTCAGCGTGACGAACATCGATAACGACACTGTCGGCATCCTGGTCGACCCGGTGACCCTCAGCATCGTCGAGGGCGCAACGGCCAGTTTCACCGTCGTGCTCGGAAGCCAGCCGGCGTCCGACGTTGTCGTCACCGTCACCTCGGGCAATGCGGCCGCCGGGCCCGCTGCGCCGACGACCCTGACCTTCACGCCGCAAACCTGGGGCGCTCCCCAGACAGTCACCGTCACGGCCGTGGACAACCTGGTCGGCGGCGGCGACGTGGCATTCACGGTGGAGAACACCGTGGCTTCAAGCGACCCGATCTATGCGGCCATCGACCCTGCTGACGTGGCCGTGACGCTTCAGGACAACGAGGCGACAGTGGCCTTGCCTGCCGAGGTCGTGGTCTACGGCAGCGGCATGCCGGCCATCGCCATCGCCTCTCGGGCCACGGTGACCGACCCGCTCACGGCCAACTACGACCAGGGCAAGCTATCCGTCGCGGTGACCGCCAACGGCTCGCCGGACGACCGGCTCGAAATCCGCAGCACCGGCTCGGATGTCGGCCAGATTGCCGTGTCCGGGTCCGAGGTCTCCTATGAAGGCACGCCCATCGGCACCCTGACCGGCGGTGTGGGCACCGCACCGCTCGTCGTCGCGCTCAACAACGCGGCGAGCCCCGCCGCGGCCCAGGCACTCATCCGCGCCGTCACGTTCCGCAACGTGAACAGCTCACCCGCCCTGGGTGTTCGATCGGTGACACTGATGCTCACCGATGCCGACAGCGGGGCGGGAACAGGGGTTGTTTCGGTGCGGGTCGGACTGCTGCGTGTGGCCGAGTTCCAGCAAGGGGTTGACCGCGGCTATGGCGTTTACTCGGGCGCGGCCGACTGCGAGCTGACACTGATCAACCCGGACACGGCCTACCCGATGGGACACAACGGAAACGGGTTGTGGGTCGACGCCCAGGAGAATGAGACCACCACCGACGCCTGCCAGGTTCTCATGCGATTCGACGACATCGTGGGCACCGGGCCTGGCCAGATCCCGACCGACGCCATCATCGTCAGCGCCGAGCTCTGGCTCACCGTGCCGCCGACCGTGAGCAACGCGCAGGGCGACGCCAGCCCGCTCTATCGGATGCTGGTGGATTGGGATCCGGAGACCTCGACGTACAACGGCGTCGGAAACGGCTACGAAGGGTTCGTGCCCGACGACATCCACGCGCGCTCGACCTACGATTCCTTCCTGGGCCTGGCCAATGGCGACGCCAACACGGGCACCGGCACCTTCAGCCTGGGTGTCACGGCGGATGTGCAAGCCTGGGTGAACGCCGGCGAGCCCAATCATGGCTGGCTGATGCCAGGCTGGCCGACCCGGCTCGATGGCACGGCCTTCAGCCCGTCGGAAGCCTCGAATCCCGACTATCGCCCCCGGCTCCGCGTCCTGTGGCTGCCGGCCGGGACCGCCATGACGAGCTTTCGTCAGGACGTCAACGAATACTACAGCGTTCAAGACACGCGCATCCGGGCCAACGCGCCCGACACTGACAACTCGGCGATCGCCTCGGTCTACGTCGATTACTTCGTGAGCGCAGGCGATCGGAACGAGGAGCAGGTGCTCATTCAGTTCGGCGACATCATCGGCACCGGACCCGGCCAGATCCCGCCCGGCTCGCGCATCGACGTTGCGATGCTCGACTTGGCCTCGATGGTCGGCAATGCCATGGGCGACGGCGGCACATTCCACGCCATGCTCAAGCCGTGGCAGCACACCGACACCTGGAACATGTTCGACAATGGGGTGACGGCTGACGGCGTCGAAGCCCTCGAAAGCCCGAGCGTTGCGGTGGGCAACCCTACGCTCGCCCCGAATGTCCAGGCGGCGTTTCACTCGTTCGAGGTCGGCTCAGACGTCCAGGCCTGGGTCCGCGGAGCGCGTCCCAACCACGGATGGGTGGTTCTGCCGTGGGTGGATGCCGGCGACGGCTGGGGCTTCGGAACATCCGAGCAGGTCGAGGAACGGAATCGTCCGCAACTCCGCGTCTACTACACACCGGGCGGTGCCGAACCTGAGAAGGCCGTCCTGCAAATGCCCGTGTATGCCGCTGGAAACGTGGTGTTGACCTTCAGCGGTGATATCGACCGCGCCTACTCGATCCGCCGCGTTGGAGCGCTTGGCGGCGCGTGGGTGACGATTGGAACCGCGACCGTTGGCGCCGGTGGAACGGCCACGTTCACCGACAGCTCGCCGCTGCCGGGAGCCGCATTCTACCAGGTGGTGTACCCGTAAGCTCGGGGACGGGATCGAGTCGCTCGGAGCGGGACGGCCCAGAGGCCGTCCCGCTCTCCTTTTCCGCTGATCCGCGTTGACGGCTTACCGGGATCCTGCTCTGCTCCGACTGAAGCCAAAAAAGACCAACAGCCCCGGAGGGCGCTTGCCCGACTGTCACGGGGCTGCGGTGGGGTTTTTGCGGCGCAACACGAATCGAACGACACCATGAAAACCAATCGTCAGCTCACACGGCGTCTGGTCGTGGGCTCACTCCTGGCTGCATGCGGACTGAGCATGACATCGAGTCTCCCGGCACAGACGATCCCCCTGGACGGTCTTGCGGCGCGTTGGGACTTCGAGGAGGGGGGCGGAGCCATCGCTCACGACACGTCGGGACCGAACGCCAATCACGGCACTCTGGACAATTACACCGACGACGCGCAATGGGTGGCGGGGCGATTCGGCGGCGGCCTCGCCTTCACCGGCGCGACATCGAACCGCCTGGTTGTGCCCAGCCATGCGAGCATTGCGGCGGATTTGGCCAACGGATTCACAGTGTCGGCCTGGTTCAGGTCCAACGTTCCGCTGGCGTCGAACGTGGGCACCTACGCCCTGCTCGAGAAAGGCAACATGTTCTTTCTTCTCCAGGGCGTGGCGACCGAAGGCGGCGGCATGAACTTCCTGTTGAAGAAAGGGACGGTCAATCAGACGGTCGGGATCGTCGACGCCTTGTCGGCAGACACGTGGTATCACATCGCCGGCGTGTTCACGGGAACCGAGGCCCTCGTTTATCTGGATGGCGCCCTCAAAGGCAGCCGGGCCGTGGCGGCCCCGATCGACGTGACTGATCTCGCCCTGGTGATCGGGGGTGACGATCTCAATCGGATCTTCAACGGGACCATCGACCAGGTGCTGATCTGGAACCGCCCGCTGACCGCGGAGGAGATTCAGCAAGTCGCCGCCCGCGTGGGGGCGCCGACCGTCACCGGCCAACCCCAGGCCCAGAGCGTGTACGCCGGCGGCACGGCCACTTTCTCGGTCAGCGCCGCGGGCCAGGATCCTTTGCGCTACCTCTGGTACCGCGACGATCAACCGCTCCGCACCCAGACGACCGACACCCTGGTTGTCGAATACGCAACGCCCGCAGACGCCGGGTCCTACCGGGTCGAGGTCAGCAACGACATCGGAACCGCCAAGAGCCAGTCCGCCAGCCTCGAAGTCCGCTCCGTCGAAGGCCTGCAAACCGCGCGCGTCCTCTCGATGCCCTTCAATGAAACGTCCGGGTTGACGGCTTCCGACGCCTCCGGCAATGGCAACAACGGCCAGTTGTCCGGGTACTGGGATGAGACGTCCCACTGGGGCGCCGGCCAGGTCAACGGCAGTCTCAGCTTCGACGGCGTCGCCAGCCTGGTCTCCGTCCCGCAAAGCCAGTCGCTCAGCCAGGTCCAGGGCGAGGCGACTTTTGCCTTCTGGATTCGCCCGCTCGGCTGGGGCGTGCCTGAGGATGTGGGCGTCTACACACGCAGCGCTTCTTACATTCTGCGCAAAGGCGATCAGTTCGGCATTCGCCTCATCAACGACCCGGGCACGGTTGTGCAGACCCTGGTCAGCCGCGCGGGCGGGGGAGCCGACGCCGGCGGGGTCGTGCGGAGCGCCTTCGAGGCGAACGCGCCGCAGGGATCGGTCGCCCTCGATCAGTGGCAGCACTGGGTGGTCCTCTACCGCAACAACACTGTCAGTTTCTTCCGCAACGGATTCCGCGTGGGCGATCCCGCCCCTGGCACTCTCGGGCCGCCCGCCGAGGCCGGCCTTGTCGTCGGCGCCTATGACGACCTTGCCACCGTGACAAGCGCCAGCCCGCTCGAAGGGCGTTTGGACGAGTTGGGGATCTGGTCGCGCCCGCTCTCCGAGACCGAGATTCTGGAACTGGCGGGGCAGGATGTCGTCGGCGCGCCGGTCATCGTGCAACAACCTGCCGGGCAGAAGCGGATCGAGGGGACGACCGCCATGTTCGAGGTCTTTGTGACGGGGAAACGCCCGCTTGAATACCAGTGGCTCAAGGACGGCCTCCCGATCGCCGGCGCGGTGCAGAACACACTGACGCTGAATCGGCTCCAGCCCGCCGATGCCGGGGGCTACTCGGTCCGCGTCACCAACAGCGAGGGGACGACGACCAGCGCGGCTGCCCTGCTTGAAGTGGAGGCGCTCGATGCGATCACCAGCGGGCTCGTGGCGTATTACACGTTCGATGACGGCCCCGGAAGCACGCTCACCGATTCGAGCGGCAACAACTTCCACGGCCAATTGGTCAACATGAACGACGCGTCGCGCATCGCCGGGCCCATCGGCGGCGCCTTCCAATTCGACGGATCGGACGACTACATCGTTGTCGGGCATGATCCGATGCTCGATCTGACCACCGAGGCCACGGTCAGCGTCTGGCTCAAGGTGGACGGCATGTCCCCGGCCAACCACGACCGTGTCATCCGCAAGGGCACCAACTTCGACTTCGTGCTCCTGCCCGGCGGCGTGGTGCGCACCTACGGGATTGGCAAGGCCCCCTACGACGGCCCGGCGCAATCGTGGGAACTCGGCATCTGGACCCACTTCGCTTACGTGTACCGCGGGGGAACAGTCCAGTGGTATCGGAATGGCGAGCCGCTCGGCGCGCTCCTTTCCGGGCGCCTGGGCGAACTCACCGCCGACCCGCTGGTCATCGGCAACTACGCCGCCAGCCTGACCATCAACCGTCCCTACGTCGGCAGCATCGACGACCTGGGGATCTGGCAGCGCGCCCTGAGCCCCAGCGACATTCTCGGCATCTATGTCAACGGCCAGCAGGGCAAGCCTCTGAACCAGGAATTCAGACCGCTGACCATCACGGCGATCAAACCGGCGGCTGACGCCGTCGTCCTCGAGTTCTACACGCCCTTCAACAATCGCCCCACACAGATCGAGTCCAAAGCCGCCCTGTCGGATCCCGCCTGGCTCGTCGTGCCGAACCTCACGCTCGTCGATCTCGGCCAGGGGCTCTTCTCCGCCTCGATCCCCGTCGCAACCACACCCGCCGGCTTTTTCCGGGCCGTCGCCCTGCCGCCCCCGCCGCTGTTCTTCGACGACTTCGAGCAGGCTGTGCCGGGTTGGACTCATGCGGGCAACGAAGACCGCTGGGAGCGCGGCACGCCCACGGTTGGCCCGACCGCGGCCTACAGCGGGGCAAACGTGTATGGCACCGGCCTGAACCGGAATGTGGGCGCCTACTCCTACTGCTGGCTCCAGTCGCCGGAGATCGATCTCACGGGCGTCGGCTCCGCCACGTTGCGATTCGCCGAGTGGCTCAACCTCGATTTCCTCGCCGGCGTGCCGGTCGAACAGCAGGCCCATCAGGTCATGATCAATGTTCTCGATGCCTCGACCCTGGCCACGGTGAGCGGCGCGGTCTACGTCAACGCCGGCAGTTCGGGCGGCTGGCAGATTCGGCAGGTGCGTCTGGTGGGAGAGGCGGTCGGACGCAAGATCCGACTCGAGTTCCTGCTTCAGACCGACGCCTTCAACCTGCTTGAGGGCTGGTACCTCGACGACGTCACGATCACATCCAACTGATTCGAGGAACCCACCAATCTTGTGATGCGATGAGCCAGCGATTGTTTTCGCCCGCGGTGTTCGCACTGGTGTTCGGGTGTCTCTCCGCGCCTCGAGCGCCCGCGGGGGACCCGGACACTTTCGCCCGGAATCCCATCATCCACGCGGACGTGCCGGACATGGCGATGATACGCGTGGGCGACACCTACTACATGAGCAGCACGACCATGCACATGAGTCCGGGGCTGCCCATCATGAAGTCCAAAGACCTCGTGAACTGGACGCTGGTCAGCTACGCCTACGACACGCTCGAGGACGTTGACGCGCTGAATCTCAACAACGGCAAGAGCGCCTATGGCGGCGGTTCCTGGGCCAGCAGCATCCGGCACCACGACGGCACCTATGTGGTCACCACGTTCGCCCAAACCACCGGCAAGACGCACGTCTACACCACGCCGGACATCGAGAAAGGGCCGTGGAAGGCGGCTTCGTTCAGGCCGATGCTCCACGACCACTCGCTCTTCTTCGACGATGACGGCCGCGTCTACATGCTCTACGGCGGCGGCGATCTCCGGCTCGTCGAGTTGAACCCGGATCTCTCGGGTTTGAAGCAGGGCGGCTTCAACCAGGTGGTCGTCACAAACGCCAGCGCCGTCGCCGGCGCCGCCATCGGCCTTCCGGCGGAAGGCTCCCAACTCCTGAAGGTCAACAACACCTACTACCTGTTCAACATCGTCTGGCCGCGCGGAGGAATGCGCACCGTCATCGTCCACCGCGCCAACACCATCGCCGGCCCCTACGTGGGCCGCGTCGCGCTGCAGGACAAGGGCGTCGCGCAGGGCAGCCTCATCGACACGCCTGGCGGCGACTGGTTCGCCTACCTGTTCCGGGATTTCGGGGCCGTCGGCCGAATCCCCTACCTCGTCCCCGTCCAATGGAAAGACGGCTGGCCGGTGTTCGGCATCGAAGGCAAGGCGCCCGACCGGTTGAACCTGCCCCCGAGCCGGGGGCTCATTCCCGGCATCGTGGCTTCGGATGAATTCGATCGCGCAGCGGGTGAACCGGCTTTGCCGCTGGTCTGGCAGTGGAACCACAATCCCGACAACACGCTCTGGTCGGTCTTCCAACGCCCGGGATTCCTCCGCCTGACCACGGGCCGCACTGACGCCCATCTCCTCGCCGCGCGAAACACCCTTACCCAACGGACCATCGGCCCCGCGTGTTCAGGCACGACCTCGGTCGACGCGCGCAACATCAAGGATGGCGACTATGCGGGGCTGGCCCTGTTGCAGCGTCGCTACGGATTCGTGGGCCTGACTTCGGAAGCCGGCGCCACCTTCGTCGTCATGGTCAGCGCCCAGTCCAATGCGCCGGTCGAGATCGAGCGCGTCGCTGTGCCTTCGCAAACGGTGTTCCTGAAGGCGGAGTGCGATTTCCAGAACCGGACCGACACGGCGCGGTTCTGTTACAGCCTGGACGGCGCATCGTGGACGGCGATTGGAAACGAGTTGAAAATGAGCTACACGATTCCCCATTTCATGGGCTACCGGTTTGGGTTGTTTTGCTACGCGACCAAAGCGCCCGGGGGCTTCGCGGACTTCGATTTCTTCCGCATCAGCGACAAGCGCGACGGCCCCGATCGGGCGGCCCGGTGAGGACAAGCCATAGCATGGCGAATTGGACAGGCACAGCAGCAGCCATGGGCCGTTTTCCTTGCGGGCGCCTTTTACGGCAGGTTCGAGAATGGCGTCGCCGCTTGAACCGCGCATGGCAGGGAAATCGTGCGGGCATTGGCGCATGGCCTTGAGCAGACCCACCGCACCCAAGCGCCGGGGCGGACGCGGGGTGAGCAAGAGGCTGTGCTTGCCATCTTCGATAGGTCGGACTTCCACCACGCCGCCGCTGCTCAATCCGGCCGCCTCGCGCCATGCCTTGGGAAAGGTGGATTGGCCGACGCGCGAGATGGTCATGACGTCCAGTTCCTTCATGTCTTAAGGATTCCTCAAGAAGATCCGTGTGTCACCGGTGGGACGGCCGTGCCGAATTCCCGCCTCAGGTCACCACGGAGCGCGAACGCGGGCACCGAGGAGAGCATACCGTCCTCGCAACGGAGAGAGTCGTCCGATGCCCCTCGCCGGGCTTCAAGGCGCGACCACTCGAAGAGCGCGCGGCCGGACCGAGAAGCGGGCCGGGAGAGGGCCGGCATTGTCGCCGTCCACCTGAAACGGAACGGCCTCGCCGCTTGTCAGCGTGAACCGATCCGCGCGCAGATGCCGTTCGCCCGGCACGGCGAATCTGCCCCGGAACAGCCAGGAGAGGGCGAACCTGGCCATGGCGACGACTCCGATCCGGGGCAGCACCCGAATCGCGAGTTGGCCGTCGCGCAGATTGGCGCCAGGGAACATCGTCACACACCCGCCGTAGAGGGTCCCGTTGCCCACCAGCACCAACTCCCCGCTCGATGTCGTGCCGTCCGGAAGCGCCACTGTCACCAGCGGCTGAGGGCCCCGCATTGCCCGCAAACCGGCGACCCCATACGCCAAAGAACCGATCCGTGTCTTCCAGGTCCAGTCGACGAACCCGATGGCGCGCGAGTCCAGACCCGCCCCGGCGAGTTGTGCGAAGCAGCGACGGGTTGTTCGGCCCTCGACCTCGAATTCGGCCCAGGGCAGGTCGATCGCGGTTTCATTGCTCTCGCGGACCAGGCACCAGGCGGCGTCGGGGTTCAACGGCAAGCCCAGTTCCCGTGCGAAGACATTCATGGTCCCCAGCGGGAGGATGCCCAGACGCGCCCGTTCGAGGCCGTGTTCCACGCCGGCGATTCCATTGAGCACTTCGTTGACCGTTCCGTCGCCGCCCGCCGCGACCACGGTGTCGAATCCCTGGCGCACGGCCTCGGCAGCCAGATCGACGGCCGCTCCAGGACCGGCGGTCGGCATCAGGACACATTCGCGCGCCCAGGCCTCGAGTCGTCGACGGAAGCGCTTGGCCTTGTTGCCGCGCGCAGTCGGATTGAACACAACGCAAAGGCGCATGGCGCGCTTCACGCCTCTAGAATCCTTGACCGATGAAACATGGTGTAGACAAGTCAAGTTTCTGTGCTGCGTTGAAGGGGTCAAGGATTCTAAGGAGCGAGGCGCGGGAGGGGACGGCGGGAAAACGGCGGGGCTGGTTCATGAGGTTGAGGATTGAATTTGTCTGAGGCGCGCCTCGCTAGGTTTTCAGGTTTTGGCCGCCAACAGGCGGTTGACCTCTCGCATCACGGCAAAGGCGTCGGCAACGTAAAGCACGTCGGCCTTGCCCCGCGCCCACCCGCAGTTCGGATCGAGGCTGATGGCCCGGCGCTCGCTGATGAAACGCCAGCCGACGGTGTGGGGTTCCTCGCCGTGACAGCAGGTCGAGAGCCCCTTGGGATGCCGTGGCGTCGCGCCCGTCTGGCCAATCTGGTTAAGGTGCGAGAGAAACGACAGGACGGTTTGGCCCTCGCCGCCCAGATCGACCAGCGACTTGCTGCTGCCGAGCGAGGCGCGGCTGCGCTTGAGAAACTCGACGATGATCTGTTCCGCCTCGGCCACGCGCGCCTGGCCGTCGGCCTGTTTCTTGGTCCAGCCCGCACCGGCGACGAACAGAAGCTCGGCGTCCGGCCGAATGGTCTGGGCATCGGCCGCCGGCGCCCGGACTCCGACGACGCTCGTTTTCCGGGCGGCCTCGGGCAGGGTCACGTCGATCATCTCGACTGCGGCAGCGCCGCCCGGCGGGCCGTCCCAGGGCGACTGGCTGCCGGGATCGACGAGGATGATCCACGGGCGTTGGGTCCGCTGGACGACAGCCTCCATGCGCTGCCGATAGTACCAGCGGTTCACGAAAGGCCGGCTCTCGCGGGCGCCCAGGGCGGTGACATGGGTGTCCGCCTGTCCTCCGGTGCGTTGAGCGACGCCAGGCAGGCAGCGCGACAAGCGGCTAGTGCCCGGCGCGACGACCACCGTGGCCTGGCTGGCGCGGACAAGCGCCTCGGCCGCCAGCGCGTCGCTCGCATAACGCGCCGATCCGAAGTCCGGGCCGGCCACACCCAGGAACCGCGTTGCGCCGCACCCGGCGATCCGATCGGCGGCTGTTTGGACCGATGGCCCCTGAAGGCCGACCGTCAGGCTGCAGCCGGCCAAGGCGGTCGCGAGCGAACGCGCAGCGCCCAGCGCCTCGAGAGCGGCTGGGGCGAGTGAGCCGTCAGGCTCGGTGGCCGCAAGAAACAGGATAGTCTCCATGATGCACCTCACTTCGAGATCCAATCGACAATCTCCCTGGCGATGTCCTCCGCGGACGCGTCCTTGACGATGCGCGTTTGCCGCAATTGCTTCGGCAAAACAACGCTGTCGAAGCTGAGCCCCGCGTCCGCGAGTTGGACCGCCCTGGCCTTTTGGAGGGCGGGCATCAGCGTGCGCATGTTGATCATGCCGATCTGCGGATTGTTCTTCGGCTCGGGGAGATGGCCCGTGGCCCAGCCGAAGAGGGCGGGCGGGCCGGCACAACGCGAAATCTGGTGCTGCCCGCCTTCAAGCCGCTCGACCACCTCGAAGGCCCCGTCATCCTGGATCTTGAGTTCATCGACGCCCTGGAATTGGTCGATGATGCCAAGACGTTCGCCGACCATCGACAACGTCACGCCGGCCCCGCGGGATGCGGATTCCCATCCGCCAAACACGAGCAGCTTCGAACGGTCGAGTCCGGGAATGGCCTGGATGCCTTCGGCGAGTGCTGCGGCGACGGCCGAGGCCTCGGCGAACCCGCTGGCCGAGCCGTCCAGGGGCACGAACTCGAACGGCACCTTTTGGGCGACGGTCATCATGACCTGTTGCAGCTTTGGTTTCGGGCCGAGGCTGACGAGCCAGACCTTGGTGCCTGGCCGGTTCTTGGCGAGGTGCGCCGCCTCGTAGAGGGCGTGTGCGGCCCAAGGGTCCAGGACGAATGGGAGCATCGCCTCGTTCTTCAGCGCGGGTGCGGCGGGCCCGGCGACCGGTTCGAGGGTTTGGAGCGGGTCGGGCACCAGGCTGGCGCAGACGACCACGTGATAGGCAGTGCTCATAGGATTGCTCAAGGGCTTGCCGGGGCGACGCCGAGGTAGTTGCCGAGCCCGACCACAACGGTCGAGAAGATCAACATCAGGAGACCGAGAAACAACAGGGTCTTGGTGAACCCGCTCGAACCCTTCCACTCCTTCAGAGCGATGCCCCAGAGCGAACTGAAGATGATGATGCTGGCCATGTGCAGGGTCCAACTCGAGAACTTGTAATCGCCCATCTGCGTCTCGCCCATGGTGTAGAAGAAGAACTGCATGTACCAGGTCGTCCCCGCCAGGGCGCTGAAGAAGTAGTTGCTCAGCCTCGGGACGGCGCCGGCGCCGGGCGCAACCGGGCCGCTGACGGGCTTTGCCGGGCTCTCGACGTGCTCCGCGCGCAGAGTCGGGCTGAAGTACTGGTAGCCCGTCCGGTTGCGCACGTTCAGGTAAGCGCACCAGATGAAGTTTGAAGTGAACCCGCCCAGCAGGACAACGCAGAGTTTGGGCAGACCGGTCCAGAGTTCCGGTGTTCCGTGCTGGCGCGACAGGTCGGCGATCGGGGTGGCGGCGTCCAGGCCATAGGCGAAGCAGGCGCTCATCACGCCCGAGAAGGTCGCCATCAGAATGCCCTTGACGAAGTTGAACTCCTTGATCGCCGCGCGCTTCTGTTCGTCCGACATCTCGCGTTCCTTCGACATGCCCGCCGTGCCGGCGACGGCGATGCCTAGAAGACAGATGCCCACCCCAACCAGAATGACCTGCCCCGAGACCGTCCCGAGGATCTTGGGGACGAACTCGCCATGAAAGATTGGCGGCATCAGCGTCCCAAACACCGCGCAGTACCCGAGCGCCACGCCCATCCCCAGCGACATCCCCAGATACCGCATCGTCAGTCCGAACGTCAGCCCCCCCAACCCCCACATGGCACCCCAGAAATAGGCCCAGCCAAGTGTCCCCGCCGGCGCCGAAGACAGGACGGTCAGCAGATCGTTGGTCTTGAGGGATGCCAGGATCCAGGGCGCGATAATCCACGAGAAAAAACCGCCCACCAGCCAGTAGACCTCCCACGACCATTTGCGGACGAAGCGGTACGGGACGTAGAAGCTGCCGGACGCCAGGCCGCCCAGCCAGTGAAACACCACGCCCAGGAACGGATTTGCATTCATTGGGAGCCACCTTTCATCCAGTGGGGAGAGAACACGAACCAGACGACAGCGGCCCCCAGCATCGTGGCCTTCATCGGCCCTTCCCCCATCGCTTTGAACAGGAAGAGCAGAGGCGGCACGACCGTGGCCGCGAGGGCCAGCGGGGCCAGGATTCTGGCAAGCGCTTTCATTTGTCGATCATGGACAGGACGGGCTGCTCGAGAGACCCGATCCCGCCCGCCTGTTCATCAGTTTCGAAAACAGAATGTAAAGGGCGCCGCAGGCGAGCCAGCAGGGGAGCGGCAGCATGAACGAATTGATGTGCTGCGTCCTGTAGATCGCCAGGCCGATCGCCACCGGGATCGCCCAGGCCAGCAGAACGGCGACGTTGAAACGAATCCCATGCCGCGCCGCATACTCGGTGGCCAGGCCCAGTCTCCTGGCCAGGAAGTGATCCACCACAATCACCGCCCCGACAGGGGCCAGGATCGTGCCGTACAACCCCACGAAATCCAGGAGCTTCATCGCCACCGCCGGGAACACCCCGGCGACGGTGCAGAGGGTGCCGGCGATGATCGTGGCGGTTGTCCGGGTCATTCCAGAATCCTTGACCGGTGAAACTTGTTGCAGAGAAGGCAATTCTCTGGGCCGTGTTGACGGAGTCAAGGATTCTCCGGAGCGAGGCGCGGGAGAGGAGAGCGGAGATACGGTGGGGCTCGTTTGGGATTCTGAGGATTGGATTGGTCCGAGGCGCGCCTCGCCGGGGAACATCCCCTGAAACGCCAGCCCGGCCCGGTAGATCGTCGGGTTCGCCGTGGTCCATCCCGCCACGGCGACGCAGAGCAAGCCGGCCACACCCACCGCGTCGAACACCATCGGACCGGGCATTGCCCCTTTTTGCGGGTCGACGCCGAACTGGCGCACCCAATAGACGAGCAGGAGGGCCGCGCAAATCCAGGCGACGTAATGGCCGAGGAACATGCCCGCCGCCGAGGCCCAGCCATACGACGGCTTGCGGGCGAAGCGCAGGATCGAGAGATCCGACATTCCAAGATGCACCGCCGCGTTGCAGAACCAGGCGAAGAAGACGATGCCCCAGAAGCCGATCCGCCGCGGAGCCCCCTCCGGCGGGTCGATCAACTCGAACAGATTGGTCGACCCGAGCTTGGCCAGCATCACCACACCGCACGCCACAAAGACGAGAAACATCCAGGGCGCCGCCAAATGCCCTACGCGCGCCACAAAGCCGTATCCGCGCACCGCGACAAACGTCATCGCCGCGCCGATCGCGACGCAGAGCAGGCACCACACAATCCCCGTTGGCCAGGTCTGGTCGAACGTCGGCATCTTCACGCTTTCGCCCAAGGGCACGCCCACGGCCGTGGCCGAGACCGTGACCATGGCGCCTGCCAGGAAACAAAACAGGATGCCGTTGAACAGGTTGTAGAGGACGACCAGATTGCGTCCGCAGATTCTCTCGAGTTGGTAGTAGAGGGTCAGCCGCCTGGCGGTGGCGATCTCCGCTGTCAGAAACCGCCACGTCAACACCGCAAGCAGATTGCCCAGCAGGAGGCCGAAGATCATGTCGAAGGCGCTGGCCCCCCACGCCACAAACAGCGGCCCGATCATGAACTCGGTGCCGGCCGTGTGCTCGCCGGCATACATCCCCCAGAACGCGCTCGAACCCTTGCGCGCCTTCTCGGGCACCGGTTCACGCTCGAACTCGCCGCCGGTCCCGCCTGGGATCTCCTCGCTCACGCCAGTTGCGCTCGTGGATTGCGTGAACCCAGGCCCGGAAATGCATATACCTGTCCAGGCATGAGCTTCCCATGTCAACGCTTCGACAGCACGTCGGCTTCGTACCGCTTGACCTCGGCCAGCCACGCCTCGCCCGCCGGCACGTCTGCCTGCAAACACGCGTAGTCCCACACCGCGCCGAACGGCAGCGACTTGGCCTCCTCCATCAGCGCGAGCCGGCTGGTGTAATCGCGCTCGAGCTCGGCCCGCTTGAGCGCCGCGATCGGCGCCAGCATGGCCAGCAACAGCGCCCGGCGCATGTTGCGCGCGCCGATCACCCAGGCCGCCACCCGGTTGATGCTCGCGTCGAAGTAGTCGAGACCGATGTGCACGCGGTCCACATAGCCGCCCCAGACAATCTCCTGCGCGATCGACTCGAGATCGTCGGTGAGAGTCACGACGTGGTCGCTGTCCCAGCGCACGCCGCGGCTGACGTGCAGGGCAATCTCGGGCAGGAAACAGAGCACCGACGAGATCTTGTCCGCAATCCCCTCCGTCGGGTGGAAATGGCCGGCGTCGAGGGTGAGCAGCACCTTGCGGCTGACCGCGTAGCCCAGGTAGAACTCGTGCGAACCGGGCGTGTAGCTCTCGGCCCCAATCCCGAAAAGCTTCGGCTCGACCGTATCGAGATTGTAGGCCGGATTGATCCTCGGCGCGAAAATGGCATCGAGCGATTCCGCCAGCCGTTGCCGCGGCCCGCGCCGGTCCGCCGGCGTGTCCTTCATGCCGTCCGGAATCCAGAGGTTGGTGAGACAGGTCTTTCCGAGCGCCTTCCCGAACGCCGCCCCGATCTCGCGACAGCGCTTCCCGTGCTCGATCCAGAACCGCCGGATCCCCTTGTCCGGATGCGTCAGTGTCATCCCGCCGTCCACCTTCGGATGCGAGAAGTAGGTCTGGTTGAAATCCAGGGCGATCCTGCGCGCCTTGGCCCAGGCAATCCAGTTCTTGAACTGCGCCGCGCTCAGGGCGCGGTCGACACGCCGCCCGCCCATCTCCGCATAGCACGCATGCAGGTTGAACCGCTGCGTGCCTGGGACCAGCGCCAGGACCTTCTCGAAATCCGCCCGCAACTGATCCGCCGTGCGCGCTTTGCCCGGGTAATTGCCCGTGACGGCCAAACCGTCTCCGAGCGTGCCTCCGGCCGTTTCGAATCCGCCGACGTCGTCGCCCTGCCAGCAATGGATCGACAGGGGGATGCGTGCCAGGCGTCTGATGGCCTGCGCGGTGTCAATCCCCAGTTCGGCATAGCGTTCGCGGGCCAGTGCGTACGCGCGTTCGACAGACTTTGCTTTCATGATTCGTTGTGGTTCCGGGCGCGCCTCAGCAAGGCGCGGCATCCTGGATCCCGATTTCTGATCCACCGGATGCCTGGCCGGATCATGCCAGCAGGCCGCGCCCCATTGCCAACGAAAAACAGCAGCCCGCATGAAGCAGGACGGAACATGAATGCGAACTGAAAAGCGGCGCTGAAGCGCACGCAGTCTCCCGCAATGCCGGACTTCGCGCTCTCGATCGCGCGCGGCAAGGTTGTGAGGCGCCCCGGAGCGCCGGCTTGCAGCCGGCTTTGGACCCGGAAACCCAGGAAAAGCCTCTGCTTTCGCCAAAATCAAACTGCTGCAATGCTGCCAGCCAATGGTTGCCAGCCTCTCTTTCCCATGAATTCCCCATCCCATTCTGCAAATCACTGGTAGTCAACCAGGACGTCCAACGCCCAACGTTCGACACCCAACGTCCAACAAAGCTCTTCGTTGAGCGTTGAACGTTTCGGCCCAACGCGTTCGGCACAGGGCAACCGCGAATGGACCTGCCTGCGCCGAGGCTTCCGCCTTTGCCAAGCCTTCGGCGGACAGGTCGGCAGGCTCGCGCGAATGTGGACGCGAATCGAGGGGGATCCGGAGGGATTCTGCGCCCCCGATCATCGCCTAAGGTGTTCAGGAGTGACTGGAATTCACCACGAAGAACCGAAGAACACGAAGGAGCGGAGATGAGCGGACCCCAGTGCTGTTCTATAGAGAATAGCCGAAACGCCCATTCCGACCTCGTTGCTCTTCGTGCTACTATGCCCCAGAATCTGCTCAGCCGGCGACGAATCTCGGAGGGCCGAGTTCCACGAGGCCCTGATCGGTGACGGTGATTGTCTCGAGACGGGGCCTCGCGGAGCTCGGCCCTCCGACCTTTGGTTGCGGCCTGAGCCGCGCTGTGCTCTTCGTGGTGACCTTAGGCGAGGATTTGGCGGCAGTGCCGCTCGATGCGCGTCCGAGCCAACTTGCACGTTGCATACGCCGCCTGCTGTGTCAGGCTCCATGCTCATGATCGAGCGGGACTTCGATGTGGCATTCGTGGCTGACCTGGCTTTGCGTGAGAAGCAAATCCAGCAGAACTACCGGCCCATCGTGGCGGTCCACAAATGGTTTGCTCGACGGCCGGGGACCTTGTTTCGTGGTCTGCTTCTGTCGGAGTTTCTCGATGCGCCTCTTCGCCAGACGTTCTACAGGGGCCAGTCCCTCCCGGACCTCAGAATCCTCGATCCGTTCATGGGTGGAGGCACCACCGTGATCGAGGCGAATCGCGTCGGGTGCGCGGTAACCGGCTTCGATATCAATCCAATGGCCTGGTGGATCGTCCGACAGGAGATCGGAGAACTGAACTTGGAGGAGTACCTTCAGGCCGCTCGCGTCCTTCGTGGTGCGTTGCTGAACGACGTCGGCAGATTCTACAAGACCCAGTGCGAGAAGTGCGGGAGCGAAGACGCCGACGTGAAGTACTTCCTCTGGGTGAAGTCTTTGACGTGCCAGGGCTGCGGAACGCCGGTTGATCTGTTCCCCAATTATCTGCTCGCCGAAGATGTCAGGCATCCTGCAAACGTCTTTGTTTGCCGCGAGTGCGGGGAACTTTACGAGAGCAAGTCACGGAAGGATCCGGGCGACTGCCCACACTGCAAGACCGCGTTTTCGATCGAGTTCACGGCTCGCCGGAACCGGTGCAAATGCGAGCACTGCGGTGCCCTCAACGCGTATCCTCGTCCAGCGTCTGGTCCGCCCAGCCACCGGATGTTTGCCATCGAGTACCATTGCGAGCATTGCCGGAACAGCCACTCAGGCCGCTTTTTCAAGAGGCCGTCACCCGATGACCTGCAGCAGTACAATGAGGCTCAGGCGCGCTTTGACTCGCTACGTTCGACTTTCGTCCCCGAAGAAGAGATACCGGCTGGGGACGAGACGGATCGGCTGCACCGCTGGGGCTATCGCTTCTATCGGGAGATGTTCAATGCGCGACAACTGCTCGGCTTGGAACTGACCTGCCGTTTGATTCGCCAGCACCGGAGCCCTCAGATCGCTGAGGCGCTGGCCACAAACCTCTCCGACCTGATCCGGTACCAGAACATGCTCTGCCGGTACGACACGATGGCGTTGAAGTCTCTGGATGTCTTCTCCGTCCACGGATTCCCCGTCGGCCTGATTCAGTGCGAATCGAATCTCCTCGGCGTCGCCGGAAGGACCGCCACCGTGGGCAGTGGGGGCTGGCTGAACATCACCGAGAAATTCGCCAGGGCCAAGGCATACTGCCAACACCCTTTTGAAGTCCGGCATCTGGGTAATCGAAAGGTCCAGGTCCCCATTGACGGCGAATGGATCGGCGACCGCCGGAACGGAGCGGGTCAGGCCCAAACCAAACAGGTGAGGCTGGAGCGTGCTGATGCCACGGCAGTCAGCCTCGAGGGCATGAAGTTCGACGCGATCTTCACCGACCCGCCTTACTTTAGGGACGTTCAGTATGCCGAGTTGATGGACTTCTGCTACGTGTGGCTGCGCAGGCTGGCTCTTGCTGATCACCCCGAATTCGCACCGCTGACCACCCGCCACGCCAACGAGTTGACGGGCAATGACAACATGGGGCGCACGCTCGAACATTTCACCGAAGGAATGTCACGTGTGTTTCTGACGATGGCGAGCGCGTTGAAGCCCGGGTCGCCCCTTGCGTTCACCTACCACCACAACCGCCTGGATGCCTATTACCCGGTCGCCGTGGCAATGCTTGATTCGGGATTGGTCTGTTCCGCCTCTCTTCCGTGCCCCGCCGAAATGGGGGCCTCGATACACATCAACGGCACCAGTTCCTCCATCATTGACACCGTGTTCGTCTGCCGTTCCACCGGGAAAGTTCCCCGTCGCTGGCTGTCGGCGAATCCCGCGGCCCTTGCTCAAGTGGTTCGCGAAGATCTGAGGCTATTGGCAGGCGGCGGAGTCAAGGCGACGCAAGGAGACACCCGCTGCATTGCATTCGGCCACTTGATTCGTCTTGCGGTCTGGAACCTGCGGAAAGGCTGGAAGTTGACCCCACCCGCCAGATCGCGCATGGAGGCCGTCTCGAAGTGGATCGCGGCCTTTGGCGGAGTCGAAGCGGTCCTCAGAGAACTCGGTGCGGACTTCACCAGCGCTCAGGCAACTCAACAATGGCTGGCCAGCGAGGAGCCACAGCCCTACCGGACGCGCGTGCATGAAGTATCCTTTTGAAGCCAGCTACGCCGAGATTCAGGCCGACCCTGAGGACTTCGTTAGTATCAGGTCATCGCTTGCATCGCCGGGCGGGGCTTCGGTGTTCGCCGTGAGGACATGAAGAAGATGCTGCTGGCCACACGGGGCAAGGTCTTTACCCTTAAGACACTCGATCAACTGGTCGAGCATTCAGATTTGCGGAAGTTCAGGACCAAGCTGTGAGTGACGCCAGCACGCAGAGGTCAAGAGGCAGGCTCAAATGATCGAGGGCCAAATGCAAACCGGGACGAGCCAACGCGAATGATTCACCAAGAGCGTATTACGCTACAACCAACGGCCATTCACATGCGATCCCCCATGCGGTCCGAGCTGAGTTCGCGTTGGCTTCCAGCTTGAGGTGCGCCTTTCGTCTGATTGTCATGGCTGACACGGAATTCCTTGGAAGCCAACGCCTTTCTTGTACAATCTGTCACACCATGTCTCAAGGGCTTGGAACGAATCAGAAAAGCAGCGTGGCGCCAGGCGCTGACATCAGTCCACTGCGATCCGGTAGAAACGACGCGCTTGGAGCGGGTCCGGGTCCGTCAACGTCAGGGTCGTGCCGTTGCCGACAGCTTCGGCGACCTGCTCCCATTTGTCAGTGGAGACTTCATCCTGGCATTCGAGACGGTACGTGAACCCCGGCTCAGTCATCACGCGAACCGAGAAGTGATCTCCGTCAGACGCGAGCGACACCTCCACGGTGGGGCGCGGAGGAATCGGTCGGCGGATCAGAATTGTGAACATCTGACTGGGGCTGGCGTCTTCGCCCCCGTTCTCGGTGCCACCGTTGTCCTGGACCCAGACGGTGACGCAGGCCGAGCCATTTGTGTGGACGGCTGGGGTGTACATCAAGTTGCCCGCAGGATCGATTGTTGGCCCTGCCAGGAACAATTCGGGCCGATCAACGGTCACGCGGAAATTCAGCGTCTGGCCCGCTTCATCCGCCGGGCCGGCACTCATCCCGGAGGCCCATCCCCAAACCGTCTGCGGCCCGGCGCCACCGAGAACAGCCTGGTCGCTGCCCTTGACGAAGCTGGGAGGGTCATTCACAGGGAGAACCGTGATGCTGAACGTTTGGACTGCGCTTGTGTCGCGGCCTCCGTTTGCCGTGCCGCCATCATCCTGCAACCTCACGGAAATGGTCGCCTCTCCATTCATATTTGAGGCAGGTGTGTAGTGAAGATTCCCTTCAGGATCGATGTCCGGTCCAGCGGCAAACAGTGATGGGTTGTCGACAGAAACCAAGAACGTGACAGTTCGCCCCGCATCACCGGCAGGCCCTGCGCTAATGTCACAGCCCCACCTGCGGACGATTTGCTCCCCGCGATCCTCGAGCACGACTTGGTCGCTGCCCTTCGTGTAGGTCGGAGGCTTGTTCACCTCGAGCACAGTGAGCTGGAACGTGTTGGTGCTTCGGCGGATCGGCCATCCATCATCTGCCACTTCGACTGCGAAGTCATACGTCCCTGGTCCCTGCAGTTCTGTGGGTGTCCAAGTCAACCGACCGGATGCTGCGTTCAGCGCGGAGCCCGCTGGCGCCTCCAGCAGCCTGTAGCTGAGCCCGCTGCTGGGGGTGTCGGCATCATTGGCAGCCAAGGTCAGCGCCCACGGCATCTCCTCCTTCGCACTCATCGGCCCCGGAGGTTGAATCACTGGTGTCACAGAGTTTGGTCGTCCCGTGTTCCGAGGGCCCTGTCGGAACTTCGGCCAAATGCTCTGCGCCAGCGGACCGGTCCCGTGGATGGCGTAGATGTAGCCGTCGAAGCCTCCGATATACACGGTCCCGTCGTTCGCAATTGAAGGGCTGGAATGCTGCTCAACACCGGGCCCACCTGAATGGGTGTCGTACTCCCAGGCTGCCGATCCGTCGTTTGTATGCAAGGCATACACCTTTCCGGTACGTGCCATGAACACAACAGTTCCGTCTGCGGTGACTGCCGGACTGCACAGAATCTGGCTATCGTCCCCGTCGCCCTTCTTTGCGCTGAATCGCCACACCTCCTGACCTGTTGGGGTCACTGCATACATCACCCCACGATCGTCCCCGATGTAGATCTTCCCGTGTTCGTCAATGGCAGCACTGGACCTTGCGGTACCGAGAGTCTGAAACTGCCAGATCACGTGCCCGGATCTGTTGTCCAGAGCGAATAGACCGTGGCGACTGCCAATGTAGATTGTCCCACTCAGACCGATCGTGGGACTCGAGAACAGGCCCTCGTTTGTAGCTCCCTCGAGCACCGTGCTCCAGATCACCTCCCCGTTGGACCGGTTCACAGCCTTCAGCGTGCTCGAGCTGCGAACATAAACTGTCTCGTTGTGATCGATGGCCGGACTTGATCTCCCACCGCTCAAATCCACAGGCTGTATCAGGTCTGCGCCGGTCTGCCCATCCAACGCAAAGAAATCCTTCCCGCCGTAAGCGGTGATGTAGATATGACCGTCATAGCTGATCGCCGGGCTCGACTCGATATGCCCACCAAGGTCCCTCCTCCACTTGCACACTCCCGTGATGCCGTCCAGTCCGAACATGTCATACATCGGAATGACTACACCGATATAGACGGTCCTATCGCGACCGATCGCCGGGGCCGAGACAACTGAGCCATTACCGAACATGACCGACCACCATTGTTCCCCCGTGGCAGGATCCAGAGCGTGAACGGTCCCATAACCTCCGCCGACGTAGACTGTTCCATCGGGTCCAATCGCCGGGCTCGAATAGACCCCGCGGGATTGAGTGTTGAATTTCCATTTCAGAGTTCCTGGCTGAGGAGGGGCTGCGGCGCTGCAGCCCAGCACGACACACAACAACGCCGCCCATCGGATGGCTGAGGCCACCAACGCCAGCAGACCTGCACAGCGCAGACAGGTACGTTCTTCTGGCGATCGATTGTGCGCTCCACCGGTCAGTCGATCCAGCATCTGGGTCCTTCGATATCGTGAGGGTTTCATTTTGTGTTTAGAAGTGGTTTCGTAGGGGGAAGGAGCAGGTCGTTCACAAGGACGGCAGCGGTCTTTCTTGAAGCCAGTAGGAAACTCAGGAAGGAACGTTACCCATTGGCGTCAACAAAATACATCGGCTCAAGGCGCGCCTCGTTAGTGCTTCGGCTCAGCCCGATAGAACCTGTGCGGCTGATCAGCAGAGTCTTTGTCGAAGAAGATCTGCTCCGCACTGCCCAACACGACCGTCGCCAGCGGGGTCCACACCGGGCCGTGCACTTCGTGGGCGTAACTGATGACATACTCACGGCCCACTTGACCAGTGAGTTTGATCCCCGCGTACATCCGCACGTCCAGGCACAGTTCGCGCACTTCGAGGCTCGCAGCCTGGCTGATTACACTGCTGAGACCGTTGCTGACGATTACGGAGTATTCACCGGCCTGAACTAGACTCACGGACGTCAGGACAAGGGTGGCGCTCGTCTCCCTAGGAATAGGCACACCATTTCGTTGCCATTGATAGGTGAGTGGTCCTGTGCCAGCGGCGTGGACGGTGAAAGTGACCTGCTGGCCAATGCACGCAGATTGGTTCTGCGGCGGCTGGATGATCCTCAAGGAGGTTTGGTCCGAGCAGGCTCCCGGCCCCCCGTAAGCTCCTATATCGTTGCGCAGACCGCCGAGCGAGGGCGGGAAACAGTTGTCTTGAAACTCCACACCGGGATTACCGGCATCAATGCACGGTGAGTTGGCAGCGAGTCGGAAATCCTGGTCATCCAGAAAGATGGGGTTGGCCAACAGGTTGCCAGTCCCGGGATAACCACCCTGAACATCGCTGTAAGCAACGACAGCTCCCGGGTCGAGCTGAGTGCCTCCGTTGAAGAACACCACCGAATTGCTGACCCGTAGGGAACACGACGGACTGAGGTGGAGGGCTGAATATCCCTCGTTGTCTGTCACCGTGCAGTTTGTTACATCAACCGAGCTTGAGATAGATAATGTCGGCCCGCTCTGCGTCCCACAGGCAATGGCCGATCCAAATGGCAGGTTCTCGATGCCCCCAGCCGCCTCCAGGCGGTTATGCGCCAGCACACAGTTCGAAAAGGTCGAGGTTCCGCCGAACACACCCACAGCCCCGCCCAGGGCGCCGGCTTTGCCTGTGGGCTTGCCTGTGAGCCAATTGACGTACCCGTCTGCCCGCACCGTGTTCCCAATGATTCTGCATCTGCGATAGGCGACGCTCCCTCCAAAAGACGCAACACCTCCGCCCGCGGCAAAAGCTTCACAGCCGTTGCTCGTACAGGTGGCGCGGCAGACGTTGTGCTCAATGGTGCACCCACGCAGGACAGCGTCGCCCATCACGAAAATGCCCCCGCCCCATGAGGGCTGGCCTGCGACCGGGTTGACGGTGTTTTCGGAGATAACACAGTCGTTCAATTCGAGCGTCCCGTGTTCCAGCACGGCCAATATGCCGCCGCCCATTTGCGACGCCGTATTCTGCACGATGCGGCAGTTGTTGAGGAACGGGGTGCTGTTCATAATACGCACGCCGCTGTTCGCCGATCCTGATATATTGCACCAGCGCAGTTCACAAAGCGCATCCGTGTTGTTAAAGAAAACTCCACCCCAGCCGCCTTGGCCTGAACGCGTAAACGTAATCGGCTGGTCCCTCGTACCAAGCGCACGCAGTGCACCCGAGACTTCAAGTACGAAGTTTCCTTGGAGCAGGACCTGAACGCCCGGATCGATCTCGAGGTTCGCAATGCGCAGGTCGGCATGGACCCGGTAGGGTTGTTTTGCCTTTGTCCAGCGTCCGACGATGACTTCCTCTCCGGTGATGTCGGTCGCGGCGGACGCTTGGAGGCAACCACAGATCAAAGCGACGCCGAGGTTGAGTCGCCGATGAAGACGGCATTGCCGCCGGTCACCTTTGGCCGTGCGGCGAAGCTGTCGGTCATTTGTGCAGCTTGTGCCGAAACCATGGCTGCGATCCCGATCAGAAGCAGATTTCGATGCGATTTCATAGTTGGTGCTGTGGTCTCGTCTCACTTCAGCAGTCGCTGGTGCGGTCCGAAAGGGCACTCGCCGTATCCCGGCATTCGCGCACCGGCCTGCCTCACCAACTATTAAAGGGAGTCGAATGGCCGTGTTACAGGCAGGCTGCACGGAAGCACCACCCCCCCGGACGTTCCATGGAGTTGTAACCACCGCGAAGCTGAACACGCCCAAATCGAGATAGGCGTTGGACATGGATCGAGGGGGGGCTGCCTCGGTTCTCCGCGCCGAGACAGGCGGGCGCAATCAAGGTGCGGGACGCGCGTGCCGTCTCTCCTCAACCCCGCAGCACGAGCGCCAGAATCGCGCCGCTTCACTGCCGCGCCAGAATCGACACCAGGTACTGCATTTCCTCGTCCACTGAAGCGGGATCGGCCACAGTTTCAGCGACGATTGCGCGCGCCAATTCCCTGAAACGCGTCCTCAGCCGATTCACCCGCACTCGAATGGCGCCGACATTCGCCGCCGGGTACCGCCGGTGGATCTCCTCATAGTCCAGGCGTTCCCAACCAGCCCCGCCGGGCAAGTAGGCGCGCAGGACATCGAAGGGCAAATCGGCGTGTTTGGACGCGTAGTCGCGCTCCGAATGCGCCAGTGCCTGCTCGACGACCTCCGACGCCCATGCCAGGTCGAAGGCGTAAGCCGGATCGTCACAGGCAGCAAAGCCGGCCTGGTAACGCGCCTCCGCTTCCGGGCCATCGATCGACACGTGGATGACAGATCCTCCTCGCTTTGCCGCCTGCTCCCTGCGGTGCTGGTTGGAAAGCAGGTAGTCGAATTGCGTCAGCAGGAAGGTCCGGAACTTCGAGATGCTCGAATCCGCCCGCTGCACGAGTTGTCGTCGGGTCAAATCGGCGAAGAAGTCCTGGGTCAGATCTTGCGCCTCCTCGTGCGTCTTGCCGCGCCGCCGGGCATAGGCGTAGAGCGGGAACCAGTAAGCCCGGCACAAGGCTTCGAGCGCCTTCTCCGCCTGGTGTCGCGCCGCGTCGCTGACGCCCGCTGGTTCTTGGGCCCCGATGATGATACTGAGGAGAGACCAGTGGGTTGTTGGAAAACTGGCCGATCCGGCGAGTGCAGTCGATTTGTCAGTCGGATTCATGCCCACTGGCAGCGAGAGTAATCACTGCGCTCCGTGAGACAAGCCGGTTCTTCTCCATGACGGATTTCGGTGCGCTCTGCGCCTGGTGGGCCGCACAATCGGGGATCACCCTGTAACGTGCCGCAGCGAATTGCTTTAACAGGATTGAACGACCAATTGCTGGATTCGTGCGCGGCGCGGCGAGACCTGGCTCGACAGTGACCGGCGCCGACTGGTACGGTCTGGAAAACACCACGACATATGGCCAAGACTTCCGCGCTCTGCCCGGACTGTGGTGGGCATCTCAACCCTTCTGGCATCTGTCCGCGATGCGCTCTTTCGCAATCCACGGTCTCCAATTCCGGGGAACAGCAACCGGGCACCCATCCACCTTCCGCGCCGGGCTCGAAGATTCGCTATTTCGGTGAGTACGAGCTCTTGAGCGAGTCCCCCCTCGAGGGAGGAATGGGGGTCGTCTATCGGGCGCGGCAAACGACGACAGGGCGCATTGTCGCGCTCAAGTTGCTTCGATCGGAACACCTCCACTCGGCCGAGAGACTTGCGAGGTTTCGGGCGGAGATCGACGCAGTGGCCCGGTTGGACCACCCGAACGTCCTGCCTTTCTGGGAGGCCGGTGAGCACGAGGGCCAGCCTTTCTACACGATGCGTTGGGTCGAGGGAGGGAGCCTCGCAGACCAGACATCCCGGTGGACGCTGGCGACCGCCGAAGCTGCAGGCCTGAAGGCGCGAGAGCGAGAGGTGGCGGCGCTGATGCGGACGCTCGCGCAGGCCGTGCATCATGCCCATGAGCGGGGCGTCCTGCACCGGGATCTCAAGCCCGGGAACGTTCTAATCGACACCACCGGCCATGCGTACGTCGCCGATTTCGGGTTGGCGAAGTTCGTGCAGGAGGACCCTGTCTGGGTGCGGTCCGCACAACCCCTCACCCAGGCAGGGATCGGCTCGCCCGGATACATGGCACCCGAGCAGGCGGGTGGAGGGGGGCGGGCGGTGACGACAGCAGCCGATGTCTACAGTCTGGGCGCCATTCTCTACGAGTTGCTGGCTGGGCGGAGGGCGTTCGGGGCTGTGAACACGTTGGAGTTGCTGGACAAACTCCGGAACGAAGACCCGGCGCCTCCTTCCACACACTTCCGCTCTGTCGATCGTGACCTCGAGACCATCTGCCTAAAATGCCTCCGCAGGGAGCCGACCGAGCGGTACAGCTCGGCCTCCGCCCTGGCCGACGACTTGGACCGGTGGTTGCGCGACGAGCCGATCCTGGCGCGTCCGGTCACGGATTGGGAGCGGGCGGTCAGGTGGGTGCGCCGACGGCCCGCCCTCTCTGCGCTGGCAGCCTCCCTGATCCTGGCGGTTGTGATCGGTAGCAGCGTTATCCTCGGGCTGCTCCGGGAAACGCAGCAGGCCCTCGCTTCGGAGAAAACGGCCGTCATTCTCACGGAGGTTCGGACTGCGCGTTATGAACTCGACCGCGGGCAGACCAGGCCGGCACTGGTGCCATTGGCGCGTCTAAACCGCCTGGCTCCAGATTGTCGGCCGGCCGGAACCATTCTGTTGTCGGCTCTTCAAGAGCGCAATTTCGCCTGGCCGGTAGCGGGTCCGTTTGACAACGGCACGGAGGTATCTCGGGTCTCGTTCTCATTCGACGGACGTTACCTCATCACGGCCGGTTCCGACGGGGTTGCCCGTATCTGGCCGGCCTTTGATCGGGCGGCTGACCCTGGCGCACCGCTGGCTTCTGGACAGCCTCTGGCTCTTGACCATGGCTCCTGGGTTTGGTGCGCGGTGTTTAACATCGAGGGGACACGCGTTGCCACGAGCGGGGACGGCACGAACGCGAAGATATGGGAGTTCCCATCCGGCCGCTTGCTCCAGACCATCGAGCACAAAGACACGGTGAGATCTGTGTCGTTCAGCCCTGACGGAAGGTATGTGCTCACGGCTTCCCTGGATAAGATCGGCCGCGTCTCCGAGACCGACACGGGGGCCAAGGTCGTCGACCTGGAAGGTCACACCAACGGCATCATTGGAGCTGCATTTAGTCCCGATGGCCGGTCCGCTTTCACAGTCGCTGACGATGTCCGCGTCTGGGACTGGCGCACCGGACAACCAACATGTCCTCCAATTCAGCTTCAGAGCCGTGTGAGCGCAGTCTCGCTGAGCGCTCAGGGCGATCGCCTGGTGCTCGGGACCACCAACGGAGAAGTATCCGTGTGGGAATTCCCTGCCGGACGCAGGCTCTTCGAACTGCCACAGCACCAGAGGATGATAGCCACTGCCGAGTTCAGCGCTGACGGGTCCCGGCTGCTCACAGCGGAATTCAATCACTTCGGAGGGAACGCCCAGGTTTGGGACGGACACAACGGCAAGCCGCTCTCAACTGCACTCGAGCATCGACGGGCTCTGGTGGATGCGCATTTCAGCCCGGACGGTCTGTATTTGGCCACTGCCTCCGAGGATGGGCTCGTCCGGGTGTGGGACGCTCTTACATACGAGACCTGGTGTGAGCCTATCGATACGGGCCAGTTCAGTTTCAGCCTTGCGTTCGCCCCCGACGGACACCGGATCGCCACCAGCTCCGGCCAGGGGATCGCCGCGGTGTGGGATCTCCGGCCGGGAAAGGCGATGCCGACCGAGCTTTCCCAGGCTCCAGGACCCCTCCGTTCCTGCCTGTTCCAGAGTGATGCGCGCGTTGTAGCCGCTTCAAGAGATGGGACCGTGCGATTGCTGGACGCCTCCGATGGCCGGTTGCTCTCGGTTTGGCCTCATACCAACGAGGCGGTGAAATGCTTCACTCCTGACGGGAACACTTTTGCGACCACGTCCACCAACGGCGTTGCCCGCGTGTGGAGCGCTCAGACGGGCGCCGCACTGAGCCCGCCGCTGGTCCATCCCAATCCCGTTGATGCTTCGGTGTTCGACCGTGCAGGGCAACGTCTCTTTGTTTGCACGGTAGCGGACCCGATCGGCCTGTTCCTGTGGGAGGTGTCGAGCGGTCGTCTCGTGGCCTCGGGCTCGATTCAAAGAACCATCTTCGGTTTTGGGCTCATCCAGATCCGAAAGGCCGTCTTCACGCCCGATGAACAGGCCATTCTCATGGGCTTCTATGATGGTCGTGTGTTGCTCTGGGAGTTTAGTCGGGGTGAGCCCGGACGAACCTTCCTCACCCATGACAGTTTAGTCCAGGATGTTTGCTTTAGCCCCGACGGACGGCGCCTGGCGACCGCATCGTTTGACCGGACCGCTCGATTGGTCGACTGGCCCACGGGACGATCGCTGAGCGAAAAGCCGATGGCACACCCGCGTGAAGTGGTCTCAGGTCGCTTCAGTGCGGATGGGCTGAAGCTCGTGACGACATCGTTCGACGGCACGGCGCGGGTTTGGGATGGCCTCACGGGTCGGTCGTTGCTCCCGCCCCTTGTTCCCGGTAGCAGAGTGCTTTGGGATGGCCTCACGGGTCGGTTGTCGCCCCCGCCCCTTGTTCGCGACGACGTAGTGGTCAGCGCCCGGTTTAGCCCGGATGGCGATCGTTTGGCCATTGCTTCTATGAACAACATAGCTTGCGTTTATGATGTTGCATTGGGTCAGCTCGCTTTGTCCCTGCTGAAGCATCCAGGTTCGATCCACGGCGTCCAGTTCTCGGAAGATGGACAGCGCCTGCTAATTCGATTTCGCTTTCAAGTTGAGACTAAGTATGCGATCATGGGCACATGGCAAGACCACGAAGAACGGATTTGTCTTTGGTCGTCAAGGCCCAGGCTGCCGCGGCCCAAGCCCAGGACCTGCAGGAGTTGCGCATGGCGCAGGCGGTGCTTCTGCCAGCGATCGCCAAGCTGACGCTGGAGCAAACGGCAACGGCTTTGGGGGTCGGACGGGCGACCGTCGCCCGTTTGCAGACGCGCTTCCGGCGCAGCAGCAACAACATCCTCCCAACCCGCTCTGCCTGGGGGGGGCGACGCCGAGCTCTCCTGAGCCGGGAGCAAGAGGAGGCGTTTATGGCCACCTGGAAATCGCAGGCAGAGGCCGGCGAGTTGGTGGTGCTCACGCCCCTGCGGGCGGCGTTGGACCGGCAACTGGGCCGGCGGGTGAAGCCCTCGGTGGTGTATCGCTTGGTCCAACGGCACCGTTGGCGCAAAGTGGCTCCCGACACGCGCCATCCGAAGGCCGATCCCGCAGTGCAGGCCCAATGGAAAAAAAAACGCTGCCCGAGAAGTTGGCGACCGTGCTGACGCCCGAAGCCGTGCAGGACCGCTGCATTCGCCTGATGTTTCAGGACGAGGCCCGTTTTGGGCGGATGGCCCGGATTCGCCGTTGTTGGGCGCCGGCACCGTTGCGTCCGACGGTGCGCAATGGCTACGAGCGGGAATTCACTTACGTCTATGGCGCGGTCAGTCCCCGGGAAGGACACTTGGACTGGAGCCTGAGCGCGAAGATGAACACCGCCCAGATGAACGGTTTCTTGCTTCAGGTCAGTCAAGCGCATCGACAGGAATTCATTGTCATGGTTGTGGACGGAGCCAGTTCGCACAAGAGCAAGGACCTGGTGGTGCCGGAAAACGTTCGGTTGATTCCGCTTCCGGGGTACTCTCCGGAACTCAATCCCGAGGAACACATTTGGGATGAGGTGCGGGAGAAGGCCTTTCCGAACCTGGTGCTCGAGCGGATGGAGTTGGTGGTGGAGCGCCTCAAGCAGGAACTGAGCACGCTGGCAGCGGAGCCTGATCGGGTGCGGAGCATAACAGCCTGGCCTTGGATTGTTAGTCTCAACTTGAAAGCGAATTAGAATAAGCCTGTATCGAGGTGGCCCACCGTTTCTCTGGGATGTGCCCGCGCCATCGGAGCGCCTGCCGGCGGTTGTAGTCGAGTTGGCTGAGGCCATCGCCGGTGAACGCGTGGACAATCAAGGGGTGAGCGCGCCAGTTCCACTTCGTAACTGGGTCGAACTGGCCCGGTCGATTGCCGCCAGGACGAACACGGACCTGGCGTCTCGGTGGGCACGATGGTTCGTCAGCGATCGCGGTGATCGTACGATCTCGTTCCTGTCCGGAGTAATGGTGTCGGATCTCGTGCAGGCGCGCCTGCAGGAGGACACTCTCGAGAGCCTCCAAGCCGCTGCCCGTCTGGCGCCCACCAACGGTCTGGTCTTGGCCCGACTGACTCGCAAGTTCCTGCAGCAATCGCCCGAGGCCCGGCCTTGTCGCCTGGCTGAAGCCGATGCGTGGAGCGTTCGGGCGCTGGAATTTGGCGAATCCCAACCCGAAGTCCAAGCTGTTCGCGCTGAGGTCGAGACGGAGCTGGCGCGAGCGGGTCTGCCGACAGTCCATGTCCCGCGCACACCACGACGCCCCAGTCAGGAATGAACCACAGAGATGAGAAGAGCGAGGGAGCCGCAACCAACCTCGGAGGGGCCAACTCCCCCGCCTTCGCATATGTCGCGTTGGTGTGCGGCTTCTGACCGAGCACGGGCTTCGGCGGGCAAGCCGGAAGTCCATGACCCGAGACTGGTGCAGTTCCCCAACGCGGGAAGTCATCCGTGCTTCATGATCCGCCCCGCATTCATGAGGCAATCTTCTGTGTGAATCCCATCCGATGACAGTCACCGTCCTGGCGCGCATGAAACTGCTGCAATGCTGCCAGCCAATGCTTGCCAATGCTTGCCAATCATTGGCCGCTGAGATAAGGTCGTGAGCAAATTCTATGGCAGTTTCCACGATGAACGTCAGTCTGACCAAGCGGCAGGCTGAGATGATCGGGGCGGAAGTCGAGGCTGGGCGCTATACGTCTGCCAGCGAGTTCATTCGCCGGCTGGTTCGCGAGTGGGAAGAGCGTCAGATTGCGAAGGACGTGGCCGATCTTGAACGCGCCCACGCTGGCGCCTGGGAGCGCGATGCGACCCCAGAGGAGCAGGCAGCGATTCTGCGCGCCAAGCGCAAGGCGAGGACCCAGCTTCGGCCAGAGGTCGCAAGAGAGGCCAAGCGTTGAAGCCGGTTGCCGTTCTTGACGCCAGCGTTGTGATTGCCGCGTGCGGTTGGGGAGCGGAATCGCACTTGTGCCTGGTCTATCTGGCCAAGCGTCGGTTTCGATCCGCGGCGAGTGCCTTGATCGTCGACGAGTGGTGCACAGCGCTCGGACACACGGCAGGAGAAGGCGCCAGGTTCCGGCGCGATCCGTGGCCGACCCTGGATTGGCTCATTCGCATGACAGGCCTGGTGACGCCGGCGCCGTTGGGCAAGCAGCGCAGCCGGGATGCCAATGACGATCCATACCTCGCTGCCGCGTTGGCGGCGAGAGCTGGCTTCATCGTCTCTCGCGATCCGGACCTGCTGTCCCTTGGAAGACCTTTCGGCATTGAAATCGTCACGCCCCGCGCCTTCCTGAGCCGTCTTGCCAATCTCTCTTCCCCCTGAATCCGCACACTCCGTTATGGCCAAGCGCCGGAAAAGAGAGTAGGAGAGACGCATGCTCGATGCTGCGCAACCGACGAGGCGACCATGACAACAGTCTGTGGCACGGATTTCTCGATCCACGCGGCGGAGGCCGCCACCGTGGCCGCAATCCTCGCCGCGCGGGCCGGCGGGACGCTGACGCTCGTGCACGCCTCCGAATGCGCCGGGATCGACACGCGATCGCCGGATGCCCTGGCGGCGCTCGAAGAACGCGGAAGGGCGCAATTGAACGCCGAAGCCGAGCGGCTCCGCAAACTCGGCGCAACGGTCCGGACCAGGCATCTGCCGGGATCGCCTTCATCCGTGCTGCTGGATGTGGCGGCCCAGTCGAAGGCGCGCCTCATGGTCGTGTCGTCGCTGGGCCATTTCCCGCCAAGCCGCTGGCTGGTGGGCAGCGTGGCCGAGCGGCTGGCCCAGAACTCGACAATCCCAACCCTCGTGGTGCGGGGAGACAAGCCGTTCACGGCATGGGCTGCCGGCAAACGCGCGTTGCGCGTGCTGGTGGGTTACGATTTTTCGCTGAGCGCAGACGCCGCGTTGAAATGGGTCGGCACGCTCGAGCAGACGGGCCGTTGCCGGATCACGGTGGCCTACCTGGCGTGGGCGCCGGAGGAGAGTTGGCGGCTGGGCGTGCGGGACGATTGGGCCATCACGGCCAACGCGGCTGGAATCACGAAGTACATCAAGCGTGATCTGATGGAGCGATGCCGGGATATCCTGGGCACAACCAATGTCCAGATTCGGATCGGCGATGGCTGGGGCCCCGCCGGCCCGGAACTCGTCGCCCTGGCCAAGGCCGAGTCGGCCGATCTGATTGTTGTCGGGACCAATCAGCGCCGCGGACTCGAGCGCCTGTGGCTCGGGTCGGTGTCGCGGGCTGTGCTGCACCGGGCGCCCGTGAGTGTGGCGTGCATCCCTTTGCCTGCCGCCGAGGATTCGCCCGCGCCGACCATCCCCGAGGTCCGGCGCGTGCTGGTGCCGACGGATTTTTCGACTCTGGGGAATCAGGCGATCCCGTATGCGTACGCCGCGCTTCGGCGGGGCGGTGAAGTCTGCCTCATGCACGTGGCGCCGCCGCTTGCGCGCCGCGGCCTCAAGCCCGAGCACCTCGAACCCCAACGGGCGGCGCGTGAGTCCAGTCTCTCGGTCAGGTTGCGCCAACTCATCCCGCCCCAGGCCAAGGCGCTCGGGCTGCGCACGCACGTGCAGGTCGTGGACCATGCGAATCCCGCGACGGCCATTTGCCAGGCGGCCGAACGGTTCGGCGCCAGCCTGATCTGCATGAGTTCCCGCGGTCGGTCTCGGGTCGCCAAGGCGCTCCTCGGTTCGGTGGCTCAGGCGGTCATGACCGGCAGCCGCCGGCCCGTCCTCATTTTACGCGATTATGAATCCTGACCATCATCAACCCACACGACAGCGGTTCCTCCGCCTCGTTCTCCTGATCGCCCTCCCTCTCGCCACCGCGTGTGCGGCGTCCGGCGCGTCCATCCGGGTCGGCATGATCGGCCTGGACGCCCATGCGGTGCCGTGGACGCAGATCATGCACGGACCCAATGTGGCCCGCCCGATCTCGGACATGCGGGTGGTGGCGGCCGTGCCCGCCTTCAGCGCCGATGTGCCCTTCAGCAACGACAACATCGCGAAGAACACCGCGGCCATGCGCGCTATGGGCGTCGAGATCTGCGACACCATCGAGGCGATGCTCGGGCGCGTGGACGCCGTCATGCTGCTGAGCATCGACGGACGCCCGCACCTCGAGCAGGCGCGTCCGGTCTTTGCCGCCCGCAAACCGCTGTTCATCGACAAACCGGTCGCGGCGACGCTCGCCGACATCATCCGGATATTCCGCGAGGCCGAATCGAGCCGCACGCCCTGCTTCTCGAACTCGTCCTTGCGCTACAGCCCCGGCATCGCCGCCATGGCCAAGGACGCCAAGGTGGGCCGCGTGTTGGGCTGCGACGCGTACAGCAACAACCAGTCCATCCTGCCCGGACACCCCGACCTCTATTACTACGGCATTCACGGCTGCGAGATCCTCTTCACGATCATGGGACCCGGCTGTCGGACCGTCAGCCGTGTCAAGGGCGAGACGGCCGACATCGCCGTCGGCACCTGGAACGACGGACGGGTCGGCTCTTTCCGTGGCATCCTGCGGGGGCAAACCGGCTTCGGGGCGCTGGTCTTCGGCGAGAAAGGCATCGCGCCCTCCGGCCCGTTTGAAGGCTACGAGCCGCTTCTGATCGAGATCGCGAAGTTCTTCCAGACGGGCAAGCCGCCCATGTCCGCCCAGGATACAATCGAGATCTACGCTTTCATGGAAGCCGCCGACGAGAGCCTGCGCCAGGAAGGCCGCCCGGTCTTGATCAGCAGCGTTCTCGAGAACGCTCGAAAGCAGGCGGACGCGCCCGGCAACCCGTGATCGGCGCGGCCTTCTACGGCAGCCGGCCCGTCCGCTCCAATTCGAGAAGCAGCGGTTTGCGCCAGACGCCCCCGCTGTATCCGCTGAGCGCGCCGTTTTTGGCGATTACGCGGTGACAGGGCACGATCAGGCAGATCCTGTTCGTGGCATTCGCCCGCGCGACGGCCCGCGCGCCCGTGGGCGAGCCGATGCGTTTCGCGACGGCCTCGTAGCTCGCCGTCGCGCCGTAAGGGATTCGCTGCAACTCGGCCCAGACACGCTCCTGGAATTCCGTGCCTCGCAGCTCGATGGGCACGGTGAAGGTCCGGCCCTTGCCTCGAAAGTAATCCCGCACCTCGACGCGCAGGCGCTCGAGCAGCGGATTTGTCCCGCACACCATGCAGACACCAAACCGGCGCTGCATTTCAGCGCGCATCCGTTCGAATTCTCGAGCGAGGCGCGCCTCAGACCAATCCCCATCCTGAGCCTCAAAGCCAATCCCAATGCCTTCCCGGCTCTCTCCTCCCGCGCCTCGTTCCTTCGAATCCTCGCGAAATGGAAGGGATAGGGGTGAGGGCCAAACCGGACTTGATCGCACCATGTTTCGGGGTTCGAGGATTCGAGCGAATTCAAGCCAGCAGACGGCCCGGTCGCTCGCCGCGGCCAGCATCGGTCCCAGGGGCGTCTCAAGAAGGACAACCCGTCGATAGGAACTCGCGGCGTCGCTCGGGCGGGCATGGCCAAACACCCGTTCGAACTCGACGCGCAATGCGTTGGAATCGCCCTCCGCGGGAATGGCGTCGTCCTGTTCCGGATGAGGCGTGTCAGACTTGATGTGGCGCATATGCATACTTAGCCCGAGTTTCTCATCATCGGGAAGATAACAATGAAATCCGGGCTGTGGCAAAACCGCGCCGGGACAGAGAAGAACCAGGTCTGGTCGCGCAGGAAAACGCAGTCGCAAACCGACACTCTGTTGCCTTGGTCCATCCCTCCAGCCCGGCGCGGTTTTGCTTCTCTAGCCCGCATAGCAGTCCTCTTGCGAAGTCTGACCGCCCTGTGCACTGACGGGGTGCGAAATATGCGGGCTAGATGCGCAACTTTGTTTTGACTGTCGAGTGGCGATCTTGACAATCGGTCAAGGTGAGCAGGAATTTCGACACGTCCGGCGAAGTGGCGACGGGCGCCGTGTTCACACTGGTGCTCTGGGTCGGGTGTCTGGTGATCGGTTTGCTCGGCCTGAGTCTCGCCTACCAACGCCCGTGCCCGATCATTCAAGTGTCCGCGGCCATCCCGATGGTCGAGATGATCGAAGTCGAGGTTGCGAATCTCCCGCTCTCGCTCCCCGCCCCATCACCAGGCGATGCCGCTGCCGACATGCCGACGCGCCACACTCGGTCGATTCCCGCGCCTCCACCCTCCCCGGCCCCGATCGAGATTTCCCCGGCTCCACTGTTCCTGGCTGTCGCCGCGCCGCCTCTCGCCGCGCCGTCCCGAGCCCCCGCCCCCGCCATCGCTTTCCCCGTGCCGATCGAGGCACCGGACCGATCCGCGTCGCCAACGCCGTCCGGGGATTCCGAGCCTGCAACGTCCGCGGCGGCCTTCGCCCCCCCCTTAGCCGCCCAATCGCTGACGTTCGGGGAGGGCGAGGGGCGACAGCCTGCGCCCGAGTACCCGCCTGCCGCCGTGCGCGGAGGGCAGGAGGGCACCGTCCGCGTCGGTTTCGGAGTGGGTGTGAACGGGCGGGTCATGGATGCTGCGGTCGTGGCGCCGTCGCCGTGGCCGCTGTTGAACCAGGCGGCGCTGCGGACGGTGCGTGATCGGTGGCGGTTCCACTCGGGCGGCGTGCGCCGCTACGAGGTGTCGATCCACTTTCACATCGAGGAGTAGGCGGTGAATCCCATGCTCGGCAATGTGGTTTACGATCTGTTCCTCCGCGGAGGGCCAGTCATGTGGCCGCTGCTGTTGGCCCTGGTCGCGGCGCTGGTCGTTATCATCGAGCGTTCGCTCTGGTGGTGGAGCCTGCAGCGGCGCGCAGGCGCCGCCCCCGTGCAGGAGGCGTTCGACGCGATTGCGTCCGGCCAGTTCGAGCGCGCGGTGCGGATCGCCGACGGGTCCGATGATCCCTTTCTGGCGACCGTGCGCGACGGTTTGGCGCACGCCCACAGTTCGATGCTCGGCGCCATGCAACTGCGGGCTTCGGCCACCCTCGATCAGGCGGAGCGCCTCCAGTGGGTGCTCGGAACCCTCATCACGCTGGCGCCGTTGTTGGGCCTGCTCGGCACTGTCATGGGCATCATGCACTCGTTCAACTTCGTCGGCGACGACCAGCTTGCGCCCGCCCAGGTCAGCGGAGGCATCGCCGAGGCATTGATCGCCACCGCCTGCGGGCTCGGCATCGCCATCCTGTCCCTGCTCCCCTACAACTATTTCAATCGTCGCCTGGCCCGCCTGCGCTCCCAGCTCGAACGCACCATCAACCACGTTGAACTCCTGGTCGAGTCCGCCAGACATCACGGACACGACCTCGAAGCCTTCGCGCGTCAGCGCGCGATGCATCCGCCGGGCCGGACGCCCGGCGCTTCGACCCCGGCTGCGGACACCTGACGCCTTCCCCCCGAACACGCACGCGCCTCACCCGGCCCTCCCGCCCTATGCCCGTCCAGCTTGGCTCCAGACTCCCCCCGGAACACGCCGAGGCGCGCATCGAGATCATTCCCCTCATCGACATCATGTTCTTCCTTCTCGCGGCCTTCATGCTCGTGAGCCTGAGCATGGTGAACCTGAAGAGCGTGAAGGTGAGTTTGCCGACGGCGACTCTTGCCGCCTCCGAGACCGGGGATAGCATCGTGCAGATCTCGATCGACAAGGCCGGCCTCGTGTTTCTCGACCGCAGCCCGATCGGGCGCCACGAACTCGTGACAGCCCTGGCGTCCCGCCGCGCCACCAACGCCGCCGTGCGGGTTCTCCTGAGCGGCGACGCCGAAGCGCGCCATGGCGACGTCATCCGCGTGCTCGACTGGGTCCGCGCGGCGGGCATCGACAAGGTCGCGTTCCAGGTCCGCGTCCCCGCTCCCGCCGCGGCGCCATGAACCGCTTTCTGCACAGGCTCAATCTGCTCGGCGTGTGCGTTCTGGCACTGCTGTGCGTTCTGCAGTGGCGCATCAATCGCCGGTTGAATCTCGAATGGAACCGCCAGGAACAGCTCCGCATCGAAGAGGCCGCTTCGCGCGAGGAACAGGCCGGGATCATCGCCGGCCAGGCCGCCGACCTCGCCGCGCTGCGCGCCCACCTCGAACGCGTGACCGGCGAATTCGAGCAGACCGCGACCCGCCTGGCCGCGGCCGAGGAGGAACTGCGCCAGGCGGTTGACGCGCGCGACCAACTCGAGGCGAGCGTTTCGAACTGGGCGGCGGCCGTGGCCGTGCGCGACGAGCGCCTCAGGCAGGCCGCCAGCCAAATGCAAACGGTCATCGCGGAGCGCAACGAGGCGGTGCGCCGCCACAACGACCTCACCGAGCGCTACAACACCCTGATCAAACAGATCGAAGCGCAGTAAGCGCGTGTCAGCCGATGGCTTTCACCAGGGGCCCTGAAGGACGCAGCTTTGTGGTGGTGCCACATCGCGCCGATCCTGTGCGACTGCAGATCGAGGGCCGATGCGCCGCTACGCCACAGGGATTCGCTGGGGCGGTTCAACGGGCGTGAGGCGCGCGGGTTCTTCCAGGATGTCGAGGAGGGCTTTGGCGCAGAAGACGCGGTCGCGCTTGGCTTCGGTGGCGGCGGCAACGATGCCCTGTTCCTGCAACAGGCCGATGGCACGCATGACCGTGTTGTAGGCGATGCCCAGTCTACCTTCGGCGCCACGCGGGGTGATAAACGGGTTGGCCCCGATCAGGTCGAGCATCTGGAGCGCGACGCGCGTGTTGGGCTTGCCGGTCAGTGTGCTACGCCACGTTTCGAGAAGGCGATTGATGCGCTCGGCCCTACTGAGGGCGTCCTCGGACTGGCGGGCGACGCCGTTGAGGAAGTAACGCACCCAGGTTTCCCAATCCGCGCGCCCGGTCACCTGGCGCAAGCCGTCGTAGTAGTCCGCGCGGCTGGCCTCGAAGAACGCAGAGAGGTAGAGCAGTGGCGCGGGCAGGATGTCGCGCTCGCAAAGCAGCAGCGTGATGAGCAACCGTCCGACGCGGCCGTTGCCGTCGAGGAACGGATGGATGGCCTCAAACTGGTAATGCATGAGCGCCGCGTGGACGAGCGGCGGTTGGGTGCGGTCGTGGAGGAAGCGTTCCCAGTTGGCGAGTTGCTCGCCCAGCGCGTCCGGTGGCGGCGGAATGTAGGAGGCCTGGTTCAGCGTGTCGCCGGGTGTGCCAATCCAGTTCTGCGAGCGCCGGAACTCGCCGGGTGTGGCATGGCTGCCGCGTACGCCGGCCATCAAGCGTTCGTGCAATTCGCGGACGAGCCGCAAGGACAGGGGCAGCGTCTTGAGCCGCTCGACGCCGTATTCGAGCGCCGTGACGTAGTTGGCCACTTCGCGGAGATCGTCCGGGCTTCGTTCGACCGCCGCGCCCGCCTCCGCCGCCAGCAACTCGCCGAGAGTGGCTTGGGTGCCCTCGATCTTACTGGACAACACGGCCTCGCGATGGACGAAGGGCCGGATGAGGATGTGCGGATTCGGGAGCCGCTTGCCCTCGCCGGCGAGTCGGCCAATCAGCAGCGAGGCGTCGGCCAGCGCCGACGCCAACTGCGGCGACCAGTTCAGGACGGGGGGCAACGGGTCCGGGTGGAAGGCGCGGTAGCCTTCCAAGGTGGTCACCCATCGGCCTGACTTGCGTTCACCCGCCGGGACGCCGGTGTTTTCGTTCATGACTGAAACAAGGAATGGTCCTGTTTCAATCCGTGGGCAAGGAAAGAAACAAGATGGTTTGTTGTTTCATTGGGTCGAAACGGAATCGCCGCATGTTTCTGAAATCATCACTGGAGGGAATCAGGCCGGATGGTCAGTCCGCCACGACGGGCAACGTAGAATGCTGCGATGTCGTCCGCTGGATAGCGAGCGACGTCTCCCTGACGAGGGGTCTCCGTAGTTGCCCACGCCCAGCTCGCGCGCAGCCTCAGAGCGGTTTTCCCTGGTACTCGCCGGTGAGGCTGTGCAGAAACGCGACCACGGCGGCGTACTCGTCGGCTGTGAATGTCTTGCCATTCTGGTATTTGGCCATGACGCGCACCGCCTCCTGCAGATCCGGGGTCGAGCCGTCGTGGAAGTAGGGGAAGGTCTTGGCGACGTTCCGCAGGGTGGGCACCTTGAACTTGTGCAGGTCCTTCTCCGACTTCGAGACGCTGATCCGGCCCTTGTCCGCGTCCGTCACCGGACCGCCACGGTCCTTGAAGTAATCGAGGTGGCGGCCCATGCGTTCGAAGGAGCCGCCCCCGAGCAGCACGCCGGAGTGGCAGGTGGCGCATCCCGTGTCGAGGAACAGCTTGTAACCCCGCTTCTCATTTGCATCAAGCGCCTGGGCATCGCCCGCCAGGTACTTGTCGAACCGCGAATGTGGCGTGAGCAGAGTGCGCTCGAAGGAGGCAATCGCATCGGTGATTGTCTTCTCGCTGAAGCCCTCGGGATAAGCCGCCTTGAACTCCTGGGCAAAGGCCGCGTCGGCCTCGAGCTTGCTCACGATCTGCGGCCAATTCGAGTCCATCTCGATCGGGTTGGTGGGCGGGCCACCGGCCTGGGCCTCGAGCGTCGCCGCGCGGCCATCCCAGAACTGGGTGAACTGAAAGGCCGCGTTGAACGTCGTCGGGGCATTGATGCCGCCTTTCTGAGCGCGGACGCCGTCCGAGACTTTCTCCTGGTCCGTGCCCCCCTTGGCGAGGTCGTGACACGAGGCGCATGAAACCGTGTCGTCGCCGGACAACCGTTTGTCGTGATAGAGCTTGCGGCCCAACTCCGCCTTCTTGGGATCCACTGGCAACGCCGCCGGCAGGGGCGGGATCAGCGCAGTGCGCAACTCTTCCGGCACGCCGGCCCACGCATGATGCCGGGCGCGGCTCTTGGCAATCCACTCCCTGATCTCGGTCTTCTCGGCAGCGGTCAAGCTGCTCGTCCAGTGGGCGGCCAGGTAGGTGGCGGGCGGCATGTGTCCGAGGGTGACTTCCCGCTCGATCTTCGCCAGGGCGGGCTCCGAGACTCTCGCATTCTCGCCCGGGCGCAATTCGGCGACCAGGTCCATGTTGCGCAAGCCGCCGTCGATGTCCTTGGCAATCACCGTCGAGGCCACAGGGAGTTTCGCGTAGAACGGCGAGGGTGTCCCCGGCACATGACAGTGGGCGCATTTCGCCTCGAACAGCGCCGCCAACTGCGCCATCTCGGGGTCTTCCGGCAGGTTGGTGACCAGCGCGGTTCCGCTGGGCTTGCCAGCGATCATGTTGATGATTGGAACCGCCAGTGCGGCTGCGACGAGGATGCAGACCAGAATCAGGAGTCTCTTTCGCATAGTTCGCCTTTTTGTCAGGCCCCGCACTCGTACGGACGGGGACCGTTCACCGCGTTCGATCGAGCCGACTGTTGCATAGCCAGACTCATCCGGCAATAACCGACCGTGTCCACGACGCGTCGTTCAGGACGCGTCTTTTCAATCGTGTAAGTCGTGAGCGTTTGGCGATTTGTCGAAAACGAGTGCATCGGGTCATTCCCGGCCACCGCGAGGAAAAGTGAAGCGTTTCTGGACGCTGCGCGCCTTGCACTTTTTCCTGGCGGAGGTCACGCGGCATATCCCTGATCCGGGCACCCATCTGATGCGCTACAACGGATGGTGCTCGAACAAGACGCGGGGCCAGCGGTCACAACGGCAACCCTCGGCGAGCGCCGGTGCGGGGCTTCCCGCCCGACTGCGTCACCGGCCGTCCGCATCGGAAGGCAAGGAACCGACCGGGCCCTGCGAGATCGAGACGGTGGCGACAACCCCGGTGACCATGCCCAGGAAGTTCGACGCCACCACTGAGTAGCCGCCCGCATCCTGCGGGGCCACTTTGAGAATGTACAACACCGGGAAGCGTGCCCCGACCACCTGCTCGCTTTCGACCACATTCGTCTTGTTCTTCCGCCACTGGACGAGCGGTGGCGGGTTGCCGGTGACATCGGCCGAGAGCAACAGCGGCGCACCGACGGGCAGGGTCACACTACGCTCGCCGCCAACAACCGTCGGCCGCACCGCCGCCGAACTGAGCTTCAGGTTGCGGTAGTTGTCGCCCCCGCGCGGGCACAGGGTCCCCTCAGCATTGCCCCACTCCGACAGGTCGCCTTGGCTGTTCACCAGGGCAAGGCAGAGCCCGCTCGCCGGGTTGTCGTACGGGAGGTTGGGGAACAACAGAACCCGGCTTTCACCCGGGGCGAGCGCACCGGCATCGAGATTCAAGGCTCCCTGCCCGCACCGCGGCAATGTGGGGGTGTACCACAAAGCCAGGTTGCCGGCTGCACCTGCCTGGCCGCCGGCGTTGGCGACCGTCACGAATGCGTCATAGAACTGGCCCTGCGCTGGCGGCCGAAAGGCCAGGCGCAGGTCGGACACGATGTAGTTGGGAGCCTGCGGTCCCACCCGCACGGTGACCGTCTGAGTATCGTAGGTGAAGTTGTCCGAATTCCATTCTTCGTTGCGGCCGACCACACTCAACTTGTAGCTCCGCAAGCCATAGTATGGACCGGCCTGGATGTTCGGCAGCACCACGTCCCGCTCCTCACCCGGCTGCATCGAGTTGACGTAGACATACCACGGGGCCTGCACCCCCGCCGGGGTGTTGTTGGTGAACATCGTCACGAAGACCTTGCTGCTGGGCTTGCTGCCCACGTGCCGGATACGGGCCTGGACGGAGAAGGTGGAGTCGGGCTGAACAGACTCAGGCCAGACCGTGAAAAAACCCACCTGCATTTTCGTGTCATCTGTGGCCACCACGGCCGGGTTGGCGTAACCGGCTTGGAAGATCTCGTGCTTCAGCGCAGTGCTGCGGTACACGGGGGTGGTATCCAGGTTGAGAACGATCCGCCTGCCGGGCATCGTGTAGTTGCCGAAGGCGTCGACGTTGGGCGACACCGTGTACTCGACCACCGCATCCCCGTCCCCGGAGGATGGTGCCTGCACCAATACCCCCCCCGAAAGATACCAACGGCCCTTGGCCCAGATACGCAGCGTGCCGCGTCCACCGGTCTTAGGGAAGGTGCTGCAGATGGGGTAGCGATCCAGCTCGGGCGGGTCATTGTCCTGGGAAAAGCCCAGCAGTGTCCCGGCCACATTGATGTAGCCGGCCCAGTTCGTGCGGTTCTGCATGGGACTGAGCGCGTAGCCAAAGCTGCCATCGCCTGACCCAAGGGAACCTCCGTAGACACCGACGCGATTCACGACGTCATTCCCCAGCACCGCATCCGCCTGCCAGGCGCAGTTGGCCAGCACGCTGACCGTCCCGGTGCCGCCCGCACCGTCAAAAACCTGGCGACTCGCGCTCAACGCCACCCGTGGCGGGGCGGGTTCCTGGGTGATGCGCAGCAGTTGGTTGCCGATCGCCGCCGCCCCGAATCGGTATCGACAATCGGGGTTGCCATCGACGACCAACGTGAATTGCCCCGCCCCGCCAAGCCCGGTCGGATCTTCCACTGCGATCCAGGGTGCGGACACAATGGCTGCCCAGGGACCGCTGCTGGAGACGGCAACGGCCGTCCGATGGCCGGAAAACGGCACGGTGACAAACGCCGGTGTGAGTTCAACCTGCGCCGCGCCGTCAAAAGCAGAACCGCGTACCGTGCGACTGGCACCGCCAGCGCCGCTGAAGGACACCGTCCCGCTGTGGTCCCCGGCCGCCGCCGGGTGATACCGCACCGTGACCACCTGGCTCAGCCCGGCAGCCAGACTGTACGAGCCACCTGACACCACGCTGAACGGTGCCGCAGCCTCCGCCGTGCCGTCGAGGGTGCCGCCCCCGGCATTCGACACGATGAACGACCGGTCGGCCTCCGCACCGATCAGGACCACCCCGAAGTCCTGGCTGGCCGGAGTGACCGTCAGCGCCGCTTCGACCGGCGCATCCTCAACCTGGGCCAGGGCCACGCGGAAACCGAGGTTGGCGTACATCGTTTCCGGCGTGGCTCCGCGGCGAACCGCCGAGCGACAGAATTGCCCTGGGTTGAGATAGCTGCCACCGCGACAAAGCCGGTACAGACCGCTGGCCGGTCCTTGGAGATCGACGACGCTCCCGCTCGGCAACAGAGGTCCATACCAGTCCTGGCACCATTCCTGCAAGTTGCCGTGCATGTCGCACACCCCCCAGGCATTCGGGGTGTAGGAGCCCACCGGAGTGGGTTGGTCCAAAAAGGCCCCCGCCTCCCCGCCGTTGTACGGGTAGCGACCGTCGAAATTGGCCTGCGTCGCACTCAGGCTGCTGCCAAAAGCCGTGGCGGAGGTTGTCCCCGCCCGGCAGGCATACTCCCACTCCGCCTCGGTAGGCAAGCGGTAGGCCAGACCGGCGGGCAAGCGTCCCAACGCCCGGTCCCGGGCGGTCAAGCGGGCGCAGTAATTCGTGGCATCGAACCAACTGACACACTGGACAGGTAGATTCGAAGCGCCAGTGTACCACGATGGGTCGCTTTCCATGACCTGGCTGTACTCGCCCTGGGTCACCTCGAACTTCCCCAGCCAGAATCCCCGCGTCAGCCTGACCTCGGTGAGCGGGGCTTCATTCCCTTCGTGCGCCGGCTCACTCTCTGCGCTCCCCATCACGAAGGACCCCGGCGGGATCCAGACCAGCGCGGGCGTCAGGTTGGCCGGCCGCAACGCCAGCACCGCCCCCGTGCTCAGGAGGGTCCCGGCGCTGTTGCCAACCTGTACGTTGTACAAACCGGTATCGACTGCTTGAACCGACTGCAGCGTCAGCCGGCTGGTGGTCGCCCCGGCCACATTGCCGCCATCGTGCAACTCGGCGCCGTCCCTGCGCCACTGGTAGGTCAGCGGCAGGGAGCCAGCCGCCTGCACCGCGAAACTGACCGGCGTGCCCGCCATCACCAACCGGTTCTGCGGCTGCCGCGTGATCTGGGGTGCTCGGGTCGACGCAGCCTCCTCGGTCTTGGCGCGCACAAAGCCGCGGGGCGATCCCCACAGCTCCAGGTCAGCTAGGCTTAAGGTGAAGGGCTCCCCTGCCCGGGCCGCCGCCAGCGGCGTCCAGTCCCTGGCGTCCGGCGACCATTCGAGCGTCAGTTGACTCGAGCTGGTGCCGTCGACGCCGAGAATCTGCAGGTCGCCGTCGGCGCTGCGCTGGCACTTGAGGGTCAATCCGCCACCCGAAGGGGAGTCACCGACGACCAGGCTAAACGCGCCCAGCACGCCGGCAGGTGCGGCATCCGTCAGGCGCACGGTGAAACTGTTGCTGCCGGCGACACGGGGCGTGCCGCTGAGCCAACCGCTGTCACCATCCAATGTCAGACCTGGTGGCAGTTGCCCGGAAGCCACCTCCCAGGCATAGGGCAGCGTCCCACCGGCGGCGGCCAGCGCGAGGCCATAGGCTGTTCCCACCACGGCGTCAGGCAGCGCAGGATCGGTCAGGATCGCCAGCGTGGTCACCCTGGGCTTCTGGGCAACCTGGTGGCTTTTGTTACCCACGCTGACGGAGCCGCTGCGGCTGGTGGCGTCCGGATTGGCCGCCACGTGGTAACCGATCACACCGTTCCCCCAGCCCGAGGCACCGTCGATGATCGTGATCCAGGCATCCGAGCCGGCAGCAGTCCAGGCGGTGTTCGCAGTCACCAGAATCCAACCGTCGCCGCCCAGGGCCTCGAACGTCCGATTGGTTGGGGCAATGGTCAACGCCGGCTCCGCGTCGCGCTGCTCGACCGTGTGAACCCGGGTACCACCACTGCACTGCACGGCAATGCTGGCCGAGCGAGCGTCGGTCCTCGGGTTGGCTCCGACGATGTAGCGGATGGTGCCGTTCCCTGAGCCGCTGGCTCCGGAGGTCACGTTGACCCAACCCTCCGAAGACTGGGCCGTCCAAGGTATGTCGGCGGTCACTGTGACCAGGCCGTTCCCGCCCGAGGGGCCAAAGCTCAGCTTGTCCGGGAAGATGGAGAGCGAGGGGAGCTCACCAGCCTGACTGACACTGTGGATGCAGCCGCCAATATCGACCGAGCTACTCCGCGATTCCCGGCCAGGATTCGGGTCGACCGTGTACTTGACATACCCGTTCCCGGCACTGGACGCCCCCTGGGTAACGTGAATCCAACTGGATGCGGAACGGGCCCACCAATCGGTATAGGAGAAAGCCCGAACCGTCTCCTGGCCCCCTCCCGGGCCAAAACTGCTGCTGGTGGAGCTGATCCAATAGACTGGCTGGGCAGGATCGTAGATCTCCAAGGTCAGACATTCACGGATGAACCCCCAGGTATCGTTCTTCGCCCACAACCACACCTCCTGACGCCCGGGGACACTCGGGGTGCCGGACAGCGTCACGTCGTTCTCCCACCGGATCCAGTTGGGCAGGGTGAGCGACCCGTATGACTTCCCCCAGCCGTAACCGGTCAAGGTGCCGCCGTCGTAGTAGAGGCCCGTCACACTGTAACGGAACGATCGCCCGATCGGAATGGTGTTCGTTTGGGGCAAGTCAATGTAGTCCGGCCAAAACTCGGCGGCCAGACAGGGCTCCAAGGCCAACTTGAGGCAGATCATCCCCAGGACGGACGGGATCGTCCATCCAGCCGTTCGCCAGCAGTGATTCATAGGCAGGGTCAGTTCAGGCCCGCGACCAGGTTTCCTTTGGGCGTCTCCAGCACCCGATCAGAGTGATTCCCCACGAGACAATAGGCGTGGACCTGCCAACCGGCTCTCGCGCATCCCTGGGCCAGCGTGGCGAGAAACAACTCCCGGTCATCGTGAAAGACCGTTTCCCCGCGGCGTCCGCAGTTCAGGTGATAAAACCCTACCGAATACTCAATGCGCAGCTTCCGTGCCATGCGCGAAACGCTGCCCCGCAAGGCAAAACGTGTCAAGGTGGGACTGAGTCTTTCGATCCATAAGTCGGCTGACGAACTTATGGGCTCAGGACTTACTGCTGAGTGAGCCGTACTTGATCGTTCGCGGTTCCGAATACGCGATCGCACTTGTGAACCGAGGCAGTAAGCCAAATGGCGCTTGCTGATCAGGGTCACCGGATCGCATTCGCTCGCTCCCCTGTGCTGGACACCACCGGCCATCTTCCCGGTGAGCCGGAGCACGGATTTGAGGGGCATTGGACTTTGACCCCGGACAAGCCGTCTGTCACAATGCGGCGAACGCGGGGCGGACGAGGGATGCCATGACTGATTTCGACTCCTCGAGAAGTTCTCATGACCGGCTTCGGCGTGGTGGCCGAGGCCACGCCGCCGATGTTGCTCGACCATTTGCGCATCCCTCTGAAACGGATCACCGTGATCGACTTTGCGGATCGCGAGGAGGAGCTGCGTCCCTGGATGAACAGGGACTCGTTTCGTGCGCGAACGCGTCACGCTGCTGAACCTCCCCCGGCTCCTGTCGACGCACGGGGCGGGGGCGGCCTGATCATCGACCTGGCCTGGAGCATCGACTGTTTTGACATGCTCGAGCGGGCGCACAACAACGAGGTGCTTTACGTCAACGCGTCGCTCGAATCGTGGACCTCGCCCTCGACATGCACAGCAAGTCCTCTCTCGAAAAGTCCTCTACGCCTGCCAGAAGCTTCGCCGCTGGCGGCGCTGGCGGACGGCGTCACGGCGGTCATCGACCACGGGGCCAACCCGGCCTGGTCTCGCACTTCGTCAAGCAGGGTCTGCTTGATATTGGCGCCAAGGTCGCGCGCGAACTCGATCTGCCGCGAGCCCGCCGCGCGGCTGAGGCGGTTGATGAAGGCGGGCGACTTCGCGGCGCTGGCGCGCGAGATCGGGGTTCGGGTGATCCATTGCAGCGAATGGACACCCAACGCGCCGCGCGCCAAGGTCCGGACGAATTCGTGGCCACCTGAGCGTCGAGGGCATGTGGGAGGAGTCGATTTCGCCTAGCGAACTGGGCTGGGGCACTACGAGAAGTGGCTGCCGCCTCTTTTCGATCGGGCCGGACAATCGGGACGGCAAACCAGATCATCCTCTCCCAAATGGGGCTCAACACCTGGGTCCGCTCCTGGGCTTCGACCAGGAAATCGTCGGCATGATCGTCACCCACGGCGAGTCGTTCGGCCTTTCCCATGTCCTGACCGTGCGCGAAAACGGCCAGCCTGTGTACCGCCTGACGGTCGATTACGCCTACATGCCGTGCAACGACTCGATCGTCTCGTTGCACGAACTGCGCCGCCGCAACTATGAGCTGCATCCCAAACAGCGCATCCTCACTGACGAAATCGTCGAGGGCATGGACGTTGTCGGCGCTCTCATCATGGGGCATCGGTATCGTCCTGGTGGACCGGGAGCAGCTCAGCATCGGCGCCGCGCGGCGCAAGTTGCCGCACTTGAACGCCACGGCCGTGCAGGTGGGCTAAGCCGCGGCCGCGGTCTTGTGGGCCATCCACAATCCGCGGCGCGGCGTCTGCTTCCTCGACCTGCCCATCAGGATTGCCCCGCTGGACGCGCCCTCTACCTGGGCCGCCTGGTCTCGCAGCCGACCGACTGACCCGGCTGCGGCGGCACCGGGTCTACTTCGGTGAAACCGCAGGCGCAGCCTGACTAAAGCGATCCCTGGCAGTTCACGAACTTCCCGTTCCGTCCCTTGAGAGTCTGTGCAAAAATGACTTCCACACTTGCACAGACCCTGCCGGCCGGCGCCTCCTCCGAGGTCCCTGGGCAGCGTTGACATTCAACGGTTGAATGCGCACGGAGACCATGAACCAAAGTCTCCTGTCGTAGTTCGTAATCGTAATCGTAATCCTCTGTCTCGGATTAGGATTGGCCGATTGAACGACCTCCCGGTTCATGGGGAGCGTTGTCGTTCAACAGTTCAATGCGCACGGGGACCCATGAACCGGGAAACGTTCAACGCTTAACTTCCAACGCTCAACGTTCAACGAAGCGGTTCGTTGAAAGTTGGACGTTGAACGTTGCGCGTTGGACGTTCGGGTTGCCCCTTTTGTTGATTATCAACGGCTTGCGCAGGCGGTTCATGGAAAGCCCTCAGTCCTCGCTCTGAATTCGATCCAAGTAGCCCTGCGCGCCGGTCTTGAGGTTCGCGGCATTGGCTTCGTCGGTGTCGATGTGCATCGCGAGACGATAGGATGGGTCGACACGAATGCGGACATCGCCGAAGACGAGCTCGCGATCGCCTGGGACGCGGATGCGGACGGTGGACTTGTCCCTGACCCCATAGCGGAGCGCGTCGGCGGGCGTCATGTGGATGTGGCGCAGAGCGCAGATGACACCGCGTTCGATCGTGATGGAACCGGCCGGGCCTTCGAGTGAGCAGCCCGGCGTGCCTTCGAGGTCCCCGGATTCGCGGATCGGCGGGTGGATGCCCAGTTTGAATTGCTCGGTCATGGAGATCTCGACCTGGGTGGCCTTGCGCGCGGGACCCAGGACGCGCACACGTTCGACACGCCCTTTCGGTCCGACAATCGCGAGCTGTTCCCGGCAGGCATACTGCCCGGGCTGAGAGAGGTCGCTTTGCCTGGTCAGCCGATGGCCCTGGCCGAAGAGCGCCTCGACGTGCTCCTGGGCCAGGTGGATGTGATGGGCGGAAACCTCGATGGGGATCGGATCGTTCCGGTGCGCCTCGATCACGCGGGTGAGGTACGAGCGATTCAGCGCGCGCAAGGTGTCGCGGGCGATCATCCGCCCCTCATCCGTCGGCACCACGAGGACGGTGACAGCGGAATCGTCGGTCGAAATGCGGCAGACCTCGTCAAAACCGCGCGCATCGCGGTTGCGCTGCTCATCGAGTTCAATCCCCATGCAGCGCAAGCCCTGCAGCGCCAGCGAACGCACCCCCGCGCTGCCCTGCCCGATGCCGCCGGTGAAGATGAGCACGTCCATGCCGCCCATGGCCGCAAGATAAGCGCCGATGTACTTCCGGACTCGATAGCAGAAGGCTTTGAGCGCCACCAACGCGCGGGGATTTCCCTCTTCGGCCGCCTTCTCGATTTCGCGCATGTCGCTCGAAATGCCGGATAGGCCCAGCAGACCGCTCTTCGTGTTGAGCAGCTCGTCGATCTGGGGGCTCGTGAGGCCGTGTTCGCGCTCGAGGTAGGCGAACACGCCCGCGTCGAGATCGCCGCAGCGCGTCCCCATGATCAGTCCCTCGCCCGGTGTGAACCCCATGGTCGTGTCGACGGAGCGCCCATGATCCACGGCGCAGAGCGAGGCGCCATTGCCGAGGTGACAGCTCACGATCTCCAGTTCGTTGACCCGCCGTTGCAGGTGCTGCGCAGCGCGGAGACAAACGTACGCGTGTGAACTCCCGTGGAACCCGTAACGGCGGACCCCCTTCTTCTCGTAGTACTCGTAGGGCAGACCATACAAGTAGGCATAGGATGCCAGCGTGTGATGAAACCCGCTGTCGAACACCGCCACATGAGGCACAGCCGGGAACACCCGCCGCGCCGCCTGAATACCGGCCAGGTTCACCGGATTGTGCAGCGGCGCCAGCGGGTTCAGGGTCTCAATCTCGCGCAGCACTTCGTCGTCGATAACCACCCCTTCGCTGAACCGTTCGCCGCCGTGAACCACGCGATGGCCGACCACGGTGATCTCCGACGGTTCACGGAGCACGCCCGTTTCCTTCGCCGTCAGTTCGACCAGCATCGCCTGGAAGGCCTCCTCGTACCCGCCCCGCGGAAGCTCGCGCGCCACTTCACCCCGCGGTCCCTGCTGAACCAGCCGCGTGCCTTGCCCCCCAATCCGTTCGATCAGACCGCGCGCCGGCTCGGATTTGCTCTCGGTGTCGAAGAACGCGTACTTGAGCGATGACGAGCCGCAGTTGATGACGAGGATCTTCTCCGGCCGCTCTCCTTTGAGGCCCAGGCCGTAAGGATCCCCACTCTGGCGAAACGCCGCCGCGGTCTTGACCGGATCGGCCATCAGGTGCTTGAACCGCTGGGCGATGGTCTTCGAGAGGTGCTGCACAGCGCGCGGCTCGGTCAGGATGACCGATTGGAAGAGGGCAACCGGGATCCGCAAGACCTGGCACCGCGTCTGGGCGATGAAGTCGGCCTGGGTCTTTTCCCCGCTCATCAGGGCCATCTCGCCGAAGGTGTCGCCCCCCTTGAACTGGCCGAGCACCTCGCGCCGGCCTTCTTCTCCAATGACGGAAACGCCGAGTTCGCCCTCGATGAGCACGCCGAAAAAGCTCGCGTCCTCTCCGAACTCGATGACCGCCTCGTTCGGCTCGCAGGAAACGACCCGCGACCCCTTCACCACCTGATCGAGTCGATCGGCGGACAGATGTTGAAAGAGGGACACGCGGGTTTGGAGAAAGTCCGGGATCTGAGCGGGTGTCATAGGCTTGAATGGCGCCGAATCAGATACCCCAAAACCACGTCCCGCTTCAACCGCGGAATCGCGCGAGGCCGAACGAGCATTCGACATTCGATGGCTGGGCACACTTAGGCAAAAATTACTTCCGGTTTTTGCGGGAGCGCCACCGGGCCAGATGCGAGGCCCGAGGGAGGAAGTGCATCCCCTGAGATACTCGACCGACCGAGGAACGAAGCAGATGGCCCGGTGTCGCCCCGCCCCGGAGGGCTGGAGGGGCTTTGGCTGGCTGGCTTCGTTGCTCCTCGGTCACAGACCGCTTCGGGTATGCTCCCTCGTCGCGCCTCGCCAGCGAGCCAAATCCCCTCCAGCAAAACCGGAATTAATTTTTGCACAGACCCTTAGCCGCCATCGCACCACGTGCAGGATGTGCCGATCGTAAGCGGCGGGGTCACCGAACAGCACTTTGACGGACACCAGCCCACTCTGGAGCCCGGAAGTGTAGTCCCGCAGCAACCTGCAGGTCGGGCGAATCCTGCTCCTACCCCACCACATTCACCTGCAAATCCCGCATCGTCGCCAATCCCCCCAACATACCCAACCCCCGCATCGGTCGCGCCCCGTCTCGCCTCCTCGGCCCAAACCGATCCCGAAACTCCCTGAACACCTCGTTCACGTACCCCCGCGACCCCAACACCACCCCGTCACTGAAATACCTCACCCGCACCCGCAATACCTGCCCCAACGTCAGCTCCCCCTTCCTCTCGAGCTCCCGCCTGATCTCCTCGGGATCCAACACCACCTTCCCCGATCCCCCAGCCGCACCGCTCGTCACCAACAACACCCGCCGATAATCACGCCCCACCTTACCCCAGTCCCCAGTCCGATGAAAACTCGCTAATCCCTAGTCCCTTCCGCGCCAATTCACTCCCCGCCACCGCCTCGGCGTATCCGCACCACCGGTACTCCTTCGGATCCTTCACCAACCCAGCTCGCACCGGATTCAAGTCCACGTACGCCGTCACCGCCTCCACCGCACTGGGTTGATCCTCCACCAACACGCTCTTGAACCGCTCCGCTTCCGGGCTGGCCGCATGAACGAATGCGTGAACGAACTTATGAAACGACCCATTCAGCATCGACAGTGTTGGATCTCAGCTTGTCCGGCGCTGGTCCCGGCCTTACTTTCGCCTGTGAATTCCTGGGCGAGGGCTGCAGCTTCGTCCTTTATCAATGTACCCATCCCGGCGGGAAGAGGGAGCGGGAGGAAGACGGGTGGTGCTGTTGACGCCGCCTGATGGGTGGATGCCGCTATCAGTGGCGATCGCACGCCTCCGCAAGCGAGGGACGACTGAAGATGCAGAACACCAAGCGAATCAGATGGGTGTGGGCGCTGGCCACCTTCTACCTACCCGTGGTGGTGGCGTCGGGATGGGACGGACCCTGGCCGTCTTTCTACCGCGGCATGGCCCGACGTGGGCACCAAGACGTGGATACACCGGCCTCACCCCGGAACGTCAAGTGGCAGGTTGAGGTGCCGCACGGCGTGAGCCAGGGGGGAATTTCGATTGGGACCGGCCATCGGATCTACTTCAAGACCAACGGTGGAACCGATGGCTCCTACGTTTTATGCCTCGATACGACGGACGGTTCCGTCATTTGGCGGAGCGAGAAGCTGGGTGGTAACCAGGGCAATTACGCCGGGGTTGAGGTTACGGTGGATGCCATCTACTACTGTAACAATACGGATCCAGCCGCGGTCTTCAAGGCCAACCCGAACACCGGCGCCGTGATCTGGCAGCGCGAGATCGGGACCTCGCCGCGCGGCACGCCGGTCTGCGGCACTGTCCCCAATCCGAACGGCAATCCCAACGTCTACGTCTGGTTGCGGGAGGATGGCCAGATTGTCGCCCTTGACTCGCTCTCCGGTGATGAGATGTGGCGGTGTGATGGCATCGTCAATACTCCCTTCTGCCAGATCGGGCCGGTCATCGAGAGCGGTGGCAAGCAAGTCCTTTTCTACTTCCCGAACGGCGTCAGTGTCAGCGGGGCGATCCGCGACGATGGCAACAGCTACACCAAGCTCTGGCACGACAAAGGCCCGCGCAGCTTCACCTGGTTCGGCAACGGTACGGTCAGCAACGATGGTTCCCGGATCTACGTTCCCACGTTCTGGGACAACGACGCTCCCAGCATGTATGCGATCGATCCGGCAACCGGTGACGAGATTTGGTCAATGCGGGTGGGGAATCATTTCGGCCGCGCCTCGATGAACCCCAACGGGACAATCTACGTGGGCGGCAATCAGCTCAGTGACAAGAACCCGGGCGGCAGCCTCACCGCCTACATCGATCTGGGCGAGTGCGGCGACTACAAATGGCAACTGCAAGGAATTGGCAACCCTGCCGGGGACGAGACCACCGCCGTCGGCTCGATCAACGGCTACATCTACTGCCTCTCAAACAGCGGCTGGATGTCCGTCGTGGCCGACCGCGGCAACCGCGGTGAGATCGTGTGGGAGAGCGACGGCTCGTTGGGCGCCAGCATCTATGGGATGGCGCCAGCGATTGATGCCGACGGCACAGTCTATGTCGGGACCAATGCTCGTGATGCATCGACCCAGAAGGTCTATGCCTTCGCACCAACCGAACCGCCGGTGCCCGGCAAGCCCGGCTCACTGACGGTGATCGTGCGCGACGACAACAATGTCGTACTCGAGTGGGAGCAGTCGACTTCCCGCAAGTACGCAGTGATGACTGCTGCGGCACCAGCCGGGCCGTTCACCTCGATCGCCGAAGTCGAAGAGGTCGAAACCTTCACCGTGGGCGCTCCCGACGAGGCGGCGGCTTTTTACCGGATTCTCTATAGAGATCTGGACGGAGGCGACGGTTACATCGAGGTCTTCATGGACGACTTCGAGGCCCCCATCGCCGGTTGGACCCACAGCGGCAACGGCGACAACTGGGAGCTGGGCATGCCGACCGACTACGCTGGCGATGACAGCGCTCCGGAAGGCGCATACAGCGGCCTCCTTGCCTGGGGGACCGGCATTGACGGTCCCTACCTGCCTGATGCGAACTGCACGCTGCGGTCGCCGCTCATCGATCTGACCGGGTTCCATGGCGCCCGCGCCACCTGGCGGATCTTTGTCAATACAGAGTACACGGTCGACACCTACGGTATTAAGGTGGTCAATGCGGACAACGCGGGCGATGAGTTGGTGATTGTGGATCCGGCGGCCAGCAGCCGGCAGGACCTCAGGTGCTGGGGGCGGGGCTCGGCTGACATCAGCCTGATGGCCGGCAAGCGCGTCTCTCTCCAGTTCATCCTCACCTCGAACGACAGCGTCGAGCACTCCGGTTTCTACCTCGACGATGTCCGGGTGGAGGCGACCACCGAAAGGGTGCCAACCCCGGACGGCCCGGCCCTGGACGGCATGGTCGCGTTCAACGCAGACGGGAGCGTGGAGTGGGTCTACAGAGCGCCCGGGAGCGACAGTTGGTGGCAGCGCACCGGCTACGCCATGAGCCCTGACGGCCTTACCCTCTACGCGACCCACCGCGGCTACGAGCTCGGTGGCGGCATCTGGGCGATCAACACCGCGGACGGCTCGGTCAAGTGGCACTGGAACAGCCTGCTGGATCCCGCCAGCTCTGACCCGCACAGCGGGAGCAACCCCGGCGACGGCGACTTCTTCAGCACGCCGGTCGTCGGCGCCGACGGCACAATCTACTCGGTCGATGTCAATGGGACGGTGACGGCGCTCCGTGATGACGAAACGCAGGCGTCCATCGTTTGGGACCTCCACCAACCGGATGGCCAGACGGCCTGGAACTACGCCGAAGGGGCCATCGCTGAGGATGGCTCGGTCCTTTTCCTCTCTGACGGTTCCAACCGCAACAACGTCTTCCTCTTCACGGGAACCTCGCCGGGCGCCCTCGGGGCGCCGTGGCGCAGCTATCAGAATAGCAACGGCAACCTGGGCTTCGCTACCGGCGGCGGACAGGCGACCCCTGCTTGCATCGCCACATGCGTCAACGGTGGTCTCTGGTCCCATCCCACGAGAACCCTCGACGGGCACTGGATCATCCCCAGCAACGACGACGCCACTCCCGATCAACTGCAGGTCCTCGACAACTCACTGCAAGTCGTCTGGACCGCCCACCTGAACGAGTGGTCAGACGGTGGGGCGGCAACAGGCCACGACGGGACGATTTACATCGGCAGTAACGGCGGCGACGTTCGCTCGTTTGCGCCCGACGGGACTCCCGGGTGGACTGTCACCATGGGCGGAGCGGTGAACAGCCGGCTGAAGTGCGCCAATGCCACCATCTACGGCTCAGCCGGCAACAACACCATCTTCGCCCTCAACGCAGCCGACGGTTCGACGAAGTGGTCGGTCGCCGGCGGAGACGATACGTGGAACAACGCGCCGGCCCTGAGCAACGACGCGACAATCGTCTATTACCGTTCCAAGGCGACCGGCATGTTGTTGGCGCTTGACGCGGTCGACGGTTCAGTCATCTGGAAGCGCCGCGTCGGCACAGGCTGCGAGGGGCTGACGCCGCTGGTCGGACCGGACGACACGATCTACATTGGCGCCAGCAACGTCGTTGATCCGTTTGTTCCGAGTTCGGCGTGCCGAGTTGTTCGATAGTCCTGTGAGGGGACGATTCCAACACGGACGAACAGGTGATCGGGCTGGTGAGTCGACTCCGGGCGGCAACCCTCTGATTTCCCTGATGATGTCCGCAACACTCACGCAGGGATGTTGCTCCTCAAAGGCAACCCCGTCAAGCCGCCGACAGAGCCGGCCGGGTTGCGCCGCACGGCTGCAAGAAGGCTGGCGTCGCCAAAGGTCAGCCAGGGGTGGTGGCGCCCGGCGATGGCGGGTGCCGACGCCGCCTTGTCTCGTCTGTGTGAGACCTATTGGCATCCACTCTATTTCTTCGTTCGCCTCCGCCTGTTTCCTGGTCGCCGCGGTGATCAACTCCCGCTCAGAGGAGATGGCCATCCCGATTTTGAACGTTGTGGCGGCAGTCGCCTTCCTGGTTGCCGCCGCAAAGCGCTTGGGCGCTTTCAGAGGATCCGCCCCGCCCCCGACATCGTCCGAGACGCCGCTCGCGAAGGAGACGCCAAACCGTTGAGCGAACGGCCCTGCCCGACCAATCCAGATATCTCCGTCCCGCCCTCGGCCTCGAGGCGCTTCCTGATGGAGTCGCTAATACCCAACGATGCGTTTCACAGCCAGGCTCGCGAGGGCGAACCCGAACGTCCCGGTCACGAACACCGCCGTTCCGAATATCGGGTGGGCGGGATCGCAATCGCCGGACGCCGATCCGGCTCCGGCTTGTGGAGCGAAGGCGGGATCCGGTGTCTGTGCCGGCACAGGCCGCTCGGTGGAATGGACGCACGGCACGCCGAAGGGCGCATGCCCTCGATGGAAAGCGTAGTCCTGGCGCAGGATGGCCCGGACCTGGGCCAGCAGGCGGTCATGGCTGCTGAACGCGAGGTCGTCGATCCGCACGCGGGTTGGATCGCGGCGCCCTCCGGCGCCGCCGCTGGTGACGACGGGGATTTTCTTTTGGCAGCAACCGGCGATGAGGCGGCTCTTGTTTGCGGCGCCGTCGATGGCGTCCAATAGGCAGTCGTAAGGCGTTTCGAGAATCCGGGCGGCGGTCTCCTCGCTGAAGCGCGCCGGGACGATCTCGATGTCGAGGTGCGGGTGAATGAGCCGGACCCGGTCCGCCAGGACCTGGGCCTTGGGCTGGCCGACGGTCTGTTCGAGCGCATGGATCTGGCGATTGATGTTGGAGACACTCACGACGTCGAAGTCCACAAGGGTCATTCGCCCGACGCCGGACCGTGCCAGCGCCTCGGCAGCCCACGAGCCGACGCCGCCAAGGCCGACGACGCAGACGTGGGCGCGGCCCAGGCGGGCCAGCGCCTCGCGGCCCAGCAGGCGGGCGACGCCGTCGAAGCGTTGGTCAAAACCCGTCATGCGAAGGCGAAGCCTCGCTAAAACTCGGCCGAGCCGGGGGTGCGCGCGAAGGGAACGACGTCCCGGATGTTCCCGACGCCGGTGAGGAACATCAGCAGCCGTTCGAAGCCCAGGCCGAAGCCGGCGTGCGGCACGGTGCCGTATTTGCGCAAATCGACATACCACCAGTAGTCCTCGGGACGCAGCTTGTGGGATTTCAGGTTCTCGAGCAGGGCGTCCAGACGCTCCTCGCGCTGGGAGCCGCCGATCACTTCGCCGATACCCGGCACGAGCACATCCATGGCGGTGACGGTCTTTCCGTCGTCGTTCAGGCGCATGTAGAACGGTTTGATCTCGCGCGGGTAGTTGAAGACGGTGACGGGAGAGTGGAAGTGCTGTTCCGTCAGATACCGCTCGTGTTCGGATTGCAGATTGAGTCCGTACTCGACCGGGTACTCGAACGTCTGGCCGGACTTGCGGAGGATGTCGATCGCCTCTGTGTAGGGCACCCGCTGGAACGGGCGTTCGACGACGAATTGCAGCCGGTCGTGGAGGCCCTTGTCGACGAACTTGCCGAACAGGGCGAGGTCTTCGGCGCAGTGGTCGAGCGCGTGCCGGGCCAGCGCCTTGACGAACTCCTCCGCAAGGTCCATGTCGCCCGCGAGATCGCAAAAGGCCATCTCGGGCTCGATCATCCAGAACTCCGCCGCATGCCGCGCCGTGTTCGAGTTCTCGGCGCGGAAGGTCGGCCCGAAGGTGTAGACGTTCGACAGCGCGCAGGCAAACGTCTCGGCTTCGAGCTGCCCGCTCACGGTCAGGTAGGCCGGACGCCCGAAGAAGTCGGCCTGACCCTGCTCGTCGATGTTCCCCTTGAGCGTGGTCACGCGGAACATCTCCCCGGCTCCCTCGCAATCGCTGGTGGTGATGATCGGGGTGTGGACGTAGACGAAATCGCGTTCCTGGAAGAATGTGTGCACCGCGTAGGCAAGCCGGCTGCGCGTCCGGAACACGGCGCCGAACAGATTCGAGCGGGGGCGCAGGTGCCCGATCGTCCGCAGGAATTCGAGCGTGTGGCCCTTCTTCTGGAGCGGATACGACGGATCGGACCTGCCGAGCAGACGCAGATGCGCGGCCTGGAGTTCCCATTTCTGGCCTGCGGCCGGCGACGTCACAAGCCGGCCCGAGATCTCGACTGAGGCGCCGGTGATGCAGTGGACCATGTCGGCGTATCCGGGCACATTGGCGTCAACGACCACCTGCAAGTTGCCCAGGCAGGACCCGTCGTTGAGTTCGAGGAACGAGAAACCTTTCGCGTCGCGCCGGGTGCGCACCCAGCCGGCGACTGTGAGCGCCTCCTGTGGTTGGGCGGCGGCGAGGACGTGTTTGATGAGCGTGCGCTTCATAGGCAAAGAATCGAGCCGTTCAATCCGGCTGGCCGCGGAGACTAGCAGCGCTGCAAGGCGCCTGTCGAGCCGCGGAGCGCCTCCGAAGGCCGGATCACCGCATGGGGATGATCGGCCTCACTTGGCGTCCGCCATCCAGGGGCACCCCTTCCTCTGCGGGCACTCGCTGCAACTGTGGCCACGGGAGACCCAGGGCAGAATGACGAACGAATTCACGACAAAGGCGCCTGCCAGCGCGGCCAAGTCGAACGCGGGTTCTCGGATCAAGGGCGCTGCTGCGCAGCCCACCGGCACCAGCCACAGGGGCACGATCACCGGGATATGGCGCTTGAATTTCCGGGCGAAACACTCCTGCTCTCCCGGGCGCACCAGCAGGGCGGACAGGACCCCGTAACCGCACGGACAACCACGGCTGCCGTAGTAAGCGCAGTACGGACAAACGAAGATCATGATCCACATCGCACCGGCAATGCCATAGGCCACGTAGCCTGCGGCGCCGGCGAGGGCGGCGGGCGTGAGGTCGAAGCTCCAGGCGATCGTGGCCGCCCCCAGTACCAACATCAGGGCATACGGCAGATTGGCCAGCAGAGTTTGTGTGCGAGTGTATTCGCGAGTCACGGATGCACGACAGCGTACGCCGCCAGTGGCCGTTCGCAAGCCTGGGCGGGGCTGAATCGCAGCCCTGACTTGCGGGACCGCTCTGCGCGTGACAAGCTGCGCACACATTACATGACGACACACGTGTTGGAGCATCATGAGGCTGCCGGTTCACGACCGGTGAGGGCGGTTGACACCGCCAGGCATGCGGGGCAGGGCGGACGCAGGAGCATCTCGCCTGCCGGGTGGTTTCACGGTCGGCTCCGACAGGGCTTGCGGGTCGGCGCTCTTCTGGCCGCGGCGGCGGTTGGCTTCAGTCCCGCTCGAGCCGCCGACATCCCTGTGCCCAACGCTTCGTTCGAATCGCCCGCGACTGAGTTCGTCGATGTCCGCCTCGATTCGTGGCAGAAAAC
>JAXGQW010000010.1:0-88918 GCA_040766265.1 Verrucomicrobiota bacterium
ACCAGGAGGCTGCCCTGCAACTGCAGCGCGGCCAAAACACCGGCCAACTCGCGCGTCCTCGGCGCGTTCAGGGTCAGACCGTCCACGAGAACCACGTCTCCGCCCTTCAGCCGCTCGCTCAGCGCCTTCCGCAACGCAACCAACTTCGTCGAGCGGGAGAGCTTCCTGCCGAATGACCGCGGCTTGGGACCGAACACAACGCCGCCTCCGACCCACAAAGGCGACTGGAATGAGCCCGCGCGAGCTCGTCCGGTCCCCTTCTGGCGCCACGGCTTGCGGCCCGTTCCGCTGACTTCGCCCATCGTCTTGGTCGAGGCGTTGCCCTGACGCCGGTTGGCCAGATGCGCGACCACCACGTCGTGAACGGCCTGCGTGCCTTTGCCACCCTCGGGCAGCGGGAAGCTCACTTCCAACTCGCCGGCCGCATGACCCTGCATGTCCTGAATCGTCAGTTTCATGGCGATGCCTTATCGTTTACCACCCTTGGCTCCGGCCTTGCCCTCGGCCTTGGCCGCCTCTTTGGCCTTCGCTGCCGCGGCCAGAGCTTGCCGCCGCTCCTCGGCTTTCGCCTTCGGAAACTTCTTGGATTCCCGGATGACCACGTAGTCGCCGCACGCGCCCGGTATGGCGCCCTTGACCAGAAGCAAATTGTCGGCCTCCATCACCTGGATCACCTCGAGGTTCTGAATGGTCCTTTGAACCCGGCCCATGTGGCCCGGCATGCGGGTGCCGCGCATCACCGTGCCCGGGAACAGGCGCTGACCGATCGCGCCGGGCCGCCTGTGCCAGCCTTTCGAGCCGTGGGTGCTGTCGCCCCCTCGGAAGTTGTGCCGCTTGACCACGCCCTCGAACCCGCGGCCCTTGGTGATGCCGATCGCATCCACAAAGTCGCCCGCGGCGAAAACGGCAGGCCCCACGATATCGCCCGGCTTCACGGCCAGGGAGAATCCGCGGAATTCGCGGATCCGGCGGACGGGCGTGCCGCCCTGTTTGCGGATGTGGCCCAGGAGCCCCTTGGCGAGCCGCTGCTCCTTTTGCCCATCGAAACCGAGCTGAACCGCGTCATAGCCGTCGGTCGCGACCGTCTTGCACTGCAGAACGCAATTGGGTCCTGCCAGCACGACGGTCACCGGCACAAGGTTACCGTGCGCGTCGTAGACGCGAGTCTGTCCGAGTTTCTTTCCGAGCAAACCAATCATAACCTAAATCTTGATCGTGATATCCACCCCCGCGGGCAGATTGAGCTTTTTCAACTCGTCCACCGTCTTGGCGGTCGGCTCCAAAATGTCCAGGAGACGCTTGTGCGTCCGCTGCTCGAACGTCTCCATCGATTTCTTGTCGGCATGGGGCGAGCGCTGGACCGTGAACCGCTCGACGCGTGTGGGGAGCGGGATCGGCCCGGCCACCATCGCGCCCGTGCGCTTCACGGTCTCCACGATGTCGCGGACCGACTGGTCAATGACGCGATGATCGTACGCTTTGAGGCGGATGCGGATACGTTGTGCAGCCATACAAAGATCAAAGGTTTCAAGTTCAACTGCGCGCGGCCTTCGGCTTGGCCGAGTCCAAAATCGCCGTCAGGATGTTCGCCGGCACCGGCTCGAACGACTGCGGCTCCATCGAGTACGCCGCGCGCCCCTTCGAGAGCGACCGGATCGCCGTGGCGTACCCGAACATCTCGCTCAGCGGCACGCGGGCGTGCAAGCTCGTGGCGTTGTTCTTCGCCTCGATGCTGACAATCTTGCCGCGGCGCCGATTCAGATCACCGAGCAAATCGCCCTGGTATTCCTCGGGCGTGGTGCATTCCACTTTCATGATCGGCTCGAGCAGGATCGGGCCGGCCTTCTTCGCGGCGTCCTTCAGAGCAAAGATGCCCGCCATCTTGAACGCCAGTTCGCTGGAGTCAACCTCGTGGTATGTGCCGTCCACAATCGCGATCTTCAGGTCCACCATGCGATAGCCTGCCAGCACCCCGCCCGCAATCGCCTCCTCCAAGCCATGCACCACCGCCGGAATGTACTCCTTGGGTATCGCGCCGCCCACAATCTCGTTGGCGATCTCGACTCCCTTGCCGCGTTCGTTGGGACGCAGCGTGATCACCGCATGCCCGTACTGCCCGCGCCCGCCGCTCTGCCGGATGAATTTGCCTTCGCCCTCCGCCGCCCGGCTGACCGTCTCGCGGTACGCGATCTGAGGGGCACCCGCATTGGCCTGCACCTTGAACTCGCGGGAGAGCCGGTCGCGAATGATCTCGAGGTGCAATTCTCCCATGCCGGCGATGATCAGTTCGCCGGTCTCGCTGTCCGTGTAGACCCGGAAGGTCGGGTCCTCCTCGGCCAGCCGCTGAAGCCCCTCGCTCATCTTGTCGCGGTCCAGCTTGGTCTTGGGCTCGACCGCCATGGAAATCACCGGCTCCGGGAACGTCGGAGGCTCGAGAAGGACCTGCGCATCTTCGTCGCACAGGGTGTCTCCCGTGATGATGTTCTTCAGGCCGACCAGAGCGGCGATGTCGCCGGAATAGACGCTCTCGACGTCGATCCGCTCGTCGGCCTGGATCATCATCACGCGGTTGATGCGCTCGCGCTTGCGGGTCCGCGGGTTGTAGATCAGGTCGCCTTTGCGGATCTGGCCCCTGTAAACGCGGAAGAAAACAAGCTTGCCCACAAACGGATCGGTCCACAGCTTGAAAGCCAGGGCGCAAAACGGACCCTCGTCGTCAGAGGCCACCTCCACCGGCTGATCCGCGTCGCTGCGGTCCAGCGCGGTTGGGGGCGGAACATCGAGCGGGGATGGGAGATAATCCACGACAGCGTCCACCAGCGGCTGCACCCCCCGTTTCTTGAACGCCGATCCGCACAGGACGGGGACGAACTCGATCTTGCAGGTCAGGCGTCGAATCGCCCGCTTGAGGACATCGGGCGGGATCGGACGGTCCTCGATGACGAGGTCGGCAATCTCGTCGTCCTTGTTGGACACGGCGTCAACCAGTTCCGCCAAAGCCATGGCCGCGCGCTCGCGATGCGCCTCGGGAATCTCGGCGACCGTGTATCGCAAGCCGATCTCGTCGGTTTCGTCGTACAGGACGGCCTTCTGGTTCACGACGTCGATCACCCCGTTGAAGCTGTCCTCTTGACCGATCGGAATCGTGACGGCGTATGCGTAAGCGCCGAGCTTCTTGCGCATCTCCCAGACGGCATTCTCGAAATTCGCACCCACCCGATCCATCTTGTTGACGAAGGCGATGCGCGGTACGCGGTATTTGGTCGCCTGGCGCCAGACGGTCTCGGACTGGGGCTGAACGCCGGCCACTCCGCAAAAGACGGCCACGGCGCCGTCGAGCACGCGCATGGACCGCTCGACTTCCGCCGTGAAGTCCACGTGGCCCGGCGTGTCGATGACGTTGATCCGGTGAGGGACGTTGTCGAAGAGCTTCACCATCCCCTCGGACTTCTGGGTCCAGTAGCAGGTGGTGGCAGCGGACGTGATGGTGATCCCGCGCTCGCGCTCCTGCTCCATCCAGTCCGTGACCGTGTTCCCGTCATCGACGTCGCCCATGCGATGAATGAGCCCCGTGTAAAACAGGATGCGCTCCGTGGTCGTCGTCTTGCCGGCGTCGATGTGAGCCGCGATCCCGATGTTTCGGGTGTGCTCCATCGTGTATCGCCGGCGAGGCGAGTTCACGGTCTGGCGGTCTTCCGTCACAGTTGTGGTTGCTATGGCCACGGAAAAAAAGAGACCCCGATTCCACTCGGCCCTCGGGGCGAATCCGACAAAGACTCCGCTACCAGCGGAAGTGGGCAAAGGCCTTGTTCGCCTGTGCCATCTTGTGCACGTCATCCCGTTTGCGGATGGCGTTGCCCTGGCCCTGGTACGCTTCGAGGATTTCGGCAGCCAGGGCCTGCCGCATCGGAACGCCCTTGCGGGCATCCGCAAAATCCACAATCCAACGCATGGCGAGGGAAACCTGCCGGTCGCTCGGGACTTCGAGCGGCACCTGGTAGGTCGCTCCGCCCACCCGCCGGGGCTTCACTTCGAGCCGCGGCTTGGCGTTGTCCACCGCCCGCTGCAGCACATCGAGCGGATTCACGGCCAGATCCTTGGCCGCAATCTCGTCGAACGCCCCGTAGACGATCCCTTGCGCCACGTTCTTCTCTCCCCACTTCATGACCATGCTGACCAAACGCGACACCAAAGCGGAATGGTACTTCGGATCGGGAGTGATCGGTCGTTTAAATGCTCGGCGACGTCGCGACATAAAAATCTCCGCGCGGTTCTAGGCAGCGGCCGCGGCCGCCGCAGGTTTGCCGGTCTTCGGGCGCTTCACCCCGTACTTGGACCGGCTGACGCGACGCTTCTCCACACCCGCGGCGTCCAGGGTGCCGCGCACGATGTGGTACCTCACCCCCGGAAGATCCTTCACGCGACCTCCGCGCACCAGGACGATCGAGTGCTCCTGGAGGGTGTGCCCCTCATCGGGAATGTAGGCGATGACCTCATGCCCGTTGGTCAGCCGCACCTTCGCCACCTTCCGCATCGCGGAGTTCGGTTTTTTGGGTGTGCGGGTCATGACCTGCAGACAGACCCCCCGGCGAAACGGGGCATTTTGCAGGGCGGGTGACTTGCCCTTGTAACGCAGCTTCGCCCGGCCTTTACGCACGAGTTGGTTGATGGTCGGCATCGCAAATGAATCGAGTCGTGACCGCTGACCGCCGTCCGACGCGGACGGCGGAAAAAAACGGAGCGCGGATCATAGCAGGGAGCACTTCCGCTGCAACAAGTATTTCAACTTTTTTACGCTGTTTCATTTTCGATCACAGCGTGAGCGGGTTGTCGGCAGGAAGCACCGCGGGCGCCTCCTCGGGCGCCGGTTCGACAAGCAGCCTGACCTGAATATTGCGATGCAGGTCGCAGCCCGTCCCCGCGGGAATAATGTGTCCCATGATCACATTTTCCTTGAATCCGCGCAAATAGTCGATCTTGCCCATCGTGGCGGCCTCGGTCAGCACGCGGGTGGTGTCCTGGAACGACGCGGCGCTCAGGAAGCTCTCGGTCTCGAGCGAGGCCTTGGTGATCCCAAGCAGCACAGGCTGCGCCTCCGCGGGCTTGCCGCCCATCTTCTCCACGCGCTGGTTCTCTTCCTCGAAGATGATCTTGTCGACCTGTTCGCCCCACAGGAACAGCGTGTCTCCCGGCTCGGTGATGCGCACCTTGCGCAGCATCTGCCGGATGATGATCTCGATGTGCTTGTCGTTGATGGTGACGCCCTGGAGCCGGTAAACCTCCTGGACCTCGTTCACCAGGTGCTCCTGGAGATCCTGCGGACCGCACACGTCGAGAATCTCGTGCGGAACGGTCGGACCTTCGGTGAGCTGCTGCCCCTTCTTGACAACGTCGCCCTTGAACACGATGACATGCTTGCCAATCGGAATCAGATGCTCCTCTTCCACACCCGTCTGAGGATCCTTGATCAGGATGCAGCGTTTGCCCCGAACGCTCGCCCCAAAATCGACAATGCCGTCGATCTTCGAAATCTCCGCGGCGTCTTTCGGGCGCCGCGCCTCAAACAACTCGGCCACCCGCGGCAAACCGCCGGTGATGTCCTTGGTCTTCGACGTCTTGCGCGGCGTCTTCGCCAGCAGCGTGCCCGCCACGATCTTGTCGCCCTCGCCCACCACAATGTGCGCCCCCGACGGAATCGGGCAGATCCCCACGACCTCCCGCTTGTCGTCGCGGATCACAATCTGCGGATGCAGATCCTCCTTGTGCTCGATGATCACCATCGCCTCCTGGCCGGTGGTCTCGTCGACCTCCTGCTTCATGGTGACGCCCTCGATGATATCCTGGAACTCGACGCGCCCCGCCTTTTCGGACAGAATCGGCACGTTGTACGGATCCCACTGAACGAACGTCTCGCCGCGCTTCACGCGTCCGCCGTCCGGGACGGAGATGATCGCTCCGATCACCACGACGTGGTTCTCGAGTTCGCGTCCGTCCTCGCCGAGAATGGAAACCGAGCCATTCTTGTTCAGGACGATATGGTTGCCCTCTTCGAGCTTGACAAGCCTCAGATCATTGTACCTCACGACACCGTCGTACTTGGCCTTGACCTGCGGCTGCTTAAACACCTGCGAAGCCGTGCCGCCGATGTGGAACGTCCGCATGGTGAGCTGCGTGCCCGGCTCTCCGATCGACTGGGCCGCAATGATGCCGACCGCTTCGCCGATCTTGATCTTGCCGCCGGTGGCCAGGTTCCGACCGTAGCAGGCGGCGCAGACGCCCTTCTTGCTTTCGCAGGTGAGCACGGACCGGATGCGCACCCGTTCCAGATCCGACGCCTCGATCTCCCTGGCGATCTGTTCGTCGATTTCCTGATTGGCCTGGACCAGTTTGCGCTTCGGGTCGCGCGGATCGAGAATGTCGTCGCACGCCACCCGCCCGACGATCCGGTCGGTCAGCTTGACGACTTCGTCCTCCCCTTCGTAGATCGCGTGCACCCAGATCCCGTTGGTCGTCCCGCAGTCCTCCTCGCGGATGATGACGTCCTGGGCCACATCCACCAGCTTGCGCGTCATGTAACCGGAATCGGCCGTCTTCAGCGCGGTGTCGGCCAAGCCCTTGCGCGCCCCATGCGTGGAGATGAAGTACTCGAGCACCGTGAGGCCCTCGCGGAAATTCGACACAATCGGCTTCTCGATGATCGATCCGTCCGGCTTGGCCATCAGTCCGCGCACCCCGGCCAACTGCCGGACCTGGGCCTTGTTGCCGCGCGCCCCCGAATCGACCATCAGCCAAACCGGGTTGTATTCCCGTTTGCCCTGGTTGGACTCGAGGGTCTGAATCATCACGTTCGAGATCTGATCCGTGCAGTGCGTCCAGATGTCGATGATCTTGTTGTACCGCTCGCCCGGCGTGATGATGCCGCGACGGTACTGCTTCTCGACCTCGCCAATCTGCTTCTGGGCCGCGGCAATCTCCTGATCCTTCTCCTTGGGAATGATCATGTCGTCGATGCCGATGGAACATCCCGACCCGGTCGCCTCGCGGAAGCCGACTTCCTTGAGGCGGTCCAGGGCCACGATGGTGCGCTCATGACCGCACAGCTTGTAGCAGTTCCAAATGATCTGACCCAGTTGCGACTTGCCAGCCACCTTGTTGAAGAAACCGAGCTCGGGCGGCCAGATCTCGCTGAAAATAATACGGCCAACCGTCGTCTCGATGGTGGGCCGGTCCGATTCGCCGTACGCGGTCTGCCGGCCGCGGTCCGGATTGGCAAGCAGCACGCGGTCGTGCATGCCCAGGGCGCCGTCCACATGAGCCGTGATCGCCTCGGCCTTCGACCCGAAAAGCATGAGGCGCTGCCGCGGCTTCCGGGGCGCCCGCGGCTCGGCGGTCAGGTAGTAACACCCCAAGGTGATGTCCTGCGTCGGCGTCATGATCGGGCGTCCGCTCGAAGGGCTGAACACATTGAGCGGAGCCATCATCAGCAGCCGGGTCTCCAACTGGGCCTCGACCGACAACGGCACATGCACGGCCATCTGATCGCCGTCGAAATCGGCGTTGTAGGCGGTGCAGACCAGGGGATGGACCCGGATCGCCTCGCCCTCGATCAGCACAGGCTCGAACGCCTGGATGGACAACCGATGCAGCGTGGGCGCACGGTTGAGCAGAACCGGGTGTCCTTTCGTCACCTCTTCGAGAATGTCCCACACTTCCGGCGATTGGCGCTCGATCATCTTCTTGGCCGAGCGGACGGTGTGCACGTACCCCAATTCCTTCAGACGCCGGATGATGAACGGCTCGAAAAGCACCAGGGCCATCTTCTTGGGCAAACCGCATTGGTGCAGCTTGAGTTCCGGCCCGATCACAATGACGGAGCGTCCGGAGTAGTCCACCCGTTTGCCCAGGAGGTTCTGACGGAATCGCCCGCTCTTCCCCTTCAGCATGTCGGAGAGCGATTTCAGGGCGCGGTTGCCCGCCCCGGTCACGGCCCTGCCATGCCGCCCGTTGTCGAACAGGGCGTCCACCGCCTCCTGCAGCATCCGCTTCTCGTTGCGGATGATGACCTCCGGAGTCTTGAGCTGAAGAAGGTTCTTGAGGCGGTTGTTGCGATTGATGACCCGACGGTAAAGATCGTTGAGATCGGAGGTCGCGAAGCGCCCGCCCTCGAGCGGCACCAGCGGACGCAAGTCCGGCGGAATGACCGGCAGAACGGTCAGGATCATCCATTCCGGGCGGGTCCGAGAAGTCAGGAATCCCTGGAACAGCTTGATCCGTTTGGCGAGCTTCTTGCGGATCTGCTTGCTGCGCGTCTCGGTCATCGCCTGTTGCAGTTCGTCGATGGTCTTCTGCAACTCGATGTTCTGGAGTGCATCGCGGACGGCCTCGGCCCCCATCTTGGCTGTGAACGCCTCCGGACCGTAGGTCTCGCGGGCCTCGCGGTACTCCATTTCACTGAGCAACTGGTGGCGGACCAGCGGAGTGTCGCCGCCGTCGATGACCAGATAATCCTCGTAGTAGATCACGCGCTCGAGATTGCGGGCTGTCATGTCGAGCATCAGCCCGATCCGCGAGGGCATGCACTTGAAGAACCAGATGTGCGAGACCGGCACCGCCAGATCGATGTGCCCCATCCGCTCCCGACGGACGCGGGAGAGCGTGACCTCGACGCCGCAGCGGTCGCACACCACGCCCCGATGCTTAATGCGCTTGTACTTGCCGCAGGAACACTCCCAGTCCTTGACCGGGCCAAAGATGCGTTCGCAGAAAAGCCCGCCCTTTTCCGGCTTGAACGTGCGGTAGTTGATGGTTTCGGGATTCTTGACTTCGCCCTTGGACCAGGAACGAATGGTCTCGGGCGAAGCCACGCTGATGGCCACGTAATCGACCAGGTTGACCTTCTCGAGGCCCAACAGCTCGCGTGCTGACTCTTTGGTGCTCAACATAGACAAATGGGGTCAAAGGCTTGAACCGATCACCGCTCCTCAACCCAGCACTCCCAGGGCCGTGGGTTGGGCGGCCTGATCCACCGGATTCGTATAACCGACCTTCACGTCCAGCCCCAGAGACTGCATCTCCTTGACCAGGACGTTGAACGACTCCGGAATGCCGGCTTCCAGGGCGTTGTCGCCCTTGACGATACTCTCATAGATCCGCGTGCGCCCCTGGACATCGTCGGATTTCACCGTCAGCAACTCCTGGAGCGTGTACGCGGCCCCGTAGGCCTCCATGGCCCAGACCTCCATCTCGCCGAACCGTTGTCCGCCATACTGCGCCTTGCCGCCCAGCGGCTGCTGCGTCACAAGCGAGTACGGCCCCACGGCCCGCGCGTGAATCTTGTCGGCCACCAGGTGGCCAAGCTTCATCATGTAAATGTAACCCACCACGATTTCCTGATCGAACGGCTCTCCCGTCAGACCGTCGTAGAGGATCGACTTGCCGTTCTCAGCCACCAGCAAACCCTCCGCCGCCTCGCGCTGCTTGGCCGCGGCCTGCTTGAGGTAGGTCCGGATATCCTTTTCCTTGATGCCGTCAAAGACCGGTGTCGAGAACCTCAGACCCAACTGATGCGCCGCCCAGCCCAGGTGCGTCTCGAGAACCTGCCCCACATTCATCCGCGAGGGCACACCCAGCGGATTCAGGACAATGTCCACCGCCCGCCCATCCGCCAGAAACGGCATGTCCTCCTCCGCCACAATCCGGGCGACCACGCCCTTGTTCCCGTGCCGCCCCGCCATCTTGTCGCCCACGGAGAGTTTGCGCTTCGAAGCGATGTAGACCTTCACCGATTTGATGATCCCGGTGTCCAGCTCGTCGCCGGCCTCGACGCGCTCCATCTCCTCGTCGAACTGCATCTGGAGATCGTCGAACTTCTTCTTGAAGCCCCCAATGATCTCGTTGATCTTGTTCCGGATCGGGGACGGATCGATCTCGATGCGATCGTACACCTGCGCCAGCTTGCGCAACAGGGTCTTTGTGATCTTCCGGTTCGCCGGAATGATGATCTCACCCGTCTCCGAGTTCACCACGTCCAGCGGAATCTTCTCGCCCAGCAGAATGTTGCTCAACGCCTCCGTCAGTTGCTCCCGCAACTCCTCGGTCTTCTGACGATGCTCCTCCTCGACCTGCCGCGCCTGTTTCTTGGCCTCGCCCACGGTCGGCCTCGCCTCCTTGTCCTTGTCGCTCTCCTTCTTCGAGGAAAGCTTCACGTCCATCACGATGCCGTAGGTGCCGGACGGAACCTTCAGCGACGTATCTTTGACATCCGCCGCCTTCTCGCCGAAAATCGCCCGCAAAAGGCGTTCCTCCGGAGCCAGCTCGGTTTCGCTCTTGGGCGTGATCTTGCCCACCAGAATGTCGCCGGGCTTCACTTCCGCACCGATCCGGATCACGCCGTCGAGACCCAGGTTCTTCAGAGCTTCCTCGCCCAGGTTCGGAATATCCCGCGTGATTTCCTCGGGACCCAGCTTGGTGTCCCGGGCCGAAACCTCGAATTCCTCGATGTGAATCGATGTGAACACGTCATCCTTGACAATGCGCTCGCTGAGCAGGATGGCGTCCTCGAAGTTGTAGCCGTTCCAGGGCATGAACGCGACGAGCACGTTGCGCCCCAGCGCCAGTTCGCCATCCCGTGTGCAGGGGCCATCGGCAATCACCTGCCCCTTGCGGATCGCATCCCCCTTCTGAACCACCACCTTCTGATTGATGCACGTCGCCGCATTCGACCGCATGAACTTGCGAATCGGATAGAGACAGACGCCCGCGCCGGGATCGTGGCGAAGCCGCTTCTTGCCCTCGGGAAGTTTGCCGTCGGAGGTCACCACCACCTGCGACGCAGTGACCGAAGCCACCTTGCCCGCCTCCTCGGCAATCAGAACCGCCTTCGAGTCGCGGGCCACCTTCTCCTCGATGCCGGTCGCCACCAGCGGCGTCTCGTTCACAAGAAGCGGCACCGCCTGCCGCTGCATGTTCGAGCCCATGAGCGCGCGGTTGGCATCGTCGTGCTCCAGAAAGGGAATCAGGCCCGCCGCCACCGACACCAATTGCTTGGGCGACACGTCCATGTAATCGACACGCGACCCTTCGACGTCCAGAAACTCCCCCTTGCAACGACAAGGCACCTTGTCCGTCGTGAAGTGGCCCTTGTCGTCCACAGGCGCGTTTGCCTGCGCAATGATGAACTGCTCCTCCCGATCGGCCGTGAGGTACTCGATGTGACTGGTCACCCGCCCCTTCTCGACCTTCCGATACGGAGTCTCGATGAAACCAAAATCATTCACCCGGGCGAAGGTGGCCAGCGAGGCGATGAGTCCGATGTTCGGCCCTTCCGGCGTCTCGATGGGGCAAATGCGCCCGTAGTGGGACGGATGCACGTCACGCACCTCGAAGCCGGCCCGATCGCGCGAGAGTCCGCCGGGCCCAAGCGCCGAGAGCCTGCGCTTGTGGGTCAATTCCGCCAGCGGATTGATCTGGTCCATGAACTGGCTCAACTGGCTCCGACCGAAGAAATCGCGCACGACGGCCGACAGAGCCTTCGGGTTGATCAGCTTCTGCGGCGTCATGCTGTCCACACCCTGATCGAACAACGTCATCCGCTCCTTGACCAGACGTTCGGTCCGCGCCAGGCCGACACGACACTGGTTGGCCAACAACTCGCCCACCGTGCGCACGCGCCGGCTGCCCAGGTGGTCGATGTCGTCCAGACTGCCCTCGCCCTTCTTGAGGCGCAGCAGGTACTTCGTCGCCGCCACGAGATCCTGTTTGGTCAGAATCCGCGAATCGCTGTCCTCGATCCCGAGTTTTTGATTGATCTTGTAACGGCCCACCCGCCCCAGGTCATAACGCTTGGGATCGAAGAACAGGCGCTTGATCAGGGCCCGGGCGTTGGCCGCCGTCGGAGGATCGCCCGGACGCAACCGCCGGTAGATATCCTTGAGGGCCTCTTCCTCGTTCTTGGCCGGGTCCTTCTTCAGGCATTTGATCATGATGCCGTCATCGATGCTCGCATCGACGACCCGGATTCGATTGATCCCCAGGTCGGCGATCTGCCGCACCACGGCCTTGGACAACGGCTCGAAGGCGCGCGCGACCACGATGCCCTTGGCGCCGTCGATCGCGTCCTCGACCAACACCTTGTTCTGGATATCCTCGAGATTGTCAGCCTGCCGTATCGTCAACTCCTCGAGGTCGTAGAAAAGCCGCAGAATCTCCTCGTCGGTCCCCCGCGCCTTGTCCGCGTCCTTGGACTTGCTGTCGCTGTCGAGAAAGGCCAGAGCCCGGAAAAAAGTGGTTGTCAGGAACTTGCGCCGCCGCTTCTTGCGGTCCAGGTAGACGTAAAGCAGGTCGCTGGTGTCAAACTGCGCCTCGTACCACGAACCGCGATCGGGAATGATGCGAAACGAGTGGAGCATCTTGCCGTTGGCATGCTGAGTCGCCTCGAAGGCCAGGCCGGGGGAACGATGGAGCTGGCTGACAATCACTCGCTCCGCGCCGTTGATCACGAAGGTCCCCTGCGGCGTCATGAGAGGAAGCTCGCCCATGAAGACCTTCTCCTCCTTGCGCCCCGATTCCTCCTTCAGCAGGAAAGTGACGTGCAGAGGCGCGCCATAGGTCGTCCCCTCGCGCAAACACGCGAGCCAATCCAGCTTCGGCTCCCCGATTTCGTAGCTGACGTAGTCGAGAACCGTCTTTCCATCGTAGCTCTCGATCGGGAAAACCTCGGTGAAAACGGCCTGCAAACCGACGTTCTTGCGCTTGGACGCGGGCACTTCGGCTTGAAGGAACTCCCGATAGGAGTTGACCTGCACCTCGATGAGATTCGGCGGGGCGATGACCTCCTTGATTCTCCCGAAGCTAATCCGATCCGGTGTTCGCGCTGGCATTCGTTCCCCTCTGGTTAGACCGACGTGCTATCGGTCAGATTCTCTGCGTTAGACAACATTATGCCGGGGTCCCCGCTTGCCCACGGAAACTCGCCGGCAACTCGATTTTGATCAAACTACTCGTCGGAGGATTCGTTCCAACGGACAATATACTCTGCGCTCTCGAATGCCGCCGGCGCGGCGGGAGCGGTTCCACGCCCCGCCGCGCGGCGGACGAACGGTCTTTACTTGAGTTCGACTTTGCCCCCGGCGTCCTCAAGCTTCTTCTGGGCGGCTTCGGCCTCGGCCTTGGGCGCCTCTTCGAGAATCGGCTTCGGGGCTTCCTCAACCAGTTTCTTCGCATCGGCCAGACCCAGGCCCGCCTTGACCTCGCGCACGGCCTTGATCACCGCGATCTTCTTGTCGGCAGGCACCGACACCAGAATGACGTCGAACGCCGTCTTGGCCTCCGCCGCCGGCGCCTGTGCGCCACCCGCCCCGCCCGCCGCCGGCGCCGCCACAGCCACCGGGGCTGCCGCCGACACGCCCCACTTGGCTTCCAAATCCTTCACCAGCTCCGCAATCTCCAACACAGTCGCGTTGCTCAGTTCCTCAACAATCTTTGCCTTATCCAGTGCCATGTTCTTTCCTTTCAGTCTCGTCGCCGTTCGCGGCCCCGAACGGTTTAAGCCCACCGGCCTGCGGACCGACGATTTACTTTGGTTATGTCGACAATACCGCGCCGACTTCGTTCAGTCGGCGCGGACATTCATTGAGCCGGCGTCCCGGCAAGCTTCTCGTTGCGGGCTTGCAGAACTCGGGCGAGTTGGGCAGCCGGCGTATTGAGAAGTCTGACCAATTGAGAGGCAGGGGCCTGGAATAATCCCAGGAGCTTGCCCCGCAGGACGTCCAGCGGCGGCAAGTCGGCCAGCACAAGCAAATCCTCCAAAGCCAGACGCTGGTTGCCCAAATAGCCGAATTGCAGCTTGGGCCTGCCGAACTCGCCCTGAAAGACCTTGAGCACCTTCGCTGTCGGGGCAATGTCCTGCTGCCCCGTCACCACCGCAAGCTGTCCGTTCAACGTGCCGGCCAGGTCCGCCAGACCCGCCTCTTTGGCAGCCGCCTGGATCACCGAGTTCTTGACCACGTGCATCTCGGCACCCACCTTGGCCAGGCGCTTGCGCAGCTCGGTGAAGTGCCCCACGTTCATGCTCCGGTACTCGACCAGCAGGAAGAAGGGCGACGCATTGAGCCGGGCAACGTACTCGCGTGTCAGAAATTGCTTTTCAAGGCGCATAATTCGAAGTGAGTCAACTCAGGTTGAAATCCCGCACATCGAGCCGGATCGCCGGACTCATGGTGCTGGACAATGTGCAATTGGTCAGGTAGGTGCCCTTGACGCTCGACGGACGCGCCCGAATCACGGCCTCGATCACCGCCCGCCCATTGTCGACGAGCTGTTCGGCGGCAAAACCCACCTTGCCGATCGGCACGTGGATGTTGCCCGCCTTGTCGATCTTGAACTCGACCCGACCCGCCTTCACTTCCTTCACAGCCTTGGCCGTGTCGTCGGTCACCGTCCCCGTCTTGGGATTCGGCATCAAGCCGCGCGGCCCGAGCACCTTGCCCAGCTTGCGGACCTCGGACATCGCCTCGGGGGTGGCCACCGCCACGTCGAAATCAACCCAGCCTTCCTGGCATTTCTTGATGAGATCGTCGAAGCCCACATGCTCCGCTCCCGCGTTCCGCGCCGCATCCGCCGCGGCCCCAGGCTTTGCGAAGACCAGGACACGCACCACCTTGCCGCTGCCGTGAGGCAGAGGAACGGTCCCCCGCACCATCTGGTCCGACTGCTTGGGATCCACCCCGAGGCGGAAGGCCAACTCGACCGTCTCGACGAATTTCGCGCGGGGGAACTTGGTCAGAAGGCCGACGCCTTCGGCGAGCGGATAGGACTTGCTCGCGTCCACCATTGCGAGCGCTTTGCGATATCGTTTGCTGTGTTTCTTTGCCATGTGTTTGCCGCGGTGCTGACGAGCTGATGCTCTCCCGCATTGCCAATGTTATCCGACAACGTCGATGCCCATGCTGCGCGCCGTGCCCGCGACAACGCGGATGGCGGCCTCCTGATTCACCGCGTTGAGGTCCTTCTGCTTCAGTTTCACGATGTCCAGCACCTGCTGCCGGGTCACCTTGCCGACCTTTTCCTTGTTCGGCGTCTTCGATCCCGAGGCAATCCCCGCCGCCTTCTTGAGCAGCACGGCCGCGGGCGGCGACTTGGTGATGAACGTGAACGACTTGTCCTGAAAAACGGTGATCACCACCGGGATGATCATGCCCGTCTGGTCCCGCGTCGCCGCGTTGAATTCCTTGCAGAACCCCATGATGTTGACACCGTGCTGGCCCAGCGCGGGCCCCACCGGGGGCGCCGGATTGGCCTGCCCGGCCGGGATCTGCAACTTGATGATACCCGTAATTTTCTTCGCCATATCGAAAGCCTAGGCTTTTTCCACCTGCCAATACTCCAACTCGACCGGAGTGCTCCGGCCAAAAATGTTGACCGTGACCTTGAGCTTGCCACGCGTGGGATCGATCTCCTCGATGACCCCGCTGAAATTCAGAAACGGCCCGTCGTTGATCTTGACTGTCTCGCCCACCTCGTAACTCACCTTGGGCCGCTCGGTGTCCTCAGACTCCGAAATCTGCGCCTTGATCGAGTCGATCTCCTCCTGCGGGGTCGGCGTCGGACGGTCGCCGCCAACAAATCCGATGATGCCCTGGGTGTCGCGGATGAAATACCACGGTTTCTCGATGACGCGCTGGTTCTCATCGAGCAGCGCCATATCAATGAAGACATAACCCGGGTAGAGCTTGCGGGTCGACACGCTCTTCTTGCCGCCCCGCACCTCGGCCACGCGCTCCATGGGCACAAGCACCTCGTGGACGTATTCGCCCATCTCTTCCGGGACGATCCGCTTTTCGATGCTCTCTTTAACCTTGAGTTCCTGCCCCGAAAGCGTGTGCAGGACGAACCACTGGCTCTTCATGGGAGAACTCGATGACATGCGCGCGCGCCTCAGCGGCTCAGAGCTGGGGGAGCACCCCGCGAACGACTTTGAGAATGAGAAAATCGGCGAGAACGATCATGAGGCTCAGGATGGCCGTGCTGATGAGCACCACCACCGTCGAGCCCGCAAGCTCGTCCCGTGAAGGCCACGTGCACTTCCTGAGTTCCTCGCGCGTCTCGACGAAATAGGTCGAGAGCTTCATCAGGTGCCCCTTGCGCCAGAGATAGGCGAAGACGCCACCGATGATCACCACCCAAATGCCCAATTTGACTAGTTCGTTCACAACTGTTCCTCGACCGTTGGCGGAGGGGGGGGGATTCGAACCCCCGAGAGCGTCACCGCCCTAACGGTTTTCAAGACCGCCGCATTCAACCACTCTGCCACCCCTCCCTGGGAGGGCCACGGCTGGCAGGGCGGGAGGGGCTCGAACCCCCAACCGACGGTTTTGGAGACCGCTACTCTACCAATTGAGCTACCGCCCTACCTGCCATCTGCGCAACCGCCAGCTCCGGCGATCCTCGCCCCACCGCAATCCCAACGCCTCGCGCGCGGGGCGCACGACTTACTCGATGACCTCGGTGACGCGCCCGGCCCCGATCGTGCGGCCGCCCTCGCGAATCGCAAACCGCTGCCCGCGCTCCATCGCAATCGGCGCGATCACCTTGATCGTCACCGAGACGTTGTCGCCGGGCATGACCATCTCGACACCCTCCGGCAGCGAAACATTCCCGGTCACGTCCGTCGTTCGGAAATAGAACTGAGGCCGATAATTCGTAAAGAACGGCGTGTGCCGCCCGCCCTCTTCCTTCGACAGCACGTACACCTCTGCCTTGAAATGGGTGTGCGGTGTGATGGTGCCCGGCTTGGCCAACACCATGCCGCGCTCGACGTCTTCCTTCTTCGTCCCCCGCAACAGCACGCCGACGTTGTCGCCCGCACTGGCCTTGTCCAGCAGCTTGCGGAACATCTCGATGTCCGTCGCCACGGTCTTGCGCGTCTCCTTCAAACCGACGATCTCGACGTCCTGCATGCGGTTGAGTTCGCCGCGTTCGACACGCCCGGTCACAACCGTGCCCCGCCCTTCAATGTTGAACACGTCCTCGATGCTCATCAGGAACGGCTTGTCGACCTCCCGCATCGGGAGCGGCACAAACTCGTCCACCGCATCGAGCAGCTTCTGAATCGACTCCATCGCCTCGGGATCGCCGGCCAGCGCCTTCTTCGAGCTCCCCCTCACGATCGGAGTCTTGTCGCCAGGGAACCCGTACTTGGTCAGCAAATCCCGCAACTCCATGTCGACCAACTCGAGCAGCTCCGGGTCGTCCACCAGATCCACCTTGTTCAGGTACACCACGATCGCCGGCACGCCCACCTGGCGAGCCAAAAGGATGTGCTCGCGCGTCTGAGGCATCGGCCCCTCGGCGGCGTCAACCACCAGGATGGCGCCATCCATCTGCGCCGCCCCCGTAATCATGTTCTTGATGTAGTCCGCGTGACCGGGGCAATCGACATGGGCGTAATGGCGCTGATTGCTCTGATACTCGACGTGCGAGATCGCGATGGTCACTGTCTTGGTCTCATCCCGAACAGTGCCACCCTTTGTAATGTCCGCGTAGGAGATCGGCGTGGCCAAGCCTTTTCCCGCCTGGACCTCGACAATCGCGGCGGTCAGGGTCGATTTGCCATGGTCGATGTGACCGATGGTGCCAATATTAACGTGCGGTTTCGTCCGCACAAATTGCTCTTTAGCCATTGCGATTCCTGCTGTTCTCTTCGGTTTCGGTTGCCACTCTCAATCAATCACTTAAGCTGGAGCCCATGACCAGGTTTGAACTGGTGACCTCGTCCTTACCAAGGACGCGCTCTGCCGGCTGAGCTACATGGGCGAAACCACACCAATTCCCGTTTCGACGCCATCTCAAAACGGCAAACCACCCTCGCCCCTCGCCCTCTGGCTTGCTCCATCCGGACGGGGACAATCGGTTGTCAGCTCTTCCCAAATCAGTTTTGAGCGCGTGAATTTAGGAGACCGCACCCCCCGGTGTCAACGAATTTCGATGATCTTTTTGCAGCCCCATCCGCCCCCCTCCAAACGACTCGTTTCAAACGATTCGCTTTGCTTCCCGCCCAAGTCTGAGGAATCCTGCTGCCTCGTTTCGCATGCGCGCAATCTCAAACCCAAGCCGCCCCCCGGGCGGCAAGTACAACACCCGGCATTGCCCCGCGCTCGATGGGGTGATCACCCCGGCGGACTGCGGAGCCAAACGCGGCAGCAAGCTCGATTGCCCCGACGATTGCCCCTTCTTCCCCTTCGCCCGCGCCGGTCTCGATCTCTGGGTGAAGGTGGACAATGCCTGGACGGCCAAAGCCCTCCGCTACGTCGAAAGACACATGAAACTGGCCCGGTTCCAGGAGGTGGTCCAGCGCCAGCGGATCTCGATGCGAAGCGAGCAGCTCGAACTCGAATGCGCTGTCCAGAACGCGCTCTACACAGTCCTGTTCATCCAGCGGGACGCCGCGGGCATGACCCTCGCCCAGAAGTGGGAGAGCGAAAACTGGGCGGGCCTGAACAACGATGAGCAGGTGATGATGCGCTGCCGACTCCGCGGGCGCCCAACAGTGATCGAGGCCCAGCGCATCGTCGACGACCGGGTCGTCGAGTGCCTGGATGTCCTCGACCCCGCAGCCGGCCCGTTCCGCGTTCTCGATCGCGGGCTGGCCGCTCGAATGGTCCGCTTCAGCCGCATTCTCACCTGGCTGATCCCCTATCCCCATTTCTCACGCGTATCAGCCAGCGCCATCGAAGTGCCTTACCCCCTGTGGCCCGAGTGGCGCGCCAGCGTCGAGCAACGCCATCAGACCGCTCGAGAAACGCGTCCGGATCTCACCCTCAAGGATTTCCTGGCCGAGGCGATCGTTGAAACCACCATGCTCGTGGGGGAATTGAACGACGCCCACCGCGCCCGCATGCTCGCCAGTCTCGATTTCGAGCACTGCTTGACCCTCTTCCGCTACACCTGCCCTCGAGCCGATCTCGAGCGGGTCTTCGACGCTAAACCGGATTTCGAGCGGACCGACCAAGACGATCGATCCCCCGCCGATCGCGCCCTCGCCGCTTACAACTGGGTCGCCCGGGGCGAATCCGCCGCGCTCGTCCAGAGGCCACGGAGCGAATCCGCCGCGGGCACGGACTCCCCGGCTGAATCGGTGCCGGCGTTCGGGACTGTGCGGCTGTTCGAGGAATTGGTCGCATTCGACACGTTCTCAAAACGCAAACAGGCCTTTCTTCGCCAAATGATCGAGCGCGATTTCGGATCGTTGCTCGCGTTCGAACAGGAAACGGTCAAGAGCTTGGCCACCATCATGGCCGAACGCGCGCGACGCGAACGCACCCTGGCCTCCGCCGAACATATGGCTTTCGGCGATGCCGCCCAAGTGGCGCCCGCCGCAGCCGATCCCGCCCCTCAGGATCCGGAGGCGGCCAAAAAGGCGCGGGCGGAACAGCATCTTCGCGAGTATCGGGAGTTCCTCGACCAGGGCATCCCCGCCCTCGACGGGTTGACCCCGCGCGCCGCGTCGACGGATCCGGAAAAGCGCCCGCTGTTGATCGAGTTGATGAAACAGCACCTGATCAACCTCGAACAACAGAATCGCGATCAAGGCCTCAACCTGACACTCGACTGGGCTCTCGAGGAACTGGGACTTCGCGAGCTGTTATGAACTCCCATTCTCCTCGATCCCTGGCCCGCATGGCTTCCATCGTGCGAAGTCTCATCGGCCGACCAAGGAACGTGGCAGATGTTGGGCTAAGGTGGCTGCCGCTCCTGGCCGGGCTGCTTATGGCAGGGGGCACAGTCCAGGCGGCGGAAGCTATCCAGAAGGTCTCCACCTTGGCCCAGGCGATTGCCCGGCTCACCGCCGATTACGGCGATCTCTACCGGGCCGGGCAGCGCCACGCCGAGAGACTCGACGCGATCCGCCAGGCCCTCGAAGCCGCGCCGCCGGGCTCCTCGACCGCCGCGGAAGCGGAGCTCGAGACACTCGAACGCGAGGCCTTGCTCGCCCATCCCATCCTCGATGCGCACCCTCTGCTCTTTGTGGTCCGACGCCAATACGCCCGGGACCACCACAACACGGCAACGTTCTTTCCGAAGGCCAAGACCGAGTTCAACGACGGCGCGTTCGCCGGCGGCGGCGCCCTGCGTCTGCTCGATCGGAAGACGGGAGGGCGTCTGACCACGCTGATCGAGCTGCCCGAGGGAATCGTGCGCGATCCGGACGTCGACTATGACGGGCAGCGGATCGTGTTCGCCCTGCGCCGCAACGCCGAGGACAGCTACCACATCTGGCAGATCCGGCCCGACGGCACGGGCCTGAAACAGCTCACGTTTGCCGAAGACGTCGATGATCTTGACCCTGTCTGCCTGCCCGACGGAGGGATCGCGTTCTCATCGACGCGCGAACCCAAGTACTGCATGTGCAACCGGCACATCATGGCGAACCTCTACCGGATGGAGGCCGACGGCTCGAATATCCACCAGATCGGCAAGAGCACGCTCTTCGAAGGCCATCCGGTCGTCATGCCCGACGGACGGCTCCTCTATGACCGCTGGGAATATGTCGACCGCAACTTCGGCGACGCCCAAGCCCTCTGGACGGTGAATCCGGACGGATCGAATCACGCCATCTATTGGGGCAACAACACGCCGTCACCCGGGGCCGTGATTGACGGACGCCCGATCCCCGGCACCGCCCAGGTCCTCTGCGTGTTCGGCTCGTGCCACGACCGTCCCTGGGGCGCCCTGGCCATCATCGACAGGCGCCTGGGCCTCGATGGACGCCAGGCCGTCGTGCGCACCTGGCCGCCCGAAGCCATCGATCTCGTCAAAGACCAGGGCTGGGAGTTGTTCGACACCTTCAGTCAGGTCCGCCTCAAGTACGAGGATCCGTATCCGCTCGACGCGCACTTCTTCCTCTGCGCGCGCATGACAGGCGAGGGCGAGCAAACCGCCATCTGCCTGGTTGACCTCTTTGGCAACGACATCCTGGTTCACGCGGAGGCGCCCGGATGTTTTGACCCGATCCCGCTGGCGCCTCGGGCGCGTCCGGCCCGCGTGGGGGACCGCCGCGATTTCGCGCGGGCGGAAGGAACCCTGTACGTCGCGAATGTCCGCGTCGGCACGCACATGACGGGTGTCAAGCCCGGCGCAGCCCGCTTCCTGCGCGTGATCGAGTCGCCCGAGAAACGGACCTGGACCATCCCCGCATGGAACGGGCAGGGCCAGGAAGCGCCGGCGATGAACTGGCACGATTTCAATAACAAACGCATCCTCGGCACTGTGCCAATCGAGTCCGACGGTTCCGCCCATTTCGCGCTGCCCGCGGACACGTTTGTCTATTTTCAGGTCCTGGACGAACGCGGCATGCTGATCCAGTCGATGCGCAGCGGAACAATGGTCCAGCCGGGCGAACGCGCCAGTTGCATCGGATGTCACGAGGACCGGCGGCAGACCCCGCCGTCAACCCAGCCCGCCCGGTCGATCGCCCTCCAGCGGGCGCCGAGCCCGCTGACCGGATGGCACGGCCCGCCGCGTCTCTTCAATTATCTGACCGAAGTCCAGCCGGTCTGGGACCGCCATTGCGTGCGTTGCCATGACTTCGGAACCGAAGGGGGATCGAAGCTCAACCTGGCGGGCGACCGCGACCTCGTCTTCAACGCGTCGTACAACGAACTCTGGCGCAAGAAATGGATTCAGGCCGTTGGAGCCGGGCCCGCCGAGACGCTCCCGGCCTACGCCTGGGGCTCGCATCGAAGCCGCTTGCTCGAGTATCTGGACACCGCCCACCACGACGTCAACCTGAGTCCCGAGGAATTTGACCGCGTCGTCACGTGGATCGACCTCAATGCGCCCTACTACCCCCTCTACGCCAGCGCGCACCCGCGCAATCTCGCTGGCCGCTCGCCGCTCGACGACCTCCAGTTGGCACGGCTCGAACAGTTGACCGGCGTGCCCCTGCGCAGCCTCGCGGCGCACAACAGCAACCGCGGCCCCCAAGTCAGCTTCGATCGCCCCCCCTCGAGTCCGTGCCTGTCCGGCATCGGTCTATTAGACTATCCCAAACGCCAGGAGGCGCTGGCGCTGATCCAGGACGGACGGGCATTGCTTCTCGAACGCCCCGGCGCCGACCAGCCCGGCTTCGTCGCCTGCGAAGCCGATCGTTCGAGGGAGGAACTCTATCAAACACGCCGCCAAATGGAACAGCGTCACCGGACTGCCATGCGCGAGGGCCGTCGCACCCATGACACCGTCCGGTCCGACTCGAGTCCATGACGCCAACGCGCACCATCAAGCAGGAAATGCCCCCGTCTTGAACAAATCACTGTCACCAGTCACACCCTCTCCCGTGGCCGCGGGATCGGCCCTCCGACAATTGGTTGCAGCCCTGCCGCGCCGTGCATTGGCGGTTTTCAGTCTGGCACTCACGTCGGCTGCCGCCGATCTCTACGTCCAGCGCGAGACTTGGGTGGACACCATGCTCGCCACGCGCGCCGCCTTGCACTCGACCCCGATCGCCGACGATGTCCGAGGCGATGCCGCCCGGGAGATCCAAGCGGGCTTCGACCGGGACTTCCCGATGGCCTGGGATTGGTGGCGACAGGACAGCGGACGCGACAGACTGCGCTGGTTCGAGACCAATCGTACGGCCGATCTGGAGTCGGCTCTCATTCAGCGTGTGCTTGCCTCGGGCGAGCTGAACAATCGCGAGTTGGAAAACGAATGGCGCCGATTGCGCGACACATCCGCCTCGATCGAGGATCCGGCCTGGCTCCGCCTCTACACCCAGGCCTGCGCCCTGCGCCGTAACCTGCGGCTGGCCGCGTTCCGGCAGCACTGGCCGCGCATCGTTTTCACCAAACACTCCAACCTCGGCGGGTCCCACTACGCCTACACCGAGGGCCAGTCCGATGCCCAACACGAGCGCACGTTTGTCCCAGGCGCCGCGCTCTGTCTCCTCGAATCCGACGGGCCCGCCGAGCGCGTGCGCACGTTGATCGACGACCCACGGGGGGTCGTCCGCGACCCCGACGTCTCGTGGGACGGGCGTCGAATCCTCTTTTCCTGGAAACGGTCCGATCGCGACGACGACTTCCACCTCTACGAGTACGATCTCGAAGCCTCGCGCGTGCGCCAGATTACGTCCGGACTCGGCTTTGCGGACTACGAGGGCGTGTACTTGCCAAGCGGCGACCTGATGTTCAACTCGACCCGCTGCGTGCAAACGGTCGATTGCTGGTGGACGGAGGTCAGCAACCTCTACACCTGCGACCGCGATGGCGGGCGCCTGCGCCGTCTGACCTTTGACCAGGTCCACGACAATTTCCCCACGGTCATGCCCGACGGACGCATCCTCTACACGCGCTGGGAATACAGCGATCGCGGCCAGATCTTCGTGCAGGGGCTCTTCCAGATGCACGCCGACGGCACCGGGCAAACCGAGTTCTACGGCAACAATTCCTGGTTCCCGACCGCGCTCCTCCACGCGCGCGGCATCCCCAAGAGCCAGGAGGTCGTCGCCGTCTTCTCCGGACATCACACCCTCCAGGTCGGCAAACTCGGAATCATCATTCCGGCCCGCGGACGCCAGGAGAATCATGGCGCGCGCCTCATTGCACCCGTTCGCGAGACCGCGGCCGAGCGCATCGACGCTTACGGACAGGAAGGCGAACTCTTCGCGTATCCCTATCCGCTCAGTGCCGCCGAGTTCCTCGTGTCTTACACCCCCGACGGTTGGGCCGTCGACCCCGCGTTCTTCAAACTCTACTGGTTCCACGCCGACGGACGGCGCGAACTGCTCGCCTCTGACCCTGACATCTCCTGCCACCAGGCGATTCCGCTCGCCCCGCGCGCCACTCCGCCCGAGAGGCAAAGCACATTGGATTTGACCCAGGACACGGGCGTCTTTGCCCTGCAAGACGTCTATGCCGGACCGGGGCTCGAAGGCGTGCCGCGCGGCACAATCAAACAACTGCGCGTGATTGCCCTGAACTATCGCGCGGCCGGGATCGGACAAAACTTCAACGCGGGGCCAGCCGGCGACGCCCTGGTGAGCACGCCCATCGCCGTCGGCAACGGCGCCTGGGACGTGAAGATCGTCCTCGGCGACGCGGACTTGTTCTCCGACGGTTCAGCCTGCTTCAAAGTCCCGGCCCGGACGCCTGTCTATTTCCAGGCCATCGACGACCGCGGATGCGCCGTCCAGACCATGCGCAGTTGGAGCACCCTTCAGCCCGGCGAGATCGCAAGTTGCGTCGGGTGTCACGAATCGAAGAACCAAACCCCTCCGGCTCACGGCGCCATGCCCCTGGCTGCACGGGCCGGCCCCCAACCGCTGACCCCCTTCCATGGGCCGCCGCGCGGCTTCAGCTTTCAACGCGAGATCCAGCCAATCCTCGACCGACACTGCGTCCGCTGCCACAGCGATTCCGTCCGCTTCAACGACATTGTGAATGGCCCGGCCGACGCCGCACTGCCCTGGTCAGCCCCCGGGAGAGATCCGGCAGAGCCCGTCAAGGCCCTCTCGCTGCCGCTCAACCCGGCGGCCGACGCCGGCCCGGCCTCCGCCGCGCACCCGATCGAGGTCGCTTTCAGTCTCAAGGACGATCCGGTGACCGAACTGGGGGCTGGCCGGCGTTGGACGGAGGGTTACCTTGCGCTGGCCCAGGCCCGCTGGACCCGGATCGCCGGTGAGGAGTGCTTCGCCGGCATTCCGACGGCCTTGGTCAATTGGATCAGCGCGCAGTCTGTGCCGGAATTGCTGCCGCCCTATCACCGCGGCGCCGCGTGCAGCCGGCTGATGAACATGCTGGCCGAGGGCCATCACGGAGTCGCGCTCTCGCGCATGGAATTCGAGACGATCGCCTGCTGGATCGACCTGCTGGTCCCTTTCTGCGGTGACTACGCGGAGGCGAACACCTGGACCGCCGAGGAGCAGAGCAAGTACGTCCGCTTCCTCGAGAAACGCCGCAAGTCTGAGAAGATGACCATTGCGAGCGATTGAGAAACGAAACGGGTCCCGGAGAACAGGAATATTGTGTTTGACGGAACGCGCGGGTCCGGGTCGAGGCTCGTGGGCGTGGTGCGCAAGTTGCGAATCGAAGGTCCGGGGGCGGTGTACCATGTGCTGAGGCGCGGGAATCAGGGCGGCTGCATTTATCAAGGGGGATAGAGGTCGGACACTGTTCTTGGACACGCTGGCCGAGGGTGTCGAGAAGGCGGGGGAAGAACTGACCGCCTGGTGTCTGGACGTCAACGATCTGGTGGTGTCCAAGCTCAACGCGGGCCGACTGAAGGACTATGAGTTCATTAACGCCCTGCTGCGCGCGGTTCTCACAAATGACAATCGGCGACTCGCATGGCCGAATGGGATTGTCGTTTATAGGCACCGACCCCTTCTCTTGTCGTTCGCAAGAACGGATGACTACATACCAGCGATTGCGAGCCCTTGGATGATGCGGACGCCGATGGCCCGTCGACGTTCCGGCGACACCGATCCCCGGTGACGAGTCAACCGGGCTTTTTCGACCGTGTACAGGAGGTCACAGCGACAGAGTGTCTTCAGCTCGAGCCCATCGGCGGCATCGAGAACGACTTCATTCGCCCTTGGCTCGCGCGCATGGGCCGGCCGCATCGTGCGACAGCCGAGGACCACCACTTCGGGCCGCGCGTCGATCCGCGCCTGGCAAGACACCAACACACAGGGGTGTTCCCCGAAGACATCGTCCGTGTAGATGTCCCAGGCTTTCACGCCGGGACCTCAATCCTCTGTGCGGCCATCAAGCGCCCGATTTGCACCCGATCGTCGTCCTTCTGAGCATACAGCAGTCGGACTCGCTGGGTGGGGAGCGGTTCGACGCATGTCAACCGGCCCTGGGTGCGGCGCAGGGCGGCTCGCACCTTCGGGAGACCCACCCTCAATGCCTGGCGCATCACTTCGGCGCGGCTCATCCCCGCTTCCAGAGCCGTCTGGCGAACCGTCCGAGCAAGTTCTTCATTCATCGGCAAAGGATAGACTGCGCTTGCCATATAGGAAGCCTATGCGGACATGAGACACGATTCAAGCCTGAATCACCGAGAAGGGGTCGTGAAGGGGTCAGTTCTCACAAATGACAATGAAGGCGGGCCGCAATTGTGTTCGATTGTCGTTCGCAAGAACGGATGACTACATACCCGATCGAGACTGGGCGCCTCTATTGCCCGTTGTCTCGATGCGTGATCTAATGCCGGGGTGACCGCGATGCTTCCTTTTTTTGGCCGGGCACTGCCTTGCCTGATCCTCGGCATGGCGATATGGGCAGCGGAACCCGGACAGCCGTCTCTGAGCCTGGTCCCCGGAGCAAACGTCGATGTGGCGCCCTGGGGAGAGCGTGCTTCCTGGGAGAACGACCGTGACGCGGGCGTCTGGTGGGAGGATCCTCGAGACATCCACCGGGTCGTCGTGGCATTTGCGGACACGCCGCCACCGCCCGACCGGGCCAGGCTCGAGTGGTGGCAATCCCAGTGGCCGGAGCGGCGGATTCCCCGAGACCAGCCCGCCGGCGCCGGAGAGTCCGGCTGGGGGCACCTGGGGGATCTCTACCAGGGCCAATGGCGGGAAGCCGACGCGGACATCGAGTCAACCGGGACAACCTGGGAGTACACCTTCCGCCCGATTCACCAGAAGGAGTTCAGACGACTCGAGAGCTTTGAGGCGAGGCACCGGACCACGATGCGGCTGCGCCTCCTGTTCGAAGGCACGGCGCCCAAGATCGAGAGGATCGAGGCCTTCACAGACTCGGTATGGAGGTCCGTCGAGATCGGCATCGAGTGGGGCGGCCAAGCCACTGGCGAACGACGCTGGGACGGACAACTCAGCGTTTTTAACGGCTACGTCGAAGCCCTCGCGCCCCTGGTCAGCGGCCCTGGGGGAAGCCGCGTTGAAATCACCAGCCCGGCTCAGTGGAGATCCAGCGTCCGAGATTTGCCGGATGGCGTGCGCTGCCGTGTCTGGTTCGCCGACAGTCCGAATGTCAACACGTTTGATTCGACCGTCGTGACGCTCCGTGCCGCCTCAGGCGGCTTCAGCTTCGACCCGGCGGCAGTGGGGAAGGGCGCGACGATTCTCTGCCCGATGCACGACGCAGTCGTCGGCCCGGCCGATCAAATCGCCCTCGAACATCTCAGGCAAACGAGAAGTCAGGGCGTCGGGTGTTCCGCCTTTCGCGCGGCCGCCGAGCGGGCCAGGACCAACGGCACGCCGACCCTCTATGCCCGGGTCTTCGACGAACCTGAGCAATCGCTCGAACGGGCCCTGGCCGAACAACCGCCCAAGCGGGGTCGCATGTACCTGCCGGTCGGGCTCGAAGGCGGGCGCCAGCGTTTCGGCATCAATCCGAGCGGCTCCGTGTTTTGCGTCAACGATCGGATCGACGCGCCGCCGGGCAAAGACACTGTGCGACGGAGATGGGGCGGTCAGCGGCTCGACTACGACTTCGGCCTTCCCCAGTCAGGCTTGACCAGGCGCTGGATCGAGGACGATTGCCTCCCCATCCAGCATGCGGAATGGGAATGCGAGGGCATCCGCTACAGCCAGACCGCCTTTGCGACCCGGCTTGACCCAGGCAGCCTGGGTTACCCTGACACGCAAGCTGACGACACGACGATTCTCATGGTCAAGATCGCCGGGCGCAACCTGGCCCAGGAGTACAAGCCCGCCCGCGTTGCGCTGTCGTTGCGCGCAGACGGACGCAGCGTGCCGCTTCACCTCGAAGAAGGTGTGGTCCGGGCGAGGCTCGCTGACGGGGAAGTGATCCGGGCATTGATTGAAGGGCAGGGTCAGGCCAATCCGCCTGAGGTCGACGGGACGATCCAGTACTTCGGGAACATGCCGCCCGGCACCGACGGCTTCATTGTGGTCAAGATCCCATTCATTACACTGGACGCGCCGGATGAGATTGAGCGTTTGCGCAATCTCGAATTCGACCGCGAGTTCGATCGGACCAGGCGGTTCTGGAGGAGCCGGGTCGCGGCCGGGACCCGAATCACCACGCCCATCCCGGAGCTGAACAACTTCCATCGCGCTCACGTGTCGCACCTGCTCATCAACTGCGGGCGCGAGCCCGGGGCGAATCGGCTCGCTGCGCGGGTCGGCGGTTTCTCCTACGGCGTCTTCGGGAACGAATCGTGCATGATGATCACGGACCTGGACCGCCGCGGGCTGCACGGTGAAGCCGAACGCTGCCTGGACACCTTCCTGGACTACCAGGGGACGGTGCGCTTGCCGGGCGATTACACCTCGCAGGAAGGGGTCTTCAACGGCGCATTCGGCTGGGAGGAGGGCGGATACAACCAGCATCATGGATGGATCATGTGGGCCATGGCCGAGCATTATTGGCAGACCGGCGACAAGCCCTGGCTGGCCCGACACGCCGATCGGCTGGTCAAGGCCTGCCACTGGATCATCAGTCAGCGCGCCCGAACCCGGAACCTCGACGGCCTCAGACGCATCGAGCGCGGCCTCTTGCCGCCCGGGTCGCTCGAAGACATCGGCGACTGGCGCTGTTGGATGTCCAACAACGGATTCAGTTGGTGGGGGTTGAACGCCGTCGCGAGCGCCTTGGCGGACATTCACCATCCCGAGGCGCAGGCGTTGAGGACTGAAGCGGAGGCCTATCGACGCGATATTCTCGACGCGTTCCACGAGGCGAGGGTGCGCTCGCCGCTCGTGCCGCTGCGCGACGGCACGTGGATTCCGCAAATCCCGTCCGAGGTCCATCGGCGTGGGCGGACGTTCGGCTGGATCACTGTCACGCTCGAAGGACCGATCTACTTCCTCCGCACCGGGCTGATGGCGCCGGATGATCCCATGGCAGTTCCGATCATGCAGGATTTCGAGGACAATCTGTATTTGTCCGAACGGTATGGGTACTCGTGGGAGAAACACGGCGCCCATTGGTTCAGCCGGGGCGGCATTTCGATGCAGCCCAACCTGCTCTGCTCGCCTCATCCGTACTTGTTGCGAGACGAGATCAAGCATTTCCTGCGCGCTTACTTCAACGCGTTTGCCTCCTGCTATTATCCGGACACCCAGATGATGTGCGAGCATCCCCTGCCGGACCTTGGCGACTGGCGCGGCGACCATTACAAGGCCAGCGACGAGTCGAACTCAACCTACTGGCTGCGCCTGATGTTCATCGAGGATGATCGGGGCGACGATGTCCTGCGACTCGGCATGGCCCTGCCGCGCGCGTGGCTGGCGGACGGCCAGAGTCCGGCCATCGAACGCGCCGCGACGCGCTTCGGCCCAATGAGCCTGCGGTACGAGTCCAGGGCAAATGCCGGCTCGATCACGGCAGTCCTCGACCCGCCAAGGCGCCGCGCGCCGGAGCGCGTCCTGCTCCGCTTCCGCCATCCGGAGGCCAAGCCCTTCCGGCGCGTCGAGGTCAACGGCCAGCCCTGGACGCGGTTCGATCCGGACAAAGAATGGGTCGAACTGCCGAAAGCGGAGCATCTATTGACCATCGTGGCCTTCTACTAGCGCGCGGCCCGCTCATTCGACCGTGATCTGCACGCACTCGCTCGCCCCGCCGAGTGTGCTGCAAACGATCCGGTGTTTGCCCCGCTCGATCGGCCAGAACAGGGGCTGCCCGACACGCGATCTCCCGACCGGCCGGTCGTCCACAAACCAGTGCAGAGGATCGCCCGCCCGGTCGGTGGCGGCGTCGAATGCGATGCGCTGGGCATCGACGTCGAGGTCCGGCACATGGCGGTAGGTGCAGCCGCGCGCGGGTGACAGGATGCGCAACGAGCCGGCGGACTCCCCCGCTACCGGCGCCGCGCCCCGGTTCAGGAACGCCGCCACGGACGGAGGCCAGGCCGCTTTGGCACCCTCGCGGTGCACCGGGCAGAACTCATGCCGGGAGACATTCGCGATGGCCCAGTCCTCGCTCCGACATCCACAATGCGGTCCCGGCACGCAGCCGCTCTCGGCACACACGGCGCGCGTCACAATGCCCGCCGGACGGGCAAACCACGGCCCCCGGTTGTCCGGATAGAGCCGCCGCAGCAGGTCCCAGGCGATGGGCGTGGCGATCCTGCGCCCGACCAGATGTTCAGAGGCGGATCCGTCCGAGTTGCCCGCCCAGACGGCAATGACGACTTCCGGATTCCAGGCAACCGTCCAGGCGTCGCGCAGACCCGCGGAGGTCCCGGTCTTCCAGGCCATGGGCGGCAAGCGCACGTCGGCAGTATGGCCCGTGGCGTCCATGGCGCGCTCCTCTCCACCGAGCATCTCGCTGATCAGCCAGCAGGCTTCCGGCGAGAAGACCCGCCGCGTCGCCGGCGGGTTCGGGGACTCGACGAAGCGCGGGGGAGCCCAACCGCCGCCCCGCGCCAGGCAGGCATAGGCGTTGGCGAGGTCGAGCAACCGCACCTCCGCATTGCCCAGCACCAGGCCAAGTCCATAGTGAGATGCGGGTTTGGAGATTGAGGACAAGCCTACGTCGCGGAGGATGGCGTGGAACCGTTCCTGACCCACCCGCTGCTCGATATCGATGGCCGGCAGATTCAGCGAAAGCACCAAGGCGTGGCGCACGCTGACCCGGCCCAGAAAATCGAGCGAGAAATTCCGCGGATCGAAATCGCGAAAGCGCGCCGGCACATCCGCCAGCACCGTGGCGGGGGTGACGAGCCCGCAGTCGAGGGCCAGCGCGTAGGCGAAGGGCTTGAGGGTGGATCCCGCCGCGCGCCGCGCGACCGCGCCGTTGACTTGTCCCGCGCGAGGCCGCGCGTAGTCGGGGGAACCCACCAGGGCGCGCACCGCGCCGGTTCCGACCTCGATCACGACCACAGCTCCGCAGTCGACGGGGCCGCCCTGCAGACAACGTCGCAGACTGCCTTCGGCCAGGCGCTGCAGATCGGCATCCAGGGTGGTGCGGACGACGGACCCGCAGGCGGGGCGCGCGGGCACCCCGACGAGGTCGCAGAAGTGCGGCGCGCTGAACGGATAGGAACCGGGGCGCACCTGGATCGGTTGGGCGAGAGCCTCCGCCCGTTCCCGTGCCGTGATCATCCCCCGGGCTTGCATGCGGTCGAGGACCCAGGCCTGACGTTCTTTCGCCCGCTCCGGATGTCGGTCGGGCCGCAAACGCGATGGGGATTGCGGCAAACCGGCAAGCAGGGCCGCCTCGGCAAGGCACAGTTCATCGGCTCCTTTGTGGAAGTAGCGGCGCGCCGCGGCCTCGATGCCGACGATGTTGCCGCCGAAGGGCGCACGGTCGAGATAATGCGCCAGGATCTCCCGCTTGCCCAGGCGGCGCTCCATCTGCAGTGCGCGGAAGGCCTCGATCACCTTGGTTCGGAGCGTCCGCGGGCGCGGCTCAATCATCCGAATGACCTGCGTCGAGATCGTCGAGGCCCCCGAGAGGCGGCGTCCAGAGAACAGGTTCTGGGCTGCCGCACGCGCGATCGCCAGACCATCGACGCCGGGATGCGACCAGAACCGCCGGTCTTCCGCGGCGACGATGGCCTTGACGATCCAGTGCTCGGCAGCAGGTGCGTAGCCTGGGCGTCGGTCGAGTCCGCCCACGGCCAGACGCACCCGCAGCGGCTCGCCACCGCGGTCCGTCAGCACGACCGAGGGAGTGGCGCGTGTCAGTGTGTCCGCCGGAAATGGCGCCCAGCGCACCGCCGCTTCGAACGCGGCGGCACAGGCGGCTCCGGCCAGGGCCGTCCGCCACGCCCACGCGCGTTTCCCGCGGGGGCGGCATCGACGACATGGTGTTGTAGCCGCCTGGCTCATGGAATCACCCGCACCTGACCGCCAGCGGCCACGCCCCGGATTTCCGGCTCGTACATTCCGGACACGGTGACCGGAGGGAGCGCATAGAGACCCGGTGTCACGGCGCGCACGGCGTAGTGGAAGCTGGCTGTGTCCTGGATCGGCCCGGTGAACACGAGCATCCGGTCGTCGCGGGCATCGCGGTGCGAGTCGCCCTCGTCCTTCTGCTTGATCCAGTCGCATTGCTGCGAGGTGGCCAGGTGCGCGTTTTCGATCTCCCACCCGGCGGGCAGGAGATCTTCGATGACCAGTTGGTCGAGCCTGCGCCCCTTCGTGTCCACTGTTAATCGCACGACGATCAACTCTCCCTGTGGCAGCTCCGCAGGATCGATCGGTTCCCCGCCCGGATCGAGGAATTCCCGCTGGATTGAGACTCCCTGTTCCGACGCCGCTTCGGGCGTGGGCGAGACTCCCTCGTGGCGCATCAGCAGATAGAGCGTGCCCGGACCATCGTTCTTCACGGTCACGGAGCCGCCCTGGCCGGAGCCGAGCGACCAAGCGACGTCGTTTGTGCCCGAGAATGCGCGCACCGAGCCGTCCGGCAGCGTCAGGGTTCCGGCGAACGGCTGTTCCGCGGCGGGGAGATGTCGCGCCAGCTTGCCAAAGGCCAAGAGCGCCAGGGCGTTGTCCTGCGTGTTGCCCCAGTGTCCGTCTCGCTGGCAATCGCGCAAGTGCTGGGCCAGCCGCGTCACGGCCTCATGTTGCGGATTCACATCGATCCAGGCGGCGAGCAGCAGCGCGGCGTCGCGCACATTGCTGTCCAGCAGCCGCCCCGGCACGCGCGCCCGAGCCGCCGGCAGGCCCATCGATTCAATCAGCGGCAGGGCCCGACGCGGCTCCCCAGCGAGGATCATCGCGGCGGCAAGGTGAGCGCGGGCCGCGAAATTCAGGCGAACGGATTGCTCGTTCAGGCGCGCGTTCCAGCCTGCATCCGCGCGTCCTGCGAGAGCGAGGATATGGCATTGGTAGGCGCGGTCCTGCATTGCGACAGTCCAGTCAGCTTCGCTGGCTGCGCTGGACACCGGCGAATCGAGGCAACTCCGCACCCAAGCCAACGCCAGATCGAGGCGATCGGCAGGCACCCGGAAGCCGGACGCGTTGGCCTCGACCAGGAAATGTGTGGCATACAGAGAAGCCTCCTGCGCCACACTGCGCGAGAACGGCCACGGCGCGAAGCCGCCGTCCTCCTGCTGCATTGAAAGCACGCGCGCAATCGCCCCGGGCACCCAAGCCGACACGTCGCCAATCGACCGGTCGGAAGGCAACAGGCGTGTCGCCCACTCGGCTGCGTACAGCAGCGGAAAGGCGCCCGACACCGTCTGTTCAAGACAACCGTACGGATAGTGCACCACGTGATCGAGCGCACGGCCCATCTGCAGCGACGGGAGTGCCGAGAGCACACCCGAGACCGACAGCGACGCCTCGATCCAGTCTTCCGGCGCGGCCACGGTGGCGCTTTCACCGGGCGCCAGCACACGGTTTACGGCTTGGACACGACTGCCGGACGGCGGACGCACCGCCAGTTCGATGGTGTCCCGGAACGATTCAGCGCCGGCGTCGACCTCGATCGTGCAAAGCGCCTTGCCCGGTCCCGGTCCCGCCGCCAGCGGCAGCGGCGCCTGGGCCGAGCCGCCCGCCGGGATTTCGATCGTTTGCTCTGCCCGGTCGGTTCGCAACGGACCACCGCAGGTTACACGCAGAGTTGCCGTGAGAGGTCCGTCGCTCTCGTTGCAAAGCGAAACCGACGCCGCGCACGCATCGCCAATGGCCAAGAACCGCGGCAGTGCGGGCTGCACGACCAGGTTGCGTTTGACCCGCACGGGGATTGCGGTCGAACCGGTCTGGGCCTCATTGTAGGCCACGGCCATCAAGCGCAGCTCCCCGACAAACTCGGGCAGATCCAGTTGGAAGCGGGCCTGCCCATTGGCATCCAATGGCAGAGCAGCCAGCCACATCGCCACCGGCTTGAACCGGCTGGCCTGAATCGGGTTGAGCCGCCGCCGCAGGAGGCTGCCACCGTCGCCGCCCGGCGCAGCCGCCTTCTCGAGTTCGTCGCCGATCAACGGCATCAGCTCGCTGTAGAGATCGAAGCCGTCCACACCCAGCGCCCGCTGCGCCTCAAAGACGTTCGCTGGATCGGGCGTCTTGAACTCGGTCAGCAGGCAGATCGCTTCGTCGACCGCCAACACCGTCACCGCGCCTCGCGCGGGCTTGCCGTCTTCAGCGCGCACGGTCACGGCGCCGTGGTACTGTGTCTGGGGGCGTGCCGCGGCTGGCCCGTCCAAGCGAAGATCGAGTCGGTGACCGGGCCGATCCACCGGCAGTGCGATTGCCCCCAGGGCACGGTGCGCGCTCCAGACCGCCTCCGGGCGCGCGGGGCGAATGAGCGTCAACGTGCAATACAGATTGGGGATACTGTCCGCGTCCACACGCACTTCGATCTCGGCGGTATTCTTGTCCAGCGTCACCAAGCGCGCCTCGCGCACGCGATCCGTCTCCACCGTCAGCAACCCCGTACCGGCGAAGGGCGCGCGCACCTGCAAACGCGCCACGTCGCCGGGACGGTAACGCTCCTTGTCCCACGACAGTTCGACGCGGCCTGGCCGCTCGCGGCTCCAGGCGAGCCAGCGGGAATCGGTTGCACCGGCGGCGAACGAGAGACTGCTCGAGGCGCCCGAGGCGGGATCGGACGCCGACAGCAGGTATTCCCCCGCGCTGTCCACCGCGAAGGCCCAGTCCGTCGGCGTGCCGCCTGCGCCCAGGGTATCCTGGCGGATGACGACGGCCTGGCGTTCCGACTGCCACTCATAACGGCCCTGACTGTTCTTCCGCAGCACCGAGTTCCACGTCACGCGCGACAGCGTCAAGACCAACGGCTTGCCTGCCGCCACTGGCGTGCCGTCGGGCGCCACCTCGACCACCGCCACCCGCTGCGTCTCGCCTGCGCGAACCGCACCCTCCCAGGCCTGTTTGAGCCCGACGTAGAAGGGATAGGCATCCAATCGCCTCGCGCCGTAGGCCGTCACGGCCCGTCCGCTCGGTTCCATCACGGTCGCCCCCAGCACCACGCGCAGGCTTGCCGGGGGCCGCCAGGCCCGCAGGCTCTCCACGTCGAACCCGCGGCGGCCCTGGGCATCCAGCCAACCTGCCCCGAGCTTTTGGTGGACGGGGGCAAACTCCTTCTCGCTGTCGCCAAACCACCATCCGGGCCAGTCGGGCGACGTGAAGGGCGCCGGGTTGATGGTGGCGGTTCCGGTCACCCGCAATCCATGAGCCGCGCGTCCGAACAAGTAGGCGGCGCGCACGCCGAAGCTGAGCGTGTCACCCGCCTCAGCCGGTTCCTTGGGCGCTTGGACGTCGACTCGGATCTGTGGCGGCACGAAATCCTCGAGTGCCACCGAAGTTTCACCTAGCACCGTGAATGTGCCTGGCATGGCCAGTTCCACGAGGTAACGGCCCGTCGGCAGGAACTCGGGCAGCCTGACCTCTGTCCGCGCGGATCCGTACTCATCCAGCCCCACCGGAACGTCCTGATAGACGCGCCCGTCGGGTCTGCGGACGCGCAGCAGCGCGGGGAACGGCTCTGGTGCGCGGCTCTGCGAGTCACGGGCAATGGCTTGGAGGAACATCGTCTCGCCCGGACGGTACACGCCTCGATCGGTGAATACGGCCGCTTCCACCTCGCCTGGCGCCAGGTAACGCGCTCCTGCGAGGCCCTCGCCCTGATCGACCTTCGTCCCGGCCAGATCGAGATAGGACAGGTCGCCATCGAGCGCCGCCGTGATCACGAACGGCTCCGTGCCGTCCTCTGCCGGCCACTCGAACCGCGCCACCCCCTGCGGGTCGGTCGTGCCGCGGGCCAGCGCCTGATTGTTCCGCGCCAGAACCTGCACGGCGGCCCCCGCCGCGGGCTCCGCCTTCCGCAGCGAGTTTACCCACACCAGCACCCCGCCTCGGAACGTTCGCGCAGCAATGCCCAAATCCGTGACGACCAGAAGCCGGCCATCGCCATTAGCCTGCGGACCGCCGACCTCGATCCAGTAGACGCCGCGCGGCTCCGCGCCCGCCAGTGCGCGCAGGTCGACCGCCGCGCGCACCGTCGCGCCGCCCGTCGAGGCTGGCAACGCATTGGTTGCGGTCCGCCGGGGGCCCGCCAAATCCGTCGTCAGGGGGCCCCAGTGGTCGTCCGACTCGCGACGGGCCAGTTCGACCAGGTTGTTTTCGAACACCGGCATCAGCGCCACAACCATCTCTTTCAGGTTGACGGCCCGAACCGGCACGCTCAGCGCGCCGCCCGGCGCCAGGTACCGCCCTGGTTCGTCCAGTCGCACCGCCGGTGAGGGCACGGGAAACTGCACCACCCGCTTGACCGTCTCCGGCAGGCTGGACCCATTGGCCGCCGGCAGCCCCGACCGGAGAGTGACGGTGTAGATGCCGCCTGGGCTGAAATCGCCTCGCAACAGGAACCGCTTGCCCTGCCAGGACTCGACCGCCTCGATCGTGTAGGCCGCCGCCGGCTCGATCAGGATGAATTCCTTCGCCTGGCTCGCCTCCGGAAACGCGGTGAACTTCAGGTCGAGCAACGGCGGCTCGAACGAGGGGCATTCCGCATCGATGCCGCGAAGCAGCATCTTCACCTCCATCGTCAGAACCCCGCGCTCCTCGCGGTCCAATGGTCTCGCGTCCGATGCCGAGGGCAAGCCCGGGGCGAGACGGTATTCGAGTTTCTCCGCCAGCACCGGCTGCGTCTCGACCATCACCGTGTTCGGCCCCATTGCCCCTGAGAGCCGATACTCGACATCGCCCTGTCCCTCCGCCGAAAGATGCAGATGGCGTGTCAAGTGCTCGCGCTCGGGCTTCTCGTTGAACTCGAATACCAAGGTGACCGCCCGATCTGGCGACACGTCCGCCTGCTCCACCTTTCGGAGCCGCAGAACCTTGTCTGCCGGCCTGGCGGTTTCCTCGATGCGAACCGGCTCGGGCCCCGGCCCAGACGCCGGCTCACCCCGCGACGGCAACTGCGCGGTCCACTTCCACACCCCGTAGGCGTTCAGCAACAGGAACGCCAGTCCGAGCGCAAACCAGCGTCCCGACCCGCGGCAAGAGGACGTCGGAGAGGCGGGGGCCGACGCGCCGGCTGACGCTTCTTCCGCGAACGATTCCGGCGGATCCATCTCGGCCAGGATCCGCTCGATGGCATCGAGGTTCGCTTCGCCTTTCGCCTCCGCGCGCCGCATCGCTTCGGCGATGTGGTCCCGAAGACCCGACAGGACCTCCCGGCGCGCCGCCGCGGTCCGGTGCGCCAGATGCCTCTCAACGGCGGCGAGATACGCCTCGACGCTCCGTGCGGACGCCTCGTTCCACTTCATGATTGCGCTTCCTTCCCCTGGTCGGATTTCAATCGCTCCAATGCGTGTGTCAAGATGGGCCAGTAGGCGTTCATCTCCGCCAGGCGCACCTTGCCCCGCGGCGTGAGCGCAAAATAGCGGCGCGGCGGCCCGGCATCCGAACGCGCATCCCGCGACTTGAGATATCCGTCGTCGCGCAGCCGGCCCAGGATGGGATAGACCGTGCTCTCCGAGACCGAGAGATCCTCGATGCGTTTGAGCGCCTGCACGATTTCGTACCCGTAGTTCTCCCCCCGCCGCAGCACGAGCAGCAGGCAGTACTCGATCAGCCCCTTGCGCAACTGGGTGATCCAGCCCTCGATCATGAGCTACTCCGTATCACATATTACGCAATACAGAATACAGAACGGCCCGTCAAGTCTCATCGGGGCCGCATGGGTCCGCGTCTTGGAGGTCTCCGGCTTCACGGTCGTGACAACTCCATGAAAGATGCGGGCGGTGTCCCGCCCCAGCCTGCATTTCTCACCACTTTTTGCCACCGCGAAGCCAGAGTTCTCAAGAGAAGTCAGCATGCAGGCTGGGAAAGCAAAACCGCGCCCGAGTGGAGGGATTCAACCGGGCAACAGGATGTCGCCGCACCTGCGAGGTTCCGGAAGCGCTCCAAACCTCGTCTTTCCCTGTGCGGGCGCGGTTTTGCCACAGCCCGGATTTCGTTGTCATCCTCCCGGCGGTGAGAAATCCGGGCCAGGTGCGATTCGCGAGAGAACAGGCGGCTTCCCCTGTGGCTGTGAAGAAGGGTACGCTGGACCCATGAATGGTCTGACGGCGAGGTTGATGGTGTTCACGAGCGGGTTCATTGTCATGGTTCTCGAGATCGTGGGCGCTCGTTTCCTGGGCAGGGATTTCGGCGGTTCATTCTATGTGTGGGTCAGCCAGATCGGCGTCATCCTGATCGCCCTGGCCGCAGGCTCGTACCTCGGCGGCGCCTGGGCGGACCGGGCACAGCGGTTGCGTCCGATCGGCGTCTGCCTGCTGATCGCGGGCCTGTTCACGGCGCTCCAGCCCGAGCTGGCTCCGCCCCTGATCGTGTCGATCGTCGCGCGACATCCCGCGGACGCGCCCATTCCGATGGTTTGGCAGAAGTTGGATCCCGTCCTGGGCAGCGCGGTGGTGTTTCTTCTGCCGGCGCTGGCTCTGGCCACACTGCCGCCGTACCTGATCCGATGGTCGACTGGCAGTCTGGACCGGCTCGGACGCTCGAGCGCGGCGATTGTCGCGTCCAACACGCTGGGCGGAATTGCCGGCGTGTTTGCCACAGGGTATGTTTTGCTGGACGTGATGCGGATATCCAGCATTTTCCGGCTCATGGGAGCGTTGATCGCAGTGCTCGCCGTTTGTTGCCTGTGCGCGGATCGCCGCGGGTCAAGGGCGGGTCGAAACCTGGCCCGCATGTGCCATGAACTTGTGACCGCGGCGAAGCCGAACGCCTCCGAAGGTGTGCCAATGCGGGCTGGAACATTGCCGGCTGCTGCCGGCGTTTCCACGAGTTGCTCATGATGCTGCGAAGACACGGCGTGTTGGCGGCTCTTGTCCTGGGGTTACTCGCAGCCCGGGTAACCGTCGCCGGCGGCGGAACGGTGGTATTCGAGACCACGTCGGTCTACCACCATATTCGCGTGGTCGAGGCGGGGGGATACCGCTCCCTCCTGTTCGACAGCTCCGAGCAGTCGCGGATTGCGCTGGCCGACCCGGAGGCCGGCCGTTTCGAGTACATTGATTACTTCTTCATGCCGTGGCTTTGGAACGCGGCGATGACGAACGTCCTGATGATCGGCCTGGGCGGCGGCAGCGCGCAGCAGGCATACGCGCGTTATTGCCCCGGAGTGACGGTCGAGACGGTCGAGATCGACCCCGTCGTATTGAAGGTGGCGGAGGACTATTTCGGCTTCCGCCAATCGCCGCGGCAGCGAGTCGTTATTTCGGACGGCAGGATGTTTCTGCAGCGCAGCCGGCGACAGTACGACGCGGTGCTCGTCGACGCCTATGTCGAAGGGCGGTATGGCGCCTCGATCCCATATCACCTCGCCACGCAGGAGTTCTTCCGGCTTGTCAACGACCGGCTCGCTCCCAACGGCGTCGTCGCCTACAACTGCATCGGCGTGTTGCAGAGCGACAAGGCGGATTTGGTCGGGGCGCTCCATCGGACAATGAAATCCGTGTTTCCCCAGGTCTACCTCTTCCCCGCGCGCGAGAGTTGGAATGTGGTGCTGGTGGGGACCCGCAATGCCGAGGCGAAGAGGGCTCACGAGCTTTGGCCCAACGCCATGCCAGCGTGGCAATCGGGCCGAATGCGGCTCCCGACGTTCTTTCAGCGGCTGGGTGTCTTGCGCGTCGCGCCGCCTTCGAGCTCCGTCAACTCGCCTTTGCTGGCGGACGACTACGCGCCCGTGGACGGACTGTTGGGAGGCATGCGGCCCTTAGAGCGGTCATTTCACACGCTTCGCGAGGAACCATAACCGGGCTAGCGCGCATTTCTCAGCAACTTCTGAAGAACGCGGAGCTGGTGTCATCGAAAAGTGCACTCATGCGCGCTAGCATGCGGGTTAGTTCCACGAGAGGTCCTCGGGGGACTCCGCCAGGAGGCGATAGCGCCATCCTTTCTTTCTCAGGATATGTTGCCAGAGCCTCGCGGGTTCTGTGTGAAAAACCAGATCGACTGTGGCCGGGTGAACCAGCCAGGCGTTGCGACGCATTTCATCCTCGAGCTGGCCCGGGCTCCAGCCGGCGTAGCCGGCGAAGAGCCTGAACTGTTGAGTGGATGAAAAGGAGTCGCCCAACTCGACAAGCTCGTCGAGCGAGTGGCTCAATCCGAGATTGGGGAGGACGTTGGCATTGGGGAGGTAGGAATCGGTGTGCAGAAAGCTCATGGCGGTCCCCTGAACAGGGCCGCCGACAAAGAGCGGGAGTTCCTTGATCCGATCGGGCAGGTCGGCGACAAGCGCGTCCCCCACCCTGTTGCCGCTGAGTTTGTTGAGGACCAGACCGAAAGCGCCCTCGGCGTCGTGCTGGCAAATCAGCACGACCGTGCGATGAAACCACGATCCATAAAGGTTGCCGCCGTCCAACAGCAATTGGCCTTTCAGGAATTTGGGTGCCTTTGGCATGGTCCGATCTTCAGTCGACCGCCTGCGGTCCCGCGGCGCCCCAGCCGGAAGAGGCGGCGTGCCGATGCCCGCAGGCCGCCCGGCTGTCATTTGCGGCGCAACGAGACTGTGCAACAAGCTTGTCAGTCTGACAACCTCGATTAGATTGACGCCCATGAGTGCATCCGGACGAAGACTTGGATGGCTGGTTTTGCTCCTGGCGTTGGCAACCTGGCTCGGCGCGGGGTGTGCCAGCGATTCGGGCAGCAAGGAGTACATTCCAGGCAAAGGCTGGAGATCAACGGCGGTCGAATCCGGGCCAGCACGGGGCGGTTGATCTCGGGAGCGTGACTTCATGGCGTTCGGGCGCCTGACGTGGGAGCGACTCGCGGCGGCCGGCCAGGCTTATTTGGCGCGCCGGTGGCAGCGGTTGCTCGCCCTGCGACAGCGCCTGCGTCTCAGCGAAGACGCCATCCACATCGCGCTCGCGGTCGCGATCGGCTTGGTGGCGGGACTGACTAACTTCGTCTTCTTCGGTGCGACGGAACTTATCAAATGGCTGACCCTGAACCGGCTGGGTGATCTGACGGAGATCGCGGAGGGACTGGGGCCCTGGACGCGGCTGGCGGGGCCGGCGCTGGGCGGTCTGGTGGCGGGGCTGGCGCTGCATTGGGGCCTGCGCGTGGTGGGCACTCAGGGCTCGACCAACTTGCTCGAGGTGGTGGTGGCTGGCGATGGCCGATTGCCCTTTCGCACAACCGGCATCAAATCGCTCTCGTCCCTGATCAGCATCGCCACCGGCGCATCGATCGGACGCGAAGGATCGCTCATCCAGCTTTCGGCGACCTTCGCGTCGCAGGGGGGGCAGCGCTTGCGCTGGCCACCCTATCGCTTGCGGCTGATGGTGGCGTGCGGTGCCGCGGCAGGAATGGCCGCGGCCTACAACGCCCCGATTGCGGGCGCCGTCTTTGCCGCCCAGATCGTGCTCGGCAATTTCGCGATGAATCTGTTCGCACCCCTGGTGTGCGCCTCGGTCTCGGCGGCGGTTGTGTCGCGCAGCTTTTTCGGCATCGAACCCTGGTACACGGTGCCCGACTTCAACTTCACCAGCCTGACGCAATTGCCGTGGTTTGTAGTGCTCGGGGCGGCCTCGGGAACCCTCGGCGCCCTGTTTCTGAAAATGCTGAGGTGGGGGGAAACCCTGTTCGATCGGACCGGATGGCCGATCCATATCCGGCTGGCCGCCGCCGGACTGGTGGTCGGATCCCTGGCGATCCAGGTGCCGGAGGTGTGGGGCAACGGCTACGTCGTCACGTCGCGCATCCTCGGCGACGAGGGCATCTACAGCACGTTGTTTGTGCTGGCCTTGCTCGGCGCCAAGCTCGTTGCCACCGCCTTGACCGTAGGCGCAGGGACGGTGGGCGGCGTGTTCACGCCCACTTTGTTTCTCGGCGCGGCGATGGGGAGCCTCTTTGGCCACGGGCTGCACGCCTTGGGTCTGGCGGACGCCCTTCCGGCGGGGGCGTTTGCGCTCGTCGGCATGGGCAGCGTCCTGGCCGCGACCACACGCTCGCCGCTGCTCGCCATGATCATCGTATTCGAGATCTCGCTCAATTACTCACTGATGCCGGCTTTGATGATCGCGTGCGCGGTCGGCACGCTGGTGGGACGCGGCCTGCACCCGGCATCCATCTACACCGAACCGCTGCAGCGCAAAGGACTGTTTGTCGAGACCGAGAGCGCGCGCCTCGGCGCGGCCATTGAACGAACCGTCGGCGACCTCATGCTGGCCCCGATCGCGCCGGTGCGCGAGACCACGCCGCTCCAGGAGATTGGCCAGCGTTTTCTCACGATCCCGAACAACTACCTGCCGGTTGTGGATGCTCGCCAGCGCCTGGTGGGAGTGGTGTCTCTGCACGATCTGAAGGGGCACTTGAACGCCGGAGACGAACTCCGGGCCGTGATCGCGCTGGATATCATGCGCCCGCCTCCCCCGTGCCTGACGCCCAATCAGAGGCTCCAGGACGCCCTCCCCGTCCTTCTTTCGAGCGAAATGCGCAATGTCCCCGTGGTGAACAACCTGCTCGAATTCCGGCTCACCGGGTCACTCTCGCGCGGCGAAGCGCTCAGGCTTTTCACCGACGCCATCGCCGCCCGGCAGGCGGCGCACGATTGATCCGCACGCCGTCAGTCTTGGGCACGAATTCGGTCTTTTTTGGTCTCGAGTTCGGCCTGGAGCTTTGCGCGCTCGGCCGCAAGGATGCGCCGGGCCTGCTCGACTGCTTCGATGTCCCCTTTGATTTCCGCGGCGCGTGCGTCGTTTGTGAGCGCAATCTCACGCTCGGCGATCTTGGCCGCGTAGATCGAATCGAGTTCGGCGAGTTTCGTCTTCTGGGCGCCCGAGAGCTTCTTGATCGGCGAGTCTCGATTGAGCCGCTCCATGGCCAGTTCGTAAGCTGACTTCATAAATCGTTTTGACAAAGGCGCATATGACACGATTCTGCCCGCTGCGCAAGGGCGCAACCGAACCCTTTGGACCTCGACTCAAATCATGTCATTGCCCGTTCAGCTCATATCAACCGATTTCGATGGCACAATCTTCACCGAATTCGAGAACCCGCCGGTGCCCGAAACCCTGCAGCGACTGCTCCAGGACCTCCAGGCTCGGGGAGCCCGCTGGGTCATCAACACCGGACGCGACCTGACCAGCCTGATGGAGGCCATGGCGCGGTCCGGCCTTGGCGTTCGGCCGGACTACCTGGTGCTCGTGGAACGCGAGATCTACATCCATCAGGATCATCGCTATGTCGGTCTGGCAGACTGGAACGACCGCTGTGCGCGCGACCACGCGGCCCTCTACAAGCGAATGCGCGCCGATGTGCCGCGCCTGACGGCCTGGATCAACGAGCACTTCAACGCCGAGGTCTACGCCGACCCCTGGTCCCCTCTCTGCCTGCTGGCTCGGTCCAATCCGGACACCGACGCCATCGAGGCTTTCCTGCGCGAGTACTGCCGCACCGTGCCGAACCTGACGATCACCCGCAACGACGTCTACGCCCGGTTCAGTCACACCGCGTACTCGAAGGGCACCGCCCTGACCGAGATTGCACGCCGCCTGGGAATCGCATCGGCCAACATCTTCGCGGTCGGCGATCATCTCAACGACCTGCCCATGCTCAAGAAGGAAATCGCCGGATACCTGGCTGCCCCGTCCAATGCCCTGCCCGAGGTCAAGGCCGCCGTCCAGCAGCAAGGCGGCCTCGTCAGCCATCTCCCCCACGGCCACGGCGTGGCGCGCGCCTTAAAAACCGTCCTGACTCGCTTTTTTGCTGACTCGAAGCATCCCTCCCCCTAAAACTCGATGCCACCTCGTATGAAGGCTCGACGACGTCCCGTTTCACCAGGCCCAACTGGACTCACGCGGCGCTGTTTTCTCCGTCGCGCCATCGCCCATTCGGCGATCCTCGTTGTGCCGTCGCGCGTGCTCGGGCGCGGCGGCCAGACCGCGCCGAGCATGAGGCTGAATCTGGCGTGCATCGGGGCCGGCGGGCGCGGTCAAGCGGATCTCGATGGTGTGAAGAGCGAGGTCCTTGTGGCCCTGTGTGACGTCGATGAGACCCGCGCCGCCGGGGCGTTGAAGGCGTTTCCGAAGGCGAAGTTCTTCACGGATTATCGCCAGTTGTACGATCGGGTCGGGCGCGAGCTTGACGGCGTCGTGGTGGCCACTCCCGATCACACACACGCCGTTGCCGCCTTGGGAGCGATCCGCATGGGCAAGCACGTGTATTGCGAAAAGCCGCTCGCGCACTCGCTCGCCGAGGTCCGCACCCTCACCCGCGCGGCACGCAGCGCCAAGATCATCACCCAGGTCGGCAACCAGGGACATTCCTCGGATTCCATCCGGCAGTTCGTCGAGATGGTGCGGGCGAGCGCTATCGGCACGGTGCGGGAAATCCACTTGTGGAATCAGAACTCCTACCGGCCGCGCGCTCACCGGACGCGGCCCTCGACAGGCGAAGCGCCCCCCTCGACCTTGCACTGGGATCTCTGGCTCGGGCCCGCGCGGCAACGCCCTTACCATTCGGTCTACCACCCCGGTCGATGGCGCGGCTGGATCGATTTCGGGACCGGCATTATTGGCGATTGGACCTGTCACCAGCTCGATCCGTCGTATTGGGCGCTCGACCTGGGATGTCCTCTCTGGGTCCAGGCGGAATCCGAGGAGTACGACGACGCCAACGTGCGCGCCGAGACTTTTCCCGCCGTGTCGACGGTCACGTACGCATTCCCCGCCCGCGGCCAGCGACCGCCGGTCACGGTGAAATGGTTTACCGGCCGGCTTGCGCCGCGTCCGCAGGAACTCGAAGCTCAGCGTCAAATGCCACAGATCGGCGCCCTGCTCTTCGGGGACCGCGGCACCATCATGCACGGTTCGCACGGCGCGGGCGGAGCCCAGATCATCCCCGCGGAGAGAGACCGGGCCTACCAACGCCCGCCGCAGACCATTCCGCGCGTCCCGGGGCACTATGAGGATTGGATTCGCGCCTGCAAGGAGGGCCGGGCGGCCGGGTCCGGCTTCGAGTATGGCGGGCCGTTGACCGAGGTGGCGTTGCTGGGCGTCCTGGCGCAGCGGTTCAACGGACAGAAGCTCGAGTGGGACGCGGACGCGTTGAAGGTCACGAACCACCCCGAGGCCAACCTGTGGGTGAATCCGCCCAGCCGTCAGGGCTGGGAGCTTGTGGCGTGAATCCCGGGCCGCGGAACGGCCTGTCTGGCGCAGTGGGTTCTTTGATTCGTGATCATCCGCGCCTGGGCCTGGCGGCGGGGTAACGTTGGATGGAGGGCGTAGGGGTCTGTGAAACCCGCGCTAGCGCGCATTTCTCACCAACTTCTGAAGAACGCGGAGCCGATGTCATCGAAAGGTGCACTCATGCGCGCTAGCAACCTTGACCGGTGAAACTTGTTGTAAACAAGTCAAGTTTCTGTGCTGCGTTGAAGGGGTCAAGGATTCTAAGGAACGAGGCGCGGGAGAGAGGGGCGGGGAAACACGGGGACTCCTCATGGAAAGGAGGACTGGATTTGGTCTGAGGCGCGCCTCGTTAGCAAAGGAGAGTCGGCTCATCGGTTCATCAAAGCCGGGATACGCCCCAGCCGCTTGGGCGACCCGGGCACGCCGACACAGTGTGGTCGAGATTGGGTCCAACTGTTTGGGGCGCGGGTTTCTGAGAGCCCGCATTTCAGGTGAAATGTGGCGGTGACCGGTCAGATGACATCAACAGTTGGTGAGAAATGCGGGCTAAGATTCTTGATGCGGCCTATTGAAAACCGCGGCGGTCTTCCTATAGTGCCGCCCACGATTCAGAAATGAGCAACCTTAGGGACGACCAGCGGCCTTGGGACATCGCTGCCGCGCGTGGTCTTTATCACATTGACCGTTGGGGGGCGAATTACTTCGACATCAACGAAGCGGGCCACGTGATCGCCAAACCGCAGCAGGATTCCGGCGCGGTGGTGGACCTGACCGATGTCATCGAGGAAGCGAAGGGGCGGGGATTAAAATTCCCGCTGTTGATTCGTTTCCAGGACATCCTCAGGCACCGGGTCGAGTCGGTGAACCAGGCGTTTCGCACGTCGATCAGGGAATTCGAGTACAAGGGATCCTACCGCGGCGTGTTTCCGATCAAGGTCAATCAACTGCGCGAGGTGGTCGAGGAGATCCTGGACGCGGGCCAGTGCTACCAGTTCGGGCTCGAGGTCGGCAGCAAGCCGGAACTCTTCGCGGGGTTGGCGCTGCAAAGCCAGGTCGGCAGTCTGATCATCTGCAACGGCTACAAGGACTCCGCCTACATCCGGATGGCCTTGATGGGGCTGAAGCTCGGCAAGACCGTCATTCTGGTCGTCGAGAAACTCGAAGAATTGAGCCAGATTCTCAAGGTCTCGAGGCAGGTTGGCGTCGATCCGCTCATCGGCATCCGCGCCCGGCTGGCGAGCAAGGGCGGGGGCAAATGGGCCGAGAGCGCGGGCGAGAACGCCAAGTTCGGGTTGAACACGACGGAACTGCTGGCCGCTGCGGATCTGCTGCGCGCCGAGAATCTCGGTCATTGTTTCAAACTGCTGCACTTTCACATCGGATCGCAGGTGCCGGACATCCTGACGATCAAGAAGGCCGTGCAGGAGGCGGCGCGTTACTACGCCAAGCTGGTCAAGATGGGATTCCCGCTGCAGTACTTCGACACCGGCGGCGGCCTGGGGATCGATTACGACGGGAGCCGGTCGGCCTTCGACAGTTCGACCAACTACACGCTGCAGGAGTACACCAACGACGTGGTCTATTACCTGGCCAGCGTCTGCAACGCCGAGCAGGTGCCTCATCCGGACATCGTCAGCGAAAGCGGGCGGGCGATCGTCGCCCACCACAGCGTGTTGATCGTCGAAGTCTTGGGCGCCATCGCCAAACAATGCGATCTGCCCAATCTGGTCTACGGCGACAACGAGCACGCGATGGTGCAGGAGTTGATCGACATGAAGGAGAACCTCGACAGGCGCAACAAGCTCGAGACCTTCCACGACGCCCTCGATCGGAAGGAGCATGCCCAGAACATGTTCACACTCGGCCTGCTCGATCTTCCCGACCGCGCCAAGATCGAGAATCTGTACTGGGAGATCGGCGAGAAGGTGGTGCAGAGCTTCCGCGGCCACGCCCATGTGCCCGAGGAAATCCTCAGACTCGAAGATAGTCTCTGCGACCAGTATCTCTGCAACTTCTCCGTGTTTCAGTCCTTGCTCGATCATTGGGCCTTGGGCCAGTTGTTCCCGATCATGCCGATCAGCCGGCTCGACGAACGCCCCACCCGCGAGGCCATTCTGGTCGACATCACCTGCGATTCCGACGGCCAGGTCGACAAGTTCATCGATCTGCGGGATGTCCGCCACACGCTCCCGCTGCACAAACTGGTCCGTGGCAACGGGCAGCCCGAGCCGTACTACCTCGGTTTCTTCCTGCTCGGCGCCTATCAGGACATCATGGGCGATCTCCACAACCTGTTCGGCCGCGTCAACGAGGTCCATGTCTTCCTCGAACCGGACGAGCCGTGCGGCTATTACGTCGAGGAGATCATCGAAGGGGCCACGATCGGCCAATCATTGGCCTCGGTGCAGTACGACGAAAACGAGCTCAAGCGACAAATGAAAGCCCAGGTGGATGAAGCGATTCGCACGGACCGCCTCAAACCTTCGGAAGCGATGCGTCTGCTCGACGAATACGAGCACGGCCTGAAGGAGTACACCTATCTGGCCAAGCATTGACAGCGCGTGCCCCTGCCCGAAGTCAATGCCCCGCCCCGCCCGGTCGAATCCGCATCGGCCACTGATCTGATGGTGGCGCTCAGCCGCCTGGTGCGCGGCTTGTCAGCCCTCTTCTGGGGGTTGCCACTCGCATTGGTCGTCTCGGTGCAGACGGCACGCACCAGTCTTCTCGCCGGTCTGGGCCTGCTTCCCCCCCTGCTCGCCAACGGCCTCCTCTGCTATGCGCTCCACCAGATGCGCCACTTCCAGCGCTCCGAACGAGTGTGGCAGCACGCCCGCGAGCGCGCTCTCGTGTTCGCCTCGATCAACGTCGGCCTCTCGCCTTTCCTGTATTGGTGGCGGGTCGTGCCGGATGTGATCCACTTTCAATTCGCCGTCCTGGTCCTTGCCCTGTCCGGTCTGATGCTCCTCTTCACCGTCAATCAAATGCTCCAGCGCCTGACGGCCATGCTGCCCGACGAGACGCTGCGAATCGAAGCCAGGCTTTTCACCACGCTCAATCTCTATCTGCTGCTCGCCACGGCTCTGCTGGGCGCGGGCTGGGTCGGCCTGGCCCAGATGGGACAACCGTCTCTCGCGCTGTCGCTGATGCTCGACATCGCCACCCGGGTGGGCGTGTTGCTCATGTTGTTGCTTGTCCTGCTCCCGCTCGCGCTGACCATGGCCCTGATCTGGAGGATCAAGGAAACCATCCTCGCCAGCGTCTTCACCTCGGGCTAGAAAAGCAAAACCGCGCCAGGTTCGAGAGATAGAGAGCTGCATCACACTGTTCCCATGAGAGACCATTCTCAGGACCGACAGAATGCTCCCGGTTCCCTTTCTGGGCGCGGTTTTGCCAGAGCCCGGATGTCAGACTCCGCGGAGCTTTGTGAAACATCCGGGCTAGGGAGCGAGGCGCGGGAGAGAGGGGTCGGGAAACACGGGGACTTTCCATGAACCGTGGAACCGGATCGTTGATCTTCAAGCACTTAGGCGATGGCTCGCGCGGGGGCTCTGGGCTGGAGAACCATGTTGTACTTGCGGGCGAGTTTCTCGAGCAGACGCTGCTCGGTCTGAGCGACTTGGATTTCATACTGCTTGAGTCCGCGCTCGACATAGGCCTTGCCGTGCACCATCCAGCCAGAACAGTTGGGCCAACTTGCGCGCCAGTGCCAGGTTGGCCACCAAGCCACCACGGCGACCTTTGATGCGGCGGTAGAACCCGCCCAAAGCGGTGTCCACACTGCGCCCCACACTGCGAGCAATCACACAGAACAAACGACCGGCGCGATTGCGCGAGCGTCGCTGGCTGCCTTTGCGCTTGCCGCTCTGTTTGCTGCCCGGCGCCACACCCAACCAAGCCGTGAAGTGTTTCTCCGTCTTCCACTTCCCGCCCAGGTCGGTCCCCACTTCCCCCACCAACTGCAGCAACGCGTAGTCGGCCATCCCAGGCAACGTGGTCGGATCTTTCCCCCCGCACAGCCGCCAGAGCAAGCCGTGCAAACCCTCAATCTGCGGCGTGTTGACCCCGCCCCGCTTCGTCGCCGCCGGCGGCGCCGGGGCCTGCGGATCCTCCGGCCCCGTGATCTCCTGCAGCACCCTCTGGAGGGCTTGATCGCACTCGCGGATCTTGCTCTGGTAGGACTGCCACAGTTCGTAAGCCTGGCGCAGCGCAAACAGATGCTCGGGCTTCCAGGTCCCGTGCAAGGCCTCCCGCAATCGCCCCGCCTTGTTCTTTTGAATCTGTGCGTCACACAACGCCAGCAGCGCCACCGGATTGCGTTCCCCGCCCAGAATGGCCTCGATCATGTTGAGGCCGCTCATCCCGGTCAGGTCGCTGATCACGTCGTGAATCTTGAGATTCATCCGCTCCAGCGCCTTTTGCATGTGCTGCTCATGGCTACCGGCCATCACGATGTGGTCGTTGCGCAACCGCAGGTAGTCCTGCAACCGACGGATGTGCTCCGGCGGGACAAAGCCCGGGTTGAGCAATCCATGTGCGTGCAAGGTCGCCTGCCACTGGCAGTCGCTCATGTCGGTCTTGCGCCCCGGCAAGTTCTTGACGTACTTGCCGTTGACCACCTCTTCGCCTGTTCCAACACCTCGTGAGGCAGAGCCAATAGATGCCCGTCGCCTCCATCGCCACGCTCTTGACTCCCTGGCCGAGCAGGTAATCCCGCAACTCATGGAGTTGGCCAGTCGTCGTCCCGAACACCTTGGGTGGTCCTCCGGCGATCGAGACATGGAGTTGCTCACTTCCGATATCAATCGCGGCGGCTGTGGGATTGAGAACAGGCAACGAAGGGGTTGGCGTCTTGTCGTTAGGCATTGGCAATGTCCACGTCCCGGTGCCCGGCTAGGATCGAAAAGTACAAATCTTTCCAGCGGGAAGCCTCACGAGCTCGCCAATCAATACGCATGTCGCTAGCCGGAACCAATCTCTCCAACGAGCAACCCTCGCGGGCGCTTCAGAGTGCTTTGCGGTCACGCTGCGCCAGAACGCGGACGGGTGTGACTATGCCAGGTTCATGGTCCCAATACGCGCCAAATCTGGCGTCTTTGCTCTCCATGAAGACGAGGACTGGATTTGGTCTGAGGCGCGCCTCGCTAGCTTGCATTTCTCACCACTTTTTGCCACCGCGAAGCCGGAGTTCACGAGAGAAGTCAGCATGCAGGCTAGGAAAGCAAAGTCACGCATGGGTTGTGTCGAATTGACATCCGATCTGCTCGCGCGGGTGGCGGGCTGGCGCGTGATGCAGGAGGCGCGCGCGCTCCTGGCCGGCGGCAATGTCCAGCAGTCGAGTTGGGCGCCGCCACGCCTCGATGGAGTGGTCCGCGAGGGAGCGACCAAATACCGAACCGGCCTGGTGCTGCGGAGCGCGATTGACGTCGACACCCTTTGCTCCTGTCGACGCGCCCGCATCGAGGGCGCGATCTGCGCCCATGCCGTTGCCGCGGGGCTCCATTGGCTGGCCACCCGGCAGGCCGCCCCTCACCCGCTCCCCCCCTCTCCTCCCGCACGCGGGCCCACAGCAACAACCGTCCGAAAGGATGCCGCGTCTGGCCATCCGGGTTCGCGCCCCCTGGAGCCGCAGCTCCGGCGTGCCCTGCGGCGCGCCGCCCCCGGCGAAGCGGCCGAGGAGATCGAGATCCGGATCATCTTCCCGCCCAACCTCGAGCAGGCGATGGCGAAAGGGAAAGTGATGCTGGTGTTCGAGGCGGTTCGCTCGAGGCGTTGCATCCCGCTGAACATGCTGCCGCTCGACGTGCCGTTCCTGCTCAGTCCGGCCGATGCGTCCGCACTCGACACCATCGAGACCCTGACGGCAGACGGGGTGCCGGCGATGCTGCTCCTTGGCGGATCCGACCTGGGACAGTTGCTGCCCAAGCTGGCTGGACATTCCGGGTTGTCCCTGGGGCGCGGACGCCCGCTCGAAATCTCGCTTGATGCGATTTCGTGGCCGGTGCGGGCGACGCTCGAGGCCTCGGGCCAGATCACACTGCGGCTCGATGGATCGGTCCCCACTGTGTTGGCGACAGGCGAAGCAGACTGGTGCCTGCGCGGGAACCGGCTGCAACCGCTCCGGTTGCCCACAGCGGCACGGGGGTTGGCGCGCGGACCGGTCTGCCTCGAACGAGCGCGTGTGCCTGCCTTCCTCGGCCGGGACTGGCCTGTCCTTGTCGCAGACGGTCACGCGCAGGCCAATTTCGATCTGTCGGACTTTGTTCTCGAAACGGAGCCGCCGCGCTTCCGACTGCGCCTCGAAGGCAGTCTCGCACGGATTGAAGCCCGACTGACATGCGACTATGCGGGACACGCCGTGGCGCCGGTCCATGGTGTCGTCGAGCCGCTCTGCTTCCCCGATGCCGCGTGCCCGACGCGCTACACACTGCGCGATTCCGGGGCCGAACAAGCGGCGCTCGAACGTCTCGCCCAGTGCGGTTTCACCGGGCCGGATCGGGAAAACCGTTTTCTCCTGGACGGCGAGACGACTGTCCTGAAGTTTTTCGCGCGCGCGTTCCCGCGGCTGCAGCGGGAGTGGGAGGTCGAATTGGAGCCGCGGCTCGATGGGGCGGCGAAGACCAGGCTCGAACGGATCGAGCCGGAATTGGTCGTCACGCCTTCCGGCGAACAGTGGTTCGATCTGTCGGTCGCATTTGCGTCGGCTGGCGGCGAGCGATTCTCCGCCGCGGACATTCAGCGGCTCGTGTTGGCCGGCCAAAGCCATGTCCGCCTCCGCAACGGACGGCTGGCGTTGATCGACACGGGCGCCGTCGAGGAACTGCAACAGGTGTTGCTCGATTGCGAGCCGCAGCAGACCGCCCAAGGCTACCGGCTGGCAAACGCGCAGGCGGATTTCGTCGAGTCCACATTGAGGGAGCACGCAGGATGGCGACTCGACGCGCCCCGCGCATGGCTCGACCGCGCGGCTCGACCCGCCGATGCGGCGGCGCGCGAATGTCCTCCCTTGGGGAGCTTGGACGCCGTGCTTCGCCCTTATCAAAAACAGGGGGTGGCGTGGTTGTGGTTCCTGCGCAGGCACGGTTTTGGCGGGATTCTGGCCGATGAGATGGGTCTGGGGAAGACGCTTCAGACGCTGGCTGTTGTCGCAGCCGCCCAGACCCAAACCGAGCCGGGATCACGCCCCTTGCCCAACCTTGTGGTCTGCCCGACGAGCCTTGTTTTTAACTGGGTCGCCGAGGCGGCCAGGTTCGTTCCCGGCCTGCGGGTTCTCCCGTTGCAGGGGCCGGAGCGTCAGGCGCGCTTCGCGGAGATTCCGCGCCACGATCTGATCGTCACCAGCTACGCGCTGATCCGACGCGATCTCGATCACTATCGCGCGATCGAGTTTGACACGGTTGTGCTCGACGAGGCGCAGCACATCAAGAACCGCGAGACGCAGAACGCCCAGGCGGTGAAAGCCATCCGCGCCCGGCACCGGCTGGTGCTCACCGGCACGCCGCTCGAAAACTCGGTGCTCGATCTCTGGTCGATCTTGCAGATTTCCTGATGCCGGAGCTGCACCTGGGCAAAGCGCGGGACTTCCGCGAGCGCTATGAACTCCCATCACGCGCGATCGCGATCGCGCCGTGCAGGACCGTCTCGCGCGCCGGGTCCGCGCGTTTCTCCTGCGCCGTGTGAAGCGCGATGTGGCGCCGGATCTTCCGGAGAAGATCGAACAGGTGGCCCTCTGCGACCTGACGTCCGACCAGGCGGCGGTTTATCGCCAGGTGCTCGAAACCGGGCGACGCGAGGTTCTCGAAACAGTCGGCGCCCAGGGACTGGTTCGAAGCCGCATGATCATCCTCACCACGTTGTTGCGGCTCCGCCAGGTGTGCTGCGACCTGCGGCTTCTCGACCTGCCGGGAGTCGAAGGCGCCGCCCCTTCGGGAAAGCTCGATTTGTTCGAGGAGTTGATCGAGGAAGTGCTTGACGGCGGGCACCGCGCGCTGGTCTTCAGCCAGTTCACTTCGATGCTCGCCCTCATCCGGGATCGGCTGACGGCGAGCCGAGGGATCGAGTTCTGCTATCTCGATGGCGCGACACAGGATCGGGGCGGCGTCGTCCGCCGTTTCCAGGACAACGCCGATATCCCGGTCTTCCTGATCAGCCTCAAGGCCGGCGGGACCGGCCTGAACCTGACCGGCGCGGACACTGTGATTCATTTCGATCCCTGGTGGAACCCGGCGGTGGAGGCGCAGGCGACCGATCGCGCCCATCGGCTGGGCCAGAAACGCGTGGTGACAAGCTATCGCTTGATCGCGCGGGGAACGGTCGAGGAGAAGATCCTGAGTCTGCAAAGCCGCAAACGCGAGGTCATCGACGCCCTGCTGGGCGGCGACCTGAGCTGGGAAGAGATTCAGGATCTGCTTGCCTGACCGTGAACCGTCGGTTCCGTAGTCGCCCCGCGACGCGGGATCAGTCCGCGCCGTCTCGCTCCGTCAAAGGCAGGAATCAGCGCCGACTCACGTCGGCGGCTGGAGTTTGGACATTTTTTGCTGGACTCGAAACGGCCACTGGGGTAAATCGTGGTCGCAGTGGAACCGATCTGCGTCCAGGGCCGCACGCTCACGGGCGATGATCTGGCGTGGTTGCAGGCTCTGATCGAGCAGCATCCGGCCTGGCATCGCACGGCCCTCTCCCAGTACCTGTGTGAAGCGTGGAACTGGCGCAACGCGGCCGGACGTCTCAAGGACATGGCGGCTCGCACGTTGCTGCTCAAGCTGCAGGCCCGTGGGCTCATCGGGCTACCGCCAGCGCAGAAGCGCACCCGTCGACCCTGCGCGCAGGCTCCTCCTGCTCTCCAGAGCCAGCTCCCGCTCTGGGCACCGGATCGGATCCAGGACGGCCTGGGAGTCGCTGCAACCCACTGAGCCTGGACCTGGCTCACACCCGCGCCTTGCGCCGCCGCGCGGCTGACCTGCCGGCGTTACCACTACCGCCGGTTTCCACGGAGCGGTCGGCGAGAACGTGCAGTACCTGGCCAGGGATGTTCGCGGTCGGGACCTGGCCGTGATGGCTTTGGCGCAGCCGCCTGGAAAGTCGCCGCGGGATCAGTTCATCGGTTGGTCGGTGACCCAGCGGGAGCAACGCCTGGGAGCCATCGCTAACCAACAGCGCTTCTTGGTTTTGCCTTGGGTGCGGGTCCCATCTGGCCTCGCATCTTCTGGCGCTGGCCACCACCGCTTGTCGGCCGACTGGCAAGCGCTATGGCCATCGGGTGTGGCTGGTCGAGACCTTCGTGGAGTCCCCCCCCCCCCGACCGATTTGCCGCCACGGCCTGCAAGGCCGCCGGTTGGCAGCACCTGGGATTGACGACGGACGCACCCGTCAAGATCGCCGCATCCTGCGTGCCCCTCGAATAAGCTGGATCAAACCGTTGCACCCCGCCTTTCGCACCCATCTCACCACCCATGAAGCTCTTGACCTACACCATCCCAACAGACCGCCCGCTGGGCCTCCGTCGCTTCCCTCAGGACCGTAGCCTGCAACGGGCCATCGCCTTGGCTTTCGGCATCCTCACCGGCGTGGGCCGGCCTTGCCCTCACCCGCGCCATCGCCTTCCACGGCAACACCCAGAAGGAGCTGGTCGGCCGACTACAAGGTCTTTTCCCGTTGCCCGTGGGAGCCGCGCGCCCTCTTTCCATCCGATTCTGGAGCGGGCCATCCAGGAGCAGCGCCTCCAACGGATCGTTGTCAGCACCGACGACACGCGCGTTTAGCGCACCGGCAAACACGTGCCCCAAACCAATAGCATCTGGCCGGCCATGGGACCTTCAAGTCAACCTGCGCTGGGGGCATCGCTTTCTCCAATACGGCCTAGCGAGCCTCCCACTCTATCTCCGGGATCTCCGAGCCAGTTCCTCCGTTCCGGTTCCCATCCGCTTCGAGATGAAAGCTGATGTGATCCAAGAAACCCGGCGCGCACTTCGGACCAACAACTCGAACACTACCCGACAGCTCAAAGCAGAAGAACCTCTCAGTCCAGTTTGTCGCCTTGACCCAAGAGGTGCGCCCAACCTCAACCAGACCGGCCATCAGGCCGAAGCGGCGAGTCCAGGTCGCTGACGGCTCCTTCGCCAACCGCACCGTGTTCGCTCAGGATTGGGAAGCGCAGAACGTGACCATATCGTCCGTTGCCGCAAGGACATCGTCTTATGCCGCCGCGCTCGGGCAAGGGCCGCTTAACTACGGCTCCACCAAGTTCACCCCGAGCAGGTCCGGCGCCACCCCGTTGCGCACGGTGGCAAGGCCTGGATCTTCGGCGGCTCTTATCGGGAAGTGCGCTACAAGGACATCACTCGGGTCTATTGGCAAGGAGGAGCCCGCAAGCGGGCCACGTGCGCCTCTTGGTGGTAAGCCGGTGGGCTATCGCACCAGCAAGAAGGAGCGCAAGTACTATCGGCAGCCCGCCTACCTGCTCACCACCGACCTGACGACCCCGGCCCTCGAGTTACTCCCAAGCCTACTTCGATCGGTGGGGCATCGAGGTCAATCACCGCGACGAAGAAAGACATTCTGGGCGTGGGCCAAGCCCAAGTCTGGAATAAGGACTCGGTGAGCAAAGTCCCGGCGCTCTTGGTGGCCATGTATAGTTGGCTTCAGTTGGCCGGCCTCAAGTGCTACGGCCCCACGCGTACGCAGGTCTATGAACCCCTGCCCAAATGGCGTCGTGGAGCCAAGCGCCCCTCCTGTTTGGACCTCGTCACACTGCTGCGCAAGCAACTGGCCGACCATCCGGTCACATTCCCGACGGCCAAAGCCCCCGCAACCTACCCCATGATGGTCGGCAGCGCCGCCGCCTGAGGTCTTCTCCCTGCCGCCTCACGCTGCCCCCCGCCAAAACCCGTCTCCAGAATGTCCAAACTCCAGGCGCCGACTCACGTCGGCGGCTACAGGCTGGTTCATCTTCGTCGTGCGCATTCATCCGATGAATGTCAGTACTCTCGCGGCGAGTCCTGAGACGGCTTCTCAGACACAAAAAAAAGCCCGCAGGTGGACCTGCGGGCTGTGTGGATGGTTGTCTGGGGTTGGGTGGGAGCGGCTCTATTGGGAAGAGGGAGCGGCCAAGGCCTTCTTGGCCTCAGCCAACAACGGCTCCTTCAACCCGGCCGCAATCGCCTTCCGAAGTTGTTCTTTGCCCTGATCGGTCTGCTTGATTTGGCATTGGGCCATACCGAGGCAGAACAGGGCCTCGCTGTCGTCGGGCTGCCTCCGGACATAGGACTCGAGCAGCGTGGTTGTGTAACGGTAGTCCTTGCGCGCGTAGCTCAGCAACGCCAGGGCCCGAGCCACGGCGCCATCGTCCGGAAAGGCCTCGCGCGTCCTCGAGAGCAGATCGTAGGCTCGCTGTCCCTGGGCGGGATCGCCTGCCAGCACCAGCCCCAGCTCACGACTGGCCGGCGCAAACCTCGGGAACACCCGAAGCACCCGCTCGTAAAGCGTGGCCGCCGCCTTGCCGTCAGCCCGCGCGCGAAACAGATCTGCTTGGGCCATCAAGGCAGGCACATGATCCGGATCAGCCTTGAGAACCTCCCGGATCCGGGGCTCTGCTTGGGCCAGCCCCTGCGGATCGAGCGCAAGGGCCGTCATCGCGACGAAGGCGCGCGCGGCATCGGCGGCTTGGAAGTCCGGCTGGATTTCGAGGGCGCGGCGCATGGCTTGGTGTGCATCCGACACCCGTCCCACAGCGTAGGCCGCCCATGCGTAGTCATATTGCAGATCAGCCTGCTCCGGACTTCGTTGAGCGGCGGATTGCAGCAGCCCATACGCCTGGGCGTGATCGCCCCGCCGGAACAGGAGGCGCCCGAGCAAACCCGCGGCCCGCGGATCGTTGGGGGCGAGTTCGTGCGCCTTGCGGGCCATCTCGAGCGCCTTGGCCTGGTCGTTCAACGGCCCGGCGTTCAGTTCGGCCAGGCGCAGAATCGCCTGCGCGGCCTTCGGGTTTTGCCGAAGGATCTCCTCGTACTCAGTCGCGGCTTTTGGAAACTGACCCTCCTGCTCGTAAACGGCGGCGAGGCGCGAACGAGCGGTGAGATCCCTGGGCTGGTCCTTGACTCGTGCCTCGAGGGTCGCCCTGTCCTCCGTGCCGCCGGCCGCGGGTCCGGACGCAAGCAGCGCGAGCTGACGCTGGGCCTCGGCTTTGCTCGGGAAAGACTGCGGCGCGGCCACGGCCCGTTCGAGGGCGGCCCGGGCGGCGTCCGGTTGGCCGAGCATGTAGCTGACCATTCCCAGGTGGTATTGAATCTCCGCGTTGCCGGGGACTCTCTGGGCCGCCTCGCGCAGCAATGGCAAGGCCTGCTGGTGTTCGCCGCGCTTGTGCAGAACCCAGGCCAACGTATCCATGACCGATGGATCTTCGGGCACCAATTGGCGCGCCTTTTGGGCGAATTCATGCGCGCGATCGAGTTGCGGCAGCCGTTCTATGTACAGGTAAGCCAGGTTGTTGAGCGCGGGAACGAACTGCGGGTTGATTTCGAGGATGCGCTCGTACTTGGCACGCGCCTGTTCGGGCTGATCCATCCGCTCGTAGAGCGTCCCGAGAATCGCCATCGACTGAACGTCGTTTGTCTTCTTCGAGACCAATTCCTCGAGCCGCCGGGCCGCCCCGGCCAGGTTGGTGTTGGCGATATGAATGTCGGCGAGCAGTTGATACGCCAGCGAGAATTGCGGGTTGAGGCTGATCGACTCCTCGAGGGATGCCTGCGCCTGGGGCCAAAGGCGCTGGGCCGCAAGCGCCCGGCCTTCGAGGTACTTCAGAGCCGCCGAGTTCGTCCGGGCCAACTCGGTCTGCACCGTCTTGAGCGCGGCCGGCGCGTTGGTGGCCGCAATCTCGAGATCGACGAGTTGGTAGAGGGCCATCAGGCTGCCCGGTGAAAGCTCGAGCTCGCGCCGGAACGCGTTTCGGGCGTCCGCCATCCGCCCCTGCTCGCGCAGCAGCATCCCCAACATCATGGGAAATGCCGGCCTGTCCGGATGGTCGCGAATCAGTCCCCGGCAGGTGGCCACCGCCTCATCGAGCCGGCCCGCCCCGCGCTGGGCGTCGATGAGGAGGATCCGCGCCTCGAGGACGTTGGTGATGCTGAGCAATCGCTGCAGGGATTCGACAGCGACGGCCGGAGTGCGGCCTTCGACGTGCAGTCGGGCGCGCAAGAGACGGGCTTCGATGGCAATCGTGTCGAGCCTGTTCGAGCTGGCGATGATGGCCTGGTCAAGCGCGGCGCCCGCCTTGACGCTGTCGCCGCCAGAGAGGTGGGCACGCGCCACCTGCAACTTGATGAACGGGTTGGGCCGCACGCTCTGGTCGAATTGCTCCCACTCGAGCGCCGCTTTCTCCGGCTGGCCCTTGGCTCGGTGCAATTCAGTGCGCAACTGGCGGGCCTCGATATTCAGCGGGTCCTTCGACACGATGCGTCCGGTCAGCGCGAGGGCTTCATCGAGCCTCTTGTCCTGCATCTCGAGACGCGCCAGCAGGAGCGCGGCCGGAAGGTAATCGGGCGCCTGGCTCAAGACATCCTCGAGGAGCGCCCGCGCTTCGTCCGGTTTGCCGGACACCATCTTGCTCTGGGCGTAGGCTGTGCGCACAGGCGAGCGCGGCGGCGCGAGTTTGACGGCCTTTCCAAACGCTTCGTCGGCCGCGGCCAGGTTGGTCCGCAGGAGATGGATCTGCCCCATCTGCACATGCGCCTGCGCCTGATTCGGATCCAACTGCAACGCGCGCTGCACGAACTGTTCGGCGGTGTCGAGCTGCCTCTGCCGGGTCAGGAGCGCCGCACGAGCCAGAAGAACCGCCGCGGAGTTGGGATGCTTGGCGTCGAGTTGCTCCAGGTAGACCGCCGTGTTTGTCAGTTCCTGGGATGGGGTGCCGGGCCCGGCCAGCAATCGCAAGGCATCGCTGTTGGTTGGCGACTGCGCCAGCAGATCGAGCAGTTCGTTGCGTCCTCGAGCGGTGTCCCCCGTCGCCAGCCGAAACTCGGCAAGCCGGCAACGCAGCGCGGGATCGTCCGATTCGAGATGCGGATCGGCGGCCTGCATGGCCTGCATGGCCTGGACCGGCGAGCCCTGCTCGAAGAAGATGCGCGCGACGCGCAGCAGCGCCGTGCGGTTGGTCGGATCCAACCGCAACACGTTCCGGTACTCGATGATCGCCTTCTCGTATTGCTCCGATGCGAAGTACTTCTCCGCCCGGCTGAAATGCCGGTCGCGTTTTGCTTCGCGGGAGCATCCGGCCACCCCCAGGAGGGCGGCGATCATCAGCACGGACAGGAGACTTCGAGTTCTGTTATTCATTCAGGGTGCCGTTGTTGCGCGTTGCGCGTTGAGCGTTGAGCCAACTTCCTATTCCGCAGGCATTGCTTTGCCGTCCCGATCCGGGCGTGCGATCGCGAGCTTTTCGATCAGCTCATAGAGCGTCGGACGGCTGATATCGAGTTCGGTCGCGACGGCGGTCATCTTGCCGCCATTGCGCCGCAGAGCCTCCTGGATCACCTCACGCTCCGCGGTCTCCCGCGCCTGCTGAAGGGTGCGCGGGGTCTGGCCGGACGAGACCGCAGGCGTCAACTCGAGGTCTTCGGGCGTGACGCGGGGGCCGTCGGCCATGATCACGGCCCGCTTGATGCGATTTTCGAGTTCGCGCACGTTGCCGGGCCAGGAATGGCCCTGCATGGCCGCCAGGGCCTGCGGGCTGAAACCAGCCGAATCCCGCCCAAACTCGACCGCGAACTTGTTCAGAAAGACCCGTCCCATCAACAACAGATCCCCTCCCCGATCCCGCAATGGCGGCAGATGCAACACCACGACAGCAAGACGATAGAAGAGATCCTCGCGAAACTTGCTCTCGCGAATTGCCCGCTGCAAATCGGTGTTCGTGGCGGCGATCACACGCGCATCGACCTCGATCGGCACCCGGCCGCCCACCCGCTCGATCCTGTGTTCCTGAAGATAGCGCAACAGCTTCACCTGGATCGCCAAGGGCAACTCGCCGATCTCATCCAGAAAAAGCGTGCCCCCGATCGCGGATTCGATCCTGCCCTTGCGCTGGGTGTGGGCGCCGGTGAAGGCGCCCTTCTCGTGCCCGAACAACTCGCTCTCGAGAAGGGTCTCCGGGATGGCGCTGCAATTGATCGGAACGAACGGACCGCCCTTGCGCTGGCTGCGGCGATGGATCGCCAGCGCAGCCTTCTCCTTGCCCGTGCCGCTCTCGCCCAGAATGAGCACCGGGGCATCGGTCGCGGCGACTTTGCGCACGGTGGTGAACAGTTGCTGCATCGACGGGCTCGCGCCCAGCATGTCCTCGAATCCGTCCTCATCGAGCCGGTGATGCAGGTCCCGGTACTCGCGCTCGATCCGGGCAAGGTGAAAGGCGCGACGCAGGATGACCTTCAATTCGTCGAGATCGACCGGTTTAGACAGAAAATCGTAGGCGCCGGCCCCGACCGCCCTGAAGGCATTCTGCTTTTCACCTTGGCCGGTCACGATGATCACCTTGGTCAGTTTCTCGACCGCAAGCAACTCGGCAAGGATCCCCAGGCCCTCCTCCGGAGAGTCCGGGTCGGGCGGCAACCCCAAATCCAGCAGCACAACCATCGGACGGCACGCTCGGAATTGTTCCAGCGCGCTCGAACGATCCCCCGCCAGCAGAAGCTCGTAGGCCCCACCCAGGGCCCACTTGAGCTGGGAGCGGATTTCGTCGTCGTCGTCAACAATCAGCAGGTGGGATTGCATATCTTCATTCTAAAACAACGAGAACCGTTCAGGCACGTACACGATGTCCGACGGACGAAGGTGAAAGGGCAGCGCGGGCCCGCCCGCCATCACCGGTTTCAGATCGACGATGAAGGTCTTCATCCGCTCCCCGTCGCGGCGCATCACCCGCACGGCCTTCAGGTTGGCGCGTGTGTAATCGAAGCCGCCCGACTCCATGATGGCCTCGAGCAGGGTGATCGGGCGGTCCGATGTCACTTTGCCCGGTCGCAACACCATGCCGGTGACAAAGACCGAGAAAGCCGTGGACTCGAGACTGACGGTGACGTCGGGGGCGAGCAACTGGTTCCCGTACACGGCCAGGATCTCCTTCTCGAGCGCGCTCGGCGTCAGACCGGCCGCCTTGAGATCCCCGACCAAGGCCAGGTTGATGTTGCCGTCGCGCCGGATTTGCTGCGTCGTGTTCAAGTTCGGGCTTCCTGGGAATGTGACCTTCACGACATCCCCCTCGCGCAGCACAATCGCCCGGTCCGGCTCGGCGTCTGCCGGACTAATGAAGGTGGGGCGGTGCGATTGGCAGCCTGAAGGCAAGAGGACCAGCGCCAGAGTCAGGACCGCCCACGCAAGCGATGCGCTTCCAGCGCGCACAGTAGGAAACCCGCGGGTTCCGCCTCGCAGCAACCTGCCAAGGCCATGAATGATGCCGTGACCCGGTTGCCGTGAACTTCCAGTTTCAAGAATCCCGACGTCCGTTGTTGTCTGTTTCATTGTCTATTCCTCGCGTGTTTCCTCCGAATGATCCCAGATAAGACTCCGACGTTCGATGCCCAGCTTCTCCATCAACGAGTAGAAAGTGGGCCTGCTGATCCCCAACTCCATCGACGCCGCCGTGATCTTGCCATGGTGCTTCCGCAGCGCCCCGATGATCACAGACCTCTCGGCGCTTTGACGGGCCTCGCGCAAACCGGCGGCTGCAGGCTGCACGCTCGATGCCGTCAGCCCAAGATCGTCCGCCCTGAGGATGTCGGTGTCCGACATGATTGCCGCGCGGCGCACGCAGTTCTCGAGTTCGCGCAGATTGCCCGGCCACCCATGCCGCTCGAGCGCGCGCAACGCCTCGCTGTCGAATTGCAGATTCGGCCGGTCAAACTGAGCCGCAAAGCGCTTCAAGAACCCTTCGGCCAACTGCCGGATGTCCTCCTTGCGGTCGCGCAGAGCGGGGACCCGGATCACCAGCACGGCCAGTCGGTAATACAGGCCCTCGAGGAAGTTGCCCTTGGCGATTGCGGCGGTCAGATCCTTGCTCGATGCAGCAATGAGCCGCGGCGCGGTCTCCCCGGAGGGCCGCTCTTTCACTCCATCCGCCACCCGCTCATCGAGCAACCGCATGAGTCGAACCTGCGACCTCAGCGGCAAGTCGCCCACATCCTGAAGAAAGAGGGAGCCGCCGGACGCCGACTCGAGCCGGCCTTCCGCGGACGCCCCATCGCTCCGCGCATCGTCCTCGCGCCCGAACAGTTCGCTCTCCAAGAGGCTCTCGGACGCCATGTCGCAGTTGAGTTTCACGAACGGTCCGGCCCGACGCCCGCTCTGCCGGTGAATCGCCAGGGCCACCGCGTCCTTCCCCGTGCCGCTCTCGCCCAGAATCAGCACCGGCGCCTCCGCCGTCGCCACCTTGCGGATGTTCACAAGGAGTTCCTCCATCCGCGGGCTTCGACTTTGAAGAAGCTCGAACGGCTCGACCTCGGGATGCTGCCGGATCTCCTCGTATTCGCGTTCGAGGGTCACCACGTGGCGGCAGTGGCTCAGAAGCAGCTTCAGGCTGTCGATTTGCACCGGTTTGAGCAGGAAATCGCAGGCCCCTTCACCGACCGCCCGCGCCGCTGTCTCCTTGCCGCTCAGACCGCTGATGACAATCACCTTCGCATGCCGGTCCAGATTTCGCATGTCCGCCAGGGCAGCCATCCCTTCGCGTGGGATCAGTTCGGTAACGGCGGCAGACCGAGGTCGAGCAACGCCAGATCCGGACGCCGCGCCCGAAATGTCTCGATGGCGCTCGGCCGGTCCTTGGCCAGCAAGACTTCGTATTCGTCGGCTAAGGCCCATTTCAACTGATCGAGGACAGCCTCGTCGTCGTCGATGATTAATACTGTGGGTTTCATTGGAAAAAGTCGTTAGACACAGCGTCAGAAGTTCCGCCGCGTGCGGGCACGCGGCCTACAGGCTTGTAGGCCGGGTCCCCTGACCCGGCGCTGCATCATTTATGTCGCTCTGTATAGACCCAGTTCTGTCGCAGGGCCCCGCCGCAGGTTCTTGGGATGATCGCACGCAGGCTATAGGATGAGTGCCTGCTCGGACTGCCCCCTGAACTCGCACCGAGGTCTCCTGGTCCTATTCTCAATCGTATTCTAATCGTAATCTCCTGTCGCCAGCGAGAATCAGGATCTCGAGTCACCCCCAGATTCATCGAGAGCGCATTGGCTGAGTGAGCCGCTCCCGGCCACGGGGCGCTCCGAACTCAGCGGCAACACCACACGGAACGTCGTGCCGCGACCAGGCTCGCTTTCGACCTCGAGTCTCCCGCCATGCGCTTCAACGATCATCTTGCTCTGGAACATCCCAATCCCCAGGCCCTTCTTCTTGGTCGTTTGAAAGGGTCGAAAGAGCCGCCGGCTCAGGAACTCCGCGCTCATCCCGCAGCCCGTGTCCGCCACCGAGACAACCACATGTCCGCCCTGGACCATCGTCGCCACACGAATGGTTCCAGGCCCCGAAATCGCTTCACGGGCGTTGAGCAGCAGGTTGGTCAGGACCTTGGGCAACTGCTCGAGATCGACCGGCAATCGGGGAACCGACTGCAACTCCTGAATCACCTGGATCGCATCCGCACCGTCAATCTGCCCCAGCGCAGCCCTGACCAACTGGTTCAGATCCGCCAACACCGGCTTCACCTCGAGCCCGCGGCGGATCAGAGCGAGGCGCTGGACCAAACCATTGAGTCGATCCACCGAAGCCCCAATTCCGCGCAGAGCATCCGCTCTGAACTCAGGATCGTTGAAATGCACCGGCAGGTTCCGCAACATCAACGAGAGCGTCGACGCCGTGTTCTTCAGGTCGTGAACGAAGAAGGCCGACATCGACTGAAACGCTTCGAGTTCCCTGGCCTCGATCAGTTTCCGCGACAACTGCAGATTCAGCAGGCTCGCGGCCACCTGATCCCCGATGCACTTCAGCAAATCGTAATCCTCATGCGAGAATTGCACGCCGCTGACCCGATCGGCCATCGTGATGAGCCCAAGCACCTCGCCCGCGGCCACCAGCGGCACGCAGACCCGATTCCCGCCTTTCTTGAAATAGTCCGGATTGCACCGCTTCAGGGTCTCAACCCAGCCGCCCTCGGAACCACTGAGGTCCAACGGCGTCGGCGCCGCGCGCACGGCCGCGATCACCGCCGCACTGTTGTCTCCCAAATCGAGCAGTTCGTTTGCCGCTTGCTCGGTCAAAGCCGTCGACGCGCCAAAGCGCAATTGCTGCCGATGCGGATCGACCACCCAAACCGTGACCGACAATGTATTGAACGTCTCGGCAATCAGCGTCGCCACAGCGCGGCACAGATCCGCCTGGTCAAGCCGGGACGTCGTGCGTTCGGTGAAGGCCGCCCAGACGCGCCGATAGTAGACCGGGCTACCGCAATGCCGGCTGATGAATTGCTGCGTCCGCTGCCGAACGCGGTCGGACATCAACACGACCGCCAACCCCACCATAGCCAGCAGCAACAGCAACGCCTGAGCGCAAAGGCCTGGTCGCCGCCAAACCGCGCGACGACCTCGGCAAGCACACCGACGCTCAACAAATACACCCCGACCAATACAATCGTCAGCGAGCGCCGTACAGCAGGTGTGCGACGGATAGACGTCGACCTCTGCTCAAACCGGTCCTCAGGAAGGAGAACGCCAGCAGCAAAGTCCTAGCAGACTCGTGCCCAACACGCCGACAACCGGGAGTTGGATTCCCGAGAACAACACCGCCTGGCTGCTGACGTACATCCGGCCTCCGAGAATCACGGCGAGACCGAGCATGACGAACTTGACGCGCCATCGCATCACCCCGTGCTGCGGAAAGCTCCTCTCGGCGTTGATCAGGACCAGCAACAACCTCAGCAGATGGCCGCCTTGAGCGCCTTGCCCCCCACTCAGAGGTTCGTTCCACCGGCCCCCACACAGGCTCGATCGCGTCCCCGACCAAATGCGGGCGGACCCCCGCGGCCAACGAGACCGGGATCAGCACCGCGCCAACCAGCACCCATCGCCACCGGGCGAGGAACTCGTGATAATTGCCTCGCGAGTAGCATAGACTGTACACGAGCCACACGCTCGGCAGCAGCGCCGTCAGCCACATCCTCCGGCCTTGCCATAGAAACGCCGACTCCGCCGACTCGCTGCACGCAAGAACCCCGGCCAATGCAGTGTCCGCCGCCGCCAGCAACAAGCCGATGGCGAAGCTCCAGTGGGTCGCTAGGCGGTGTTTGAGCACCAGCCATGTGAGCGCCAGAGCGCCGGCACACGCCGCAGCCACAAAAGCCGCCCACGCGTTCAGGTTCATGAGTGACAAGTCGGCAGTGAGGCCGCGGCGCGCATCGAGTACTGCGGCTCACCACTCCTCGAACACGGCGGTTGCTGCCGCCCAACCGGAGGTGGTGCTTGAGGGCCTTCGGCCTTCCTCGGCCGCTCGGTCTTGCGAAGCCATAGCAGCAGCAGAAAGAACGGAATCAGCGAAAGCACGAAGAACACCGGCCCGCCTCGCCGATGGATCGGCGAATCAATCATCTCGGGCGACACATGCACACACAGCATCGAAATGGTCAGAATCCGGAATCCGTTCCTCACGATCCCGAGCGGGACGACCGCGAGCGCCAACACCCACCGCCTCCAACCCGTCCGCAACAGCACATGTCCGCCGAGCACGGCGGTAATCAACAGAACATAGCTGGACCGGATGCCGCTGCATTCCTGGGCCACCTGGAGCGTGATCCCAGGCAGGTCAAACACCTTGCCGTCCCGCACAAAGGGCGTCCCCGACATCGCCAGGAGCACCGCCGCGGCCTCCGCCGATGCATGCTGCAGACCGATCTCGACCGCATCGATCATCGCCGTCGGCCACGGGATCATGAACGCGAGAAAGGCGATCGGAAAACACAGGGCGCGGACAATGCCCGTCCCGAGACAACCCAGCGCACAGGCCAACATCAGACCCAGATACGCCGTGGTCATGAGGCTTAGGACGTCGACTTGAGGCAACGGTCCCCTCGAGCGCAAGACGGTCCAATACAGCGCCAGGAGAAACAGACTGAACGCGGCGGGGACGAACGCCCAGGCCGATCGCGTCGACTGCGGCAGCGACACCGAGCCGAGCCGTTTCCAAATCAGATAGCCACTGATCAGCGGAATGAGGAGGACATGGGAAAACAAATCGCTCCGCAGGGCGAACCGCCCCAAATCCCAGAGCGGCCACGCGAACGCGAGCGTGACCAGCGCCCCGCAGACCGCGAAGCCGCGCCACCCGCCGCCCTGTGGGCCGGACATTTCACAACGCTGCGCGTGATCTGATGTCCGGGCTGCGGCAAAACCGCACCCAGCAAGGGAACCAGGAGCATCCTGACGCTCCCGAAGGCGGTCTCCTGCTGGAACAGTATGTTGCATTTCTCTATCTCTCAGACCCGGCGCGGTTTTGCTTCTCTAACGAGGCGCGCCTCAGACCAAATCCAGTCCTCCTGCCCATGAACCGTGGTTCCGTGGCCGTCTCGCGGCCGCCCATACGCGTCAACCTAAGCGAGGCTTCACAATCCGGGTCGAGAATACTTGGGCTCCCTGATCCCGGCTGCTGGAGCGGCAGGCATTGCCGAGGGTGCCGCCTTGGTCGAATCGGCAGCGGAGTCGCGAAGCGTTTGGAGTGCGCGCGGTTTACCGCCGCTTTTCGAACACGGTGGTAGGTATCGTCCCAGGCAAAGCGGTGCTGAAGCACACGCACTCTCCCGCGGCCGCGGGACTTCGCGCCATCCAGCGCGCTGGGGCCCAGGCTGCTCTGCGCCACGTCCCCAGCTCGGCGACCTTAGGTTGACGCCCTTCGCGCCGCGTGAGGGCACGCGGCCTACAGCGCGTAAGAAATCATCAAACCCACCTGATTTCCCCCCGACGAATAACCTGCGTTGTCGGACGATTGTCTGTGTACCGATAGAACGCCGAGACGTTAACGCGTTTGCGCAGCACCGTGCTCAGACTGACCTCGACATACGCCCGATCGTCCTCGCGTTCGACCGTGTCGGTCGAATACGTGCTGCTGTAGCTGGTGAAGTTGTACCCGCCGCTCACCCCAAGCGACAAATGTCGTAAGAGGCGCTGCCGCACAGACGCGCCCAGGCTGCTTGTCTCTGTAAACTGATCGCTGTAATATGAGGTGCCGATGTCGTGCGAACCGAACAACGACACCGTCGTCTGCTCGGCGAGTTGATAGTCGATCGCGCCTTGAACGGTGGGCGAGAGTTTCGACGATGCGTCGGTGTCGAGGAACTGCCGGATCTCGACACCGCCTTCGAGCGTGTAGGACAGCTTCCGCGCCACCTCGCCCCGCACCCGCCCCAGGACCCGCTGGCTCGTCATGTCGGTGCCCGGATCCAATTGGTCATAGGCAAAGCCCGCGCCGACTGCCACCGCAAGCCGCGGTTGCCATTGGTAGTCAATCCAATCCGTGGTCGACCATGTGCAACTGTCCGTGTAGGCCTTCGTGAACCGGAGGACCTGAGCCGCGCTGAGTTCGAGCGTGGTCCGGTCGCTGAACGCGTAATCGGCCCCCACCCGGGCGTTGTGGGTGTCCTGCTCCGTCTGCGCCGCCGTCTCGATCAACCGCGAACTCGTCGAGCCGTAGGCGTAGCCGGCGGTGAACCGCCAGCGATTCCACGTCGCCCATCCGCTCAGATTCACATGATGATCCACGGTGTCTTCATACGCCTCGTTCGAGTAGAACTTCAGGCTCGCCGTGTAGTCCAAGGTCCACTGCGGACCCAGTTGGAACGTCAGGCCCGGCGACACGGTCTGTTGCAGCGTGTTCTCCTCCTGGTCCGGTCCCGACAATATCCCCGTGCCGTAAAGCAAATTGTACGAGACATGCGGATGAAAGCTCACATTGCCCCATTGGAGCAGTTCGCGCCGGGGCGCAGCCGCTGTGGCCGGAGCCGGAGCCAGCACACCCATCCGGAGAGACTCGATCTGACCGGGCGCAGCCAGGGCTTCCGTGCCCAGATTGGGCGTCGGGGGCAGCGGTGGAAGGCGTTGGGATCCTGCGCTTGTGTACGGCTGGGAGACATACGGCGATGGCAGAGGCACAGGTGTCAGGGCACTATCCTGTGGCAGCGCCTCCGCTGGCGGTTCTGTGGTGACCGCCTGTTGTGCGGCCGCGGGCAGACCGGCGGCCAGACACGGCAAAAGCGCTCGCCGCCAGACATCGGCCAGTCCTCGTTGTCGACGCGCCCTGCGATCCTGGCGTTGTCTATTCATCGTCTGGTCTCCCCCCGTTAGATCCCGCCGATCATCCCCAATGCCGATAGCAGAAGTCCCCAAGCCACCAATAGACCCGGTCCGGCGCGTGCGCGCAGAAGTACCGGGCCAACTGGTGAAGGTTCCGGCGCTGCGCATAGGCCACCCGGGGCCGCCTTCGTCTGGGCAAGAGCAGCACCGGCAGATCTTCTTCGATCGTTCCCCAGCGGCGCTTGTAGTCGAGCAACCCCTCGTTATCCAAAGCTGTTCGCCCGAAACTGAACACCATACATCCGAGCTGAAGAGCTTCCTGGATGGCACTCCAATACAGGAACTGACTTGCCCCCGTTGCCCGGCCCTCCTCGCTATCCCCCGCATATTCGAGTGTAAACGTGTTCCGAAACCGCAAGAACACAACGGCGCTCACCGATCTGCCCTCGTGGCACGCGCAGCGGACTCCGCAGTGGGCCGGCCCCAGAACATCGCGCAGGGACTCGAACAAGCGAAAAGGGATCGGCGGCAGTGAATGCCGGCGCCGTGTCTCGGTTGCCAACGCATGGAAGTTGGTCAGGACCGTATCGGCCGGTTCGGATACAACGGTGATTCCATTTCGCTCCGCCTTGCCAAGCCACTGGCGAACACAAGTGCGGGAACAGGACTTCTTGATCTCTTCCAGAGGGCGGTCCAGGCGGAGGTAATGATGCTTGTAGAGGTTGGCGCGGCAGAAATCGGCTGGTCGAGGCTGGCCAGACGTCTGCCAGGGCCGGATCTCGAAGGCCTGTGCGCGCTCCTGGGTCATCATCGCCCACACCGCGGGGAGGACCCGGCCCCAGTCTTCCTCACTCGACAGCAGAGGATCGCAGAAGGATGCAAAAGGGACCGAGACGAGCCGGTTGCCAAGCAGCCAACTGCGCACAGTATAGATGGGAATCCCTGCCAGGATCCGGGCCGAGATCGAATCCCACAAGACCAGATAGTGGGCGTGCATATGGGCAAAGGACCGCTCGATAGCCCGTTGCCAAAGGGAGAGATGATAGATAGACCCATGCGGATGACCCGCGACGAATGCGTCCCATAGATCCGCGTCGCCTGAATCGAGCCACGCGAGCTTCCCCTCGACTCGGACGGGGCGTGCGTCTGACGAGCCTGACGCCCAGCGCCGCGGGGGATTCGCAGTCAAAACCTCGCGCATAGGTCACAGTCTCAAATCGTCAACCACACGAACCTCCCGAAAAGAACCCATTCACCCACCCCCATCCTCATCCGCTGATCTCTGCCCTCTGCCCTCTGCCCTCTGACCCTCCATCCCGCCGCGCCGGAAACGTCGGCCCGACACCGGCAGGAATCCGTTTGAGCCATATCTCGCGCCATAGATGGTGGGCGTCGCGCGGGCATCCGCCCCAGCGACCGTAGCCGTCACACGTGACGCCTTCGAGGATCACAGTATGCTTGATCTCACGCATTTCGCCGGTGGTTTCGAGGATGATGCGGCCCACCCGTTTGCGGACCCGGTACCGCTCTCCGCAGAAGGGGAGCATATGCACCGGGAATTGCAGCCCGCGGTTGCGGCCATCTCGATCCAGTGTCAGGGCGATCTCATCGGCGCGCTTCACCTCAACCCAGTCCCCTCGCTCGAGATCGAGAGTTGCCGTCGGCGTCGGTCTGGCTGCGCCCCGCAGTTTAACGCTCGACACGCCGCGGAACACCACTTTGAGCCGGAGGCGGAAGGCAGCCCACACAAAGCGGCACATCCGCGCTGGAGACCATGTCCGGGTGCGCAGGTCCCGGTAATACTGCCGAAGATCCGCCTTCGAGAGAGGCTGTGTTGCCCCGAGGAGTTCCGTGGACTGACAGATGTACCGCCCATTGGCTTGTTTGACCGGATAGGCAAAAACAGGTTCGGGCGGCCTCGGAGAGGCATCCGGCTTGGGATCCGGGTCGTGGCTGCAACGTTCGAGCCAGGACTCGTGCCAGAACAGCGCGCACTCCTTTTCGCACCCGTCGTGGGCCGAGCCGTCGCAGCGGAGCGCGTCGAGAAGAACCACATTCCGCATCCGCCGCACGCGATCGCCTTCAACACACGTCTTCTCGATGCGACGCCACACGTGAAACCGACGCCCGCAAAATGGGAGCATCTCGGGCATGAACGGGAGCCCATCGTGGCAACCCCTTTCATCCAACGTCGCCTGGACCTCCTGCCAGCGCCTGACCACCACCGTCTCGTCAGGCATCAAACCCAAGCTGCGTCTTGCCAATCGAGCATCCACTGACACTGAGCTGTTTCCTCGATCCTTGTTGATGCGGAACACTCGAGGCGACATGCGTGGATTCACCGTCCAACCACTCTCGACAACCTCGATCCCACCGCATGACGCAGATTATAGACTGAGGTCGGGTCGCCAAGCGCCCTCTGCACGAGCCGGGCGACGAGCTTGCGCAACTGAAGAAAGCGAATCTTGCTCCAGATCAGCATCTTCATCGGCAACCGATGGCGTTCGCCGAAGGTCAGCACGGGCGGACGCAGCAGCCACGGCAGGAGACACCGCGGCACGAACCCAAGCCGATACCCGTTCACCTTGCCCTCCATGAGCGACAGCAGCCCATTGAGATAGAGGTTCTTCAGTTTCCAGGGATGAGACTTGTACTTGAGGCCGCTGCGGTAATCCAGTTCGTAGCCGCTGTGCGTCTTGCCGTCGATGAGGCCGTCCTGGATCGCCCGGTCATACAAAGCTGTTCCCGGAAAGAAGACCAGATTGTACACCTGCAGGTAAAACGGGTGCGGAAGGTGCTTGAGGAAGTCCACCGTCTCGAGAAGATCCTCACGCTCCTCGTATGGGTTGGCGACGATCATGAAATAGCAGAGAACAACCTGCCGGTGCCGCTGGATGATCTCGGCGGTCCGCCGCACGATGCGGTTTGGCATGTTCCGCTCATACACCTCCGTCTTCGTGCGGTCACTGCCGCTCTCGAGACCGAGGCGAATCCGCCAAAGCCCCGCCTTCACCAGCAATTCTGTCTTTCGCTCGTTCAAGACGACCGGCGAACTCATGCACTCGAAGGGCAAACCCACCTCGCGTGGATAAGTCTCGGCAAACGCTTCGAGTTCCGCCACCGGCCGCGCGCAGAAATCCTCGTCGATCAGATAGACATACTTGGCGTTCGGAAAGAGGGGCAGGAGCTCGCGAATGCTCCGGACATATCGGGAGATCGTCATCCGGCGCACGTAGGGGCCCTTGTTCTCGTAGACCGCTTTGAGCTTCTTGTTGCTGCAATAGGTGCAGTCAAACGCGCAGCCCCGCGACCCATTGAACATGATCGGCTCGCGCACATCAAAGACCTCGCGCGGCCGGCGCAGACCGCGCTCGCTCAGGTGAAACTCGTTCTCGTGCGCAAAGTCGAAGAGCGGCAACTCGTCCAGGTCCCGAATCAGGCCTCGAGGAGGATTCACAACCAGGTCGCCGTCCAGGACGTACACTGCGTTGTCCAAATCACGCCAATCCCGCTCATGCGCCAGTCGTTCGAGCAACTCGACCATGAACCCCTCGCCCTCTCCCCGACAGACCACATTCGCCGAACGCGCGGCGTCCGACGGGTCCAACGTGGCATGCACGCCTCCCCACACAACGAAGGGCTTCCGGGGACCCAAGGCCTCAATAACCTGACGCGCTTTCTCGGAACCCCGCGCCAGGCAACTGAACCCCACCACCCTCGATCCATCGACGATCTCGCACACCCGATCGAGCGTCTTCCGGTCGAACCGATGGGCCTCGCTCGAGCAGAACAGTTTCGTCGTGGTGTGCCCCGCTCGACACAACTGTGCCGACACGCTCCGCAGGCCCAGGGCCCATGGATCGCTCTCGGTGTAAATCAGCGTAACGTGCATCTTCCGAGTGCGCGCCCTTCAGCGCCGCTCAAGCGCGCATCGATCACCAACTTCTGTGGAACGCGAAGCTGCTGTCACTTGGAGAGGCAACGACGCGCGCCAGCAAAGCGGCGGTGACCCGCACGCATTTCCCGGCGGTGCCGGACTTCGCCACGCCGGACGCGATCGAAGGCGCGAAGCGTCTGGAGTGCGCGTGCTTCAGCACCGCTTTGCACCTCGCGTTTCATGGGAGAGCGTTGACATTCGACTCTTGAATGCGCACGGGGACCATGAGCCGACGTGTAGCCGCCGACGTGAGTCGGCGCTGATTCCTGCCTTTGACGGAGCGAGATGGCGCGGACTGATCCCGCGTCGCGGGACGGCTACGGATCCACGGTTCATAGAGAGCGGACTTGGCCGCGGAGCCATGCACAAGCCGCATGAACCGGCCACCATGACAGCATGACTATCAACCATCAACGCATCCCCCCATCAACCTGTTCACGCAAGCATCGCCGATCGACCACCTTGACGTCGTCCTCGGCTGCAAGCGGCATTCGAACCCGCAGACTCTCAACGAACAAGCGATTCATCAATTGCGTAGACAGCATACCCACCAACGCCATGTCATCGGTCTCGCCCAGGGTTTTGCCGTCGTCCAGCTTCGCCACCAGACGGGCCACGGCCGACGGATTGAAGAGTCCAGTCGCTTTCAGAGCGGATTCGCCCAACAACTCACGCACGTAGTCGGGCGTGCAGGCGTGGAAGAAACTGCGGTGAATCGGCGCGCGATAGGGCCGTTTGGGGCGCCGGACAATCTCGGGCGGCAGCCAGCATTCGGCCACACGTCGCAACAGGTATTTCTCCGTCAACGCACGGAGTTTCAATCTCGCCGGCAGCCGGTTGCAGAAGTCGACCACGCGATAGTCCAGGAATGGAAACCGGCCTTCGACCGAATGCGCCATCGCCGGTCGATCGCCCTGTGACGACAAGAGGTATTGCGACAGGAAGATGCTGATCTCGCAGTATTGAGCCCGGGCGAGCGGATCCCACCGCGGCATGTCGGGCGGCAAGCTCGGGCGTCCGTTCGTTTGCCCCTGCTCGAGCGCCACCTTGTTTTTGAGGTCATCAGAGAAGAAGCGGCAGGTCCGACGGTTATTCTGCCAGCGCACCGTGTGCGAGTAGTCGGGGCGGTCGACGTCGGTGAGGCCGTTGCCGAAGAAGGCCTTGAGGAAACCGGCACCCGACGCGCCCAGGCGGCTGATGTCGGGATAGAGCCGCTTGAGGAGCAGCGGACGCCACGTCGAATCGGGCTGCTGGGCCCAAAACCGGCGCACCTTCGCTTCCTTGAAAATGTCGTACCCAGCCAGGAATTCGTCGGCGCCTTCGCCGGTCAGCACCACCTTGTAACGTCGGTCGCGGACGAGCTTCGACAGTAGAAACATAGGCGCCGGCGAGGTGCGCATGATCGGCGTCTCGGTGTGCCAAATCACATCCGGGAAGACGCTCCCGATGTCCTCGTGCGTGGCCAAAACAACCTGGTGCTCGGTGCCAAGGAACCTCGCCATCCGGCGCTGATGCTCGCTTTCGTCGAATTGGGAATCGGTGAAGGCAATCGAGAACGTGTGAAGCTGGCTGACCCCGAGAGTCCGGATGATGGCGGCGATGGTGGATGAGTCGAGGCCGCCGCTCAGATAGGCCCCGACCGGCACGTCGGCCCGCAGCCGGATTCGGGTCGCATCGACCAGCAAGGCGCGGAGTTCCTCGGCGTAGCTCTCGATCGGTCGGACACCCCCCTGCTCCGCTCGCTCGCCTTCCTCAGGAAACCCGATTCTCCAATACGGACTCACTCGCAGACGACCGTCCTTGGCCACCATGTAATGCCCCGGTGGAAGCTCGACGATGCCACGGAAACACGTGCGCGGCGAGAGTGTGGACCAGTAGGTGAAGACTTGATCGAGTGCGACAGGGTCGAGTACGGCTCGAACCTCGGGGTGGGCGAGGATGGCCTTGATTTCGGATCCGAACACCAGCGTCCCTTCGAGTTGGGTGTAGAAGAGCGGGCGCACACCAAGCCGGTCCCGGGCCAGGAACAACGAGCGGTCTTTCTCGTCCCAGATCGCGATCGCAAACTGGCCGTTCAACCGATTCAGACAGTCGGGTCCGTACTCCTCGTACAGGTGCAAGATGACCTCGGTATCGCTGGCTGTCGTGAACCGGTGGCCGCGCGCCTGCAACTCCGCACGCAGTTCGAGGTAGTTGAACACCTCGCCGTTGTAGACGATCCAGAGCGTCTGGTCCTCGTTGCTGATCGGCTGCTGGCCGGTGTCAAGGTCGAGAATGCTGAGGCGAGCGTGGCCCAGCGTGATTTCTTTACCCAGGTACATGCCGAACTGATCCGGGCCCCGATGGCGGATCATGCCAAGCATGCCGCGCATCAATTCGTCCGCCGGCACGGTGCATGGGGGGGTCAGAATCCCGGCGATTCCGCACATACTCACAAAACTCCAGGCCAGCGTGCTTTAGCGCATCCCAAAGCGGCGGTAAACCGCGCCCACTTCCCGCAGGCGCGGGACTTCGCCACGCCGGGCGCGCTCGATTCGCGTCCATTCGCGTCCATTTGCGGTTCAAGACATAAAGATCCACGTCTGCCGATCATACGAGCCCGGTCTTCTTGATCTTCCCCGACTCGGTCTCGGGGAGGTCCTTCCTGAACTCGACGTACTTGGGCACCATGTAATCCTCGAGATGCGCGCGGCAGTGAGCGAGCACCTGCTTTGGAGTCAACGCCCCATTGCGGACCACCACAAACGCCTTGATCGCCTGACCGAGCAACGGGTCCGGCACACCCACCACCGCCGCCTCGACAACGTCCTCAAGCTCATACAGCACATTCTCGATTTCCTTGGGCGCCACTTTCTCACCGCGGCTCTTGATGATGTCGTCGCTCCGACCGACAAAGTAGAAGAACCCGTCTTCGTCGGTGCTGAAAAGATCGCCGCTATAGCAGAGCCGCTCGCCGGGAATCGGCCCCGGACGGAAACGCCTGGCAGTCGCCGCTGGATCGTCCCAGTAACCCCGCATCACATGGCGGCCCCGGACCACGAGTTCCCCAACCTGACCGGGACCCAATCGCTTCCCGGACGGGTCTTCGATCCAGGCTTCGGTGCCTGGAATAGGCAGGCCGACCGAGCCGGGCCGGCGATCGAGTTCCTCGGGCGGCAGATAGAGCGTCCGTTTGGTCTCCGTGATGCCGTACATTGAGAAGAGGGTCGCCTTCGGAAACCTCCGTCGGATCTCGATGACATGACTGACCGGCAGGGCTGCCGCCGTGTTCGTCAGGTAACGCAGACTCGAAAGGTCGAAGCCGGACAGATCCATGCTCAACAGCATCGCGTAAATGGTTGGGACCCCCGGAAAACCGGTCACGCGCTCCCGCTCGATGGACTTGAGAATCGACGCCGGGTAGGCTAACGACTTCTCGAGCACCAGGGTCCCACCGAACCGGAAGGTCATCAGGAGTTGGTACAGTCCATAGTCAAAGGACAGCGGCAACACGTCAATGATGATATCGCTTTCCCTGTTTTCGAGGTACTCGATGATCGATCCCGAAGCGAACACCACATTGCTGTGGTCGCTCATCACGCCCTTGGGCTCCCCAGTCGTGCCGGATGTGTAAACCAGACAGGCCAGATCCAAATCGATGTTCTGTCGGGGTGGGCGGGTGTCCGGTGACCGAGCCAACGCCTCGAAAAGAGTGAGGTCCTCGAGGGGCGTTTGTTCCTTGTTGGACTGCTCGGTCAACTTGGACACCGTAGCCGCCGTCGTGAGACGGCGCTGATCTCTCCATTCAACGGAGCGAGATGGCGCGGACTCACGTCCGCGGCTACGGGGTCGATCGAGAGAATCGCTGTCGTCGCAGACACGGTCCGCGGACATGCACATCGCCTTGCCGCACCGGATGAGGCCTCTCAAGGTCGGAACCTGCCCGGGGCAATCCGCGATCAACTCCTCCAACTCGATTCGGTTTTCCGCAACCAGGACGGTCGCCCGGCTGTGTTGGAGAATATAGCGCAGCTTCTCACGCTTGGTCGACGGATTCACCACCGCGAACACACCGCCAGCTTTGAGCGTCCCGAAGATGGCTACCACAGCCTCGACGCCGTTCCCGAGGTTCACTGCCACGCGATCGCCCCGGCGAACACCCAACGCGATCAACGTCCAGGCAAAGCGATTCGCCATCGCGTCGAGATTCGCGTAGCTGAACCTCCCTCCCGCGCACACGAGCGCGGTCTTGTCCGGCAACCGCGCTGCGCTCTGCTCGAGAAAGTCCTGAACCAACAGATTTGTCACGCTGTGTTAGCCCGTGTAGTCCGCCGCGTGAGCCCACGCGGCCTGCAACGTCGTTGTCTGCCACGCTGTAGGCCGGCTGCCCTCAGCCGGCGTCGGTCAGTCATCGGAGACATCCTTCGCGCCGCGTGGGGGCACGCGGCCTACAGGGTCCATTCGCGGTTCACCCGAGCGGTTGCCCTTTCAGAGAAGAATTGCCCAGACGGATCAACCATCAACCATCAACCACCCTCTCTCCTCGAGCTTACGTTCGACGTATGCCACGACTGCGTTGATCGAATCCAGGTTGTCCGGCGTCAACTCCTCGTCGCGGACTCGAATGCCGTAAGTCTTCTCGAGGTGTGCCACCAGCTCGAGCACACCCGTCGAGTCGATGATCCCTTGCGCCAGAAAAGAGGCGTCATTGGTCATATCGCCGTTCTCACCGAACAGGAAGTTCTGCACGACAAACTCCCGAATCTGGCTTCTCGGATCGTTCATACTGCATGCATGAGAAGCGGCGCCATGTGCAGATAACGCGTGCCCGAGCGTTTGCGATCGATGTCCGCCCAGACGGACTCGACCTGCTCGGGCGTCAGGCGCGCCGCTTCGGCCACGACCCGAGCCTCGAGTCCCTCGTTCTTGCCGTAGAGGCACAAGTCCATCTGATCGAAGGGCAGGCCGAAGTAAAACTCGTCTTGGCCCTGGGACATCGAGTACGTGTCAGACGTCGGGGGGCGCTTGCGAATCTCCTCGGGCACGCCGAGGTACTCGGCGAGTTGATAGACCTGCGTCTTGTACAGATGCGCAATCGGCTTCAGATCGGCCGCGCCGTCTCCGTTCTTCACGAAGAAACCCTGGTCGTACTCGAGTCGATTCGGCGTGCCCGCCACCGCGTAGTTGAGGCGATCGGCGTGGTAATACTCGAACATCTTGCGCGTGCGCTGCTTGAAATTCGTAGCCGCAACGATCTCGAGGTAGACATCCACCGGCAGTCGTTGCCTCACCTCGAGACCGTTCGGCGCACGGGCAATGATGGAAAAGACCGGGTACGGACGCCCTGCCGCCAGACCGGATGTGACCAGCTTGGACGACCACCCGCTCCCGAACTCGGGAACCACCCGGCGCACAGCGACCTCGTATCGACGATAGAAACCGAGAGCTTCGAGAACCCCGGTGATATCCTCTTCGACGACACGGACCCCCAAGTGCCCTGCGACCAGGCGACTCAGATCGAGTGTTTCGGGACTGGAATGCCGCTCGGGCATCAGCAGCGCCAGCACCCGCTCCTTGCCTAGGGCCCGAGTCGCCAGTGCCGCCGTCACAGCGCTGTCCACGCCCCCGGACACACCAACCACCACCCCCCGACGACGCAGTGTGGTCGCCAACACACGGCGCATCCAGGCCTCAATCCGGCTGGACTCATTCCCAGGGTCAAGCTCGAGACTGTGATGACCAGGGGCTTTCACCGCGCTACTGCCCGGCGTGTTCAATCCCATCGAGAAAAAGGCAAGGACCACCTCAGAGCGCTCGGTCTGAGGTCGGCTTCACCCGGTAGAATCGGATGCCATAGCGACGCAGATGTTGCACGACTTCTTCACCCAGAGGATGGACGACGTCGGCACGTTCCTTGGTCGCTAGATCCAGCCAAACGACGCCGCGGCGGCTTAGAGCCGTCCGAGAGTCGTCAGGAATGGCTGACAAACTCACCAGCACATCGGCGGCGGGAATAGCGTTCGTCACGCCACCTGCCAGGGTGGCACTCAAGCGGAGTCGCCATGTCGTGGCCCGGCGGAACGGTCCCCACCCGCGGAAGCCGTCCACCGTCCACGTCGAGTCGGAGCGCCGCGAGGGGATTCCGTGCTGCTCGAGAATGCCCATGAGCTCGAGGATCATCTCCTCGACCCAACGAATCCTGTCGTCGTCGCTAACCGGGCGTGGGAACTCGGGTTCGCGGCTCACCACGCGGGCCGGGAACCCGACCGCCAGGCAGCGTGGCGGGATTTGACCCCGAACGAGGGAATTCGCCCCGACGACCGCGCCATCGCCGATCTGGGTCCCGGGAAGCACGAAAACGCGCCAAGCAAGCGAGACGCTGCGACCGATTTCGATCGACTGGAAGTCGACCGAGTAACCCTCCAGTTTGCTCAACCACGACGTGTGTCCGAACAAAAGACAGTCCCCGCCAATCCCCGTGTCGTCCCCGATGATCACCGACCGGGCGGGGTTGATGAACGTCATCTGCATGATTTGGCAGTTGCGGCCAACAACCAACTTCGAGTCCGGAAACTGCAACCCTCCGACGAACACCTGCTCGTTGATCCGTGTGTCGTCACCAATCTCGATATGAGGCGTGTCCAGCATGGTGACTGCGCCAATGTGGACGTGGTCGCCCAAGCGGATCGTGTCTCCCCGGATAAAAGTGAAGAAACCGAGTCGCGAATGCGCCCCGATCGTCACGTCGCGTCCGAGCACGACCGAGCCGAATCCGAACGAGACGTGCCGGCCCACGCGATAGCCCCAGAAACGATACAAGAGCCGTTTCAGACATGAAGGAAGCCAGCCGTGACATAGCATTTGGCGGATGGGCAACCTGGGTTTGGCAGTGAGCATCGGCGTAATACACCATAGGCAGCGCCGCGTGTGGGCACGCGGCCTACAATATTGTTCCCGCCGCCGTTGTAGGCCGGCCGCCATCAGCCGGCGTCGGCCCTCGAAAACACCCTCCGCGCCGCGCGTGGATACGCGGCCCACAGCATCGTTGCCTGCGCACACGGAGACCCGAACAGTCCCCATTCATCTTACCCGCTCACAAGCCGCGCGCCGCCATCCACCACCAGCGCATGCCCGACAATCCCCCCCGCCGCCGCGGAACAGAGAAACTGCGCCGCCAAGGCCACTTCCTCCGCAGTCGTGAGTCGACCGCGCGGACTCCGGCGGACCGCCGCCTCGAGACGCGATGCCGCATCGGGCAAAACCTCCCAGGCATCGGTGCGGACTGTGCCCGGGCGGAGGACGTTGACGCGGATTCCCCGAGGGGCCAACTCGACGGCGAGGTGCCTGACCATGGATTCGAGAGCTCCCTTGGTGGCGCCGACCAAGGTGTACTGGGGCACGGCACTCACTGCCCCCTCGGACGACACAGCCACCACGCTCGAACCGCTCTCGAACCGCGTAAGGAGTCGTCCGACAAGAGCAAAGAAGGCACGGACATTCAAACCGAAGGTCCAGTCGTAATGCCGCAGCGTCAGTTCCCCGAACGGGCGGTGTACTCCCGTGGCTGCTGCGAAGACAAGGATCGAAAGCGGATTCCACCGATCCGCCACCGCCTCGCACAACGTTTCGATCCCCTTCACGCTGGTGACGTCCGCCCTGACCGCCTCGATCTCCAGATTCGCCTCCCCAGCCTCGCGCGCCAGGGCCGTGGCCGCAGCCTCATCTCGAACGTAGTTCGCCGCCACGCGCGCCCCCCCGCACGCCAGACGCCAGGCAATCGCCCGCCCGATGCCCCGGGTGCCTCCCACGACAAGGGCACGCTTGCCCTCGACCGAGAACAAGTCTGCTGTCTCAAGCCCGCGGTTCGGCATCGCGATAGTCACATCTCGGCTTGCCGCCCGCCATCGAGGCGTTTGCCGCGCAGGTCGTCGGCTGTCCTTCGAGATAGGCCTGCAAGACCGGGTCCCGATACCCTGGAACAAACTGCTCGGCTGGCAGGAAGGCAAACATCAACTCCGCCGAACAGACCGTGCACTCGGCCACCTCGATGTGGCAACGCGCAGTGGCGCAATCCTTCTGACTCACAACGATCGCTGCGAAGATGCGAGCCGTCTCGCCCGGCCGCACCCATTGTCGGAAGCTCGCCGACCTGATCTGCGCCAGCATGGCGTAGCCGCGGGGCTGCGATTCCGCATCCAAACACTTGCCCGCTGCCTGCGCCATCATCTCGGTCAGCAGCACGCCCGGGACCACCGCAAAGCCGGGGAAATGATCTCTGAATAGCTCCTCCTCGGGCGAGAGTGTCTTCTCCGCCACGATTGTCTTGCCGGGAACCAACTCATGGATGCGGTCGACGAGAATGAACCTCACGGCAGTGCCTCACGCGAGTTTGCCGTTCGACCGGAGGACTTCAAGGATGTCGCCCACGGTCTTCATGCCGGTAAGTTCGTCGGTCGTCATCACGATGTTGAACTGCTCGTGCAAGGCCGCCATCAGCGTGAGAACGCCCAGAGAGTCCCAGGTAGCCACCTCACTGCGCGGCGTACTCGCACTCAGCCGTCCGAGTTCTTGCTCGAAGACCTCTGCAATCCACCGCAATGCCTGTTCCTGATCCATAGAACCGATGGGAGTCCAACGACCTCAGCGCGCCATGTAACCGCCGTCAACCACGAGATCCGTACCCGTCATCCAGTGGTTCTGCGGCGCTAACAGAAACACCGCGCAGCGGGCCACATCCTCGGGCGCACCCACGCCCAGCGGATAGGCGGCCTCCAATTCTTTCACCTGCTCGCCCGAGAGCAGTTTGAGCGCCCCGTCGCTCAGAGGCGTATGCACCAGGCCCGGGGAAAGCGTGTTCACCCGGATCCGGCGGCGGGCAAGCTCGACCGCCAACACGCGGGCAGCCGCTATCATGGCGCCTTTGGTCGCACTGTAAGCCAACTGTCCCGGCATGCCCACCCAGGCATAAATCGACGTCACAAAGAGGAGCGCGCCACCCGCCGGCTCGATGACGTCCTGACGGGAAACCGCCCTTGCCATCTCGAGGCCGGCCGTCACGTTAACGTCGATCATCCGCGCGAACCGCGCTGCCTGGAACGACGCGAGAGGGCGGGTCTCGACAACTCCGGCGCAGTAACACAATCCGTACAACCGCCCGACCTCCCGGCTCACCTCGCGTATCCTCGAACCGATCACACCAATCGAACTCAGGTCTTGCACCACCACGCGCGCGCGTCCGGTTGGCAGGAGCGCCTGCGTTTCTTCGAGCTTCTCCCGGTTTCTGCCCACCAACACCACTCGAGCGCCGCACCGTCCCAGTTCCCGGGCTATCGCCCGTCCGAGTCCGGAGGACGCGCCCGGGACCACCACCCAGCGGGCCTCGAAATCGATGAACGGAGCATCGCTCATAGATGGCAACTCACTCGGTCGATTCCCTCACCACCAGATGATCCACAAGCGCATCCGGTGGAAGCGACACCAACGCCGTCCCCCAGGAAAGCCCGACACCGTACCCGACGATCAAGAGACGCAGAGCCCGGTCCAACGGCCGCTCCAGTCCACCCTGAGCAAGGGTCAGCGGCACCGACGGACCTCCCACACTGCCGAATCGCTGAATCGTGAGCGGCAACTTGGCTTCCGGAATGTGCAGGACCTTCGCCAGATGCCGCATGATGAACAGATTCGACTGGTGAAAGATGAAGTAATCCACGGTTTCGGGCGTGTTCCCGGACTGTCGCAGGGTCTCCTCGACAACGCTGGGCACTCGCTTGAGGGTAAAATTGAAAATCTTCGCACCGTCCATCGCCACACAGTGGAATCGGGGATCGTCCGACTCCCGGTTCCGAAAGCCGCCGCCCTCGAGGATCAGGTCCCGCCATCCCGACCCGTCGCTGTGCAAGCTGAACCACCATTGCGCCCCGTCCGATCCTGGCCACGCCTCGATCGCTGTCGCCGATCCGGCATCGCCAAAGAGCAGCGCCACCGCGCGATCGGACTTCGCGGCAAACCGACCCGGGGTCTCCCCATGCAGCAACAGGACGCGGCTCAGCCCACCGCCCGTGAGCATCATGGCGGCCAGCCAGAGCCCGTACGGGTAACCTGAACACCCCAAACCAACGTCGAATGCCGCACAGGTATCGGCGAGTCCCAACCGATGCTGCGCCAAACAGGCCGTCGAAGGAAGAAGGTAGTCCGGCGTCTGGGTAACAAAAATCAGGGCCTCGACGCTGGCCGGATCCCAATCAAGTCGATCCAGGACACGCCGGGCGGCAGCCACGCACAAGTCACTGCTGCAGGTCCGCTCCGATGCCAGATGCCGCGTGCGGACTCCGGCCATCTTCACCACCTTGTCCACCTCGTCCGGCGCGAACCCAGTGGTCTCGGCGCAATTGTCGAACACCCGCTCCGGCACGCTCGAACAGACGGCGCGAATGCGACAAGCGGGAAGTGAGCTTAGGGCCATAGGAAACGCACGCGGGACAGAGATTTGGATCACGGACGCCGGGTCGGGGGACCCGGCCTACAGAGCGGCAGACAACGCCGGCCTAACCCACACTCCAAAAGAACACCCGTGCATACACATAAGCAATCGCCTCGCTGAGGACGTCCCGCACACCGGCGCTGCTTGCCCACCAACGGGCCGGATCGTAGCTCGGATCCTCGATCGCGATCGCACCGATGCTGACGCCCGGGCCAAAGGCCTTCTCGTAAAGCAGACGCGACCGGCGGCTATGGGTCGCCACGGTCGCGACGTCCAGAGACGCGACTCGCAGCCTGTTCTGATCCAGCCATTCGCGCACCGCCAGAGCGCAGTGATAGGTGCGGTCTTTTCGAACCACGGGACAGAACAGCAGATTCACCGATTCCTTGGGCACCCCGAACTCGACAAGGTCAGCCGCCACGTAATCGGACGTGTATTGTCCAGACGACCACTTATCACCGCCCTTGTAGAGATCGCGGACGACGACGACGCATTTGTAGCTGCCTTGCTTGTAAGCCGCCGCCGCCTCGTCGATCCGGCGTCCGCCGATCCAGCCCTCGACCACCAACACCTCGCCCCGGCCGCCGTTGTTGACTGTCAGGAAGGGATAGGCACCGAAGAGGAAACCGAGGAAGGCGCCGGCCAATGCGATCGAGACGGCCAATCTCCCCCGCCACGACAACCTCCACGCCTCGCGTCGGACCAACAGACCGCCTAGCCCGGATGGTTTACAAAGCTTCGCGGAGTCTGACATCCGGGCTCTGGCAAAACCGCGCCCAGAAAGGGAACCGGGAGGATTCTGTCGGTCGTGAGGGCAGTCTACCATGGAAACAGTGTCTTGCGTTCCTCCATGTCTCGGACTTGGCGCGGCTTTGCTTAAAGGCCATTCGTTTCTGTCTCTCTCCCCGCTTTCGCGTATTTCGCGTATTTCGCGGCTGTCTCTTCTGTACGGTCTCAAAACCGCGAACCACGCCAACCACACGAAAAAGACCATTCAGCCACAATTCTCATCCTCTGCCCTCCGGTCTTTCGCGGTTGTCTCTCATGGTGGCGATCTGGCACGCTACGACCTGTGAAAACCGATGTGCTTTTCAAGGAGGAGAGTTACGGCATTGTTGGCGCGTGCTTCGAAGTCTACCGCGAGAAGGGCTGTGGGTTTGTCGAGCCAGTGTACCAGGAGTGTCTTGAAATCGAGCTGCGTCTGCGCCGGATTCCGTTTGTCGCACAACGACCGCTCGCGCTCGAGTATAAAAAAGAACCGCTGCGGTCAATCTACATCCCCGACTTCATCTGTCACGACAAGATCATCCTCGAAATCAAGGCCGTGGAGGGCTTGACGGACGACCATCGGGCCCAGGTGTTGAACTATCTCAAAGCGACCGGCCTGCGTCTCGGTCTGCTCGTCAACTTCGGTCACTATCCAAAGGCCGAGGTCGAACGTATCGCAGCCGAGAGAGGGAGGTACACTACCCAACCTGCATGGCGTCGAGAATGAAGGCGTACAAGCGCTTGACCGCGAACAAACAGTCATTCTTTTCTACCTTGTCCCTTTTCGCGTATTTCGCGTATTTCGCGGTTGTCTCTCTCCTCCGCGGTCTCAAAAACCGCGAACCACGGCGTTTTGAAATGTCCGGACTAACCCTCTGCCGACAGTTCGCGGCGCAGCCAGGCTGCAAAAGCCCCATAGGCGACTCCGGCGCACTGGCTGAATCCCGCGTCCGGGTCGAGTTCCATCACCGCGCCCTCGATCCGCCGGATCGCATCGAGATCATGCTCGATCACAGCGGCCAGGCTGGCGCGCGCGGCAAAGTCAGGCCCGTTCATACAAGACAATCCCCCAACGACCGATCTCGTCGCGCAACGTCCTGCTCGCCTCCTCCCAGCGCACCAGGTCCGGAGACAGCTTCAGCGCTTCGTCCAGGGCGGCCCACACCGCCAGATATCGACCGGCGGGCAATCCCTCGACGGCGAGATCCAAGTCGGAGCGAAAATCCGGCCTTCGCCCCTTTGCCAGCGAGCCGAAGAGCCAGATGCGCTGCACCTCCGGTTCCTGCGACAAGATGCCCACCGCTGCCTCGACGTCGACTGCCGCCGACGCAGCAAGCCGTTCCCGAGTTGCACCGCTCACCATGTCCTGCGTTTCTGTCGACACATCGTTGCTGCCGTTGAACCTGGTTCCGATGTCCTCAGTCTGTGCCATCGAGACCCGCTTGGTTCAAGACCTTTTCTGTCTCTCTCCCTTTCGCCAGCGCCAATTCATGAAGGCGAAAAGGTTGGAGGGGGACGGTTCGTCAATACGGCATCGCGAGTCAAGACGCTGTTTATTGGCAACGAACCCTGCCTGCCGGCAGGCAGGCGTCGCCGCTCCACTTCATAGATTGCTCCTGCCTTTTCGCGCATTTCGCGTATTTCGCGGTTGCCCCTCTCTGTGACGTCCTAAACCGCGAACCACGCGAACACGGTCGCCAGAGTCGTTCTCGGCGTCAGCGCAGCCGCGACAGACGGTCCCGGGCCGCCCTCAGCCGCTGTCTGCGGAACTCGGCGTAGCGCGCCGCCAGCGCCCCCATCAACTCGTCCCGACTGAGCCCAGGCTTGCGGGTCATCGCGTCGCCCAACAAACGTTCGAATGTCGCGGCTCGATGTGCTTTCTCCGGCGGTGGGCAGGTGCGCTTTTCGTAGTACGCCTCGAGCAGGCGTTGCAGGTCAGGACTCATGAAAACAGTCGCGCAGAATCTCCGCTTGACGTTCCAACGGCACATCCGCATGCCACATGGCCCGGCTGTCGCGAAGGTCCTGCAGGGCGAGCCGGATCTGCTCTTCGACCGGATCGGGCTCTGACCCCACCTCACTCACCGAGCTCGCGAGCCATTGACCCACACGCTCCAACTTATCCACGGTCACGAGGTGCTCGGCAAGCCGCTCCGGCGAGATGGTCTCCACGAGATAGCGGTCTTCCCAGTCCGCCAGGTCACGACACGTATCAAGCCAGTCGGCGACTTGGACCTGAAACTGCCGCGCAAGCCGGTGTTGGAGACCACCGATCAAGCCGGCGCTCGAACCCGGCCGGACACATCCCGTAACTGCGTTCATATTCAGGATATTACACCTCCACACCCGGCTGTCCAGATCCTGCGGGCCGGACGCCAGACCCGACTTCCATCGCCTGTTCTCTTCGGCCTCGCGCAAACCGCGAACCACGCGGTCAACCGATTACGATTTCCGGAGTCTCTGTTTTCGCGTATTTCCCGTCTTTCGGGTTGTCCCCTCTGTGTGACGTCCTAAACCCCAAATCACACGAGAAGAACCCGTTCAACCCCATCCCCTTCTTCTCTGACTGTTCAGGGGGAGGGAGGAACCACGAAACACACGAATCACACGAAAAAAGACCATTCACCCACCCCCCATCCATATCCCCTGGCCTCTGATCCCTGACCTCTGTCCTCTGACCTCTCCCCCCAAGCCCCCCATCTCCGATCTCCCATCTCCCATCTCCGATTCCATCACGTCTCGTCCGTCAAGGAGTTGTCGGCCAGTACTTGGCGGAGAAACAGCATGAAGCGGTCAAGGTCGGCCCCCAACACGGGACGGGCTTGGTCGAATTTCTTGCGGACGAAATCAAGCCGGTCCCAATCGTAATCGAACTCGAAGTAATAGCGCTTGAAATGACGGAACTTGAGCAGTTCAGCCAAGCACTCCGCGGTCGCGTCGGACAGGAGCGGCTCACGGATGCCGTCGATGCGCAAGGTCATCTTGTGGAGCAAGTCCTGATGCCATTTGTCCCGTGTCAGGCTGTTCTCGAAGAACTGGGAAACGCGCACAAACATCGTTTCGAGACATGTGTAATAACTGGCGAACACATCGGCCAAGACGATCGCCTGCTCCGCTGTCCGCTCGCTTAGCTGGCGCGTCCGGGCCAAGTAAGCCTCATAGAACGCGACGACCTTCTGCAGGACCGCCTGGCCTTTCTGCAATTCACTGATCAACGTCCGAAGCTCAGCTTCCCTGCTCATAGACCAGCTTCCCTTTCTGCCGGATCACCTCGGCGAACTCCGGCTCGATCCGCTCGAGGGCGACCAGGTCGAGCGAGAAGGATGTCAGTCGATCCGCCTCGCCGTACAGGTTGAAGAATGTCTCCGCTGCCGTGATCCCCTCCACGGCGATGTCGATGTCAGAGTGCGTTCCGAACTTCCGCGCATCCAGGAGGGAGCCCCACTGATAGACTCGCCGGGGACGATACCTCTCGACGATCAGCCTGACGATGGCTTGGGCATCGCATCGAGCTCGTTCGAGGTGCTTCTCGCGATGCAGCCGTTGCGCCCCGTCCCGGCGCGCCAGGAAACGGGCCGATTCATTCGGGCTGACCGAGTTCGTCACGCCTGGGAACACTGTCACGCCGGACACCGCACCGTCAAGAACCGCACGGGTTGATGGTCGATGGTTGATGGTCGATGGTTGATGGTTGATGGTTGGAAGTTGAACGTTGAGCGTTGAGCGTTTGTTGTTCACACATCTCCAATGCTCGTTCACCCCCCATCCTCATCTTCTGTGACTGTTTAGCCCGGATGTTTCACAAAGCTTCGCGGAGTCTGACATCCGGGCTCTGGCAAAACCGCGCCCGGAAAGGGAATCCAGAGACGCCTCTCAGTTCTGAAAGCGTCCTGCCATAAGAACAGTGTGTTCATTTCTCTGCCTCTCGAACCTGGCGCGGTTTTGCTTTTCTAACCCGCATAGCAGACGTCTTGCGAAGTCTGACCGCCCTGTGCACTGACGGGGTGTGAAATATGCGGGTTAGGGCGGACAACGGAAGTACGGACTAACGGCTGACTGCTGACCTCTGACGCTCTGACCTCTGTCCTCTGCCCTCTGACCTGCCGTTCGCCGTCCAGAAGGGATTAGCCGCAAAAGAACGCAAGGAACACAAAAGACCGGAGAATGAGGCTCACAGGATATCGCAAACCGCGCACTGTGGGTTTGCCGTGGCAGATTTCCGGATTGACCGTAATTCGTTCCAAGAAATTCACGTGTAGACAATGCCTTGCTCAAACAGGAAATTCAAGCGTCCACTCGAGCCCGTTTGCTGACCTCTGACTTCTGACTTCTGCCCTCTGCCCCCATCTCCGATCTCCCATCTCCGATCTCCGATCACGGAACACACGAATCACACGAAAAAAGACAATTCACCCACCCCCATCCCCAACCGCCGTTCTCTGACTTCTGACTTTTGATATTCTGTCCTCCGTCTTCTGACGCTCTGATCTCTGACCCCTGCCCTCTGTCCTGTGCCCTTTGCCCTCGGCCCTCTGACGTTCTGTCTTCTGTCTCCTGTCTCCTGTCCTCTGACTCTGGTCACAACTCGATCTGCTGTTCGCGGGCGACGTCGTGAACGAAGTCCTCGACCCAAGCCGGCAGGCGGTCGGTCACCTGGCGGGCGTATTTGATCAAAAGCGCCAGTTTCTCGGGATCCAGGGTCAGCTCGTAGGCATGGACGAACACGTGCCTGAAAGCCTTCAGTTCCTGGAGTGGCGGTTTCGCGTCCGGGGCGAACAGGGCCGGGCGGACACCCGGGATACTGAGGCTGAGTCGATTCAACAGCGCGCTATGCCAGCCCTGTTCGTCGTCGATGTTATTCTCGAATGCCTTGGTCACGCGCAGGGCCATCTGCTCGAAGGCGTTATAGAGGCGACAGAGCTGGTGGACGCAACTCTCGTAGGCGACTTCGTCGCCGCGCTCGAACCGAGCGACCGCCTTGTTGAAGGCATCGAACACGACGCGGCAGTCGTCGCGCATTTCTTCGAGCAGCGTTTGGAGCGCTATATCGTCCATTCCTCCCCCTCGAGTCGGATCTTCTGGCGGAACCGGCATCGATCCAACCGCACCACATCCACGGGCCTGGCCAGTCGTTCCATGAGTTGCGCCGCCAGTTCGAGCGGGTCAACCGGTGGCGGCGAACCGGGCAGTGCGAGGTCGACGTCCGAGCGGTCGTTGAAGACGCCGGGCCGGGTCAGGGAACCGAACACGATGACTTTGTTTCCGGGCATCAACTGGGCCAGCGCCGCGCGGAGCCGGGCCCTCGTGTCCAGATAGACCTCGAGCCGCCGGCGGCGGCGGGCCAAATCGCGTTTCTGGAGCAAAGTCACGTCGGTGACCATGCGCCTTCGCCCGCCTCGCGACAACAAGGAATCTGCCCCGCTAACCCGGAAATCTCACCAGTGGGGCGATCGT
>JAXGQW010000100.1:0-16476 GCA_040766265.1 Verrucomicrobiota bacterium
ACCGCTCCGGTTCAGCATCGCCGATCACATCCACGGGATTGCCAAACGAGGCGGTCGCGGGCAGCACCGCGCGCAGCCGCTCCTTGGTCGCATCCCCCGGAATCACCATCTTGAGCCCCATCGTCTCGGCCGCGTCGGCCGCCATGATGCCCGGACCGCCCGCGTTGGTGATGACACAGACCCGCTCGCCGGCGGGAAGCGGTTGTGTGGAGAAGGCCATGGCGTAGTCGAACAACGCCTCGAAGTTCTCGGCCCGGATGACGCCCGAGCGCTTGAACGCCGCGCCGTACGCGATGTCGGCTCCGGCGAGGCTGCCGGTGTGGGAAGAGGCCGCCTTGGCCCCGGCCTGGGTGATGCCCACCTTGAGAATCACGACCGGCTTGACAGCCGCCGCCTGCTCGGCAACGCGCAGGAACTTGTCCCCCTCCTTGATGCTCTCGAGATAACCCGCGATCACCCGCGTCTCCTTGTCCTCGGCCAGCGCCTGGATGAAGTCGACTTCGTTCAGGTCCGCCTTGTTTCCGAAGCTGATGACCTTGCCGAGACCCAGCTCCTGGCTCGCCGCCCAGTCGAGGATGGCCACGCACAAGGCGCCGGACTGCGAGATGACCGAGATGTGGCCGGGCGGCGGCACCGTCGGCGCAAAGGTGGCGTTCATGGCGTGGTGCGTGTTGAGCACGCCCAGACAGTTGGGCCCCATCATCCGCACGCCGTGCGCCTGACAAAGCGCGACCAATTCCTTTTCGGCCTCGGCGCCCTTGGCGCCCACCTCCTTGAAACCGGCGGTAATGACAATCACGGTCTTGGCGCCGGCATCGATCGAGTCCTGGATGGCCTGTCTGACGTACTTGCCCCCGACCACCACGACGCTCAAGTCGATCTTGCCTCCGTACTCCGCGAGGCTCTTGTAGCACTTGACGCCGAGGATCTCCGAGGCTTCCAGGTTGATCGGGACGATCGTGCCCTTGAACCCACCACGGGTCAGGTTGTGCATGAAGGCGTAGCCGACCTTCTCCGGGTTCCGTGACGCGCCAATGACCGCCACGGTCTGTGGGTAAAGCAATGTCTCAAGCATACTCGTAATCTTTCAAGGCCGCCCCGCGAAGCAGCAACCCGCTCTTGGGCTGAATTCACTGCATCCCGCGTGCCGCCAGACATCTGCCCCGGAATGCAAGGGAGTCCGCACCCCGGCAGTTCCAACGGCAATTCAGCCACCGCGGTCAGGCTAGAGATTCCCGCGCTGATTCACTCGTCCGGAATTGGCGAAAGCGCGCCATTTTTTGGAGAAAAGGGGTCGGTCCGGGAATTGATGAACAGGCGATGACAAAACTACCGGTTGACCCCTGACATCGTTGGCAGCACGGCCTGTTCCGCTGTGAGCAGGCACGCATGCATTGCGGAGGAATCCGGAGCGGCGCGCAACTGCTCGAGCACGTCGGTCTTCTGGGCCACCAGACACAGACGCGCCAGCGTGTGCAGGTGCAACCGGTCCTCCTGACAGCCGAGCATGAAAAACAACTCGGTGGGCAGGCCGTCGGGGGCGCCGTAGTGGATCGGACAGACCGTGCGGCCCAGAAGCAGAAAGGACGCGGTGAATCGGTACGGATCTTGAGATCGCGGGTGGAGGAACGCCACGCCGCCCGGCACGGCCGTCGAGCAAAGGGCCTCTCGAGCCTGGAGGCTCGAGGTCAGTTCCCGCGGATCGCAAACCCATCCGGTGCGCTTGGCCATCTCGACCAGATCGTGCAGCACGGCGGCTTTGGTCTTTGCGGTCATGGCCGCGTCAATCTGCTCGGGCCGAATCAGGCGAGGCAACAGCGGGGCAGCGGATGACAGCGCGCACGCGTGCGGCCATGATGGCTCGTCGTTCCGGGACGACTCGGCCCCCGCGGCCCCGAGGATGTGTCGCGACGCCCAATCCTCGAGGTCCTGTCTGCGGAACACCGTGCGCTCGCCACGGGTCTCGAACGGGATGAGCCGGGCCTTGACAAGCCTCTCGAGTTCAGTGCGTCGAAGACGGAGGTGCTCCGCCGCTTCGTCGAGAGTGAGAAACCGATACGGCATGCGCGTTGTCCCGTTTACTGGGGCGCGGCTTCGAGCATGAAATAGCGGGTGTCATGCTCCGGCGACATTGCGGGGAGACGGACCTCGACCAGCCATGTGTTCGCGTCGAGGATGTTGGTCGTTGTCGTCGTATCGAGATCGACGCCGACGACCGCGTCCCTCCATGCGATCGGAGCGCTGAGACTGTGCGCGATCTTCAGCGAATATCGGACATCGGTGAAGCTGCTGTTCAGACGGGCATACCCGAGCCAGAGCCCGTCGTCCTGGCCGCGGATCGACACCGAGCATCGGGCGAAGCGCTCTTCATCGGTCATTCCGTCATTGCGCCGCATGCCGAAGGCGTAGAGCGCGAAGTTGCTCATGCCCGCGAATCCGGATGGAGCATCCGGTGAGGCGGCCGCACCACCCAAAATCTCCTGTTCGCTGTAATTCGCCACCTGCCACCGCTCGTAGCCTGTCGGCACGTGAGCCGGGGCGGAGTCGGGGCGGAATCGGCCCACCAGCGTCGCGGGCATCTGGCCAACGAACACAGCGGGGCTGGGATTCGTGATCGCCGTGCCCGCCCAACCGTCGAACAGATAGCCGGCGTCGGGCAGGGCCTGCACCGGGACAGGCAGGCTGCGGAAAAACCTGCCAGTCCACTCTGCGCGGTCGGTCACACCTTCGGTTGTCGTGTCAATAACGACGCCGTTGACGGCAAACCGCCCCCCTGCTCCGCTGGGATCGTTGTTCTTCACCGTCAGTGTCCCGGTTCCTCCGAGGCCGAAGAATTGGTCCAGATGGTCCCACGAGACGTCGTGGCGGGTGGCGGCATACTGGACCAGGACCTGGCTCACCGCATCGAGCCACTGGGCCTGCGTGTGGGCGCGGCCCCAGCGGCGGAAGTGTGTCTCGATTTCGGGAGCGATGACGGCGGCGGCATCGGAGATAATCCGTTGGAGGCGCTCGGGGCGAAAGGTGGTGTTGAGCAAGTTGGCGTAGCGCGTCACGAACTGGTTCCTGAAATCCATGTTCGACCAGAGCTGGTTGATCAGGAAACCCGGCTCCCTGCCGCCTGTCATGTTCTTGGAGGAGAGGTAGTCGAACATGTCGAAACCGGCCCCTTCGGCGCCGGCGACATCCAGGTCATAGAGCATCCAGCGCCAGCGTGTGTCGCCGTACTTGCCGGAGGAGGCGACCTGGTTGGTGTGGGCTCTCCAGAAATCGCAATTATTGATGGGCCAATCGGTGTTGGCGAAGAATGTCTCGGCGATGATGTAATCCGCGTAGTTATTGACATCGATGGACGTCTGAAGCTGGGCGTAGTTCTCGGCTTGGCTCGGCGGGTTCGCCTGGATCCAGTCGATGAGCGCCTCATACTCTTCATCGGCGTTCCTGTCGCCGTCGATCCGCTCGATGCGGACCTTGTCCTTGTCGAGCGGATCCTCCTCGTGCATGAGAATGTCGCAGTTGTCGGCTTCGAGTCCGTAGCGGGTGGCGAGGTAATGCTTGTCGAAGCTCTCGCGAAGGTTATGGATGCCCCAGTACTCGCCATTGATGTAAACGACGGTCGGCCGATAGGCCATCACCGAGACGTCCAAACCTCGGACCATTCTGTGAAACACGGCGTCCTTGAGCATTGTGGCGACCCCGGCATGGTCTGGCCCATACCAGTCGTTGCCGCTGCTGCGCAGCAGGAAGCGCTTGTAGTCGGTCGCGGCTTCGTCCGGAAAAAGCCGATACTCGACCCGGTCTGCGCCGTATTCGCCCAGGCGGGCCAGCAGGTAAAGGGCCTTTTGCGGCATCGCCCGTGTCCCGCCGCCGTGCATGGCCAGGCCCAATAGCTGAGTGAACGCAGCCTTTGTCTGATTGGTCTCGAAGAACTCGATCTGCACCGGACGCTCCCAACTGCCGTCCTCGCTCTCCTGATGATAATTGGCGTGAGGCTTGCCCCATTTGTTCTCCCCGTATCCTTCGGGGGAATCGGCGTAGTACTTGCCCGGCACGTAGAGGCCGGATGTGAACCCGAAGAAACTGCTCGCGTCGGTGATCAGCGAGACGATCGGCAATGCGCGGTTCGCGAATTCCGATCCGATGAAATAGGTGCCGCGTGTCTCGGGAGAGCAATGTTTGTTGTCGGCCGAGACGGCGATGGCCCGCAACACCACCGCCCCGGTCACGCTGCCGAGCGGGGCCTGCCAGACGGCACCCGGGACAGCGTCGGCGATCTCGACCGGGCTGGTGCGGATCCACGAGAGTCCAGAGGTCAAGGGAGCCGCGGCGCTGACCGACACCGCATTGCCGCTGTAGACGAAAGCCGTCGAGTCCCGCGGATCGCTCCCATCCAACGTATAGAAGACCCTGTAACCCGCGGTCATTGTCCTGAGGACCACGCTTTGCCCGGACGCATAGACACCCGGCGGGATCGAGAAAGTCGGCTTTTGCGAAACCAGCGTCTCGGCGTACTTCGTCTCGTACGTGGCATTGGGCAGACCGGGTGTGGGGATCTCGTACACCTTCACGGCGCCGGTGAAACCGTCCGGCACAAGTCCGTACGACTTGTTTTCGCCGATCTCGTAACCTGGAGAATCGAGTCTGTGGATGCGCGTGAGGGAATTGTTGAACAGGTGCACATGCTCGCCGTCCTTGCTCAGGCCGAAGCGGCCATGAACGACGGGCACCTGCTCGTTGACCAACGCCGTGAGGGTCAAATCCATGATCAAGTCGGCGCTCGACACGGAGGCCTGATGCACCTCGACCGCCAACACGTTGGCGCCCTGGGACAAACCGGTTGCGGGCAAAGCGTTCGTGGTCCACCAGGTGGGCGGGACCTCCATCGAGGCAAGCGTGGCGTGGCTGACCGCGCCGGCGGGCATGTTCTGGCGCAGGACTTCAGTGCCGTTCAGATAGACGACCATGCCATCATTGACACGGGCCTTGACCACCAGGCCGGTGATCACAGACGGGTTGATGACGTTGAATGTCTTCCGGAAATACGCCGCCGGATGGCGGCTGTCCGGATTAGCCCCGTAAGCCAGGATCGTCGCGCAGTCCAGATCGAGCGTGCGGTCGTTGTAGCCCAGAGGCGCCATGCCTGAAGCCCAGGCGCTGTCGTTGAAACCGGCGGACTTCCATGCGGCCGCCGGAGCGCCCGAATCGGAGGCATACCTCCAGACCGTGTTCTCCGCAATCAGCGCAATGTCCGGGGCGTTGGTCCACGCCGTGTATTCGGGCAGATCGGAGTTGGCGAAGACCACCAGCGTGCCTCCAGGCGGAATCACATAGTTGGGCAACCTGACGCCTTTGGCCTCGTCGTAGGGATTGCCGTCTCCCAACCCGTAATTCGACACGTTGACACTGCCGGGCCCGGAGTTGTAGAGCTCGATCCAATCCGAACTCGTGTCGCCGTTCTCGTCGGCGAAAGCCGAGTTGTCGTAGCAGACCTCGTTGACCACAAGGGCAGCGCGCGTCCAGACGGACGCCGCCACAAGCGCGCTCAACCAGACGGCCGCGATCCACAGTCGATCCCTCATCGAAGGCTGCATTCGGGCGGCTGTGTCCGACACCGGGCGGCGGAGGCGAAACCAATTGTGACGATTCATAGTGCCAGCTCTAGCAATTCGCATGCCCGTCTGAATCCGGGCGCTAAACCTCGCAAGAGTATCAGGGACCAGGAGACGGCGCAAGCGCCCCAACAGCGCGCCGAATGACCACGTCGACGGGAGGCCGGGATGTAGCCTTGGGCCTGGTGAGCGTCGGCAGAGGGTATTGGCCAAGGACTTAGATGCGCATCATCGCCGGGAGAGGTTCAAGGGTGGACAATGATGGGGATCCCAGTCCGATGTTTCTGATCGACACGCTGATACTGGTCACGGGTGTCTTGTTGCTGTTGGACTTGCTCGAGCAACCTCGGCGCGGCTGGGCATGCCGGTGCTCGTCCTGTTCCTCTTGGTGGGCATGATCGCGGGATCGAAGGCATCGAGGGTCGAGCTCGAGGATTACGGCCCGGCTCGGCGATCGGCACGGCGGCCCTGGCGGTGATCCTCTTCGACGGGTGACTTGCACTCGCTACCGGCGGCGATCTCGCCGCCGGCCACCGACCTTGCCGGCCATCGTGGGTGCTGGTGACTTCGCGGTCATCACCAGGTGGCGGCATCCCCCGGATTCCCAGTATCCTCACCGATGGGAAGGCCCTGGCGTTGGGGAGTACCGTAATTCAATGATGCTCCCGGCCATTTGATTCGCGCCAAGCGGGGTGGTTGAAGCCGGGCGCATTGCGGGCTGTGTCGAAGCCGAGCATCCAACGATCCCATGGCGATCTTTCTTGACGATCGGGGTGCATCGATGAAGCGGGGCACGCACTGTGACCGAGCCTGTTGGGCTTTGTTCGTCGGCAAGATGGTGATCATGTCGGGGAGTCGCTGGAGGGGCGCTACCGCTGGTGGTCGACCGCATCGAGTTGGGCCGCCGGCATGTACCGTCCTTGCTAGCGCCTGTTGCCTTTGATTTCGGGGCGGCCGCCGTTGCGCAGCGGTTTTCTGGCCGCATTCGGCCGGTGGTGGATCGGCAAACGCCGACGGCCTTCCAGCGGCGCATCCGCAGATTCGCGATGCCCTCGCGTGGATGGCCCAGGAGATTGTGATGTTCGTCACGCTCGGTCGGTTCTTGTTTTCCGAGTCGAATGTGGGATGTGGGCGGTGTGCCATTTCATCTGCACGCCGATGTGCGTCGCGCGCCCGGTCGCCGTGCTGATCTCGGCCATGCCCTCGCTTCATCACGGCGGAACTCCAGTTCGTCGTGGGTCGGCCTGGCGGGCCGTGCCGATTGGCATCAAGGATGTCCTCGATGCGTTGGCCACACCCGAGCCTCTTGCAGGCTTGTCGATCTTCTGGATGTGGCCTTGTCGTAGGTTTCGGCCGGTCCAGGGAACCAGTTCAGTCTTCGGCAGCCTGAGGCTTTGGCCTCAATTGCCCCTGACCCGGAACCCCGGTGACACCGGCATCACTTCTGGTGGTGCGGACGGCGAAGGTCGATTATGCACTGCATGAAGACTTGCAGCAAAGGCGGGACGCATGGCAGACCTGCACTGCCGGGAGGCGTCGTCATCGCGTTGATTGCGCGCGGCGATCGTAAGCTGTCCTCCGCAGGGCATCACCATCCATACCGGCGACCGCCGCCTGGCCTGCTGCGACTGGGCACCCAACCGCTGGTGAACCAGGTTTTCGGGCACCATGACAAGCCTGCCGTGGTGCGCTCAAGGCCATCGAGGCTCCTCTGGTGGTCACACCTACCGGTGAACTTATGAGTTCACCTGATCTACATCGACGCCTGAAAAACCACTCTGGACGAGGGTGATGAGGCGCCGAGCCGGACCGGAGCAACCGTGTTGACGCCGTTTTTGTCGTTCAGTCCCCTCAGATTTCATCCACCGTCTCTCGGAAACCGGCAGGATCGAGCTGGTGGGCATGGCCATCTTGCTTGAGCTGTGAAGACCGAGTCGAAGCGGAACGTTCCGGAGGATCGGAATCGACAGAGAGCGGGATAAAGACTCTCCAGACCCCAACGACGGCTGAAACTGCTCCCGGCCGAGAATCCAACCCTCCCGTAAAATTTCAAAACTGCTTGCTCTCGCGAGGGGCTGTACAGTACCGGCCCGTTGATTTGATGCGTGCAGATAATCACGGCTTGCCCCAATGCTCACCAACACGATTCACAGCCACGGTGGCGCGAGCAAGAGAAGGTCTGCGCGCGGTACGGACGAATCCGTCCATGGCTGCATCGGGTCTTTTGATTGAGTCGTCTGGGTGCCGCTTTTTAGCAGTATGCCGGGGGCTGGTAGCCCATAGACAGCGCCCTCGCCGTTAACGTGGGTTCGAACCCACCTGACCACCAATTCCAGCGTTAAATTTTCCAGAAATTACTTGACTGGATTTGGCTATGTGATATAAGAGCGGCACGACTTGGTCGCTCCAGGTCGTGTTTCGGCCGAATCAACAGTAAAAAGAAAGGTAAAGATGAAGAAAACACTCACAATGGCTGTCGCCACGCTCATCGTGGGAGCAGTCACAGCGAGCGCAGCGATTACGTTAGGGCCTGTCACAGACACATCGTCACAAATCGCTACAACCGGGACGTGGGACTTGACACCCACAGGTCCGACTCAGTTTGGCGGGACTTACTGGACTGCCTGGGTCGATGGCCAAGTGGTGGCTCTAACTGGTGGCCTTCAGTTGTACGTGCTCAAGGTTGAGGGTGTGCATGCTCCCAATGCCGCCCCGCCCCCAGCCCCAACTGCGTCTCTTGCCGTTGGCCTGGTCAATGTCCCAACGGCAAGTGGCCAAGCATTGGCGGAAGTCCCCCACAATCCTCCTGGTCTCGATAAGTGGTCCCTTGTGGCTTGGACCTCCGCTGGCGGGATCGACTTTGGTGTCACGGGTACTCATCCGGTCCCTGAACCGGGTTCGTTCGCGCTGATCGCGGGTCTGGGCCTTGTTGGGTTCGCAGCTTATCGCCGCACGCGGGCCTAAGCCTGACGACAGGCAACTAACTCATTCGCAGAGGCGTCGAGCAATCGGCGCCTTTTTTTTGTTTTTTCGAGACCGAGGACGGATACGTCGGATCGGTCTGAGCTCAGACAACGGGAACGCCATCAAGAAAGCTCGAAGCATGGGAATCGAGCAGAAAGTGTGATGCGCACGCCGGATTCGGTGCATCTGGTTGTTGTTGGTGTTCTGTCGCCAGGCGAGGCCACCGAGCCTCCACCGGATGGCAACAGACGGTGTGGGCCCCCTACCACCCCCACGCGGCGCAGACTCGATTCCCCCCCACAACCTCCAGATACACACTGGCGCCGGTCTGCGAATCAGGCGGACAAGTTGGCTGTCACCAACGGCAGCCGGAACTCCACCGCGCCGATCCGGCCACATTCAGTCCAGACCCACGCGGCTTGCAGGGTCGCCCGTCGGTGTGGACTGGAAAAAAGCACTCTGGCAGTCGCTCGATGCCACTGCCAGAATGGTGGGTGGCCAGAATGGTCCTGGGCCGCCCCGGAAGAGAGACTCTAGTTTGCCTGGCCTGCGATCGAAGGTGTCGCCCGCACGCGATAGAACCTGATCGCCTGATCGTTTGCAGCAGCGTCGGTGAGAACGAGTTTTCCGGCCGCATTGGCGCGACCGCTTGCGACGCTGTTCCAAGCAGACGGTCTCACCTCCGAAGTCCATTCAAGTTGGCACAGCCATCCCGGAACTGCGCTGATGCTAACGGTTGCTGGACCGTCTGGCTGCTTCGAGACGCCTTCGATATGAACAGCACTGCTCGAGGAAATCCGGAAGAGGCTGCCAAAGTCGAGAGTGCCGCCGCTCGACGTCGTCCCATAGATGACGCCATCGGAGAAGATGGCAAGACTCGAGATCGGAGCAAAGCCGTCCGCAGGCGCCCCAAGGAAGTCATGCACGGCTTCGTATCCGGACCCGTCTTTGGCAACTCTGAAAACAGTGCCGCCATTCGCCGGCCCACCCAGCCAGCAGGTGCCCCACAGCCGTCCCGTCGAATCCTCGACAAGTCTCCCCGCAGGGCGCGTGCCGCCGCCAACTGGCTTGGGCAAAGCAACAATGACCCTCAGGTCAGTTCCATCCTTGGCCATGGAAAAGACAGATCCGCCGTTTCCGCCCGTGGCCAGGCTGGTCCCGTACAGACGCCCATCACTCCCTTCCGTCAGCCCGTTCCAGGGGTTTGCTGGCGTCTGAGACGCGCCGGTAAAGGACCTCAGAACCAGGTATCCGCTCCCGTCTGGATTCAAGCGGAACACAGTGCCAAGATCGGCGCTGCCACCGACGTACGTAACTCCGTAAATGAGCCCTTCAGATGTTTGCAGCAGATCCCCGTTGGGGTCGCTTCCATCGTTGGGAGCCCCGCCGAACGACCTGAGCAAGGTGTATCCCGTGCCGTCCTTGCGAATGCGAAAGACTGTACCGTTGTTCGAGGAACCCCCGTACGATGTCGTGCCGTAGAGGAAGCCATCCTTGCCCTCGATCAGCCTGGTTGTTGGCACTGCACCGTCGGCAGGCGTCCCTTGGAAACTGTAAATCAGCGCATAACCTCCGGCATCCGGCGCGACACGAAACAAGGCGCCTCGGCCATGTGTCCCGCCTGCGCTGGCTGTTCCATACAGCAAGCCATCGCTCGCCTGAATGACACCCGCGACCGGTGATGCGGCGTCGCCCGGCGTCAGGCCCAAAACGCGAAGGACGCCATACCCCGACCCGTCCGCCCGAATTCTATAGACGGTCCCAAGATTGTTAATCCCCCCTTCCATGGTCGTGCCGTAGAGGAATCCGTCCTTCCCAACCACGACACCTTCGCGAGGCGTGATGGCAGCAGAACCACTCTCGGAGAAGCTCCTGAGAATCTGCAAGCCGCTCCCATCCTTCTGCATGCGAGTGACTGTGCCATGGTCGAACGCGCCGCCGCGCACAGTCGTGTAGTAAAGTTGCCCATCCGGCCCCTCGACAAGCGCTGTGATGCCTGTGCCTGGGCTTGCAGGACTCGTTCCGAAGTCCTGGACGATGGAAAACTCCGAACCGTCCTCCTTCAACCGCGCCACCGCGCCTTTCTGGTTTGCTCCGTCAGACGAGGCCATCACGTAGAGCATTCCATCGCTCGTCTGGCAAACGCCGGCAAGAATCCCTGCTCCTTCACTGGGAACGAACGAGTGCAGAATTGTAAAGCCAGTGCCGTCGGGGTTGACGGCGTAAGCCGCGCCTGATTCGCCCGCCCCCCCCGCGCCCAGTGTGCCATAGAGCCGTCCGTCCCTTCCCTCGAGCACGCCGGCCAGAGGCCCTTGGCCTTCTGTCGCGGGAACGAAGCTCTTCAAAACTTCGTAACCGAAGCTGAACTTCGTGATCCGAAACAGTGTGCCCGCATCCTCCGTACCGCCGTAACGGGTTGTCCCATAGAGCATTCCATCCGACCCTTCAATCAGGAAGCACCGAGGACCCCGCGCGTCCGCGGGGGTGTCACCGAGTTCCCGCAGAACGGTGAACTCAGTCCCATCGGTATTCACGCTGAAGATCGTTCCACCGTCGTAGGTACCCCCCGCGAAGGTTGCGCCGTAAAGCACACCGTTACTGGCCCGCACGAGTCCGCCAGCGGGCTCGCGGCCCTCCGAACCATCCGCGGCCAATTCCTTGATGACAGCGAAATCCGAGCCGTCAGGATTGATCTTAAAAACGACACCGTTGGTGCCGGATCCGCCACCGGCTGTCGCGCCATAGAGAACCCCCGCCTCGTCTTGCGCCAACCCGCCGACTGGCTGGCTGCCATCGGATCCACTGAAGTTATGAAGAACCACAAAATCCGAACCGTTTCGCTCGACTCTGTAGAGCGTGCCGGCGCCGGCTGATCCGCCATAGAGGGTCGATCCATAGAGACGTCCATCCAAACCGATCAGCGGAGTCGCGTTTGGATACGCCCCGCTGTCGGCACTCGCGCCAAACGAATGGACCTGTTCGTAAACAACTTGGGCATCCATCACACGCATACCCAAGAGCAGCAATGACGTCCAAATAAGGCAGGGCCTTAGGAAGCGCTTGTCAAACGAGGGAAGCAGCATGGTCTTGTGCATGGCAGGATTGTGTCTTACGGCTCAGATCATTAACAAGCCGCTCTGATACCCGGATTCGGGCCCTCTTGTAAAGGACAATCTCAGCAGAACCAAACGCGATCCGCGAATCCCCAAACCCCGCCATCTCATGCTCACCGCACCGTCCGGACTGTCAATCCGGTGTCGGCATGCACGCCCCCCCCGCGTCGGTGCCGGCAAGGATCAGCCCGGCGAGCAGGCGAGCGCATCCAACCAATGCCAGACACGCAGGGCCTCGGTCACACTCCAGGCTTGGGCGTCACAGCCACGCTGCCTGTGGGGCGCGTCGCCGTCCAGGATTTCGGGCAAATGGCCCAGGCAGCCTCGATCGAGCAACGAATCCGAGCCTCCCAAATAGGCCCGAGCGGCAGCCTCGGCGCCGGGCGCGCAGTCCCAAGCCCGCACCATCGCTTCGCAGAAGATGGGCAACATCCAGACCCAGGCCGTGCCGTTGTGGTAAGCGGGCTTGCGCTGCGTGTCTTCGTCTCCGGCGTAGCGCCCCCAGTAGGGATGCTTCGGATCATTCAGGGCGCGGCCATCGGGACCGTGAATTGGGAGCGGGGGGTCAACGGGCAGCGGCGCCAGGGACCGCAACGCGCCCGGCACAAGCAGATGCTTGCGGGCGGCTTCCACGGTGCGTCGGGCCTGCTCGCCTGCGATCAATTCAAATGAGATGGGGAACAGGCAATTGGGGCGAAGCGCGCGTTGCGGGGTGGCGGACGCGGCGCTCTGGCGCGGCCCGGCCTCGAGGACATCCGCCGGCCAGCCCTGCTCCTCGAGCCAGAAGTGCTTCGAGAGTGAGGCCTGTGCGCGCCGGGCGATCTGATCCCAAGGCTCGGCGGCGGACGGCAGCCCCAGCCGATCGAGGTGCCGGAGCAGACGAATCCAGAGGGCTTGTATCTCGACCGGGTAGCCTTCGCGGGGCGTGCCGGGCGGGTGGTTGGTGTCCATCCACGTGAAATGACTCGGACTCCAGACCAGGGCCGAGGCCGGGTCCATGCGGATTCCGTTCGGAGTGCCTCGCACATAGCCGACAGCGATCGAACGGAGCACATCCGCGATCGTGCGTCCGCCCGCATCCACGCGCAGCGCATGGAGCATTTCCGAGTCACCCGCGGCCAACTCCTCGCAGAGAATGCCATACCAAAGGGGCGCGTCCGAGGTGTCGCGATTCGACGCGTCCTCGCCGTGGATTGCATTGGGAAGAGTGCCATGCTCTTCGAAGCGGCCGAAGGCCTGCAGCAGATGAATCACGGTTTCTCGCATCCCGGCCGCCAAAAGGCCCCGTGCGCAGATGAGCGTGTCCCGGCCCCAATCCAGGAACCATGGATAGCCCGCAATCACTGTGCGGACAGCATCTCGGCGCACCACGAACGCGCCCGCGGCAGCAGCCAGGCGCTCCTCGAATCCCGCCTGCCTCTGCTCCCGCTGGGCAGGGCCCAGCACCTCCTCCGGCTTCGGATCCCTGGGGTCGGCGCAAACAACGAGGGCCACGGCCCGACCCGGCTCGAGGCACAGTTCGAACCAGCCCGGACTGAACGCGTCGCCGACGCCAACCTGTCCGCGCGATTGCTCGATGGGATGCGGAATACTCTCGCACCACTCGGGCTGCGGATGGTACTGGCCAGCGTCGGTCCAAACCCGCAGTTCCCGGTCCGCGGCCGGCGTGAAAACGAAACCGGACCGACTGGACGGGGCATTCGAGTGCGCGGGATCGGTGAGATCCGGACGGGACGCGCGCGATCGAGTGCCGGACTGCGTCGGATGAGCAGAGAGAGACTGGCAGTGTTTGGCGAAGTGGCCCTCGACCCCGCTGCCGCGCTTCGTCTCCGCGTGGAATCCCCTGTCCTCGATATCGACGCGCACGGTCAACCGGACATCGGCTTCCGGGGGCAGGCTCTTGCGGTCCGACCCCGTCCCGTCGACCCGGCTGAACCGGAGCACAGTGGTGTTGCGACCGGGAATCATCCCGACTTCGAGGCCGATCTCGACCACACGCCCGTCTCCGGCGTGGGCGAGGAACCGCCATCGAGCGGGGGGACCGTGCGAGAAGGCCAACAGATTGCCGGCATCGAGGGGCGAAATGAAACCGTCGGCATTGACCCAGACTCGAGCCCGCTTGGCGAAGACATGGCGATCCACCGGAACGCGCGGGTGCAGGTTTGCCGCGAGCAGGCAGTCGTACTTGGATTCGATCGAACCGAGGTCGACATGCAGGCGCGCCATGCCACCACGCTCGTTGGTGAGCAAGACCACGGAATCGGGCGCGGGTAGTGCCGACCGTTCGCCCTCAGGGGGTCTCGCCGGCAGAAAACGCACGGGGGCCTCGGCGCGGCGGTCCGCTTCGTTCACGAATCGATCGACCGTTAGACTCGCATCGCCGATATCGCCTCGGGGCGCAAAGCAGGCGATGTGCCCCTGGGCGGTTGGGATGGACACCGCGTGCTGCGGGACCGATGCGGTCGGCGGGCTGGCAGCCAGCGTTGCGCGAAAGGGAGCGTCATCACGGACCAGCAGCCAATGCTCCGGCGGCACGGGCACGACACGGTTCCGATCCGGCCAGTCCCAGGTCACCACCCTCGGGAATGCGGTCGTCGCCGCAGCGAGAGCGGATTCGACATCCTGGCCTGCCGTAGCGGGCGTCAGGTAAGTGAGCGCGCTCAAGTAGGCCGCGGGGTTCTCCGAGAAGCGCTTCCCGAGCGAGACCACGTCGATGGCGCCGAGCGTCTCGACCGGCAGGTGGTGGCACAGCGTGCTGAGCGCCCGTGCTTCGCATGCCCTGCGGCGCCGATAGGCCTCGCCCGCCAAGCCACGCGGGCCCCGGCTGGACGCCAGACAAAAGACGGCTGCCGGCGGCAGGGTCACGATCAGGTTTGCGCCTTTCGAGGCGAAATCCGGAGGCTGCTGATCCAGCAAATCGACCAACGCCAATCCACCGCCAGCGCCGGACGGCAGGCTGTCTGCATGAAGCCGGAGGGGCTGCGGCGACGCGACGTCGGTGTTCACCAGGACAAGGACCTCATCAAGACCTTCCGCGGAGACCCGCCGCAAGCCGTAGACAGGCGAGCCAGGCTCGCTCAAGCGAGTCAGCCGGGCCCCATCGAAGAAGCACGGATGATCGGCCAACAACCGGTTCAGCACCGACAGCTCCGGCACGATATTGTCCGCGCTGTCCCAGGCCAATCCACGGCTTGAATGGACATTCACGCGCTCTGGAGCGAGCCATTCGACGCCGCAGGTGAAACCGAAAGCGCCGCTGACACTGGCAAGGGCGCAGAGACGATTGCGGAGGAGGGACCAGGCGCGTCCTTTGGCCGCAAGCCGCTCGTTGTCATGGGTTTCACTGTAGTGGGCAAGAAGCCCGACGCGTTGGCTTTGGCGCAACGCATGGTCGAGGTACCCGGCCACCTGGACGCCATTATAGTTCTGGAACAACTCCGAATAGGCCCATTGGAGGCCGCCCTCGGTCAGGAGGCTCTCGGTCGTTTCCCAGGCACCCCCCAGCCCCTCGAGCAAAAAGACGGTGTCCGGGAACTCCTGGCGCACACGGGCGGTCACGTACTGCCAGACCGGCAGCGGCACCTGGTACCCCGCATCGCAGCGAAAGCCATCCACACCCCGCCGACACCATTCGAGAAAGACGTCCCCAAAATGACGGCGCAGCCCGGGGTGGTGTTGTTCGAGTTCGACGAGGTCTTCCCAAACGGTCCCCCAGGCGCTGGGGCTCTTCAACCGGCCTTCCCGATCCCGCGCAAACCACTCCGGATGCTCTTCCTGGAGCGTCGACCCCCAGCCGGTGTGGTTGATCGCCATGTCGAGGAACAGCCGGCCCCCGCGCTCGTGCACGGCCCGTGCCAGCTCGCGAAATTGATCCAAACCCGTCGTGCGGCGATCGAATTCAACAAGCGCGGGATCGATCGCCAGCAGATCGCCGGCGGCGTACGGACTGCCGAACCGCCCGAAGCGAGCGTACACGGTGGGCGTCGGGTTGACAGGCAACAGGTGCAGAATCCGGCATCCAAGTGTGTCGAACACATGCGGCAGCGCGCGGACCAGATCCCGCAGCTTGCCCGAGGGTGGGATGACGGTGTAGCCGCGCCGATCGAGAACTTCAAGGCGGGCGTCCAGCTTCGGATCGACCGTCGAAGTCGCGGTGCGGGTGGGACCGAACATGCGCGTGAAGGCGCAGTAGATGATGTTGCGGGTCCGGCAGAAATCCGGTTGCACGTTGATGCTGACATCGGGGCCCGCCGGCCAGTGCTGCCAACCGCGCTCGTCGCGGACATAGGCCTTCGCCCGAAAGCACCCCACCTCCGCCAAGGGAACTTTGCAGTTCCAGATCGCCCCCTCGAGCTGCAACGGAATATCGTGCCATGAACCCAGGGCCGGCGGGCGCTCGCGTTCGACCGAGGCGATGATCTCCGAGCGGGCGGCGGCGGCCCGCCCGAGGTTGGTTCTCAGGAATGCCCGCCAACGCGGTGGCCACGGCTGGTCATCGCGGCGACGCAGAGTGAAACGGACAATGTCGCCGACGAACCGCACCTCACGCTCGCCTGGAGCAGGACTCTGAATCATGTCGTTCACACGCGCGAGACTGCACGGCATCCCATCAACCTACCCTGTTCTCCGAGAGCCGCCCCTGCGGGAGGGCCGATCCCGCGGCTGCGCATACGCGTCAACCTTGGGGCGGCTGAGATGCAAACCTTGCACTGAAGCTGCCCGGGCACGAACGTGTGCGGCAGCGCGAAGTCCCGCGGCCGCGGGAGAGTGCGTGTGCTTCAGCACCGCTGTGG
>JAXGQW010000101.1:0-16461 GCA_040766265.1 Verrucomicrobiota bacterium
AGCCTCCCCTTTGCCTGGCTGAGCAGCTTCGTTCCGTCCCGGACTGCGGACCCCGACACAAATGACCAGGCCTCGCGCCTGCGCGAAGGCACGTTGCGCCTGGTCCCACTCGCGTTCGGCCTGGGATTGATCCTCCTGCTCCCGCTCCTGCGGGACGCTCTCGGCCGCGGCGGAGTGCTGGGGGCGGGCCTCTTCACCGCCCTCTCGCCGGCCTTCGTCTACTATTCGCGCTACTACATCCACGAATTGCTGCTCGTCTTCTTCACGCTGCTGTTTGTGGCTGCCGCGTGGCGGTTCTGGAAGTCCGGGACCATTGCGTGGGCCATTGTCTCCGGCGCCGCCCTTGGCGCGATGCACGCCACCAAGGAGACCTTCGTCTTCGCGTTCGCCGCATTGGCCGGTGCCGCCGTGGCCACCGTCCTCTGGGAACGATGGATCCCGTCACCCACGGGTACGGAGGCTGAACCGCGACGGAATTCACCATGCAGGCAGGAGGATCAGGAAGTGCAACCCGGACCTGCCCCTGGCGCGGTTCGTGCGCCCGGCGGTGAAAGCGGTGGGTCCGTGTTCGGCGAATGGCGGGACCGGGCGCGGCTTCGCCTGCGATGGCAGCCCGGTCTGGCGGCGGTGGCCGCGGCTCTCACGGTCTCGATCGTCCTGTTCACATCTTTCTTCACCAACTGGAACGGCCCGATCGACTCGGTGCGCACGTATCTGCCTTGGTTCGGACGCGCCGGCGGTCAATCGCCCCACATCCATCCCTGGAGCTTCTACTTCGAACGGCTTCTCTGGTTTCATTTCCCCAAAGGGCCGGTCTGGAGCGAGGCGCTTATCTTCCTGCTGGCCGTCGCGGGCTGGATCGCGGCCTTGTGGGGTCGGAAACCCGCGGACGGCTGCGTGCGATTCCTGCGATTTGCGGGTTTCTATGCATTCGGGCTGACCGCGGTTTACACCGTCATTCCTTACAAGACACCGTGGTGCCTGGTCGGCTTTCACCACGGCTTCATCCTCCTCGCCGGGGCCGCCCTGCCAATCCTATGGAGTCTTTTGCGGAAATGGAGAGGGGGGCGTCTGGCGGTCTTTGCCGTGCTCGCCCTGGCGGCGGGACAGCTTGCCGTGCAGGCGTGGCGGGGGGCGTTTCCCTATGCGACGGATCGACGCAACCCGTACGTCTACGCGCATACATCCCGCGATCTGCTGCGTCTGGTCGCCACCATCCGGGACATCACGCGGTACGCCCCGCAGGGAGACACGGAGGTGATCAAGGTGATGGCGCCGGGCGGCGATTACTGGCCGCTCCCGTGGTACTTGCGGCGCCATGCCAACGTCGGATGGTATCCGCAGGTGCCGGAGGATCCCTACGGGACCTTGATGGTCGTCAGTTCCAGCTTCGAGGCTGAGCTGGACGAACGTTCTGAAAAGAAGTGGCTTATGATCGGTCTGTTCGAGCATCGCCCCCGTGTCTTCTTCGAACTCTATGTCGCGTTCGACTGCTGGAAGACCTACCTCGAACGCCGCCCCAAGCCGCCGGACGACTAGCCCGCATATTTCACACCCCTATGGTGCACAGGGCACTGAGACTTCGCAAGAGGACTGCTATGCGGGCTAGAGAAGCAAAACCGCGCCAGGTTCGAGAGATAGAGAACTGCATCACACTGTTCCCATGAGAGACCATTCTCAGGACCGACAGAATGCTCCCGGTTCCCTTTCTGGGCGCGGTCTTGCCACAGCCCGGATGTCAGACTCCGCGAAGCTTTGTGAAACATCCGGGCTAGGGTCGTCGCCGGACGGTTCCAATTGGCTCCGCACTGAATGTCAGCAAAGCGGCGGTCCATCGCCGCTTTTCGAAGACGGTGGCCGATCACGTCCCACGCAAAGCGGTGCTGAAACAACCGCCTCGCGGCCCAACAACGTCCCCATGCCGGCGCGGTGTTCGGGGAAAGGCACACGGTGCCGCCAAATGATACCGGAGCCGTCGCCGCGGCTCTCGCCCAACTCGTCGCCGAGATCGCCGACGCGGACACGACAAACCTGATCCGCTGGCTGCGTCGAGCAGGAAGCTGATCAGCGCCGTCTGACGACGGCGGCTACCGGAGCGGAGTAGGCGTCCCGCATTCGTGGAATGAGTCCGCGCTGACTTGCTCCGCGAAGAACAACCAAACCTCGGACGTCGGGCGTGGCATTCCGTCGGGTTGCCACGCTGGGAGGAACTCGACGAGGACCTCACGGTGCCTCGGGTCGTAGCCGTCCAGCAGCCTGCGTTCAACCCTGAACCGAGAACGGGGAACCGGGAACCTGTGTCATCTGCCTCGATGTATCAATATCAAGAACCGACCCGTTCGCCATGGTTCCTCCTTCCCAACACCGTCACCTGCGCACTGTACAGATTCCTTGTCGCGATCGCGACACGATTTTGGTGCATTTTTGATGCAACCCAGTGCAATTCAACCGCGCAGCGACAGATGGGATCAAGCATGCGGGCCTTCCAGCCAACCGGATCCACCTGCATGAAGGCAATTGGCTGGCAGACGGCTACTGTTTAAGTGAACGCACCGTCGGCGAACACCTGGACGCTGCGGCACGCACGGGGGGTGCACCTGACCGATTTATCGAAGGAATCCACGGTCGCAACGGCAACGGCTTCACCGAACAACCCGATCGCAACGACACGGCGAACAACCGAACCTCGGGCGTCGGGCGTGGCATTCGGTCGGGTTGCCACGCTGGCAGGAACTCGACGAGGACCTCACGATGCCAGGTGTCATCGCCGGACGGTTCCAATTGGCCCCGCAATGAAGACCAGTCAAGCGCCCTTTGTCGGAGCGCCGCTGTCGCCCGGCTCGACGGGCAGGGGCGGCGTGGAATCCTGGACTTCATGTGTTGAAACAAAACACGATGGACTTGGACCGGACGCCGAGTAGATTCCCGGTATGCCGACGGTGTTGCGGATTGGGCGTTTCCGGTTTCACTTCTACTCCAATGAGAGGCAGGAACCACCCCACATCCACGTGCGCACCCCGGACGGCGAGTGCAAGTTCTGGCTGGAGCCGATCATTGCCCTGGCGGGGAACCGGGGCGTGAGAGCACACGAACTGCGCGAGATTGAGCGATTGGTGTTCGAGCACCAGATCATGCTGAGGAATGCTTTCCATGAGCGTCACAACCCTTGAACCAACGTTGGCAGTCGAGCCTTCCGCCGTGCGTGCCTGGACCGAGGGCCGCATTGTCTTCATCGAGCTTCACGACGGGCGGATCGTTGGGTTTCCGGCCGACCGATTCCGCATCCTGGCGAAAGCCACGGACCAACAATTGGCCGGAGTTCGTCTGGAACTGGACGGATATGCGCTACGCTGGGAGGAACTCGACGAGGACCTCACGGTGCCTGGGGTGGTAGCCGGACGGTTCCAATTGGCTCCGCACTGAATCTCAGCAAAGCGGGGGTCAACCGCCGCTTTTCGAAGACGGTGGCCGATCACGTCCCACGCAAAGCGGTGTAAAGAGCAGGCTGAAGCACCGCACTCTCCCGCGGCCGCGCATACGCGTCAACCTAAGCAAAGCTCCCGAGTGGTTTCTCAGAGCAGCGCTGTCGAGGGTGTCTAACTCCTTGGGCCGGTGTTCGTTGTGGCAGTCACCCCCGCTCAGTTCGGCTCCGAGGTCGCGAAGCGTCTGGACTGCGGCGGTTGACCGCCGCTTTCCGAGGACGGTCTTCCGTGCGTTTCCATTCCAAAGCGGTGCTGAAGCACACGCACTCCAAGCGCTTCGCGCTACCGAACACGCTCGTGCCCGGGCAGCTTCCGTGCGAGGTCCACTTCTTAGCCGGCCTAACGTCTGACCTCACCAGGTCGCCGCGTTGCCGCCAAGGAGAAACGCAATCTCAATTCCTGCTCTTGATCCTGCTCTTGCTCCTGATCCCCGCGGCAGAGCAAGAGCAAGAGCAGGATCAAGAGCAAGAGGGTGGGAAGTGAATCTGCGACACACTCTTTCCATGGCAGAACGCCCTCAGAACCGAAACAAGGCTCTTGATTCCCTTTCTGGGCGCGGTTCTGCCACAGCCTGGGAATGTGTATCGTCGGCCCGGCATGAGATTTCCGGGTCAGGGCCTCAGTCACGTTGCAAGACGTTGGTAGTCAGCGACATAACACCAACGCTCGATAGTGTCGCCCTGGCTAACAGAGCCAATCAGAGGCTGGAACAGACACAAGTCATTCGCCTACAATTGGTTGTAGCTTGCAAAGACATCTCGGACCCGCACTTCCACCGAAACAGTGTCGGTGTGGGTTACAGTTTTCAACCAGGGCTAGGAGAGGTAGCGACGATGACAGAGAGATTCTTCGGCTCTGTAATCATTTGCAGTGTAGTATGTTAGTCGTGTGCGAGGAAGGTCGGCCTGGGCGAAGCCCGAAGCTGGCATCCTGGCTGCTCTCCGCTGAAAGACGGTGGTGGCTGGGTCAGTAGAATGATAAGTGCCACATGAACCGTGTAACGACTCACAAAGTGAGCGACAGTGTATGAAACGACTTTTAATGACAACGGTCTGGTTGACGGGGTTGGTGGTGTGCCAGGTATCTCATGCAATACCCCTCCTCCAGCTAGATATCGCACCGGGTGGCTATGACACTGTATACGAAGATTCGTTCAACACGGAGAATCAGTTCACGCTATACGCATACCTTTCGGGGGACTTCGACTCGCAGTGGTTTTATATCTCTGCTGCTCTAATTCCATCGACCAGTGTTCCAGTTCCCGGGCTTGGGTCCTTCAAATTCGGTGACCAAACCATCAAAGTCACGGACGAAATGTTTTATGGTGCGCCGCCGCTTGAGCAGAACCTGGATTGGGACACGGGTGATTTGCAGAAACACGGCGTATTTGAGACGTACTACCTGCAGTTTGCCTTCCAGTTTGACCCGACCATGTTCGTGTCGGCGTTCGACACTCAGACCGGAGAGGCGGCAGATGGCACCATGTACTATAAGTCGTTCGATGTGGATGTTTCCGGAATGCCACTGGGCTATGGGATTCATTTCGATCTATACAATGTGGCGGGAGTTACTGACATCGACGTGCTAAAGAATGCTCCCTTCTCCCACGATGCAACGGGGTATCGGGTTCCCGACGGCGGCGCGACGGCGGCCCTCCTAGGCCTTGCGATGGTTGGTCTCGGATTAATCGTCCGGCGCAAGAGCTAAGCGCGAGTACGTCCGTTTAGTTGATCGATCAGGGCCGGTTTGCCGGCCCTGTTTGTTTTCCCACTTCAGACCAGATGCCTGGCCGCGGTCGGCAGTAGGGGTTGGGTGGTGTCTGGGAGCTGGGGACGTTTCTGCTGGAGGCACAGATTTGCCGGGTCTACTCCATCTCGCGCGGGGGCAGCAGGCGCTCTTCGAGTCCGGGTGCGCGCATCTGGTAATAGCGTGCCCAAAGCCACTCCCAATACCCTGCCTCGAACGGATTTGCCAGTGGATACCCCGGAACAATCGCACCGACATAGGGCCAATCGACAGGCGACTGCACAAGGCCCGCCCGGAGCGGATTAAGCAGCACGTAATCGGCGCATGCCACGCCAAATGCCTGGCGCTGCCTCTCGGAAGGCGTCAGCACGTGATCATGCGCCTGGTGCTGAAACCGGCGCGGCTGAATGCAGCGTCCGAGTTGGGTGCGCAGAAACTTCATCCCGTTCCGCTGGTCGGTGTCGCGTCGCAAGCCCATCCAAACCAAGTGGATATGGTCGGGCATCAGGCAGTAGGCCGGGCAGAGAAGACCTTCGCGGACGGCGCCGTGGAGCATGATCTCACGAAACAGGGCGTGAAACGAGGGGGTGAGCCATCCTTGAGCGCGGTGAGCCAATGGCAGGGTCCAGAACACGATGGCGTCGCCCTGGTAGAACTCGCGTCGCAACCGGGGGAGGTAGTGCGAAAACGAGGATCGGGGTCGCGACGCGGGGACAACGTTTGGCGCTGTTGGGAACCGATCCGTATCTCCTTGCACGCGCCCAACGTAGGCCTTGACGGGCCCTGATGCAATAGACGACTTGCGGTCACGACTGTCTTCGCCGGAGCGAGTTAGCGCGGACTAACGTCCGCGGCTGGAGTTTGGACATTCTGGAGACGGGTTTTGGCGGGGGGCAGCGTGAGGCGGCAGGGAGAAGACCTCAGGCGGCGGCGCTGCCGACCATCATGGGGTAGGTTGCGGGGGCTTTGGCCGTCGGGAATGTGACCGGATGGTCGGCCAGTTGCTTGCGCAGCAGTGTGACGAGGTCCAAACAGGAGGGGCGCTTGGCTCCACGACGCCATTTGGGCAGGGGTTCATAGACCTGCGTACGCGTGGGGCCGTAGCACTTGAGGCCGGCCAACTGAAGCCAACTATACATGGCCACCAAGAGCGCCGGACTTTGCTCACCGAGTCCTTATTCCAGACTTGGGCTTGGCCCACGCCCAGAATGTCTTCTCGTCGCGGTGATTGACCTCGATGCCCCACCGATCGAAGTAGGCTTGGAGTAACTCGAGGGCCGGGGTCGTCAGGTCGGTGGTGAGCAGGTAGGCGGGCTGCCGATAGTACTTGCGCCCTTCTTGCTGGTGCGATAGCCCACCGGCGCCACCACCAAGAGGCGCACGGCCCGTTTGCGGGCTCCTTGCCAATAGACCCGAGTGATGTCCTTGTAGCGCACTTCGATAAGAGCCGCCGTGGAAGATCCAGGCCTTCTGCCACCGTGCGCGCGAATCGCGGCGTCGGACCTGCTCGGGGGTGAACTTGGTGGAGCCGTAGAAGCGGCGGCCCTTGCCCGGAGCGCGGCGGCATAAGACGATGTCCTTGCGGCAACGGACGATAAGGGTCACGTTCTGCGCTTCCCAATCCTGAGCGAACACGGTGCGGTTGGCGAAGGAGCCGTCAGCGACCTGGACCAAGCGCTTGGCCTGATGGCCGGTCTGGTTGAGGTGTTGGCGCACCTCTTGGGTCAAGGCGACAAACTGGACTGAGAGGTTCTTCTGCTTCTTGAGCTGTCGGTAGTGTTCGAGTTGTTGGTCCGAAGCGTGCGCGCCGGGTTTCTTGACCACCGGGGCCATCTCGAAGCGGATGGGAACCGAACGGGAGGAACTGGTTTGATCCTGGAGATAGAGTGGGAGGCTCAGGCTGCATTGGAGAAAGCGATGCCCCCAGCGCAGGTTGACTTGGAAGGGGGGTCCCAGCGGGTCACGATGCCATTGGGTTTGGGGCACGTGTTTGCCGGTGCGCCAAACGCGCGTGTCGTCGGTGCTGACAACGATCCGTTGGAGGCGCTGCTCCTGGATGGCCCGCTCCAGAATCGGATGGAAGAGGGCGCGCGGCTCCCACGGGCAACGGGAAAAGACCTTGTAGTCGGCCGACCAGTCCTTCTGGGTGTTGCCGTGGAAGGCGATGGCGCGGGTGAGGGTGCGTCGGCCCACGCCGCAGAGGATGCCGAAAGCCAAGGCGATGGCCCGTTGCAGGCTACGGTCCTGAGGGAAGACGGAGGCCCAGCGGGCGGTCTGTTGGAGCAGGTAGGTCAAGAGCTTCATGGGGTGGTGAGGTGGGTGCGAAAGGCGGGGTGCAACGGTTTGATCCAGAGCGATTTGAGGGGGCAACGCAGGATGCGGTGGCGATCTTGACGGGTGCGTCCGGTCGTCAATCCCAGGTGCTGCCAACCGGCGGCCTTGTAGGCCGTGGCGGCAAACCGGTCGGACTCCACGAAGGTCTCGACCAGCCACACCCGATGGCCATAGCGCGCTTGCCAGTCGGCCGACAAGCGGTGGGTGGCCAGCGCCAGAAGATGCGAGGCCAGATGGGGGACCCGCACCCAAGGCAAAACCAAGAAGCGCTGTTGGCGCGATGGTTTCAGGCGCGTTCCCGGGTCACCGACCAACCGATGAACCGATCCCGGGCGGCGACTTTCCAGGGCGGCTGCGCCAAAGACCATCACGGCCAGGTCCCGACCGCGAACATCCCTGGCCAGGTACTGCACGTTCTCGCCGACCGCTCCGTGGAAACCGTAGGGTAACGCCGCAGCAGGTCAGCGCGCGGCGGCGCAAGGCGCGGGTGTGAGCCAGGTCCAGGCTCAGTGGCTGCAGCGACTCCAGGCCGTCCTGGATCCGATCCGGTGCCCAGAGCGGGAGCTGGCTCTGGAGAGCAGGAGGAGCCTGCGCGCAGGGTCGACGGGTGCGCTTCTGCGCTGGCGGTAGCCCGATGAGCCCACGGGCCTGCAGCTTGAGCAGCAACGTGCGCGCCGCCATGTCCTTGAGACGTCCGGCCGCGTTGCGCCAGTCCCACGCTTCACACAGGTACTGCGAGAGGGCCGTGCGATGCCAGGCCGGATGCTGCTCGATCAGAGCCTGCAACCACGCCAGATCATCGCCCGTGAGCGTGCGGCCCTGGACGCAGATCGGTTCCACTGCGACCACGATTTACCCCAGTGGCCGTTTCGAGTCCAGCAAAAAATGTCCAAACTCCAGGCGCGGACTAACGTCCGCGGCTATGGTCCCTCGTAGCCGCCGTCGTGAGAGGGCCGGGTAGCCGCCGTCGTCAGACGGCGCTGATTGAAGTGGTTGATGGTCGGTGGTTGATGGTTGACGGTCGGGATCCCGGTGACCGTCGTGGCGAGCGGCCCCGTAGCCGCCGTCGTGAGACGGCGCTGATGTCTGCATTCGCCGGAGCGAGTCAGCGCGGACTGACGTCCGCGGCTACCCTCGTAGCCGCCGTCGTCAGACGGCGCTGATGTCTGCATTCGCCGGAGCGAGTCAGCGCGCGACTGACGTCCGCGGCTACCCCTCCGTAGCCGCCGTCGTCAGACGGCGCTGATTGAACTGGTTGATGGTCGGTGGTTGATGGTTGACGGTCGGGATCCCGGTGACCGTCGTGGCGAGCGGCCCCGTAGCCGCCGTCGTGAGACGGCGCTGATGTCTGCATTCGCCGGAGCGAGTTAGCGCGGACTCCCGTCCGCGGCTACGGTCCCTCGTAGCCGCCGTCGTGAGAGGGCCGGGTAGCCGCCGTCGTCAGACGGCGCTGATTGTCTGCACTCGCCGGAGCGAGTTAGCGCGGACTCCCGTCCGCGGCTACGGTCCCTCGTAGCCGCCGTCGTCAGACGGCGCTGATGTCTGCATTCGCCGGAGCGAGTCAGCGCGGACTGACGTCCGCGGCTACCCCTCCGTAGCCGACGTCGTGAGACGGCGCTGATCGAAGTGGTTGATGGTCGATGGTTGATGGTTGATGGTCTGAAGACAAAGCCGTACCCCTTGGCCATGCCGGAAGATCTGCTTGGCGAAGTGCAGGAGACGGCTGCGGCGAGGGGGTTTTCGCTGGCCGCCGCAATGCGCCAGAGCATCAAGCTGGGCCTGCCCCGATTGCGTCAACAGTTGGCCCCGGTCACCGCCCGCGGGGTCATGCGCCACCGAAGAACTTGCGGATCTCGAGGAGCACCTCGATCAGGCGGTCGACCTCGGCCGCCGTGTTGTAGAAATAGAAGCTTGCCCGCGCCGTCGAGACGATGCCGAGCTTGCGCATGAGCGGTTGATTGCAGTGATGGCCGCCGCGGAGCGCCACGCCAAACCGGTCCGCCACGGTGACCACGTCATGCGCATGGATGTCATCGAGCAGAAAACTCACCACGCTCGCCCGATGCTCGGGCGGACCGAACAGGCGGAGGCCCGGGATCTCGCGCAACCCGGTGACGGCATACGCCGCCAAATCCTGGTCGTGAGCGAAGATGCGGTCCCGCCCGATCGCCTCGATGTAGTCGATCGCCGCGGCCATCCCGATGGCGCCGGCAATATTGGGCGTGCCGGCCTCGAACTTGTGCGGCACGGCGTCCCACTGACTCTCGAAAAAATCGACGCTCGAAATCATGTCGCCGCCCCCTTGCCACGGCGGCATCTGATCGAGAAGCTCCCTGCGTCCGTACAACGCCCCGATCCCGGTCGGCCCGCAGATTTTGTGGCCCGAAAAGGCCAGAAAATCGCATCCGATCGCCTGCACATCGACCGGCAGATGGCCGGCGCTCTGCGCCGCATCGACAACCGTCACAATCCCCCGCTCGCGCGCCTGGGCACACAGGGCAGAGACGGGATTCACCGTGCCCAGCGTGTTCGAGACATGCGTGAAGGCGAAGAGCTTCACCGGCGGCGCCAGCAGGGCATCGAGTCGACGCAGATCAAGCAGCCCGTCGTCTCCGGTGACCGGCAGGTAGACCAGACGCGCCCCCGCGCGGCGCGCGGCGAGTTGCCACGGCACGAGGTTGCTGTGGTGCTCCATCTCCGTCAGCAGGATGGAGTCGCCGGGCCGGAGATTGGCCGCGCCCCAGGCGTTGGCCACGAGGTTGATCGACTCCGTCGTGCCGCGGGTCCAAATGATCTCGTCGGAGCCGCGCGCATTGAGGAAGCGTGCCACGCGCGCCCGGGCGTCCTCGTAGGCGGCGGTGGCCCTGTTGCTCAGCTCGTGGATGCCGCGGTGCACGTTCGCATTGTCGTTGCGGTAATACCGCTCGATTGCCTCGATGACCGCCAGCGGCTTCTGGCTCGTCGCGGCGTTGTCCAGGTAGACAAGCGGCCGCCCGTTCACCTGCTGATCGAGGATGGGGAAGTCGGCCCGCAACGCCTCCCAATCGACAGGTGGCGGAAACGAAGGGGAGGCAGAGGACGGTGCCGATGGCGGAGTCTGGGGCTGGTGCAGGTTCATTGGAGCAAGGGGCGGTAGCCCGCATAGTTCACACCCCGTCTGTGCACATGGCAGTCAGACTTCGCAAGAGGACTGCTATGCGGGCTAGTGCCGCGGTGCGAGCGCGATGCGATCGAGGCGAGGGCCGGACTTGATTTGCAGATGCCATGGTCCGGATTCCAGGCTAGTAGAGCCCCAGAGCCAGCTTCGCGGCATCGGTGAGCATGCTTTGGGTCCAGGGAGGGTCCCAGACCAGGTCAACCTGCACCTCCTCGACTCCATCGAGCGACTGGACCTTGTCGCGGACATCCTGCTGGAGAATGGGCCCCATGCCGCAGCCGGGAGCTGTCAGCGTCATCTTGATGTCGACCTTGAATGTGCCGCCGGTCGATCCCGGTTCGAGAACGCACGAGTAGACCAGCCCCATATCGACGATGTTGACCGGGATCTCGGGATCGTAACAGGTCTTCAGGGCATCCCAAATAAGCTTATCGACTTCCTCGCGCGTGCGGACGGCGGCGGCGGTCTTGGGCGTCGGCGCCAGACACTCGAGTCCCAGCGCGTCGGCGTCGCGTCCGTCAATGCGGAACATGTTCCCATTGACCACGACGGTGTAGCTGCCACCCAGGGCCTGGGTCACCTGCGCGCTCTCGCCGGCCAACAATGTGACGGGTGTGCCGGCCGGCACCAGCGTGGCCGCCACGTCCCGCTTGAGAGCAATGCAATCAGCCGCAACCATAGGAGATTAAGCGCCCCCCTCCTCGGTGGACACCGGGTCGCTCTTCCCTTCGAGAGCCGCCAGAACGGCGTGCCAGGGAAGAATCGCGCACTTCACGCGGGCCGGGAACTTGTGCACACCCGCAAAGACCGAGAGCTTGCCCAGATCATCTTCACCCGGTTGACCCGTCGTGAGCATCGCCCGGACGCGCTCGAACAGGGCCTCGACTTCCTGCTTGGTCCGGCCTTGCAGACACTCGGTCAGGATCGAGGCCGAGGCCTTCGAAATCGCGCAGCCCGACCCCTGGAACGTGATCTCGCGGATCACATCCCCCTCACAGCGCAGGTAAAGCGTCACATTATCGCCGCACAGCGGGTTGTGTCCCTGGGCAGTTCGATTCGCATCCGGCAGCGCCCGAAAGTTCCGCGGGCTCCGGCTGTGATCCAGAATCACCTGCTGATACAGGTCGTTGAGATCGTCAATCATGAGCTGATGAGGCGTCGAGCCGCACCTGCGCGTCCCGTTCGAGCCGGTCCCACACCAGGCGGTCCAACGCCTGGCGGATCGGGCCGCACTGGACACGCTCGATAATCTCTCCGGCAAAGGCGTGAATCAACATCCGCCGCGCCGTCTCGATTGGCAGCCCGCGGGCCCGCAGGTAAAAAACGGATTCCGGATTCAACTGTCCGATCGTCGCGCCGTGGGTGCACTTCACGTCGTCGGCGTAAATCTCGAGCTGCGGCTTCGTGTTCACCGATGCGCTGTTGGACAACAGGAGGTTCTTGTTGGTCTGCTTCGCGTCGGTCTTCTGCGCGCCGGGCCGGACCAGTATGCGCCCGTGAAACACGCCCCGTGATTGGCCCGACAGAATCCCGTTGTAATACTCGTGGCTGGCGCAATGCGGTTGGGCGTGATCGACCACCATGTGATGATCCGCCAGACGCTTTTCCGTGGTGACATAGAGTCCGTTCAAGATCGCTTCGAGTCCCGAACCGGCCAGCGTCAATCCTATGTTCTGGCGAGAAAGCCGCGCGCCCAAGGCGAAGCTGTGCGCCGCCAACCGCGCGCTCCCAGCCGCCACCGCGCGCAGCGCCCCCATGTGAAACGCCTCGAGCCCCTCGTCCTGGAACCGCACATGCTCGACCTGCGCGCCCTCGCCGGCCACGAGTTGGGTCAAGGTATTGGTGAAGGTCGCCGCCCCTCCCAGGCTGGCGTACTGTTCGATCACCGTCACCTGGCTGTTGGCCTCGGCCACCAGCACGTTCCGCGGGTGGGACGCCAGACCCGGCTCGGTCCCGGACGAGAGAAACAGGGCATGGATCGGCTCGGCCACCGCCGCTCCCGCCGGCACATGCAACACGATCCCATCGGTGCAATAGGCGTCGTTGAGGGCGCGGAAGGCGCGGTCCTGACCTTCGTGCCAACATGCAAGCTGTGGCTCGAGCCAGGCGCCATCGGTCCGGAGGGTCTGGCTCAGACTGCGCACTTGGACCTGCTCCCCCGCGGCCTCGATCCTCGACAGCTCGGGCGCAAAATGCCCATCCACAAAGACCAGCCGCAGCCCTGACATTCCGGCCAGGGGCAAGCGATCGAGATCGGCGACGCTCACCGCGCGGGGCTCCGGACGCGGCAGCGGGCGGAACGGCAACGCCTCGATCGGAGCCAGGTTGGTGAACCGCCAGTCTTCGTGGCGCAATGTGGGCAGACCTTGTTCGGCAAATCGGGCGAGTCCGGCCTTGCGAATCTCAAGCATCCAGTGTGGTTCGCCGAGGGAGGCAGCGACCTCCGCCACGGACCCAAAGGCCTCTACAAACCGCCCCAGCCGGGCGGGGGGACTGTCGTTCGCATCCATGTTCAGAAAACGATCAAGACACCGTGAAACATGCGGGCTAGGCTGCAACCGGCTCCGTCGGCACAATCCAATCGTAGCCCCGTTCCTCGAGTTCGAGAGCCAGTTCCTTGCCTCCGGAGCGCACGATCCGTCCGTCCATCAGCACATGGACGCGATCGGGCACGATGTGGTTGAGCAGCCGCTGGTAATGGGTGATGACAAGCGCGGACCTGTCGGGCCGGCGGAGTCGGTTCACCCCGTTCGCCACCACGCGCAAGGCGTCGATGTCGAGACCCGAATCCGTCTCGTCCAGGACGGCGAGCGTCGGTTCGAGCACCGCCATCTGGAAGATCTCGTTGCGCTTCTTCTCGCCCCCCGAGAACCCGACATTCACGGCCCGCTTGAGCAAATCCTCGTTCAGTTCGAGCAGCCGGATCCTGTCCTTGACCAGGCTCAGAAACTCGATCGCGTCCACCTCGGGGAGTCCCCGGTGCTTGCGCACCTCGTTGAGCGCGGCCTTGAGGAAGTAGGTGCTGTTGACCCCCGGAATCTCGACAGGATACTGGAAGGCAAGAAAAACGCCTGCGCGCGCCCGCTCCTCGGGACTCAGGGCGAGCAGGTCCTGGCCGAGGTAAGTGACCGAGCCCTGGGTCACCTGGTAGCCTTCCCGGCCCGCCAGAAGGGACGCCAGGGTGCTCTTGCCGCTGCCGTTGGGCCCCATGATGGCATGCACCTCGCCGGGCAGAATGGTGAGGTTGATGCCCTTGAGAATCGCGCGGTCGTCCACACCCGCCTCGAGGTTCCTGATGTCAAGAATCGGTTCCATTTTCAATCTGTCTTCCATGGTTATCGCGGCGGCCTGTCCGGCCGATCTCATCCGCATTGTCACCTCTGAGCGAGGCGCGCCCCAAACGAATCGAAATGCTCAGAGCCATGCCCCAGCCCTGTCGCTTTCCCCGCCTTCTCTCCCGCGCCTCGCTCCGTAGAATCCTTGACCCCTTGAACGCGGCACAGGAAGTTGACTTGTCTGCAACGTGTTTCACCGGTCAAGAATTCTAGCCGACACTCCCCTCGAGGCTCACCCCCAGGAGCTTCTGCGCCTCGACGGCAAACTCCATCGGCAGTTCCCGAAACACCTCTTTGCAGAAGCCGTTGACAATCAGGTTCACCGCGTCCTGTTTCGAGAGACCGCGTTGATTGCAGTAGAAGATCTGGTCCTCGCCGATCTTCGAGGTGCTGGCCTCGTGCTCGATCTGGGCGGTCGGATTCTTCACCTCGATGTACGGGAATGTGTGCGCCCCGCACTGGTCGCCAATCAGGAGCGAATCGCATTGCGAAAAGTTGCGCGCCCCCGTGGCCGTCGGACGCATCTGCACCAGGCCGCGGTAGCTGTTCTGGCCGCGTCCGGCCGAGATGCCCTTCGAGACGATCGTGCTGCGGGTGTTCTTGCCCACATGAATCATCTTGGTGCCGGTGTCCGCCTGCTGGCAATGATTGGTCAGCGCCACCGAGTAAAACTCGCCGACCGAATCGTCGCCCAGCAAGACGCAGCCCGGGTATTTCCAGGTGATGGCCGAGCCGGTCTCGACCTGGGTCCAGGAGATCTTCGAGCCGCGCCCCCGGCAAACGCCCCGCTTGGTGACGAAATTGTAAATGCCACCCTTGCCGTCCTTGTCGCCCGGATACCAGTTCTGCACGGTCGAGTACTTGATCTCCGCGCTGCCCAGCGCGATCAACTCGACCACGGCGGCGTGGAGCTGGTTCTCGTCGCGCATCGGCGCCGTGCACCCTTCGAGATAACTGACGTAGCTCCCCTCGTCCGCGACCAGCAGCGTCCGCTCGAACTGCCCCGTGTTGGCCGTGTTGATCCGGAAATAGGTCGAGAGTTCCATCGGGCAGCGCACCCCCTTGGGCACGTAGCAGAAAGAGCCGTCGCTGAACACCGCCGAGTTGAGCGCCGCAAAGAAGTTGTCCGTATACGGAACAACGGTCCCCAGGTACTTCTCGACCAGGTCCGGGTGTTCCCGAACCGCCTCGGAGAACGAGCAGAAGACAATCCCCTGCTTCGCCAACTCCTTGCGGAACGTCGTCGCCACCGAGACGCTGTCCATCACGGCATCGACGGCAACGCCCGTCAGCCGCTTCTGTTCGTCGAGCGAGATGCCCAGCTTGTCGAAGGTCCGCCGCAGTTCCGGATCGACCTCGTCCAGGCTGTTGAGCTGCGCCTTGGGCTTGGGCGCGGCGTAGTAGATGATCTTCTGATAATCGATCGGCGGATAGGTGGCCTTCGGCCAGGACGGCTCCGTCATCGTCAGCCAGTGTCGATACGACCGCAGCCGCCACTGCAACAGGAACTCCGGCTCGCGCTTCTTGGCGGAGATCGCGCGGATGACCTCCTCGTCGAGCCCCGGCGGCAGGGCCTCGGTCTCGATGTCCGACACAAAGCCGTACTTGTAGTCGCTCTGAACAAACTGGTCGATGGTCGACTGCGGGGTGCTCATGGAATCGATTGGCGCCGAGACGATCGGCATGCGGTTTGAGGCTCTTCGGAAGTCGTCACAGGCGCCTCCTGCTTCCGTTTGGCCGCACACTCCGGACAATAACCGCGAAACAGGATCTCGAAATTCCGGACGCGAAAGCCCGGCGGCATCTCGATCCGCGGTTCGCCGCCGGCCCGCCCCGGCTCGACGTCGAACGCGCCGCCGCATCCATCGCAGTAGAAGTGATGGTGGTGCTGCATGTTCGAACAATACCGCGTCGCCTTCCGATCATGATTGACTTGCCTGACCAAACCGCACTTGACCAGCGTCTCGAGACAGTTGTACACGGTCGCCATCGAAATGTCCGGCATCGCGGACTTGGCCCGCATGAACACTTCTTCGGCGCTGGGATGATCCCGTTTCAGAAGCAGGACGTTATAGACCTGCCGGCGCTGCGCCGTCAATCGCAGCCCCGTGCGCGCGAGTTGTTCGTTGAGACGCTCGCCGACAAAGTCGATGGGCACCCGCTTCTTCATCAGGGCCCACAATAGCTCGGACTCGAGGCTTGTCAATATTTGGAATTGTTCTAAATACGCTTCCGAAAACCACAGGCAACCGTTCGCCGGCCCGCCCCCGAATTCTCGGTTTCCCGCCGCTCCGCCGGGTTCGCAACCTCAGCGGAGAGCAGCGCAGAGAAAACGAACTGAACGATCCTGTCCGAAGGATCTCGTCGTGGGCCTGTTCCCCGGCCTTGCGATCGAGGCGCTATTCGC
>JAXGQW010000102.1:0-16313 GCA_040766265.1 Verrucomicrobiota bacterium
GATGACGGCTCCGAAGCCCGACCATTCCTGCTCGGGGGCGCTTTTGAAACCGGAACGATCCCCCCTTAGCACCAGGCCCCTGCCACCTCCCGTGCCTACGCCGCCAGCCTCAGTGATCTGGGCGGATAAAGGTGCAGGCCGGTGAGAATAGGTGCTCGCGTAATACCGCGCTGGTGGCGGCTTGTCGGCGAAGTTGACCTCGGCGATCGGGACTTCGCGCACCTTGATGACAGTCAGAACGCCGTCATGGCTCATAACACTTCCCAGGGCGTTAGTAATCCGCACGGTGTAGTGTCCTGCCTCGGCCAGGGTGGTGTTGCTGAGGATGAGGGTCGCCCGGTTCTGGCCAGGCAGAATCGCAGGACCTCGGTACCACTGGTAGTGTAAGGGAGGGGCGCCGATGGCCATGACCCCGAGCGTCGCGGTGCGGCCCGCGATGACCCTGGGCGAGTTCGGTTCCAGCACAATTTGGGGCGTGACACCGCCGAACGTCGTGCGCCTTGCCCCAGGCGTGGCGGCGCGAAACAACGCAGCTTCACTCTTTCGCGCCCAGCCGCTGCCCACCGCCCACCATTCTCCGTCTGAAGAGAAGGAGGCGCTCCAGACGACACCGGAGGCTTTGTGCGTGAACATCTCCTGGCCGGTGGCGACATTCCACAACTTGGCCGTGCCATCCCAGCTTGCCGTGGCCAAGGTCTTCCCGTCCGGTGAGAACCGGACGCCCCACACGTTGGCGCGATGCGAACTGGCCTGCCACTTGGTCTGCCCCGTTCGCAGATCGACGAGAGCGAGAAGCGGTCGTTCCACCGCGACACACCGGCCATCGGGAGACAAGGCTACGAACTCCCCGACCAAGCTCCACTTCGGTTCCCCCGTGTGCTTGTCCAGGAAATGCGTCATTCCCGGAGGTTCGCTCGCGATCAGAGTCTCACCATCCGGGGTAAACGAAATGGCCCCCACTCGCCCGCCGACCCGCGGATAGAACACGGCCCGTGTGACGCGTTGTTCCAGGTCCCAGAGCCGGATGGATTCGGCATCGGCGCTTGCTAGCACGCGCGCGTCGGGGGTGAACGCGAGTTGCCACACTTTGGAGAGATGCCCGCGCAGCGCGGCGAGTCGCCGCCAAGTGCCGACCTCCCAAAGCGTGACTACGCAATCCAACCCCGCCGAGGCCAGTGTTTTTCCGTCAGGTGACATGGCGACGGTCGCATCGGCGGTGGCGTAGTCCGGGACGGTAAAAGGCGGTTTGGCCGCTCCCGGTTCAATCACCATGAGCCGCGGGACAGTCTCGATCAGGTACTTGCCATCTGGAGAAAAGCAGCTTGAGTAGCCGCCCGCTCCGGGCAAACGGTCACACGCCTGGGGCTGGATGGCGTCCCAGACTTTCACGGTCTGATCCCAACTGGCAGTGGCGATTCTCCTCCCGGTGGGGTCGAAGGCCAGCGACCAGATGCTCGCGCTGTGTCCCTTCACGCTGCCTCGCTCCTCGCCACTCGTGACATCCCACAGCCGCACCACCTGGTCCAAGCCCGCGGACGCGAGCGTTCGGCCATCAGGCCCGAACGCCAGGGCAAAGACCGGCCCCGCATGCCCCGTGAGAACCAGCCGGTTCGTTTGGGCCACCCGATCCCAGAGTCTGAGTATGCCCTTGTCCTCGTACGGGTCTCCCCCTCCAACGGCCAGCGTTCGCCCATCGGGAGAAAGGGCGACCGCGAGAATCGGTCCCTCGCACGGCGGTGGATTCATCTCCGTTCTTCCCGTCGCGACGTCCCACAGCCTCACGCAGCCATCGGCGCCGCCGGTGGCCAGTTGCTGCCCATCGGGGGAAACGGCCAGGGACAGAACGCTCCGCGTATGTCCCCTGAGGGTGTGCACGGCTCGGCGGTCTGCGAGTCGCCACACCTTGATCTCCGCCGCGAGCTCGCTCGCATCGACGAATTTCCCCGAAGGACTCCCATAGTTGGTTCCCGTCGCCAGCTTTCCGGTCGCAGCCGCCAGCCAGGTTCCGTCCGGGCCGAACGCGAGCGCGGTCACGCCGGGCGTGTGGTCGCGCAGTAGCGCCTTTTCAGCGCCCGTTTCCACGTCCCACAACCTGACAGTCCGGTCCACTCCGCCCGTCGCCACGGTCTTCCCATCGGGGGCAAACGCGACGCAAGTGAGGCTGCCGACATGTCCACGAAGAGCGGTTCTTTCCCGTCCCGTATCGGCCTCCCAGACTCGCGCGACAGAATCGTCTCCCACGGTCGCTAACAGGCGGCCGTCGGGAGAGAAGACGACGTCACGCATCTGGGCGCCGTGACCGCGCAGGGTGATTTGCGCCGAATGGCTGAGTCGCGACAGGTAATACCACTCGAATCCGCGAAGGTCCTCCTCGCCCGCCTCGGGTTGGTGTTCGCGGAGTAACTCTTGGACGCGAGCGACGTCACCTTTCTCCCAAGCCTGAAACGCGAGGCTCATGTGTGAGGCGTAGAGCTGGTGGCTGATCTGCCTGGCTTGACTCCGCGCGACCGCACCCAATTCCTCGGCCTTCTCGCGGAGCGTGGTCTCGTTGGCCTGAGCCTGTTCGGCTTGTTGGCGCAATTGAGCCTGGACACGTTCCGCACGGGTGGCGCGCACGGCTTGCCAAGTGCTCGCCAGCGTTCCTGCCACCAGGAGCGCGAGGATCGCTGCCGCCATCCCCAGACCCACCCGATGCCGACGGACGAACTTGCGGGCCCAATACACGGCCCCCGGCGCCGCGGCCGTGACCGGCTCGTTGCGCAAGTGACGCTCGATATCCAGGGCCAGCCCGTCAGCCCCTCCGTACCGCCGGCTCCGGTCCTTCTCCAGGCACTTCATCGCGATCCAGTCCAGGTCGCCGCGGACGAGGCGGTTGAGCTTGGCCGGTTCGGCGTCGCGCTGGGCGGCGGTGGCGCTGAGTTCTTCCGCTTTGAGCGTGCTGAGCCGGGTGCTCGGCTTGGGCGGATCCTCCTCGCGAATCGTGCGCATCACCGCTTCATACCCAGCCACGAGCAGCTTCTGGGTATCGAACGGGGTCCGGCCCGTCAGCAACTCGTAGAGCACCACCCCCAGCGAATACACGTCGCTCCGCGTGTCCACGTCCAGACTTCCCAGCCCCGCCTGTTCCGGGCTCATGTAGGCCGGTGTTCCGATCCACTGCTGGAGGCGGGTGAACAGCGTCTTTTCCGTCAGCCGCGCCTGGGTCGCCTTGGCCACCCCGAAATCGATCACCTTGGGTAAGGGACGATCATCCTGCACGGTGACGAGGATGTTCGAAGGTTTGAGGTCGCGATGGATGATCCCCTTTTGGTGGGCGTGCTGGACGGCGTGGCAGACCTGCATGAAGAGTTCCAACCGCTCGCGGGTGGGCAGCTTGCGTTCGTCACAGAACTTCGTGATCGGCATTCCCTTCACCAAGTCCATCACGAAGTAGGGGCGGCCCGTGTCCGTCGCCCCACCGTCGAGCACTTTGGCAATGTTCGGATGATCCATCAGGGCCAGGGCCTGCCGCTCGGCCTCGAACCGCGCCACCACCTCGCGGGTGTCCATGCCCAGCTTGATGATCTTGAGCGCGACCCGGCGGCGGACCGGCTCCTCCTGTTCGGCCATCCACACGACGCCGAATCCGCCTTCGCCGATCTGCTCGAGCAGCTTGTACCGCCCGATCCGGCTGCCGGCCCGCTCGGTCACCGGTCCCTCGAGTGCAGTCTGGGCTTCCCGCAGGACATCGTCCAGGCCGGGCGCCGGCGTTTCCAGGAAGGTCCCGGCTCGGCCGGCCGCTGCCAGCAAGCTCTCCAGTTCCTCGCGCAGGCGCGCATTGTCCGCGCACGCCCGGTCCAGATACGCCGACCGCGCGCTCGGGTCGGTCAACGCCAGCGCGGCGGCAAAGATCTCATCGGCTGAGGGGGGCGGAGTCATAGGATTCGACGGTCAACACTTGGCAACGCGCATTTCCGCGTCCGAAGGGATCAGTGATTCTCGGACGGTGCGCGCTGACGCTCCAACTGGCGGAAAAGCCAGGCCCGGGCGTAGGCCCAGTAACGCTTGGCGGTCGGCTCGGAAATCCCCAGAATCTCGGCCGCCTCCACAAGCGTCAGGCCGACGAAATGCCGCAGCTTGACCAACTCGGCCTTTTGGGGCTCATGCTCGGCCAACCGCTCCAACGCCTCGTTCAGCGCCAGCAACTCGTCGTCGGGAACAGGCGCCGCGACCTCGAGTGCATCGGTATCCACGCGCTGGGCTTGGCCGCCCCGGCGCACGGCCTGCCGCCGGCGGGCGCGGTCGATCAGGATCCGGCGCATCGCCTCGGCGGCCACGGCGAAGAAGTGGGTGCGATTGGCGTAAGTCTGTTTGTCCTGAGCCGCGAGCCGGAGCCAGGCCTCATGCACGAGCGCCGTCGCCTGGAGGGTCTGGCCCGGCGGTTCCTGCGCCATCTTGTAGGCGGCCAGACGGCGGAGCTCCTCGTAGACTTGTGGCAGCAGCACGTCCGCCGCCTGAGGTTCGCTCGTTTGGTCCACCGGGCGGGGTGGCGAGATCACGCTGTGGGTCTCCGGCCGCACTTACGGCTTCATGCGCCACAGTCAACCCCGATTCCGCGGAGAGTGCGAATCGAAAAGACCGTCAATACTATCGGCGTGTCCTCAGTATCCGAGGCCAAGGCAACTGCGCTGAACGACCTCTTGCCAGGCACCGGCCTACTGCCGCAACCTGAAGTACCGCGCTTGATTCGTGGGAGACAACGTCACTGTCTGCTGTTCGCCCTCCGGAACAACGGGCTCGCTCACCGGTTGCCATTGAAGGTGTGGTTGGACGGCCCCCACCGACTCGAGGATGAATTCGGATCCTCCGCTTGACCAGGCTAGGCTTACCGAATTGGCGGCCCGGTAGATCTTGAGCTCGGGTCCGCTCGCCGTTGGCAATCGAAAAACCGCCAGCCCCCAAGAGCCGTCGGCGACATACACGTAGTTCCGTGCCGCCGCCACGCCTCGGGCGCTTCCGCTGGTGTTGTACCCACCGACGCGCACAGGGCTGGCTGGCGTGCTCACGTCGATCACCTGCAGTCCGGCATCTCCGTCGGCCACATAAGCGTAGCTCCCCATCATTGCCACGCCAAAGGCATACCCGCTGGTGTCGATGTGGCCCACGCGTACTGGTTTGGTACGATTGCCCACGTCGATCACCTGCAACCCGGCATCGCCATCCGCCACGAATGCGAGGTTCCCCATCACCGCCACGCCCACGGCCAGCCCGCTGCTTTCGCAATCGCCCATCCGTACCGGGTTGGCCGGATCGCTCACATCGATCACCTGCAACCCGGCATCATAGTCCGCCACGAACGCGCAGGTCCCCACCACGGCGACGGCACTGGCCGTCCCCTCGGTGTCGTATCCACCCACGCGCACGGGGCTGGCGGGGGTGATCACGTCGATCACCTCCAACCCGACGTCAGTTACCAAGTAGACGTAGTTCCCCGCCGCGGCCACACCGTGGGCCATCCCCGTGGTCTTGTACCCGCCCATGCGCAACGGTTTGGTCCGGTCGCTCACGTCGATCACTTGCAGGCCGTCCCACTCGTCAACCACGTAAGCCCAGGTCGCTTGCACGACGACTCCGACAGCGCTCCCGCTGGCCTGGTATCCCCCTACGCCCGCCGGGCTGGACGGATCGCTCACGTCAATGATCTGCAGGCCCCCGCCCTCGTCCGCCAGGTATGCGAAATTGCCCTCCACGGCAACACCCCGAGCATTCCCGCTGTTATTGTCCGCACCGACGCGCACCGGGTTGGCCGGGTTGTTCACGTTGATCACCTGTAAACCTGCGCTCAAATCCGCCACGTAGGCGTAGTTGCCGTCCACTGCCACGCCGTGGGCTGTCCCCTGGGTATCGTACGCTCCCACACGCACCGGGTTGGCCGGGTTCTTCACGTCGAACGCCACCAGGCCGGCGGAACCGTCTGCCACGTAGGCGTAGTTCCTGGCCACCGCGACGCCCGAAGCACTCCCCATCGTGTCGTACCAGGCGACGCGCACCGGGCTCGCCCGGTTGCTCACATTGATCACCTGCAAGCCGTAACTCGCGTCCGCCACGTAAGCGTAGTTCCCCACCACCGCGACGCCGGAGGCCATCCCGCTGGTGTCGTACGCACCCACGCGCACCGGATTGGCCGGGTTTCTCACATCGATCACCTGCAAGCCGGCAAGCCAATCCGCCACGTAGGCATAGTTGCCCACCACCGCCACGCCCCGAGCAACCCCGCTGGTGTTGTACTCACCGACGCGCACGGGGCTCGTCGGATTGCTCACGTCGATCACCGCCAAGCCGCCAGGCCCATCTGCTACGTAGGCGTAGTTGCCCATAACCGCCATGCCAAAGGCTATCCCGCTGGTGTTGTATGCGCCCACGCGCACGGGGCTCGCCGGGTTGCTCGCGTCGATGACAGCCAAGCCGCCGGTCGCATCCGCGTCGTTCCGAAGTGCCACGAACGCATAGTTCCCCATCACCGCCACACCAAGAGCTGTACCGCCAGTGCTCACGTGGCCAATGAGCACCGGCCGGCTCGGTTCGCGGATGTCGAGGACGCGTAGGCCGCCGGTGCCGACGGCCACGTACGCCAAGCCCGCCTGCACCGCAACTGCCTCGGTTTCAGTACGCTCATAGCCCGGCCATGCGCCTTCAAGCACGGGCTCCACCCCACCGCCCAGCCCTAGGAGGGCCGCACTTGGCCAGCCAAGCCCCAGCCCGATTGCAGCGGCCAAAAGCGAACGCCGCCGCGTAACCCCAAGAAGCCCTGCTACTGCGACAGCCCCCGCCGTGAGTCGGATCGGGTCGAGGAACCCCAATCCGCCACCCCTGACACGCCAGCGAGGACCGCGATGTCCCAAGACCGCGGCCCGAGTCTCCCTCACCGGTCGAAATGCCGTCGAGGCCGGTCCTTCATCCCAGCGATTCAGGGTTGAACCGTCGTGGTCCGTTCGCATTCCCGTCTTTGTTGTCATCATGGCACCTCTTGCTGGCGTCGGCTCCATCCAGTCACGCGCAATTCTGTGCCCAAACGGATCACCCAAATGCGGTTCAACGTCAGATTGTCACGAGTCTACAGCGCGCGCCGCCATCGGGCACGCTCGAGGGGAACTCAGGGAAGGGAAACACCGTTGATCCGGTTGGTCAGGAAAGTGCGCGTTACGAGGTGGAACCTGGAGCGCGGCGTGTGGCCCTTGATCTAAGTTGTCATGCTGCTGCCAGCGCCTGGTTCCGCCAACTTGATTGAACGCCGTGTGTGACATCGTGCTTCGAGCCATGAACCCACTTCCTGTTCGACTGGTGTTGCTGCTCCCGTTGCTCGGCACTCTCGCCGTGGCAGATCAGCCCACGGCGGCTCCGGGTTCTTCAGAGTTGGCCCGGGACGCGATCGTGCTAGATGTGACCGCCAAACCGGCGACCGTTGATGAAGGGCAACGATGCACCATTACCGTCCGAACTCGTTTGCAGAGCACCGGTACGGCGCTCGACGGGATCGCTGTCCGGGTCACGGCTGGCGGTGGGCGGTTCCTGGCCAGAGCAGACGAGGAGGTTCCGTCAATCGGGCGTCTGCATGGACCCTACGAAGCCGCCGGAGTGACCGATGCGAACGGCACGTTCACGACGTGGTGGGTGGTGCGTCCAGGAGCGCCGGCTTACGCCCTGAGCGTCCTCGCTGAAACGCACAACCTCACGCCGGTTCGCCAGGAGGCGATGGTCTTCGTCCGGCCCACGGGTTCAGCCGGCGACGCGACCGGGGCGGACCTGTCCCGGCTGCCGAGACGGCCGCGATGGGCGGTGGCCGTGCTGCCGTTCGAGAATCGGACTGGCGACTCGGCGCTGGACGACTGGCGGCAGGCATTGGCGAGCTTGGTGCGACCGTGTCTGGGGCGGGCCGATTCCACACGCACCCCTGGTCGGGAGACGATTCAATCGGCTCTGCAACGGTCCGACTGGACCGCCGGCGATGCGGTGGACACCGCACAGGCCTTCAAGGTGGCGCGCGAAGCCAAGGCGAACGTCATTGTGTGGGGCGGTTATCGACGCCAGGGCGATGATTGGGCAGCCGACCTCCAAGTGCTGCGCGTGGGTGGCGAGACGCCGCCGGTCGAAATCCAAGCAACCGCCCCGCAATGGGTCGACCTCGCGGAATCGATCGCCTTGCACGTAGCCGAGCAGTTGGGCCGGCGTATCGCGGAAGACGAACGCCGGGTATGGCGGATGACGGTGCCTAGTATTACTTTGTTAAGTACAAACCGGCAAAAAATCGTCAAACTCGGTCAGGCAGCAAGGACAGAAGCCGCGCGAACGCACGATCAATGGCCGCATCGCTCGCAACACCTGTTCCCACGTGAGGCCAGAAGTTTTTTTTGGCGCGGAGGTAGTCCACAACCACGAACAGGTAGGCAACCGCTGACATCACCAAGTGATGGTGAAAGCCACGCCAGTTGCGTCCCTCGTAATGGTCCAGCCCCAGGTCATCCTTGCCCCGCTGAAAATATTGCTCGATGGGCCAGCGCCCGCGGCTCAAGCGCAGGCTCCGGCCCTTGGCCGGGGGCTGCTTGAGCCAGGCGACGTAGACATGGTACGGATCGGGCTGACCTGCGGGCCAATCGACCACCAACCAGCAGGCGGGCCAGCGTCCGCTTTGCTCCTCCAGATCGCTGTTGAGGTAGATTTGTTTCCACGCCAGTCGCGTGGCGCGTTTCTCGCCGCCCGCCGCATCCCACACCGCCGGGTGCCATTCGCTCGCTTTGAAGTCCTCAGCCCACTGCCGCAGCTTACGAGCTGGGGGGGCAGTCCCAGCGACACTCCAATGCTTGGGGCCCTTGGTCAGCTTCGGACACTCATCCCAAGCCAGCCAGTGCTCCTCGCCATGGAAGAAGTACTCCAACCCCCCTTCGCGGATTTGCCGCCGCAACGCCGGGGCATTGCCGTAAACTGAGTCGCCCAGGATCGGCGCGACGCTCAGGCCGTCGGCCAGCGCCTCGGCAATCAAATCGCCGGCGAGCTCCGGCTTGGTCTTAAACACCACGGTGCTGGGAACGCCCGCTTTCTCCCGGCGTTGGGGATCCTTCGCCCAACCCTCCGGCAGATAGAGTCGGCCGCCGACCGGCGCCGCAATGTCCCCATCGCTGACGACCAATTCAACGGCGACTTGGCACTGCGCCTGTTTTCCCACCGCCCCGCAATACTGATGGCTGACTCCGACCGATTCCTTTCCCTGTTTCAGCCAGCCTGTCTCGTCCACAACCCACGCTTGGAGCGGTTCCACGATCGGAATCACTTCCCGGCGGATGGCCTGCCACACCGGCCGGTCCGACCACGGGCTGTCGCTCATGAACTGCTGGAGCTTCTGGCTATCAACCCGGAGACGCTGGGCCATCGGCTCGATCGACTTGCGCTGTCCCGGCATGAGCAGACCCTGCACGTACAACGCGGCACTCTCCCGACGCTCGCTGCGGCCGATCTCGGTGACCAGAGGTTCGATGAACGTTTGCAGTGCGGTGACTTTCCGGCGCCAGTGCGCTGAATTCCATTGCATGGCCGCAGAGTCTATCCGGCCACGAAATGGAAGTCAACTACTTAACAGAGTAATACTAGCACGGAGGCGGGCGCGACTCGCTTCGCCCATGCCGTCAACCTCGAAACCCGTGAAGCGCCGGCAGCGGAGCAAGAGTCGGCCTGGCGAAACGTGCTCGCCGACGATCCACAATGCGGCATGGCCCATGGTTCGTTGATCCGGCTGCTGAGCGAAGCGCAGCGGAAGTCCGAGTGCAGGCAGGCGTCGGACGAGTTTCTCCAGCAGCAGCCGGATTTGTGCTACGCACACCTGGCCCATGCCTGGATGCTCGGGATGGATGGTGAAGCGGCCGCCGCTGAGACCGCCCTGCGCGAAGCCTTGCGGCTGCATTCCGGCTGTCCGGAAGCCACCGAGGGCCTGTTCGACCTGCTTGCGACGACCGGGCGCTGGACCGATTTGGTCTCTGTTCTCGAAGGGACGTTTGATCGACATCCGGACGACGAACCTGTGCGGGCCTTTCTTGCGGCGGCGTTGGCCCAGACCGGCAAGCTGGCGGAAGCCCGCGACCTGCTGAAACCGATCGCTGAGCCACCCGAGGAGAGCGACCTAGTCGATCTCGCCCTGCTACAGGCGGCCCTGGCGGTCGGCGACATCGAGTTGGCCGGCCTCGAGCTCCAACGGCTCGGGCCAAAGACCGCCACGAACCTGCAAATCCGCAGCACACTCGATTCGACCAAGCTCATCATCCGGCGCCCCCCTGGCGGTCAAGCCGACCCGCCGATCCTGCGGCCGCGTGCCTTCACCCCGGAGGATCTCGACACCGAGTTGGAGCGTCGTCTCACGCCCGAGGAACGAGAAATCGCGTTGAATCCCCTCGAGATCACGCCGGAACTGGCCGCGGAGGCGCGCCGGCTCACCACCGGTCTCACCAATGACGCCCTGCGTTCCTTCGCCCTCTTCGCCGAGGTGTGCCGTCGCGGCCGTGGGTCGGGCGACGGCGGACAGCGGACGGCGAGCCAAGCCTTCACCGATTCCCGGGATCCGGCGACGCGTTTCTCCTGTCAGGAACACGCCAAGTTGTTCGTTGCGCTGGCTCGGGCCATGGGACTGGAAGCCTGGCTCGCCCATGTCGAACGCGGCGCCGACGGTTTGTCGGCCTACCATGACTGCGCGGCGCTCTTTCTCGAAGGGCAAGGTCTGCTGGTGGATCCGACCTGGAGTGTGTTCGGCGTCCGGCACGAGGAATTCACCGTGCTGAATGATGTGCAGGCCATTTCCCATCAGGCCATGCAGCCCCATGCCAAACTCGACCCACGGTCCCTTCGCATGGGGCTGAAGCTGAACCCGGACGACCGCTGGACGCGTCTTCAGTTCGTGCGCGGCATGGCTCAGGCTGGCGAACTGGACGTGGCGGAAACCGTGCTCCGCCAGGTGCAGTCCGGCGGCACGGAAACCTGGGACGTTCATGATGCGGCGGCCGTCGTGGCGATCGGGCGCGATCAATGGCGTCGTGCCCTTGCGGACTTGCAGCGCGCGCTCGCGTTGAGTCCGAGCAACGTGGTGGTCCACCTGCAACTGGCGGGGGTCTACGCGGAACTGGGTGACCCGCTCAAGTCCGCGCAGCACGTGGAGAAGGCCCTGGCGCTCAATCGTGGCGAGATCTCGAAGGAGACATGGCGTGAGCATCAGTTCGGTATCGAGGTCATGAACGCGTTTTCCCAGGCGCGGTCGGGTTCGGCGGATTCCCTCGAAACCCTGGAGCGTCGGGCACAGGCTGGCGATCTGCCCGCGCAAATGGCGATGGCGAAGGCGTGCTTCGAGACCAGGCCTCCGCGGACCGATGAAGGCATGCGCTGGCTCAAGAAGGCCGCCGAACAGGGTGATCCCCAGGCGCAGTTCCATTATGCTCGCAACCTGCTCCTGCTGCGTGGCCAGTCGGCCATCGCGGAGTCGATGCAGTGGCTGACTCGATCCGCCCAGCAAGGGCATGACGACGCCCAGTACCAACTCGGCCTCGTTCTGTACGAAGGCGAGTTGGCGCCGCGTGACAACGTCGCCGGCGCCCAATGGGTTTACCTGGCGGCGGACCAGGGCCACGTCGAGGCGCGGCGGCTGCTCAAGGAGATGCGGATCATGCTCAAGCCTGAGGAGATGATTGAGGCCCGCCGGCGAGCCGATGCCTTCAAGTCGGTGAAGCAACGGGGCACTCCTCCACAACCATGACTGCCGAGTCAGGACGCTGCGGAGTCCGGAAGGAGGCTGCCCTAGCGAGACAGTCACGCGTACGTGTGGTGCTCAAAATGGGAGTCGTGTTCACCGCGGGTCTTCTCCTGTTCATCCTGCAATTCAGGATCGGCGGTTTTCGGGACATGATGCTCCTGTTCGCCATGCCGTTTGCATCGTGGAGTGCTTTTGTCAGGGATGATGTTTATGTCGTGTGGTACGGTTTGGTCGTTTTGATGCTCGCGTCCGTTGGTTTCTTCGTCTGGTCAAGGAAGTCGCTGTGGTCTACGTACATTCTCATCGGGGCCTACTGGTTCTGGACGTATGCCCTTCTGGTCATTTCTTTCTGACGAATGCCTTTTCAGAATCTGTCAGCTAGCCTGACTTCCCCCAGGAATCTCAGAAAAGCCCAGAGAATCGCATCTTTTGACCGAATGTGTAGCAAGTACTATTGTGATTTTATGCTTGCATTACGTCTGCATTGGCTGCATTCTGTAGCCCGTAATGTTTGTCCAGACCACCACGTGCCGCCGCGCCGGCCACACCTACCTCACCTACCTGGTCCGCGAGTCCTTCCGCACCCCCCGAGGGCCCCGCTCCCGCACCGTCTGCAACATCAGCCAGCTGCCTGCCCGCACCCGCCAGCTCATTGCTCAGTCCCTCCAGGGCCACAGCTTCGTCGATGCCGATCAACTCTCACTGCCCAGCGCCCGCAGCTACGGTGGCCTGGCTGTGCTCCGAGAAGCCTGGGACCAGTTCCGCTTGGATCGGCTCCTGGCCAGCGTGTCCTCGGAGCGGGCGGCAGGCCTGCTCCGGGCCATGGTCTTTGCCCGCATTCTGTTCCCCAGCGCCAAGCTCGCGTTGGTCGACCAGGCGCGGGGCACGCTGCTGGCGGCCGCCTGCGGACTGGACCAAGCTACCGAAGACTTCGACGAGGACGACTTGTATGGCGCGATGGATGAACTCAACGGGCGGTGGGTGCCGATCGAGCGGACGCTCTTCGGCGAAGCGTTCCCCCAGGGCGTCTCCTTAGTGCTTTACGACCTGAGCAGCGTGTACTTCGAGGGAGAGGGCCCTGCGAAGATCAGCCGCTATGGTCACAGTCGGGACCACCGGGAGGATCGGCCCCAAGTACTCTTGGCGGTGGCAACCGATACCCAGGGGGTTCCCCTTCATATTGAGGTGCTGCGCGGGAACCGAGCGGACACGACCACGCTGCAAGGATTGCTGGCCACGTTGCGACGGCGCTTTGGCATCAGGGAGGCGGTATTCGTGTTTGATGGGGGGATGAGCAGCAAGGTGAATCTGGCGGCGATGGAGGAGTTGGGGCTCAAGTACGTGACGCGCCTGTCCGCGGAAGTGCTGCGGCAATTAGTGGCGCAAGCCCCGGAAGCGGCGACGCCCGAGTTATGGGATCGGACCGATCTGATGGAAATCGTGCACGAGGGAAAGCGGTATGTGATCGCAGGGGGAATTTGGCGTCAACAGCGGGACCGGGAACGGCGGGAGAGCCGTTTGGCCAAAGCGGAGGCGCAGTTGCAGCGACTGGCAGCGGTGCGGCGCAAGAAACCCGACGCGCAGAAGTTGGCCAGCCAAGTCGGACGGGCTCTACAGCGGCTCAAAGCGCACAAGTACTTCGAGTACTCAGTGAACGCGCAGGGACAAATCCAATGGAGTCGCCGGGCAGGGTTGGTGGACCAGGAGGCTCGGTTGGATGGGCTCTATGTGATGGGAACCAACGCCAGCGCCCAACAAATTCCCAGTGCCGGGGTCTTGGCGCACTACAAGAACCTGCTGGAAGTGGAGGATGCGTTTTGTCACTTGAAGTCCTACATGAACGTGCGGCCGGTGTTTCACTGGCGGCCGGACCGGGTGCGCAACCACGTGCGGATTTGTTTCTTGGCGTATTGGCTAACGGCCAAGCTGGGGGTGCAGTGGCGAGAGAAGGACCAGAGCATCGAAGTGCATAACCTGCTGCGGCAATTGCAGGCCATTCGGCTGGGGCACCTGGCGGTGGAGGGCAAGCCGCTCAAGGCGCTGGTGACCGACGTGCCCAGCGAACTGAATGCCGTCCTGAACAAGCTGAGGCTGCTGCCGCTGTTCGCTTCGGTGCCTTCCTGGGCACCGGCGTAGCAAGTAGTTTGCTGCCGTAGCCCTGCAACGCAACGGCTTGCAGCGATGCAAAAGGGAAGTAAAGCTAGCCCATAATCAAAGAAGCAACCCCAATGAAGCTCGTATTTGTCAACATCATGCAGGAGTTGCACCGATTCGACTCGACCTCGTACATCACCCAGCCGCCCGTGCCGCTGGCCGTGCTCAACGGCGTCACTCCGCCAGGCATCGAGACCGGCCTGCTGGATGAGCAAACGGACGACATTCGCTTCGAGGGGGACGTCTTCGCGTTCACGTTGTCAACTCAGTATGCACGCAAGGTGTATCGGTACGCGGACGCTCTGCGCGCGGACGGGAAGAAGGTGATTCTGGGCGGCATTCACCCCACGGTGTGTCCGGAGGAGGCCATGCGGCACGCCGACGCCATCGTGACCGGCGAAGCCGAACTCCTCTGGCCGACTGTCTGCGACGATCTTCTCGGGGGCAGGCTCCAGGCCCGGTACGACGGCTCGCCCACGCCGCCGTCCCGGATGCGACCGGTCGATTACCGGTTTTTCGGGCGGCGTCGGTATCTGACTCCAGCGTCGCTCTTTGCCACCCGCGGCTGCAATCGCCGGTGCTCTTTTTGCGTGAGTTCGCGCTACATGGGGCCGTTCAGGACGAAACCCCTGGACGTGCTCGAACGCGAGATGGATCAACTGCAGGAGCTTTATCCGTCCGCGTTCCTGCAGTTCACCGACGACAACCTGCTGGCGGATCGGCAATACGCCACGGCTCTCCTGGGTCTGGTCCGACAGAAGCAACGGCGCTTCGTCACCATGGTGACGGTCGATCAGTTCTGCGACACCACGCTTCTCGAAGAGATGGCGTCGGCCGGCTGCCTGGGTGTCGCGGTGGGACTCGAGTCCGTGGACGACGACAATTGCGTTGCCGTGCGGAAGTTCCAGAATGTGGGGCGGTCGTTTCCCGAGGCGGTCCGGCGGGCGAATGATCTGGGCATCCAGGTGTGTGGCTTGATCATGGTGGGCCTGCCGCACGACACGCCCGACCGGCTCGCCGCTACCCTCCGCCACCTTGAGGAGATTCCTTGCAGCCTGTACGACCTGCGCACGCTGCGCCTTTACCCCAGCACGTCGCTCTACAAGGACATGCTCCCTCGCGGGAAGGTGATCCCCGAATGGTGGCTGACCGAAGAGACCGAGCCCGGGAACCGGTTGCTTCCCGGCTGTCTCGGGGTGCACTACCGGCACGACCATTTCGCGCCGATGCAACTTCAGCATTGGGCGTTGCGCTATACGATCGAGTTGGGCCACATGCGGCCGGCCGCGGTCGCCAACGTGGTGCGCATCGCGCGGCGGGGGCGGGGGCTCAAATTCGCTGGCCTTCTGCTCGCCGCCCGCCAACGGGGCGCCAAGCAAGCGCGGGTGCTTCTGGCGCGACTCGAGGAGGCGATGGCGGCGAACGGTGCGCCGCCGCGGGAAGAACAGACCGCCCGGCAAGCGGTCGCTCAGCCTCTGGGCAGTTCTGTCTCCGAATCGAGCCCGGCAACGCTGTGACATGAGAGTCTCCCTGAACATCGCGTACCGTCTTGGCCGGTGGGTGTTGCGGGCCGCCCTGGGTTTCTACCTCGCGCGGATCGAGCGATTCCACGGGGAGCGGGTACCGCCGACGGGCCCCGTCTTGTTCACGTCCAACCATCCGAACTCGGTGGCGGATGCCTTTGTGATCGGGACGTCCGTGCGGCGCAAGGTGAACTTCGTCGCCACGGTCCGGCTGTTCCAGATCGCCCCTCTCCGCTGGTTGCTGACGCAGTGCGGCGTGATCCCGATCAACCGGGTCAAGGACGACGCCCGCGCGATGCGCACGGTGCGGGACAGCTTCGAGGCGTGCTACCGCGTGTTGGAACAGGGTGAAGCGGTGGCGATATTCCCGGAGGGCATCACTCACGACGATCCCCAACTCAAGTCGGTGAAGACCGGTGCGGCGCGCATGGCGCTGGAGTTGGAACATCGCCACGGCGGCAAACTGGGTCTGCAACTGGTGCCCGTTGGTTTGACCTTTTCCGCCAAGGAACGCTATCGGAGCGAAGTCCTGGTTCATTTCGGCGAGCCGATTCGTGCCGCCGCGTTCCTCGAGGGTTACCCCGAGCGGAAGCATGACTGCATCCGCGCGCTCACGGGTCAGATCGAGCATCGGATTGAGGCGCTGATGCTCCATCTGCCCAAGCTGGAACAGGCGCGTGTCATCGAAGCCGTCAAACGGCTGTATCTGGATCGGCTGTTCGTCGGCAACCGGGTCATCCACGAGCCGGTCCCGCCTCGCGCGGGCGAACTGCTGCTCACGCAGGCCATCGCCCGCGCGGTCGAGTTTACCTGCGAACATCATCCGGAACGCGCCACCGAGTTTATCACGCGCCTCGACCAGTATGAGCGCAGGT
>JAXGQW010000103.1:0-15608 GCA_040766265.1 Verrucomicrobiota bacterium
GTGTGCTTCAGCACCGCTTTGGCATGGTATATGGCAATGCACAGAGAACCGCCTCGAAAAGCGGCGGTAAACCACCGCACTCCATACGCTCCGCGACCTCGACGCCGACCTGAGCCTGGGCGAATGCCACAAAGAACTCCGGCCCAATGACTTAGACAACCACGACGGCGCTGCTTCCAGGATCCACTCATGAGCTTTGCTTAGGTTGACGCGTATGCGCGGCCGCGGGAGCGGCGCTGATCGGTGTCGGTAATTGTCTCGAACCAGAGACAAACAGAAACCGCGGTTGACCGCGTGCCGACAGGTGTGCGTCCGTCATGACAGTGTGTTGCCTGTCAACCGCTCGTAGGCCTCGAGGTACTTCTCCTGCGTCTTCGCCACCACCTCGCGAGGGAGGGCCGGCGCGGGCGGAGTCTTGTCCCAATCGAGCGTCTCGAGATAGTCGCGCACGAACTGCTTGTCGAAACTCGGCTGGCTGCGACCCGCCACATACTGGTCGGCCGGCCAGAAGCGCGAGGAGTCGGGCGTGAGCACCTCATCGATGAGAATCAACCGTCCGTCGAACAGACCAAACTCGAACTTGGTGTCGGCGATGATGATCCCCCGCTCGCGGGCATAATCGCGGGCATTGGTGTAGAGGGCCAAGCTCGCGGCCCGAGCCTGCGCAGCCAGTTCAGGACCGACAATTCCGGCCGCTTCATCGAAGGAGATGTTCTCGTCGTGGCCGCTCTCGGCCTTGGTCGCCGGGGTGAATATGGGTTCGGGCAACTCCGCGGATTCGGTCAGTCCGGCGGGGAGCGCGATGCCGCAGACGGTCTGGCGGGCACGATACTCCTTCCAGCCCGAGCCGGCCAGGTAACCGCGCACGACGCATTCGATGGCGAGCGGTTTGGCCTTCCTGACCAGCATGCTGCGTCTGGCAAGCGCCGCGGCGTGGGGCTGCAGGACCGCCGGCAGAGGGGCCTCAGGCCCGGCCAGGAGATGATTGGGGATGAGACCCGCAGACCGTTCGAACCAGAAATGCGACAGTTGTGTCAGGACTTCGCCCTTGCGCGGAATGCCGTTGGGCATGATGCAATCGAAGGCGGAGATGCGGTCGGTGGCGACGAGCAGGAGGGCGTCACCGAGATCGAAGATCTCCCGCACTTTTCCGCTTTTGACCTTGGCAACGCCGGGCAGATCAATCTGCAACAGTGGTTCGCAAAGCATAATGGGGCGGAGTCTACCGAAGCGCCTCGAGAAAATCCAGAACGTCATGTGACAAACCGGATGGGCTTTGCTTTTCTTTGCTGGCATCCGATGCGGCACCCCTCCATGATCTCCGCCGGCATATGAAGTTGCATTCGCTGGCCGGCAAACCGCCGCCGACTGACCTGCTCATCGACGTCAGCAAGCTCGAGAAAGCCTACTTTGAAGGCAAACCGGACCCTGCGGATCCACACCAGTGGGTCAGTTTTGGGACGAGTGGGCATCGGGGCACGCCGCTGAACGGGACCTTCACCGAAAGCCATATCGTGGCCATCACTCAGGCGATCTGTGACTATCGCCGGCTCAAGGGGATCAACGGCCCACTGTTCATGGGCAAAGACACGCACGCGGTCTCGCGTCCGGCGGAACAGACGGCCCTCGAAGTCCTGGCCGCCAACGGTGTCGAGGCCCGCATCCAGGCCGGGGACGGCTTCACGCCTACGCCGGCGCTTTCCAGGGCGATTCTGGCGTGGAACGACGGCGGCGAAGCCACCACCGCCGACGGGATCGGGATCACCCCGTCACACAACCCGCCCACCGATGGCGGCTTCAAGTACAATCCCCCCAATGGCGGCCCGGCGGACACCGACGTGACAACCTGGATACAGAATCGGGCCAACGAGCTGTTGCGCAGCGGCAACCGAGAGGTCAAGCGGGTCGCCTACGCCGCCGCCTTGAAGCAATCCACGACAAGCCAATACGACTTCGTTCAGAACTACATCGACGGTCTTCCCTCGGTCCTGGATCTCGATGCCATCCGGAATTCGAAGGTGCGGATCGGGGTCGATCCGCTGGGCGGCGCCTCGGTTGCCTATTGGCAACCGATTGCCGAGCGCTTCGGTCTCGAGCTCACCGTCGTGAACCCCAAGATCGATCCCACCTTCAGCTTCATGACGGTGGATCACGACGGCGTCATTCGGATGGATTGCTCGAGCCGGTGCGCCATGGAGGGTTTGGTTCGGTTCCAGAAGGACTTCGAGATCGCGTTCGGCACCGATCCCGACGCCGACCGACACGGCATCGTCACGCCCTCACACGGTCTGATGGACGCCAATCAGTACCTGGCCGTGGCGATCCATTACCTGCACACCCGCCGACCGGCTTGGCCCTTGACTGCGGCCATCGGCAAGACCGTGGTCAGCAGTGCCATGATCGACCGCGTGGCCCAAAGCGTTGGCCGCCGCCTGGCAGAGGTCCCGGTCGGCTTCAAGTGGTTTGCGGGTGGATTGCACCGTGGCACCTACTGCTTCGGGGGCGAAGAGAGCGCCGGCGCCAGCTTTCTGCGCCGAAACGGCTCGGTCTGGACCACCGACAAAGACGGACTTCTTCTCGGCCTCCTGGCGGCCGAAATCAAAGCGAGAACCGGCCTGGATCCGGCCCAGTATTTTTACCATCTTTCAGCGATTCTCGGGCGTCCCCACTACAAACGACTCGACGCCAAGGCGACCCCGGAACAGAAGAAACTGCTCAGGCAGGTGAACGCGGACGCGGTGATCCTCAAGGAACTCGCCGGCGAACCGGTCCAGGCTGTCACAACCCGCGACCCGGAGAACGGGACTTCCATCGGCGGTCTGAAGGTGACTGCGCCGAACGGTTGGTTCGCAGCCCGGCCGTCCGGAACCGAGAATATCATCAAGCTCTACGCCGAGAGCCTCGAGAGCGAGGAGCATTTGCGGCGCATCGTCAAGGACGCGCGGGACGTCATCGGACATCTCAGCGGCGACATGGCGCTCGGACTTGAAGACGGGAGTAGTACATGCAGACCGAGCGCATGATCGAACTCAAACGCATCGTCGCCGCGGATAAGGCCGCCGCCTACAGTGAACTGGAGACGCAGTTGCGCGCGCTGCTGGCAGGCGAACGGGACTTCATCGCCAACGCCGCCAACACCGCCGCCCTCCTCTATCACACGGTGCCCGGGTTGAACTGGGCCGGATTCTACCGCCTTGTCGGCGAGGTCCTGCTCCTCGGACCGTTCCAGGGCAAACCGGCGTGCGCGCGTATTCTGATGGGCCGAGGCGTCTGCGGCGCGGCGGCGGAACGGCGCGCGTCGGTCCGGGTGGCCGATTGCCGCGCTTTCCCCGGCCACATCCCCTGCGACCCGGCGTCGAACTCGGAGCTGGTCGTCCCGCTGCTTCAGGAGGGGCGCCTGCACGGGGTGCTCGACCTCGATAGCCCGGTCCGGAACCGCTTCGACGCCGCAGATCAGGCGGGTCTGGAGCGATTGGCCGCCGTGTTCACAGCCGCGATCGACTGGTGATCGCAATGCCACGGCTCGGTCCGAAGCCGCATCGGCGGCAAGAAACTCACATGCGGGCTCAGATCAGTCTTCGTTGTGCTCTGCGCGCCCTTCAGTTTCTTGTCCGGTATCTCGCAATGCGGACGTCTCACAAGACTTCACGGAGTCTGGTGTCCGGGCTGGGGCAAAACCGCGCCCAGAGAGGGGACCATCCGGAGACTGTCCGCATCGAGGGTCCTTCCCTGTTTCGACAGCGTGGGGCATTCTCCTTTCTCTCCGTCGGGGCGCGGTTTTGCTTTCTAGCCCGCATCGTCTTCCCTTTCTGGAGTTTGCCTCCGTGTCAACCGGCGGGGTATGAGATCTGCGGGCTAGCGGCCGACCCGATCGCCCAGATGCCGGACGATGCGGCTTTCCATCCGTTCCAACAGTCGGCCGACCCGCCCGAGGCCGAGTCGGTCGCCGCGCCGCTCCAACCCGGGCCCCCGCTGCCAGTGACGAGCGGCATCGGGGCTGCAGCGGCGCAGCCGAAAGGATCTCTGACAGGGCGCATTGTCTTTACCAGCGCCGGGCACGGCTGGACCTGGACGGCGAACGGGTGGCGGACCCAACGCGGGGTGGCGCTCGAGATGAACGAGGACTATGGGAACCTCGACCAGATGACCCTCTTTGTCGCCTACTGCTTCAATGCGGGCGCAACGGTCGTTCCACTGCGACCAGTCGGATACCAGACCAACGAGGTGGTGTTGGACAACGACAGCCCGGGCGTGACCTGGAACGGATCCTGGAGCGACAGCACGGCGGGCGTCTTCTTCGGCAACGCAGGCGCCGTGCCCTACCGTTTCGCGGCCGCGTCTCAGACCGAGACGGCCCTGGCCACCTACACGCCCACCATCCCCGTGGCGGGCCGGTATCCGGTCTACTGCTGGGCGGCGCACGGCGCCAACCGCATAGGCCAACTGTATCGCATCCTTCACTTGGGCGGGGAAACCCGGGTCCGCGTCCCCCACGATCTCGTCGGCAAGGGTTGGGTCTACCTGGGCACATACCAGTTCCGCGCCGGTGCGAACGCCGCTGTCGGATCGGTCCGGATCTCGAACCTGGCGGAACCGGGGATCACCTCGGGTGTCGTGATTGCCGACGCCATCCGATTCGGCAACGGCCGCGGCGATATCGGTCGGGGCGGCGGGGTCTCGACGTATCCCCGCGAGGAGGAGTGCAGTCGCTATTGGGTCCAGCGCATGATCGGCCAGGGACAGGATCCGGCCCTCTACGACGGCCCCGGCGACGACTCGAGCGACAACGTCGGCGCGCCGGCGCGCATGGCAGCCGAGATGAACCGGAGCGAGGGCGGGAACACATTCAAGCGGGTTTACGTCGGCTTCCACTCGAACGCAGGCGGCGGTCGCGGGGTGATCGGCCTCTACAACAACGAATCCCTTTTCCCCGGCACCCAGACCTCCGCCAACCAGGTCACCCTCGCCCGATTGCTGGCCCGCGAGATCAATGACGATCTGGTCGGGCTCAACGCCCTGCTCGAAACCCCCTGGCACAATCGCGGCAGCAATCTCACCTACGCCCGCGGCGATTACGCATTCGGTGAAATCCGCGGCGATGCCATCCGCTATGAAATGGATGCCACGATCATCGAGGTCGCCTTCCATGACAGCGAGGCCGACGCCCGGTTGCTGCGCGATCCCAAGGCGAGGACCTGGTGCGCGCGCGCCACTTACCAGGGACTCGTGCGGTACTTCGCCCAGTTCGACGCAGCTCCCTTGATCTTCCTGCCGGAGCCGCCGGCCAATCCCCGCGCCACGGCTCAGCCGGCAGGAATCCTCGTTTCTTGGTCTCCCCCCGCGGCTCAGGGCGGCAGCGGGGCGGCGACGGGATACCAGGTCTATCGTTCAACCGACGGTTACGGGTTCGGCGAGCCCGTCGCCACATCCGGCACATCGCTCCTGATCACAGACCTGCCCCCTGACACCACGGTCTATTTCCGAATCGCCGCGATCAATCCGGGCGGCGAATCGCTGCCCTCGCCGACGGTCGGGGCCCGGCGCAGTTCCAACGCCGCTCAATCGCGCATCCTCTTCGTCAACGGTTTCACACGATTCGATCGCACGCTCAACCTGCGCCAGAACCTCACACCCTCGGCCTACCGCCCGCCCGGCCACGACCAGAACACCGGCGCAGCGGACCGCGTGCTCCCGGCGCGGGTCAACAGTTTCGACTACGTCGTGCCGCACGGCGAAGCCATTGGCGCGTTTGGGTGGCCCTTCGATTCCTGCCAGCGCGCCCATGTGGCGAATGGAGCGGTCCGTCTCGAGGGCTACCAGGTTGTCATGTGGGCCGCCGGAAACCAGTCCACCGTCGACCGCACCTTTAATCCACCCGAACAGGCGGCGATCTCCGCCTTTCGCGCCGCCGGCGGGCATCTCTTCGTCAGCGGCTCTGAGATTGCCTGGGATCTGGATCGCGATGCGGGCCCGAACTCGAGCGATCGGGCCTTTCTCCACGCGCAACTGCATGCCCGCCTGGGCGGCAATGGCAACGACAACGCCGGCAGCTACAGCGCGCTGCCGGCAGCCGGCTCGATCTTCGCAGGGAGCGGATCGGGCGTCTTTGACGACGGCAGCCGCGGCATCTACTGGGTTGGCTACCCCGACCTGCTGACGCCGGAAGGCTCGGAAACGGCCGTGGCGCTCCTGTACGCCGGCCTGACGCGCGGCGCGGCGGCGGTGACTCACTCGGGAGGCATGGGCGGGGCGGGCAAGGTTGTCTATTTCGGCTTTCCATTCGAGACGTTGACCGGCACTGCAGTGCGGCGGGCTTACATGGCCGACGCGCTCCGTTTCCTCAGCCAGCCTTTCAGTTTGGAAATCGCGGGCCTCGATCCCGGCGGCCGCATTCAACTCCGACTTCAGGGAGAACCAGGTCTCACTTACGTCGTTCAACGAGCCATCAACACCGGGTCATGGGCCCATGTGGCCAACGTCCTGAACATCTCGGGCACGACGGCATTCACGGACACGTGGTTGCCCGAGACGACCGTGCTTTACCGCGCCTCGCTCGTCCCGTAGACTGCGCGGCAAGTCTTAAACCAACACCCGACTCCACAAAGCCGACGCGAGTCCAGACCTCCGACATCACAACAGACGGATCCCCATCCCTATGCAAACCTCTCGATCCTCTTCCCCGGCCCGGGGCCGTGCCAAACGCCACCCTGCGTGCCCGCTCGCCGCATGCGCACTGGCTCTGCTGATCAGCGACGCCAGCCTGCGCAGCGCCGACTCGTCCTGGAATGTCGGCACGCCGATCGTCACCTACTGGGCAGGGCCGCCCATGACCGACAGCGTCGCGCGGCAGATGAAAGAGGGCGGTTGGAATCTGGTCTGGTGCGCGGAGAAGGAACTGGATGTGGCGCAGCGGCACGGTTTGCGCGCTCAACTCACGGATGCCCTGCTCTCCCCCAAGTCGCTCGAGATCCCGGCAGAGAGGGAGAAACTCGATGCGCTCGTGGCGCGAGTCCGCTCGCACCCGGCCCTCTACGCCTACTTTCTGACCGACGAACCGAACGCCTCTCAGTTCCCGGCTCTGGGCAAACTGGTGGCATACTTGCGCGAGCACGATCCCGATCATCTGGCCTATATCAACCTCTTCCCCACCTACGCCTCGAACGAACAACTCGGCAACCAGGGCGACACCGTGACCGCCTACCGAGAACATCTGCGTCAGTATGTCGAGATCGTGAAGCCCGCGCTGATCAGCTACGACCACTACCAGTTCACGGTGAAAGGCGACACGGAGAACTACTTCCTCAATCTGTCCCTGATCCGCCGCGCTGCCCTTGATGCCGGCCTGCCCTTCCTCAACATCGTCCAGGCCTGCACCTGGACGCCTTCGATGCGTGTCCCGACAGGCGACGAGATGCGCTACCTGATCTACACCACCCTCGCATACGGCGCGCAGGGCATCAGCTACTATGTCTATTGCCATCCCGGCCACACCGGTGGCATCGCGCTCGCCGACGGCACGCCGACGCCTCTCTACGACGCGCTGCGGTCGCTCAATCGCCAGTTTGTCGCCATCGCATCCCAACTCCAGGGACTGCGCTCGATTGGCGTCTACCATGAAGGGGTCGAACCGCCGGGCACCCAACCGCTGCCGGAGAATGCCGCCTTCCGACTATTCGCGCCATCGTCCAACTGCACGCCCCCGCAACCACAGAAGGGCGTGGCCATGGGCCTGTTCGGGCCGCAGGCCGCCCCCGGCGCCGCGCAGGCGACCCACGCTGTCTTGGTCAACCTGGATTATGGCACCGCGGTGACCGTCGGCCTGAGCGCGCGCGCGCCCTTCCAAGTGCTCGACGCCATCGGCAGCGGCACGTGGACGCCAACAGGCGCGACCAGGGGAGAACTCCGCCTCGAACCGGGCGGCGGGCGAATGGTCCGTGTCGAACCGTGAGTGCGGCAACCGTCAGCGCGGAACGGCAGGCGGCCTTGGCCCGGCGACTGGCCGAGGTTGGCGTGCGGGAGACCGACCTCGACGAAACGTTCGTACGTTCCGGCGGGCCGGGCGGACAGAACGTCAACAAGACGGCCACCTGCGTCGTGTTGCTGCATCGGCCCACTGGCATCCAAGTCAAGTGCCAGGCGAGCCGTCAACAGGGGCTCAACCGGTTCCTCGCCCGTCACCTTCTGCTCGCCAAAATCGAGAGCCTGCGCCGACGGAAAGCGGCCGAGCAACGCGCCGAACGCGAGAAAGCCCGACGCCAAAAACGCGGACGGAGTCGCGCCGCCAAGGAACGCATATTGGCCGACAAAGCGCATCGCGCCGCGCGCAAGGAAGCGCGGCGCCCGACGCGGGTCGAGCCCGAGTTTTGACAGGCCATCGCACTCGATTGCACCGCGTCAGTCCCGACGGAAGACTCGCCACCAGTCGCAGCCATGGCGAAAGGCTGCCCGACCTGGCCCACAAAGCCAATCCCGGGAACCGATCCAGTTCAGCGCGCGGTCCCTGGCGCGGTCAGAACGGAAAGCCGACCGAGAAATGCAGCGATCCGGCGGGGTCGCCGTGGCGCCTGTTGAGGTTGTGGCCGTATTCGAGTCGCACCGGGCCGATGGGAGTGCGCCAGCGAATGCCGGCTCCAACGGACGCCACCACCTCGCTGGCGGGATACTCGGCGATGTCGCGCGCGAGACCGGCGACGTCGAGGAATCCAACCAAAGACCAGCGCGGAGTGAGGCGCTGTTCGATCTCCGCCTGGCCCAACAGGTAGCTTTCGTCACCCACAAGCCTCCCGGCCGGGTCGTAGGATGCGGCTTCCCCCTGGACATAGCCCCGGACTGAACTGGCGCCGCCGAGGAAAAAGCGCTTGTTGAACGGCAAGTCGTCCCCCACCAAACCGGGCGTGGTCACCCAGGCGTGGGATGCGCCGAGATGCGCGATCAGAGTCCGCGACAACGGTCGGTGCCAGCTTCCGCCCAACTCGAAACGGGTGTAATTGGCCGTGCCCCCGAACGTGTCGGTCGCCAGTTCCGTTGTGACGAAAAGCCGATATCCTCGAGCCGGATAAAGGGCATTGTCCGTGCGATTATGATCGAGCGTCAGGCCGACTGACGATGCGCTGGCACGTTTCCGCCCATAATCGGGATCGAAATGGCTGTCGTCGGCTGAGAGTTCCTCGAATGTGAAACGGAGGCCGATGGAACTGTGCAACGAGGGAACCAGCCGCTGATAGCCCAGGCTCGCCCCGGAGTCACGACGGGTGAATGTGGTCTCCTCCCGCCGCCGGTAAAAACCGAGCCCCGTCACTTCTCCCAGGGGACTGAACACTTGGGGGATGGTGTAGGCGTATTCGAGCTTGGTGCTCTTGAGCGATTGCGCGGCCACCAGACGCTGCCTGTGGGCGAGGCCGAACAGGTTGATCTGCTCGAGCTCGAAACCGCCCCAGAGCAGGTCGTAACTCCCCCAACCAGCCAGCAGGCTGGCCTCGATCGGCTTCGCCTCGCGCAACTGAAAGCGGACGTCACGCGCGTCCTCAGCCGTTGCAGGGGCGATCTCGGCCTCTGCCCGGTCAAAGACCCCCAGCCGCAGCAACTGCAGGCGCGCCTCGTCGATGGCCAGCCGATCGAGCGGCTCGCCCCGAACCAGCGGCACCCGCTTGCGAACCAGAGATTCCCGAGTGCGGTTCAGGCCGTCGAACGTGACCTCGCCGACCCGGAACGGGGCTCCTCGTTCCACACGGGCCAGCACCCGGACCTCGACTTCGTTCTCGGTTTCCCGGAGCGTCTCCGTCTCGATCGTCACCCGCGCGTCAGGAAGTCCCTTCGCGTACTCGGCGTTGCGAAGCGATCGGATGCACTCCTGCTCCCACGCCGGCGAAAAGGGCTCGCGCAGCAAGATGGTCTGGACGGGACCGTCGGGGCCCTGCGGACGATCCTGGCAACGCGTTTCCAACTTCGTCACCCACCAGCGCCGGTTTTCCTCGACACGCACGGCCACGCTCACCTTGCCGGTAAGGGGGTCTGCTTCGGCAGACTCCCGTTCGACCACCGCGTCCCGATAGCCCAACCGGCGCAGTTCCTCGCGGAGACTTGCCAGCCCGCGATCGAGCCGGGCGGGTGTGTACACCTTTGGCTTCTTCTGAGGCACCACCATGTCGGGCACCAGGAAGTAGCCGGCCGCTTTCGCTTTGGACAGGGCAGTCAAGCCGGTGAAATCCAGTCGCGCGTAGTAATGAAACGCGCCGCGATCGAGCAGGAACACCGCGCGTCGTGCGCGCCAATGCGCCGGTGCCTCGAGGGGGGCCTCCGGCCTGGCGGACAACACCGATTCAGTCCCGTCGTCGCAGAGCACCTGCAACTCGATGGCGGGTTCGAGGTAGCCCTCGCGCTGCAGGGCGGAAAGCAGGAGCAGGGCCGCATCTTCGAGGATGCGCGAATCCAGGAATTCCGGGGGGCCCGAGTCCGGCTGCAGCACCCGCAACTGCTGTTTGAGGCGCAGATTCCCCAAGAAACCATGGCCTCGCACAATCAATCGAGCCGGTTTGATCTTGGGCTCCGTCGGGGGATTCGGTGCGGTCAGTGGACTGGTCCCAGCCCGGTTTGGACTGCCGAGGAGGAGGGCCGCAGCGAGACGAGCCGTCCAAATCCACGCCTTGCCTCGGGGATGGTTCATCGGCGCAAGACTCTCCACTTGACCCCGGCGCTCAGCTCGTCGAACTCATCATACTCAGCCACCAGCGACCACGTGTCGGTCAGCCTGTATTCGAGATGGCGAGTCACCTTGCCGCGCGCGGAGACACGCTCGCCGGCGCGATAGATGATCTGCCCCTCGCCGGATCCCGGTTTTCCGAGCTTGTTCATCAGATCCTTGCCCAGGAGGATGGCGAGCTTCGAGAGGCGGTCAGCAGCCGTGGTGTCCATTTGCTGGCGGGGAAGTTCGCCCGCAGTGATCATCAACAGGATGTCCTCGGAACTCAGCGGCGGGCTCGATGAAAACCGGATCGCAGGGTCTGTCAGAGTGCCGCTCGCATCGAGAATGAGATCGTATCCAAACGCCCGCGCGCCGGCCGAGGCCTGCACGCGGGGCTGCGTGGGATCGGTCTCGGTGAAAGTCACCAGCCCCTGGCGCACCGGCAGTGTCGCATACGGGAAGGTGAGATTGCCGCGCACCACGCGCGCGTCGCCAAGCAACACCGGGTCGCGCAGTGTGCCGCGCAGCTTGAGATGCACCGAGTGCACGCCGGTATAGAACGGGCTGCGCGCATGGGTGCATTCGTCGCCCTGGATGTCCACATCGAGCCCCCAGCCGGCGAACGGCTCCTGCTCGACGCTGAAGAACGGGGGCGGGCGCTCGGGGGCCCGCAGGCGGTTGCCCAGCACGGCCTCGAGATCGCTGAGCACAAAGCTGCGCCCCAACACAACCGTCCCCGCCAGACTCGGCGCATTGGTCTGCCCGTGCTGCAAACGCAGATCGAGGTCGCCGCGCACGATCAGGTCGGCCTGTCGAACGAGCGCGAGTTGCGTCCCGCCCAGGCGGATGTCGAACGCCGGCGTTCTCCATTCGACCCCGGAGACAGCGGGCAAGTCGAACCAGCCTTCGATCTGAGCGGTGGCGCCCCCGATGTCGGCGGCCACCCCCTCCAACCGCGCCCGCCGATCACGCAGCACCATGCGGCCGTGAAGGTCTCGCAGCGGTCCGATGAACGGCAACGGACGCGTCCCGAAGCCGCCAAAGTCGAGATTGCCGCTCCAGCGCCAGCCCGCCAGGAGTTGCACATCGGCGCTGAGGGTGCCTTCGGGCCGCAGTTCGGGGACGAATCTCGACGCCAATCGAGCCAGCGGCAGCGCATCGAGACGCGCGGAGCCGCTCAGGTTCGCGGGGTCAGCCTCGAACGCCCCTCGCAGGGCCGCCATCCAGAAGTCCCTCGACACCGGCAGCGCGATCGAAACATCGAGGGGCGCGCCTTCCACCTCGAGTCGGGCCGGGTCCAGGCGCACATGGTCCGCATCCGCCCGCAGAATCAGGTCCACGTTGTCGATCCGAGGCAGCCAGCCCGCCAACGGGGAACTGGTCAGAGTCAGCACGTTGGACGCGCGCAGACGCACTTCACCGACGGGCGCAGCCGGCGTGCCGGACACCGAACCCTCGCAACGCAGGTTGGCGGCGGCAAAGCCCAACCGCTCCAATCCAAGCCTCTCGATCGTCGGTGTCGGCGCCAGCGAGAAACCCAATTCAAGCCCCCGGCCCGACGAAAGGTGCCAGAGCCGCCCCGTCTCGAGGAAACCGCAGACGAGGGGAACGCCGCCCTCGATGCGCAGGGCCTCTGCCTCGCCCTCGAACATTCGGAACTCGGCGATTTGCAGGCCGCTGTCATCGCCCTTGAACCTGGCGTTCATCCGGATCGGGAAATCCGGAGCCGCCTGCCACCAACCGCTCGCCGCCACGGTGAGCATCGCCGGACCGCGCCCGCCGCTGACCTCGACCGCCAGCGACTCGAGGGCGGCCATCGGGAGTCGACGTGCAAGAAAAGCGTCGAGAAACCGAGTGTTGAGATTTGTCACTGCAAGAGTTGCTTGGACGCGCGCGGGCCATTCAATGAGCCCTTCGAGAGCGATCTGCCGCTGGCCATTCGCGAGTGTCAGCGGGGCGGTCTGGACACTCCATCGCGGACCGGGCAGCGGCGCTGCTGGAGCGAAAACCTGCAGGCGTGCCGGTTCACGCAAAACCAGCGGCGGCTCGTCGAGCGCGCGCAGGCTCAAGGCGGTGAGCGTGAGGGTTGACAGGTCCTCGATTGTTCCGCTGAACGCCGCCTTGCCACCATCGGTCGTCAGAATGACTGAAGACCAAATCCTCTCCGCGCGATCCCCTTCCCAACGCCCGGTCAGATCGAACGTCTTCAGGCCGTGGACGGATCCGCCGGACACCGTCACTGTCCCGCGATGCTGCAGATTGGTCCATGCACCGGAGAGGGTCGCGCGGGCAGTGGCAGATTGGAATGTCAGTGGCCATTTCCCCAGGAACGGCAGCCCAGGTTGGATGGCGGCATCGAGTTGGGCATCGGACAGTGTTCGGCCGGCGGGGTCCAAGCCGCGCCCAACCACGCGGAGTTCGGAGCCGTTCTCCCAACGCGCGCTAACGGCGCACCGTTCGATCAACCGCCCCGCGGTTCGTCCACTCAACTCCAAAGTCGGAACATCGATCCAGCGGCTGGTCAGAGCCTTCCCGGCGAACTCGAATTCCGCGTGAGGTTCCAGTCCTTCGCCCAGTGTCAGCAGCACGTCGCCCTGAATCCGGCCTCCCATGTCGATCCAGGACTGCGCATCCAGATCCGCCTGCAGCGTGAGTCGCGCCGGGCGGTCGATCTGCCGGCTTGCCCAACGCCAAGTCACGGGATTCGAAAGCACGGCATCGATGGTCCCGATCCGGGCTTCGAAGCCGGTGACAGTGATTTCCGCCGGATTGACCAGAGCCTCGATATTCAGCCGGCCGGGTGGCAGGTCCACGCTGGCCGGTTCCGTGCGACCGCTGACGCGCAACTCGAATCGGCCTTCTGTCCCGAACAAGCGGACCTGTCCGAGCACATTCGAGCACCCCGGCACCCCAAGAACCCGCCCCGACAGCTTGACTTGCGGCGCTTCGAGTTCGACGCGGTCCGGCCACAACCCCTTGCTATTGCGCCCATGCCTCGCCCGGAGGTGGTAAACGTTGTCGAGCCAGAACCCCACGCCTGTCAGATCCCATTCCGATTCCCCGGCGTGCAATTCGGCCTTCAATTCGACCTGCCGCGACAGGTCCTGAAGCCGAAATGAGAGCCGGTCCGGTGCATGGGCTGCGATGCTGATCCGCGTGTTTATGCCAAGTTGGCCGATTTCCGCCGCGGCCTTCAACTCGCCCGCCCGCCAACGCAGTTCGGGCACGAGGATCTCATGCTCCGAAAGCACGATGCGGCCTTCATTCAAGTCGAGAGGCGGCAGCCACTTCCTGAGTCCGGGAATCAGTTCGCTCGCAGCATCGAGCATCCCGGACAATCGCGCCGGCAGCCTGCCCCCCCCCTTCTCGGAGGAATCAGCCCTCTTCGGCAAGACGACGCAGCCTGTGAGGCGGATGATCGCATTCGTATCGGGAGCGGGGTTGAGCCAGCGTCGCCAAGCCCAGGTGATGGGCTGCGGCAGGCGCATGTCGCGGAGCGTGACGTCCACTGTATCCGATTGAAAATGAACTTCCTGCAACTGAAGGGTCGCATATCCAATCCGGTCGATCGCGCCGGCCTGAACCCCAAGCCGCGGGAGTCCCAACTTGAGCGCCGGAGGAAGCCAGAACGGCAGCAGCGCCACAGCGACCAACGTGGCCGCCGCAGCCGCGCCCAACACGCGCAACGCTCGGACAACGCGTTGCGATGTCGTGAGTTTGGCGGCGGGACGATTCACAGACACACCGCATTAAGGGGACGCGGCGGGCGCCGTGTCAAAGCGATATGGAAATCGCGCTTGCCACAGTGTGTCCGTTCGTGGATTCTGCACGAAACGCAACCGGAAACGCGCGGCCATGTCGGGATCGGCAGTCATGCGATCACGAGGGGCGGGCATCGGGGCTTGCGAGTTGGCTTCGCAGCCTGCGTCGAGCGTAGGATTCGCACCACACCGCAGAGTCGCGCGAGGGGTAACAGGACCACAATCATGAGAAAACACAAATCGGCTTCAGGAAGGGCGATACGCCGTGGCGCTTCGTGGCGTGGTGGGAGCAGTTTGGCGCCCGCGGTGATGTGCGCTTTGTTGGCTCCGACGCGCGGTTACGGCTTCGAAGCCAAGGATTTGCTGGCCTTCAGCGTTGGACCTTTGGTGGTGCGACCGAGGGTGGGTGTCAGCGAGACTTACAATGACAACCTGTTCTACAATTCCGGGCCTGAAGAGTCTGCGTTCATCACGGACGTCACGCCTGCTGTCGACGTGCGGCTGGGCCGGTTGGATGGCGACCGGATTCTCCACTTCAAATACGACTTCAACCATTACTGGTACCACGGAGTCGACATGATCGACACGGCTGTCGCCCATAATCTGGCGCTGACAGGAACCTGGCGCGGAAACCGACTCCTTTCGGACACGGCGTTTTCCTTCGGGTTTATGGACACCATTTATGGCGGCTACGAAGGGTTCGAACAGGGAGCTGTCGGAAGCGGGTCCAACGTCGAGCGCACAACGTTGAATTTCAGCCAACGACTGCGCTATCAGATCAGCCAGAAAACCGCTGCTTACGGACGATTCACCCTGACCGACCTCGGTTTCGATGAGTCCCAGTTCAGTCGTTTCTACGACCAAAACACGTGGCAGATCACGGGCGGATTCGGATACCAGGTCCGCCCTAAAGTCGAGGCGATCAGCGAGGTCCATTACGGCCAGACGTCGCGGGATCCCAACATGCCGATGGTCGACAAGCCGCCTCATCAGGAGAGGCTCGGCGGTTTCCTGGGGGCGAACCTGAGCTTCACCACGAAGTTGAACGGCACAGCCAAGGTGGGTTACGAGCAGGTGAATGCGGAGCCAAACGAGTCCGGAGCGGAACTCGATTATGGTGCGCCCATCGCGCACGTCTCCCTGACCTCGGGCCTGACCGAGCGCAG
>JAXGQW010000104.1:0-15232 GCA_040766265.1 Verrucomicrobiota bacterium
GGCCGGGCCGACGGAACGTCGCGATGCACCAGGTGCTTGCTCAGAATCCATGGTGCACTTGAGTTCTCAGATCCCCGGCCGGGCAACTACAATATGAACCGGGGTTTCTCCATCGACATGCACCTTGCTGCGAGCCACCCGAGAGCATAGCGTTGCCGTGTGAAGGCCAAACACGCACCTTTGCTTGCAGTCCTCCTCCTGGAACTGCCAGCCGCACCGCTCGCTGCCCCCGCCCAGGACCTCCTGGTTGAAGCCGAGAGGTTTGCGCAGTCGGGCGGCTGCGTCATCGACTCAGCACAATGAAACGGCCAGTCAGAATCCAACGCTTGAAGAGTGCCCGCCACGATCCCGTCGCCCGGGGCGCCCCGAACGACGGCCTGCAGATCGCGCGCGGGATCCTTGCCATCGAGTCCCAGGCCATCCGCAACATCCCGGTCGACGACAGCTACCGACGCGCGACGGAACTCATTCTTGACGCCGTGCACCGCCGCGGGGGCAAGGTGGTCTGCAGCGGCATGGGCAAAGCCGGCCAGATCGCCCTCAACATCGCCACCACCTTCAGTTCGACCGGCACGCCTGCCGTCTTCCTGCATGCAGCCGAGTCCGCGCATGGCGACCTCGGACTGCTCCAGCCCAACGATGTCCTTTTCCTCATCTCGAACTCAGGCAAGACAAACGAAGTGCTCGAACTGGTGCGCCTGGCCACGCGCTACCGCCCGCGACTGAAAACCATTGTCCTCACCGGCCATCCCGATTCCCCGTTGCTCGGCTTCGCCGATGTGATCCTGCGCACCGGCAATCCGCCCGAAGTCTGTCCCCTCGGCCTGACTCCCACCACGTCCACCACCGCCATGACGGTGATCGGCGACATCCTCGTGGTGATGCTCATGAAGGCAACCGGCTTCACGAGGCAGGATTATGCCGTGCGCCACCACGGCGGCTACCTGGGACGCCGGGCGCGCGACTTGCTTTCGCGTTGAAACGGCTCTTCCCCACAGGCATGCTCCCACCACGCGGACACAGTCTGCGCCAGCTTGACCCATGTCTGGCGGCGGGCTGGATGGGATGAAAGCATGAGATACACACCCAACGGCAAATGCCCTCAGCGTGGCCCTCTTGAATCAGGGACGGCCCAAGGTGAAGACGAAAACGCAATCCACTCTCGAAGCCAGTCGCGCCTCCAACACCATCCTCCCGCAGTCGTGAAGCGGATCAGACCGCCCCACCCCGGACCCGCCATCGCCATCGCCTTTGCCCTTCTCTGCGCCACAACACTTCGCGCGCAGACAGCAGACAGCCTGCCTGCGCTCCTCACGCCAGCGGACGGGCCGGGATCGCCGTCGGCCCAAGCCGCCTCCGACCCCGCCACAACGCGCTCCCGGCAGCTTTCTCCCTCGAACCGAGGCACGGCCCTGATCATCTCGGAGATCATGTATCACCCCCGGGAAAACGGCGGCACTGAGGTTCTGGAATACATCGAAATCTTCAACACGGAACCGGTGTCCGAGATCATCGGCGGCTGTCGACTTGGCGGCGACATCGAGTTCACATTCCCGCCTCGAATGGCGCTCCCCGGGCGCAGTTTCATCGTCGTCGCACGCGATCCGGAGTCGCTGCGACAGGCGACCGGGATCACCAACGCGATCGGTCCCTTTGCAGGAAGCCTGCCTAACGACGCCGGACAAGTGCGGCTTTACAACGGCGCAGGCGCCCTGTTGCTCGAGGTCGAGTACGAAGATCAGAGGCCGTGGCCGATTGCGGCTGACGGCGCCGGGCATTCGCTAGTGCTGGCCCGGCCAGACTACGGCGAAGACTCTGTCGACGCCTGGTCCGCCAGCGCCTACATCGGCGGTTCGCCGGGCCGGGCCGACCCCCAGGTCGAGGATTCGCTCGACGCGGTGGTGATCAATGAGTTCCTCGCAAACAGCGACCTCCCCGAGGTCGACTTCATCGAACTCTTCAACCGCGGCACTCAGACCGTCGACCTGTCCGGATGCGGCCTCAGCGACCGGCCCGATACCAACAAGTTCATCATCCCCGCCGGAACTCTGCTCCCGCCCGCTCGATCGGCGCTTTTCTCCGAGGCGGGTCTCGGCTTCGGTCTCAGCAGCCAGGGGGAGTCGATCTTCTTCGTGCGCGCCGACGCCATCCGGGTGATCGACGCAGTGCGATTCGGCGCGCAATCCACAGGCGTCTCCTCTGGACGCTCCCCCGACGGAGCGCCTGCCATCCGCGAACTCTCGCGTCCGACCCCCGGCGCCCCCAACAGCACCCCGGCCCTCCACGACATCGTCATCCACGAGATCATGTACCATCCGATCTCAGGGCTCATCGAGGACGAGTACGTCGAACTGCACAATCGCGGCAGCAATGCGGTGGACGTTGGGTACTGGCGGTTTGTGGACGGCATCAGCTTCATGATCCCGCCCGACACCCGCATCGAACCCGGCGGCTACCTGGTTGTGGCGCGCGACCGCGCCCGGCTCCTCGGCAAATACCCGCAACTCAACTTGGCCAACACGCTGGGAGACTACGAGGGCGAACTCTCGAACCGCGGCGAACGCCTGGCCCTGGCGAGACCGAACGATCCGTTTCTGCCGTTCCAGGACTTCGTGGCGGTTGATGAGGTCACGTACAGTGACGGCTGGGGGCGCTGGACCGACGGAGGCGGGAGCAGTCTGGAACTGACGGACGCGCATGCCGACAACACCCTGGGCGCGAACTGGATGGGCAGCGACGAGACAGCCAAGAGTTCCTGGACCGATATTGAACACACGGGTGTGATTGACAACCAGGCCGGGAGCATGGAGGAACTTCAGGTCTTCTGTCAGCAGGGCGGCGAGTGCCTTCTCGACAACATCGAGTTGACGAAAGCCGGCGAGACCGCCAATCGCGTCAAGAACCCCGGCTTCGAAAGCGGCCTCAGCGGATGGGAATCGCTCGGCACACACGAACGCTCCGGAATTGAAGCCGGCGAGGGCTGTGAGAGCAACCGCAGCCTGCACGTGCGCGCAACCAGCCAGGGCCGCTACACCATCTCCGTCTACCGGATCACTTTCGACCGCCTCTCGACGCCGATCACCGCACCCGGCGCCGGAGAAACGTTCACCATCCGCGCCAAAGGCCGCTGGATCGCCGGTTGGCCCTACATCATCATCGGAGTCAAGGGCCACGCCCTCGAAGCCGTCGGCGCCCTCGACGTGCCCGGCAACCTCGGCACCCCCGGCCAGCCCAACAGCCGACGCGTTGCCAATGCCGGTCCGGCCATCTGGGACGTTCAGCACGCGCCCGTGCTGCCCCCTGCCGCTCAACCTGTGACTGTGTCCGCCCGGGTCCATGATCCCGATGGCGTGGCGTCGGTGGTCCTCAAGTGGCGCAACGACACCGCCGCTGGCCCAATCACCACCACGCCAATGACCGATCCGGACGGCGACGGCGTCTACCGCGCGACCTTCCCCGGACTCCTCACGGGACAGATCGCATCCTTCTCGATCGAGGCCGCCGACGCCGCGACGCCACCCGCCACCAACCGGTTCCCGGGACCGGCGCCGACGGGAATGCCGGCCTTCGAATGCCTGGTGCGGTTCGGCGACACGCTCCCGCCCGGAGTGTTCGGCGCATACAGAGTCTGGGTCTCGTCCGGCAACGTCGGGCGGTTGCAGGCCCGGCCGACCCGCAGCAACGAACCCGTCGACGCCACCTTCACCTATGACGATTATCGCACGGTCCATAACGCCGCTGTCCGCTACCGCGGCAATTGGCGTGAGGGCGGATTCGAGGACTACCGCCTTGCCGCCTACATGATCGACTTCCCAAAGACCGAGCGCGTCCTCGGGGACACGGAGATCGCCCTCGATTTCATCAGCCTCAACCAGGACAACGGCACCAAACAACAGGAGAAACACGCCTACTGGATGGCGCGCCAGGTCGATCTCGCCTCGATCGCCATGCGCTATGTCCATGTCAGCGTCAACGGATCCGCCCTGTTCCGCTACGACTCCTTCTCGCCTTCGAGGTCGCTCTGCAGCCGCTGGTACGGCGACGACGATCCGCACGTGTACGAACAGCTCTATCCGCACGAACCCTTTGCCAATTACACCACGACCGGCGGCGTCAAGAAGCAGGCCAAGTACCGCTACTGCATGCGCAAAAAGGTCACCACCGTGCCCGACGACGATTTCTCGCCCCTCTATCGGGTGATCGACACCCTCAGAGCCCCAACCGACGACCTCTACGTCGCCCGCGTGTCCGCCTTGGCCGATATCCGGAGCTGGGCGGGCTACTGGGTGATCAACCGGATGTGCGGCAACAGCGACCACTACAACTCGCCCGGTTACCCGCACAATATGTACACGTATATCCCTCCTTACGGACGCTCCAGACTCCACGTCAACGACACCGACGGCGCCTTCAGAACCGCCTACTCGATCTTCCCCGACTCCGGCTTCCTGCCCGGCACCATGTTCGCCAAACCCGAGTTGCGCCGCGTCTACTGGCGCCTGGCCTGCGACGTGGCGCGGGGTCCCATGGACCCGGCCATCAGCACCACACGCCTCAACGACTGGTACCAAGCCTTCCGCGACAATCGAATCACCGCCACCCCGCCCAGTGAGATGAGCGCCTGGATCACTGCCCGCAGAAGCAGCTATCTCCAATCGTTGGCCCCCATGACAAACATCGCCTTCAAGGTTTCCACCCCGAACATCGCCACAAACGCAACACCCATCACCGTCATCGGCGAGGCGCCGATCGCCGTCACCGCCATCGAAGTCAACGGCCTCCCCCACGCCGTCAAATGGATCGGCGAAACCGTCTGGCAGATCCGCGTCGCTCTCGCCACCGGGAGCAACGCCCTCGTCTTCCGCGCCCTGGATGAACAGGGTGCCATCGTCGGAAACGCCGCCCGCACGGTCACCTATACCGGATCGCCCGTGTCGCTCGAAGGCAAGCTCCTCATCAGCGAAATCATGTACCACCCCGCGGCCCCCGCCTCGAGCTTCGTCGAAATCCTGAACCTCTCCCCCACGGAAACCCTCCCCCTGGGCGGGCTGCGCGTGGACGGAATCGATGCCACCATCGGACACGGACGCTTCATCGCGCCGGGCGGGTATGCGGTTGTGGCCAGGAGCCTGCCGGGCTACCAATCGAGCTACGGCAACGCCGAGGCCGTGGTCGCGGAATTCAACGGCGCACTCGACAATGGCGGAGAGACGCTCAGCCTGCAATGGACTGAAGGCACGAACACAATCGTTCTCGACCAGGTCACCTACGGCGACGATCCGCCCTGGCCCGCCGCCGCCGATGGCGCTGGCGCGTCGCTCCAGTTGATCAACGTGTTCCGCGACAACGACCGCATCGGCAACTGGACCGCCATCGAGCCCGGCAGCACGCTGCCCCTGGCAACGCCCGGCCAGTCAAACAACGTCACCGCGCCGCTCCCCGAGTTCCCCCTCCTCTGGATCAATGAAGTCATGCCGTTCAACAGCAGCGCGCTGGCGGACAACGCCGGCGAATTCGACCCCTGGATCGAACTGTTCAACGCCGGCACGAATGCCGTCGATCTCACAGGCTGCCACCTCAGCAACGATCCCTCGAATCTCCGCCAATGGCCCTTCCCCGACGGATCGAGGATCGGCCCCGGTGAACGCCTGCTGGTCTGGGCCGACGCGCAGCCCGAGCAGGCCGATGGCCCCCATCTGCATGCCTCCTTCCGCCTCGATCCCGTAAGCGGCACCGTGGTCCTGGCCTGGCATCACCTGGGCCGCACCCTCGTCCTCGATGCCATCTCCTACGCCGATGTCGCCGCCGACTGCTCGTACGGATCGTATCCGGACGGCGCCCCGCACGCCCGCCGGATTCTCCACAACCCCACGCCGGCATTGCCCAACAGCCCCGCCTGGCCGCCGCTGCTTGTCACCATCAACGAGTGGATGGCCGGCAACACCCGCACGATCGCCGATCCTGCCGATGGCGATTTCGACGATTGGTTCGAACTCCACAACGCCGGCCCCTATCCGGCGTGCCTCGGCACATACACATTGACCGACAACCTCGATACCCCAACGAAGTTCTCGATCCCCGCCGGCACCGTCATTCCGCCCGGCGGCTTCCTGCTGCTGTGGGCCGACGAAGAGACCGACCAGAACGCTGCGGGCCAGGATCTGCACGTCAACTTCAGGCTCGCCCAGAGCGGCGAACATATCGGCCTGTTCGATCCGGACGGCGCGCCTGTCGACACGGTCTCCTTCGGTCCACAATCCAACGACATCAGCTTCGGGCGATTCCCCGATGGCGCCGAGTTGCCCGCGTACGAAATGGTCGAACCTACTCCCCGCATCCCGAACAGCCTGGCCGGCGCCAATCGGCCCCCTGTCTTCGATCCGCTGCCCGACCAGACTGTCGCCGAAGGCAGCCCGCTGGTCTTCACCGTCAGGGCCACCGATCCCGATGCCGGCGAGACGGTGCGGTACAGCCTCGGCCCGGACGCCCCGCCCGAGGCCGAGTTGAACGAACAGACCGGCGAGTTCCGCTGGGTGCCCGGCGAAGCCGATGGCCCGAGCCGCCTGCGCTTCCTCGTTCTCGCCGCGGACAACGGAACACCGGTCCGGATCGGAAATCTGAGGGTCGACGTGGACGTCACGGAAGTGAACGAACCGCCCCGGATCAGTCCCATCGCCGACCGAACCGTGGATGAAGGGGCCTTGCTCGCCCTCGAATGCACCGCCACTGATCCCGATCTGCCCCCCAATCGCCTCATCTTCACTCTCGCCCCCGGCGCGCCCGAAAACGCCATCCTCACGAAGGACGGCGCCTTCACATGGATCCCCGACGAATCGCGAGGCGACACCAGCGTGACCCTCACCGTGCGCGTCTCCGACCAGGGCTCGCCCGAGCACACCGACACCACCAGCTTCAACGTCCTCGTGCGTGAGGTGCCCAATCCACCCGTCATGCCGTCCCTTCCGCCGCAGTTTGTCGCCGAGGACAGTCTGTTCAGCCTCCGCATCGATGCGTTCGATCCGGACACCCCGCCCAGTCCGCTGGTCTTCGCGCTCGATGCCGCTCCGCATGGGGCGACGATCACGCCTCTGACCGGCGAGATCAGATGGCTGCCCGGCGAGGAAATCGGTCCGACCAATGCCACCTTCGTCGTGCGCGCCACCGAACTGCAACCGCCCCACGCCAGTTCCACCCGCGCCTACGACGTCACGGTGAACGAGGTGAACCAGGCCCCTGCCCTCCTCCCGATCGCCGACCAGGTCCTGCGCGAAGGCGACACGCTCGCCATCCAGGCTGCGGCGCTCGATGCCGACCTGCCACCGCAGACGCTCACCTTCTCGCTCGCCGGCGGCGCCCCCGCCGACATGTCCATCGACACCGCCACTGGCCGCATCCTCTGGCCTGTCGGGCCTGACCAGGGCGCCAGCACCAGCGACGTGACCGTGCGGGTCACCGACGACGGTCCGCCCCCTCGCTACGCCGAGCGGACGTTTCGCGTTGTCGTCCAACCCCAGTCGCACCTGGTCATCAACGAAATCATGTACCGCCCCGCATCCAACGCGACCGAATTCATCGAGATCCTCAATAACTCTTCGAGTGCGACGGCGGACCTCGACGGCGTGGAACTCACCGCCGATGCGCTCGCGTTCGCGTTCCCGCATGGCATGACTCTCGAACCCGGCGCCTTCACCGTCGTGGTGCGCAATCGAGCAGCCTTCGAAGCGGTTTACGGCGCCGGCGTCCCGATCGCCGGCCAGTGGACCGGCCACCTCGATTTGACCGCCGACACCGCCCGCCTGACGCGCGTCGCGCCGGGCGGCCAGACCGACACGCTCGACGCAGTGCGTTTTTCCTCGGAAGCCCCCTGGCCCAGCGCGGCCAATGGCCAGGGCGGCTCGCTCCAGTTGATCGACGCCAAACAGGACAACACACGCGTCGCCAATTGGGCCGCCGTCCCCGCTCTCGGATCAGTCCAGTCCCGCCGGCTGCTCGAGATGACGAACCTCTGGCGCTACGAACAGTCGGGCAGGAATTTCGGCGTTGCCTGGCGCAATCCCGGCTATGACGACTCCGCCTGGCCCTCCGGACGCGCCCTGCTCTACGCCGATAACGCGGCCTTGCCCGCGCCCAAGAACACGCGGCTGACCCTCGGGGCGACGACGTTCTACTTTCGCACCTCGTTCCTGTACGACGGCCCCACCGCGGGTGCGCGCCTCAAGGTCAACACAATCATCGATGACTCCGCCATCGCCTACCTCAACGGCACCGAGTTGTTGCGGGTCGGATTCAACGAAGGCGACCAGGTCGCGTTCAACACCTTCGCCGGGCGATGGGTCGACAACGCGGCCATCGAGGGCCCGTTTCTCATCGACCAGGACGCGCTCCAATACGGCACCAACGTCGTCGCAGTCGAGGTTCACCAGAACAACGCCAACAGCTCGGACGTCGCCTGGGGAATGGACCTCGAAGTCGAAGGCACAGCCGACGCCGCCACGCCCGGCCGCCCCAACTCGCTCGCCCAGGCGCTGCCCCCCTTCCCGCCCGTCTTCCTCAATGAAGCCGTGGCCGCGAATGCCGCCGGCCCGGTCGATAACGCCGGCGAGCGCGAGCCCTGGATCGAGTTGCTCAACGACGGTCCCCTGCCCGTCTCACTCGAGGGTTGGTATCTTGCCGATTCATTCACCGAACTGACCCGATGGCCGTTCCCCGCTGGCTTCGAGCTCGAAGCAAGGGAGTTGCGTCTGCTCTGGGCCGATGGCGAACCGTCTCAAACCACCCCAGTCGATGCCCACACCAGCTTCCAACTCGTCAACGGTGGCGTGGTCGCGCTGGTCCGCATGCAGGCCGGCGTGCCGGTGATCGTCGACTATCTGCGCCTCCCAACCCTGTCGCCAGACACCTCCTACGGCTCGATGCCGGATGGACAGGCCCTGATCCGCGATCTCCTCGCTTCGCCCACACCCCTCGAGCCCAATCGCCTCGTCCCGGCGCCGCAACTTGCGAACCTGTTATCGAGTCCCGCCGATGGCCTCCGCTTCGAGTGGGTGAGCATCCCGGGCGTCAGGTACCGCGTCGAAGCCTCGATCGCCCTGACCGGACAACCCTGGGTGACCCTCGCGGAATCCGTGGCGCAGTCCGAGTCCATGCGCTATGCCGAACCGCCGTCCGCAACCATGCGCTACTATCGCGTGATGGTCCCGTAGCCCGAATCAGGAAGCTGATGGTCTCCCTTCCGCCTGGAAAGGTCATGAACTCGGCCAACAGATAATCGCGAAGCGTGTCCCGATTGTTCACTTGGGACTGGCCGAACGTGATGCTGTTGAATGCAGCGGCTTGTTCGACAAATCAAGGCACCGAGCTTGCGGAGCCGGCAGAGACCTCGGACGCGCTTCCATGCGAATCCAACGAGACGATCGAGATCGGCTCGACCACTGACCAAGAGTCATCCGCGGCGACGACAACAATGCGACGCGGGCCGACCGCCACAACATCCGGATGAGGCACCGGCAACGCCCGACCATCGGCCAATCGAATCGAGAACGGCTCAAACGGCTGCCGGTGCAGCGCCTCTCGGATTCGTTGAATGTCCATACCTCCAACACGTATCACGCAGCGATGATCTCCGCAACCGCTGGCAAAGACAAACGTCGCATTGACAGAGCAACGGTGGATTCGTCAGGCTTCAGTTCAATAACGGTGTCACTCCTCAACCCCATGAAGGCTCGCCGACTCCTCACCCTTGCACTGTTTTTCTCTCTTGCTCCATCCGTCGCTGTTGCGGCCAGCAAGACCTGGACCGGCCAGTCGGGCGGACGCTGGAGCACGGCGTCCAACTGGTCGCCAGCCGGGGCGCCGGCGGACAAGGACGCGCTGAGCTTTCCCCTGTTGCCGGCGGGTCGCGTCAAGGCGATGACCAACGATCTTGCGGGGCGGACGTTCCAGGACCTGACGTTCACCGTCAACGGCTACACCCTGCGTGGCGAGGCCCTCGCGCTCACCGGGGGCATCAACGCCAGGCAGTCCAACCTGGGCAACACAATCGAAACGCCGGTCACCCTCAGCGGCCACCAAACCTTCGACGTCGCCAGCGCGTCGGGCACCCTCCTGCTCTCCGGCGACATCAATCTCAACCGGGCCAATCTCGCCATCGACGGCCGCGGCACTCTGAATGCCAGCGGCGTGATCCGGAACCGGGGCAGCGTGGTGCTGACCGGAGATAATACCGTGACCTTTTTCGGCGCACACTCGAATCAACTCGAAGGGACAGTGTGGGTGCAAAGCGGCACGCTGATCCTGAACAAGGTGTCGGGCGGCGTGGGGCAGATCGCGGTGCCAGGCGACCTGATTGTCGGCTCGAGCGGCGCAGCCAGCGTGCGACTGGTCGAGAACGGCCAGATCGCAGCCGGGTCCGCGGTGACGATCTACCAGGATTGTGTCCTGGACCTCGATGGCCAGACCAACACGGTGGGAAGTCTCCGCTTTGTCGGGGGCGGCACGGTGCAGACCGGGGCCGGCCGACTGGTTTTGGGCGGGGATGTGGCGGTCGATGGACTGGGAGAAACGGCGGTCATCGCGGGGAACCTTCACCTGGGCAATACCGACCGGATCTTCACGGTAGGAGACGTGGCGACCGGTGTGGACCTGGACATCACGGCAACGGTCAGCGCGGGCACCAGCGGCGCGCCGCTCTACATCGGACGCGGTTTCACCAAGGCCGGGCTCGGCACGATGCGCCTGGCCGGACCCAACACCTACGGCGGAGCGACCGATGTCGACGAAGGCGCGCTGGCGATCGGCCACAGCCAGGCTCTCGGGGCCGGCGGGGGACTGCTGGCCGGCACCAGGATCCATGCCAACGGCCAACTCCGACTCGATGGGGTCCAGGTGCCCGACGAACCGCTTACACTCAATCGCCCCGCGTCGAGCGGCCACGTTTTGGCCAACTCGGGCGACTCGACCTGGGGCGGCACGGTCACCCTCAACACCGACAGCCGATTGTCGAGCAGCGGGACGCTGGTCTTGTCCAACCGCGTCAGTGGCGTCGGCGGACTTCTGCTCGACGGCGAGAGTTTCGAGTTTGCGGGTGCCGAAGCCAACACCTACACCGGCACAACCTGGGTCGATTGCGCCCGGCTTCGCCTCAACCATAGCGTGCTCCACAACAACGCCATCCCGGGCAACCTGGTCATCGGGGCGAACTCGCCCGATGCCTCGAACATCGTGCAGTACGCCGTCAGCCAGCAGATTGCCGACACGGCCCGGGTGACGCTGCATCTGCGCAGCGTGCTCGATCTCAATGGCCGGGCGGATTGGATCAGCGAACTCGAGTTCGTGGGCGGGTTCGCCGCGCAGCACGGACACGTGAAAAGCGGAGCTGGTTCTCTCGGGGTGTCGAACCAGGTCGCCGCCGCCGAGTCTGCGGTGGGGAGCATTGCGGGGAACCTGAAACTGGCGGCGTCCACGGTCTTTGCCGTGGCCACCAACGGCAACGTGCTGGTGCCGGCCATGATCCAGGAGGGCGGCTTAACCCTGCGCGGGGGAGGCAACTTGAAACTGCAAGGGATTAATACCTTCGCCGGCCCGGTCGTGGTCGAGCGCGGCCTGCTCTTTGCCGACGGCAATTTTGCGCTGGGCGCCATCACCGGCAACACCACCGTCCAGCCCGGCGGCACGCTGAACCTGCAGCCGTCGGTGACCAGCCTCAACGAGCCGCTGACGCTGGGCGGGAGCGGTTCGCTGGACACCGGGGCGCTCCAGGCCTACGGGGACGTCACCTTACCCAATGCCATGACACTGGCCGGCGACGCGGTGGTCTTCGTCGAAACCAACCGCACCCTGACGGTCACCGGGGCCATCATCGGCAGTGGCGACCTCACCAAGATCGGGGAGGGCACCCTCGCTCTGACCGGCGGCGCCACCAATACATTCGAGGGCGATGTCTATGTGGGAGCGGGGCGGCTCGAAATGAACCGGACCGCCGCCAACAGCATCCCCCAGCGCCTCATTGTTGGCGGCTTCGGCGCCGAGGCGGAGGCCGTGCACCTTGGGAATTCCGAGGTGAACTTCGTCACCGTGCGCCGCCACGGCCACTGGAACCTCAACGGTTTCAACGACAGCATCTCCGACTTGGTGCTTGTCGACGGCGGCGACGTCAGCGCGCCTCCGCCCGGCCGCTTGAATCTGGTGGACGGCGCCAACCTCACCGTCCAGTTCGGCCCAAGCGTCACGGCGACTGCCAGCCTCGACGGCGTCCTGCTGTTGGGCGGCGTCCACACCTTCAATGTCGGCGATCAGTTCGCAGTGTTGAGCGACCCGGTCGATTTTGTCCTCTCGGCCCAGGTCCAGGGCGACGGTTCGATCATTAAGACCGGCTCGGGTGAGATGAGTCTGACAGCCTCGAACTCGTTCACGGGGAACCTCTCGATCCAGACCGGCCAGGTGCGCCTCGGACACAGCGACGCCCTCGGCACGGGCGTTGGCGGCACGCTGGTGCTCAACAGCGGCGGGCTCGTGCTCGAACCGGGCATCGGCATTGCCCACGAAGCCCTCACCCTCGACAGCGCCGGGCGCCCTGAATTCCCAGCGTTGTGGGCCGGGGGCGACACCAACTCTTGGACCGGCCCGATCGGTTTGAAGAGCGCCGCCCGGGTGGGTGTGGCCACCAACAGCCTGCTGTGCCTCTCGGGCCAGATCGCCGGCGTGGGCGATCTAACCTTCGAGGGCCCGGGCAAGGTCATCCTGTCGGGCACAGCGCCGAACACGTACAAGGGCACGACCTGGTTCAAGGGCGGCGATGCCGAGTGCCGGAAAACCGCCGACCACGGAACCATCCCGGGACCGCTGGTGGTGGGGGACGCTGACACCGACGCCCCCGTGTACGTCCGATTGACGCTTACCAACCTGCCGCAAATCAACGCCGTCGCGCCGGTGGTGCTAAACTGGTCAGGCTCGCTCTGGCTCGAGGGCGGCGGTGAGGAGACCCTCGGCTCGCTCGCGGGCGAAGGTCGCATTCTGTTCGCATTGGAGACCAACGCCACAGCCCTGGTCGTTGGCGTCAACAACGCATCGACAACGTTCGACGGAGAACTGCACAGCAGCAACCGCAACCTGCGCCTCGCCAAGCGCGGTTCGGGACAACTCACGCTCGGGGACGGGGCGCGCGCGTTCCTGCACGAGGAGAATGTATGGACAATCGAAGCCGGCACCCTGTGTGTGAACGGCCAGGTGCCTTACGGCGACATCCGGGTCTTGCCCGGCGCTACCCTCAGCGGCCATGGCGATGTGCCGTCCGTCACCGTTTCGGGCGGCCGGCTCGCTCCGGGTGATGGACTGGGTGGGCGGACGGGCACCCTAAGCTTCGGACATCTGGGGCTGGAATCCAACGCGGTGGTGGCGATAGACATCCAGGGTGCGGCCGACCCTGCGCTGCACGACAGCCTGTACATCCAGGACTGGGTGGGCGGTGACGGCAAAATGACCATCACGAACTGCGCACTCGAGGTCACGCTCGATGCGATCCCGGCGGAAGGCGTTCCCCTATCCATAGCCTATGCTTATCAAAACGATCCGCCCGACATCCAGGGACGCTTCACGGGCCTTCCGGAGGGCGCGGTGCTGTCGGTGCCGCCTTTCTCGCTCCGCATCAGCTACAACGCTGAGCCCGATCACTATTGGCAGCAAGTCGCACTGACGCTGGTGAATCCGCCCCTGCAAAGCGGTCCGCCCCAGATCGTCGGCAACAACGTCGTGCCGGGCCGACTCAACGCGCTCGAATGCGATGCCTTGTTCATCCCATTCACGAACACCCTCGCCACACCGCTGACCGGCATCCGGGCGGTGCTCTCGTCACCCTCGGGCAACATTCTGGTCACCCAACCGGAGTCGCTCTACCCCGACATCCCCCCCGGTGGCGTGGCTGTGAACCTCACGCCCTTTCAGGTGAGCACCTTCATGTACATCGAGGGCGATGAGCAGCTCGAAGTCACGTTTGCCACGGCCGAGGCCCCGCCGTTCTCAGCCGCGGTCCAGGTCGCTGTTGGCACTCCCGGCCCCGCGAACCGCTTCGACAATTCCACCCCCCAGACCATCCCGGGTCGAATGACCGTCGACGTGCCCATGGACGTCGACAGTTTCTACGGCACGATCGAAGCCGTCCAAACCTCGCTCCACATCACCCACCCCAACATCGGCGACCTCGAGTTGGCCCTCGTGGCCCACGATGGCCAAACCGTCCTGCTCAGCGGCGCCCTTGGCGGCACCAACGATGCCTATGGCGCGGGCTGCGCCGACCGCACGCGAACCACCTTCAGCGACACCGCGCGCACCCCGATCACTCGGGCTGCGCCACCATTCGCCGGCGCGTACCGTCCGATCGAGCCCCTCGATGGGTTCGTAGGCAAGGACTATTCTGCGTCGACGGACGACCCCTGGCGGTTGCGCATCGTCAACCACGGCCCTCTGCCCGCCCACCTCGAGTGCTGGTCGCTGTCCTTGACAAGACTCCTGAGCACCAACGGAAGCGGCGGGTGCCTCACCTGCATCGAGCCCATCGTGGGAACGCTCACCACCAATCACCCGGTCCACCTCGGCCGGCTCGACACCGACGGCCCCACCTCGTGCGCGCGGCTCAACGCCTGCCGCATCGAGTGGAGCCATACTGAAATCGACGAGGACGCGCCCTGGCCTTTCGTCGAGGTGACGAACGCCACGTACTATCAGACCCACACGTTCACCAATACCGGCCCCGCCACGTGCGTCAGCGCCGCCATCTCCACCCTGTTGCCCTCGTGGCCCGTGCTGTATGCCGCCGCCTACCTCGATGCCTTCAACCCGGACGCACCCTGTCAAAACCACCTGGGTGACATTGGTCAAACGGCAGGATCGGCGGCCAGGTCCTTCTCCTTCGAGGTGCCGGTTGGCGCCCGGTTCGTCATCGTTGTCAGCATGTCGACCAAGATCCAGGTCCCGACCGATTACCAACTGACTGTCAGCGGCGGCGACTGCCCGCTCCCGGACCTGGTCATCGCCCCGGATGCCGCGCCGGGCAAGGTTGCGGTTTCCTGGAGCACGGCCGCCGCGGGTTACCAGCTCGAAACCTCGCCTGGGCTGAGCCCGCCCGGCTTCGCGCGCTCGACAGTGTCTCCTGCGGTGGTCGAAGGTCGATTCGTCGTCACGAACACCGCCGCAGGCACGAATCGGTACTACCGCCTGCACCGGCCCTGACGGAAGGGCG
>JAXGQW010000105.1:0-15046 GCA_040766265.1 Verrucomicrobiota bacterium
GAAACCGCCGGCGCGCGATTCGTCGGCCTGGACTACTGGAGCGGCGGGGCAGTCCCCATCGACGGTGCCACCCTTTCGGTCGAACTCCCGCCCTCGGGCTGCGCCATTGTCGCGCTGGCCCCGCTCCGGGACCGTCCCCAACTCCTCGGCACCTCCCGTCACATCACCCAGTGCTTCGTCGATGTGGGCGCTGATCAATGGACCCAGCCGGTTCTCTCGGGGACATGCAAGGTGGTGGGAGGCGACCCAACGGAACTGCGCATTGCCCTGGCCTCGACGCGCGGTGCGTGGAAACCGGTGGGCGTGGACGTCGCCTCAACCGACCGCGAAGCCGGTGCGACGGCGTCTCTGAAGGAGGATGGCGGGCTGGTCCTCGTCACCCTGGGTGCTCCTGCGAATCGCGAAGTCCGGTGGTCGGTGCGTTTCGCCGACGAACCAGTCCGGAGTGGCGACGGCCTCGTCGCCCCTCGTTAGCTCAATGATTCACGTCTCCGCCTGCGGCTCCACCATCGCGGGGCCGGCGGGCAGGGCCTGGCCCGAGCGGACTTCGACCTCGGACGTGTCACGGTTGATGGTCTCGGCGATGACGCGGTTGGTCTCCTCGGTGAGGTACTGATGGAGCGTGCGGTCCAGTTCGGTGAACTCGGGCCAGAGGGTCTCGTTCACGAACCGGGCCGGCAGGCGGGCCACGACGGTGGTGTGGCGCTGGCGTGCGTAACGGTAGGGCCGGACCTGGTAGCGGCGCAGCAACGCGACAAACAGGCGGTAGGACCACGGATTGCGCAGGGCGAACGTGTACTCGACGGGCGGATCGGCCTCGGCCGACGCAGCCAGGCGCTGGCGGATCCGCTCGCGGGCCTCACTGGCCGCGGCCTTCTCGCCCACCGTGGCCGCCCGGTCAGCGAACAGCGATTCGATCCGACGGAGTTTCTCGATCAGGCGCTGCTGGTCGGTGTCGTTCATGAACATGTTGTGCTTTCAGGCTGGCACCGCGCCTCCGCATCGGTCAAGCGGCACAAACAGACCCAGTCCGAAGTGGGCGGAGCAGACGAGTTGAGATTCCTCGATTAGGTGTAGAGTGCGGTCGCATCACCGGGAAACGGCCTTTTGCTCGACCCGCTTGGCGAAGCCGGCCACGCGGATCACCTGGAGCCGGTGCACGCCTCGGGCGATGAGTTCTGTCTGGTCATGAGCCTCGACCTGGAAGGTGATGCGGGCCCCATCCACATGGATGACGCGGGCCGCACAGGTGACGATGTGGCCCAGGGGTGTAGGCGCGACATGACGCACCTCGATTTCGAGACCGACGGTGCTCTCGCCGGCCTCGAGGCAGGGGAGGACGGCCTCGCGCGCGGCGTGTTCCAGGAACCAAATCAGCCAGGGCGTGCACAGCACAGGCGGCATTCCGCCGTCGGCGAAATCGATGGCGTGCTTGGCTTCCACGACGAACTTCTGTTCGCCCACGGCTCCCACTTTCGGACGGCACTTCATGATCGGTTGCGGCGAGGATGGCGCGACTCCCCGTGGAAGTCGAGGCCGGTCGGCGGTACGGGGTGGATCACGACGCGGCGATCGAAACCACTCGGGAGACCGGGTTGAAACTGAACCCGATCAGCGCCGTCTGACGACGGCGGCTACGGGAGCCGAGCTGCGGCGGGATGAGTCCGCGCTGACCCGCTCCGCGAAGACCAATCCGTGGCTCCCGCAGGCCTATCCGTGCCATCCGTGTTTCATCTGTGGCTCTTTGGATGCGGTGTCCTCTGTGCTGCTATGCCCCAGAATCTGCTCAGTCCTCCGACCTTTGGTTGCGGCTTGGCCGCGCTGCGAAGTATGCGGGTTAGCCCGGTTATTTTCACACGCTTCGCGAGGACACCTAACCGGGCTAGTTGGCAAAACCGCGCCCGGAAAGGGACCCAAGAGGATCCCGTCGGTCCTGAAGGTGTTCTTCCATATGAACAGTGTGTTGCATCTCTCTGACTCTGGGACTGGGCGCGGTTTTGCTTTTCTAACCCGCATAGCGAGGTCCTCTTGCGAAGTCTGACCGCCATGTGCACCGACGGGGTGTGTAATATGCGGGTTAGGGTGGTGAGACCAGCGTGTGGTTCTGGCGGATGAGGCTCCGGAACAAGGCGAACTCACGGGAGTCGTAGGCGGTAAGATCCGGGCGGAAGAGGTCGTGCTGCCAGATTTCGGGTTCGGGTTCGCCGGGCTTGTGACCCCAGGGCAGGTGGGTCTGGGTCTTGCCGTTGACCAATCCCCAATGCAGGGTGCCCACGCCCTCGCCGTGAAACACCGGGAGGCAGGTTTCGACCCGTGAATCACGCGGGCGGTTCAACCACTCCGTGCAGATCAGCGGTCGGCCGAGTTTCTTCAGATCGGCAATCTGCTGTCGCAGGTCCGCCGCCGGGCTGTAGTTATGGAAGGTGATGATGTCCGAGGTGGCGCGGAGGACCTGCGCAACCTGCGGAGATCCTCCCCAGAGGCCTGAGGTGATCGGTTGCAGCGGATCGACCTCGCGTGCCCACCGGAAAGCGTCCCGCAACAATGGGAGCGAGGCGTTGCCGAGACCGGAGTTGCCCGGCTCATTATAGAGGTCCCAGCAGAGAATCCGGGGATCAAGGCGGTGTGCGGTCATGACGTCCTTCACGTAGCGTTCGAGCGCCGCGCGGCTCTCCGGATCGCGCACCCGCCGGTGGCCCGGGCTGGGGGTCCAGCCGTTCGCGTACCAGCCCGCCACCACCTCGGGTTGCCTGCCAAACACGGGGTCAGAGATCGGGCCGAACACACAATCGTCGAAGAAGCAGGGCATCACCCTGAGGCCGCGCCTGGCGCATAGAGCCAAGAACGCCTCGAATCGCTGCTTGAAGGCTTCCGGCTCGGCCTCCCAGACGACGAAGGAGAGGACTGCCCGGAGACAGTTGAACCCGATTTCCTGGGCCAGCGCCAGTTCGCGGTCCATGGCTTCTGGATTGAAGGCATAGCCCATCCACATTTCCGTGTAGCTGATGCTGTTGGCGGGCACATAGTTGAAACCGCAGAGCCAGGCTTGATTCGTGTGCCACTGCCAGGCGCGCTCGGCGGACCACCGTTTCGAGGCGATGTCCGGTGCCCCGGACTCCGCATCCTCGGCCAGTCCCACATCGATGCTCTGCCCGCCCCAGGTTTGGCTGGCGCGAACGGCCATGAGGTTCTTGCCGGGCTTGAGCTGGGCGAGCGCGGGGGGCGCAATGTCCGCCTCCTCGTAGTCGCCGGTCCAGTGGATCGTGTCCGCGTCGGTCAGCGTGTCCGCCGGGGACCAGATGCTGAAGTACGGATCGTGGGTCACGATCGGCACGGCCGGCGGACGCAAGTGATCGGAGGCGAATGCTGAAACGGCAAGAGACATCAACAGCGCACTCGCAACACGGTGAAGAGGCACGTTCATAGAGATCTGGGGATGATTGGGACATTTCATGGCTTTGCGATCACTCCCGCGCCCGCTGCCGCTTTCACCAGATCGACGTCCGGCTGGGTTTCCGCGGCGGCTGAATAGCCCTCGCACACGGAGGCCGCGAACGCGTCCGCGCTGCCTTCCTCGACAAACGCCACCATGCAGCCGCCGAAACCCGCACCCGCCTGTCGTGCGCCAATGACTCCGGGAGCGGCGAGCATCGCTTGCATCATGACATGCATGGCGGGCGCGCCGATCTCGTACAACTCGCACGCGCCCCGGAACGAAGCGGCCGTGAGTTCGCGGATGGCTGCGCGGTCGAAGGCCATCAGGGCCGCGGCGAGTTCAGGCACGCGGTCGTTCTCCTGGGCGATGAAGCGGCAGCGCTTGGCGACCTCGGCCGGCAACTCCTGTTCGCGCCGGTGCAACTCCTGGACTGAAATCTCCCGCAGCGCGCGCAGGCCGAGCCGACGCGCGCCTTCCTCGCACTGGGCGCGGCGCAGGCCATACTCGGAACCGGCGAGTTGGCGTTTCGACTTCGTGTCGCAAATCACGACCTGAATGCCCTCGGCCAGCCTGACGGGCCGGCTCGACAAGTCCCGGCAAAACGACGTTGGAAACAACGGGTGATCTCGTCGCTGCGATCAGGAGGGATCGTCATGGTCGTTGTTCCCCGCCCAATACCCGACAGACAGACAGTCCGCGCGTCCGGTCAACATGGGTGATTGTCGCGGCGTGGCTTGCGCGAGCCGACGCATGGAACGGGATGCGGATGGAGCGGATGGCGAATCTCATCGGTCCTTGATCCAGACAACGTCTTTTCATGAGCGGGCTGAGTTTGCTGGAAACGCTCCGAGCATCGCCACGACGTTGTCCACGGGAATGTCCGACTGCATCCGGTGTGACGGACCGATGATCAGGCCCGTCCCGTCCGGCGCGAGATCCCGGATGCACGCGCGTGTGGCGGCGCGAACCTCGGCGGGTGTCACCTTGGGCAGCACTTCCTGAGTCGAGATGCCGCCGTAGAAACTCAGATGCTGGCCGAATTCGCGACAGAGCCGCGTGTGCTCGAGCACCTCGGGCTGAACGGGATTCAGGCAGGTCAAACCGATGTCCACGAGGTCGGGCAGGATCGGCCAGATGTCGCCATCGGAATGAAGCATGACCGGCAAGCCTGCCTCGCGAAACACGGCGAACATGCGCGCCAGCCGCGGTTTGATCATCGCCCGCCAGAGCTTGGGCGAGAACAGCAGTCCGCGTTGCGCCCCGTAGTCATCGCCAAAATAGCCGCCGTCCACACCGCCTCGAGAATCCTCGACCGGCGAAATGTGTTGTGGACAAGTCAAGTTTCCGAGCTGCGTTGAAGGTGGCGCCTCCCCATGTTCGCAGCGTCGCAGGGCCACAAACCGGCGGGCCAGCGAAATCTGGATTTCCGTGATCCGGTCCAACAGGTCTTCCACCCAAGCGGGCCGGTCCACCATGTCCATCAGCAGGAGATCGAATCCCCGCAGAGACCATGCCCGCTCGAACAGTGCGAAGCCGAAATTCGGCGCCACGAAGTGCTCCCCCTGATCCGCGGCGATGGCCCGTTCGGCGTCCGCCAGCAAATCCGGCGCATGCGGGTTGGGCCACGGATAGGCCGCCAGATCAGTGGCGTCCGTCAGCGGCGCATGCGCATGCCAGTAACCCTCCGTTTCGGTGCCCCAGCCCGCGCCCCACCAGTCAAAACGCACCCGACCATCCGGGCTGAGGCGCGGAGCGTGCGTGACATCCAGGCGGAGCAGATGATTGTCCAGTCGGGCGGGCAGTGCGTTCGGCGCGCACTGGAAGCAGGCGGCGAGCTTGGCCCCCATCGCGGCGGTGTAGTTGGTTTGCACCGGCAGACGGTCCACCGGTTGACGTTCCAGCGCCCGGCGCATGCGCTCTTTCGGGGTCAGTCTGTCGGCCATGCAGTCAGGACGGTTCACGTTGCGAGCGCCTTCAATCCCGCCTATCCACGCAGGCGCGGCAACATTGGACAAGCGTTTTCGGCGTGGTGGCCCAGCGCTGTTCGGGGCCGCACCCGGAATCGTGGAATATCCTCACCACCAGAACTCCGGCTCGCCGGTGGTGCGGACGACCATCCTGGGGAATTTGCGCCATTCGGTGTGGCCGTCCAGGAATCCGATGTTGCCCCCCTGGGGGCGGGCGCCTTCGAGGTGCGAGGTGCGGTTGGGCTTCAACTGGCCGCGAAGCGGCATGGATTCCAGACGCCGGACCTCGACAGCAACCCCGCCATTCTGGCAGGCTCTCGCCGTGGGCGTCAGCAGACGGCAATTCGAACAGATGCAGGACCGGTTGGCGACCGGCCGTCGAGCGGCTCAGCAGATGCCCGCGCCAACGCCCTCCACTCGACCGAATCCGCCCCAGATCATCCTGGGGATCGATCCTTCTCTGCGCGGGACGGGGTACGGGGTGATTCGCACGGCGCGTCCCGGGCCGGAAGCGCTTGCGCTGGGAGTGATCCGATGCCCGGCCGCGTGGCAACGCTCGCGTTGTCTGGCGCGGATTGCCACGGTCCTGCGCGAGGTGATCGCGCGGCATCAGCCGGGTGCATGTGCGATCGAGGGCTTGTTCTTCGCCCAGAACCTCCAGACCGCGCTGCTCATGGGCGAGGCGCGAGGGGCGAGCCTTCTGGCCGCGGCCGAAGGCGGGCTCGAAATCTACGAGATTGCGCCGCGCAAGGTGAAGCAGGCGATTGTCGGTTACGGCGCCGCCGGCAAGCCGGCAGTCGCCAAGATGGTGCAGCGCCTGCTCCATCTGACCGCACTGCCGCCACCCGATGCGGCCGATGCCCTGGCCCTGGCGTTGACGCTGGCTCAGGAGCACGGGCGGTTTTCACTGACCCCACTGCGACGCGTATGATCGCCTTTCTCCATGGCATCCTCATCGAGAGCCTCCCGACACAAGTCACCGTGGACGTCCACGGCGTCGGGTACGAGGCTCTCATCCCGCTTTCTTCCTACGATCGCCTGCCCAAGGTGGGCAGCGAGGTTCGGCTGTTGACTCACCTCGCGGTGCGAGAGGACGCGCACGTCCTGTACGGCTTCCTGACAGCGGCGGAGCGCGACCTGTTTCGGCTCCTGATCAACACGGTGAGCGGGATCGGTCCCAAGATCGCCCTCAGTGTCCTCAGCGGCATGACACCGACGGTGTTTCGGGGGGCGGTCGCCACCAGTGACGTCAAGGCCCTCTCGCGCATCACGGGCGTCGGCAAGAAGACCGCCGAACGCATCGTCGTCGAACTGCGCGACAAGATCGGCCCGGTGGGCGCCTGGGAGGCCAGCAGCACCCAACGGGGCTTGAGCCCTGAAGACCAGCGCGCCAATGACGCCGTCTTGGCGCTGATCGCCCTGGATGTCAAACCGCCCCAGGCGCACGAGGCCGTGCGCGCCGCCCAGGCCTTGCTCGGCCCGCAAGCGACCGTCGAGGAGTTGGTGCGGGTCGCCCTCAAACAAGGCAAATGATGCCCGAAGAGCCGGTCAAACCCCGGGCGCGACGACCTCGCAGTTCGATGCCCGTCGTCCCGCAACAGCCCGGCTGGCGGGGACGGCTGGGTGCGACGGCCATTTACCGGCTGATTTGCGCGGTGGACGCCACGCTGCGCTACAGCATTTCCGATCCCTCGAATGCGATGCGCAACATCATGTCGGGCCCCATGATCTTCGCAATCTGGCACAACCGCCTGGCCTTGTCGCTCTGCCTGAATCGGCGCTTCTTCATACCCGCGCGCCCCGGCCGACGCCTGGCTGCCATGGTGAGCGCCAGCAGGGATGGCGGTTTGCTCGCCCGTATCCTCGAGTTGTTTGGGGTTCAACCGGTCCGCGGCTCGACAAGCCGCCGCGGTCACCAGGCCCTGCTCGAAATGGTGGGCTGGGCCGAGCAAGGATACGATCTCGCCGTCACGCCCGACGGGCCGCGCGGGCCCCGTTGCGTGGCGCAGGAAGGCGTCGTCGCCTTGGCCCAAGTCACCGGGTTGTCGATCGTGCCTGTCAGTTATCGGTTGGGCTGGAAATGGCAGGCCTAGAGCTGGGATCGCTTCCAAATCCCGCTTCCGTTCTCCAGTTGCCACGTCTGTCTCGGGGAGTTGATCAGCGTGCCGCGCGAGGCGTCGCCCGCTGAACGCGAGGAACTGCGGCAACTCCTCGAGACGCGCCTGCGCCAGCTCGGTGCGGACTGATGCGTGTGCGTCGGTGCGTCAGTGCGTCGGTGCGTCAGTGCGTCGGTGCGTCAGTGCGTCGGTGCGTCAGTGCGTCGAGACCGGATGCGGATGCACCTCCCCGGGCATCCGCAGTTGCTCTCCGGGCAACAACCGAACACTCCGGATCCAGGGTTCGCACCGCGTCCCCCACGACACCGTCACCGCATAACGCGGCGGAGTGTCCGCGTCACCACCCTGCTGTCCTCCCGGACGCCGCAAGCCGTGCAACAGAGTGCTGTGCGGCCGCGGGACAAAAACCTGGCCGGGAAGCAGTTCCTGAATCCAGCCGGTAAGCCGCGGCTCGGCCAACGGCCTGTCATCGACCGGACTGTGCGTCTGGAGGAATGGCCGAATCACGGCGCGCACGATCGCGTGCCGGCTCGAGTCCGGATAGCGCTCCCGGAGCGCGCTCGAGTCGGGGCCTGCGTCAACGGCATACAGATGCGTGCGCGGTTTCCGATGTCGGCTTGCCTCCTGCCAAGCCTGCCCCTCGAATTCGAGAACGAGGCACACGGTCCGAGGCGCCATCGAGTTGTAATAGTCCCGGGCACGGGGTGCGGTGGCGGCTTCGCGGCAGTCAAACCCCAACTCCTCGAGCTTAGCCGCCGTGAGCCAAACCGGCGCGCCTCGATCCCACGATTCGCTGCCCTGGGCTGCCCACTCCAGGCCCAGCAGCATGACCGTGCTCTCACCCATGAACTCCGGCAAACGCAGTTCGCGCTCAGTCAGTTCGATTGTGCCCCCACGATCCTCACTGCGATTGCGGAGACCGCTAACCACAGCGCCCAGATTTGCGGCGAGCACAATCAACGCCGCTCCGACCCACAGCCAGGGACACGCCCTGCTCCCCGGCGTGCAGGGAATGCCCGGGGATGCCTCGCTCCGGTCGCCAAGCAAAGCCGGGGTGTCGACACGCCTCACGAGCCTGAGTCGGACGCGTCGGAACGCGGCCAGCAGGACCACCGCGGTCAGACCGATGCAGATGCAAAACAGATACTTCGGCATCCAATCCCACCACCAGGCATGCAGCCGAACGAGCAGAAACACCACGAAGCCCGCCGATCCCACATTCACCAGGCCGCCCCGCCCCAAACGCAGGCCATGAGCGACCACGGCCAGGCTCAAGCCCAAGCCGGTCAACTGGCAGAGCATCTTGCCGGTCGACGCCATCGTCCCGAACCAGCATGTGTCGTTGCGAAATGACAGCACCAGGAGCGCCGTCAATACCAGCCCGGCCCCGCACGCGCGATAGACGAACTCGAAGTCGCGCGACCGCTCATGCCGCGTCAGGAGAGGCACCGCGTACAAGAGGGCGCCCGCCGGGATGACCCACAACGGTCGCTCCATGAACGAACCCCAGAATGCGCCTCCCGCCACGGCGCCCAAGGCCCCGGCGTAACCGCCAAGCAGCACCAGGCTGCAAGCGAGCATCAGGCGCAGGTTGCATGCATAGGCGACCAGCCCGGCAAAGAGGCCCCAGAGCACGAGAGCATGCGGGGATGGACCCATGTTGAGAAGCGCGCCCGTCGCGCTCAACCCCATCACAAAAGCCGCCCCAGCCGCGAAAGCCAGCAGGGCGGTATAGTACTCCGACACCGCTCGTCCGAGAGACCAGGCCGTCGCTGCCACCAGAGCCAGCGGGGCCATCGCGAGCAGGCCGACCTGCGCCGACCACGGCAGCGACCCCCAGATCCGATGCAAAAACAGGACAAATCCGGCAAAGAAAGCCACCGCGCCCAGCAGCGAGACGATCCGCATCCCAAGCGAGATGCGCTTGGCCGAATCGTCGATATCGACCGCGTATTGGCGGTTGAGGGTTGTCAGCAGGCGGGCGTGGTGTGCCTCGAGCGTTGCGCGCTGTTCGGAGGTCAAACGCAGGCCCTCCTCACGTTCCAACTCGGCAAGCTCCGCACGGAACGCGGCGATTCGATCGGCACGCGCCTGCGCGTCGCGTTGATGGTTGATGCTCAAGGTCGAACCCTGGACAAGGACAACGTGTGTGTATCAGCGTTGTTCAAGGTGACAAGCCTATTCTGACAAGCCTATTCTCAGCCTATTCTCGGGCGGCGGGCCGTCGCACTGCAAGCTCCACGACGGGTATTGCCATCAGGATCCATGCCACAAGGAACAGCGGCCAGTTGAATGAAACGGGCAGCAGGCTGCGAAGGGCATCGATGCCTTGGCCGGCGACACGGATCGAATCGGCCATGAACACGTACAGGGCGAGCCCGGTGCCGATGAAGCAGATGGACAGCGTCAGCCGCGACGGCCAGCAGGGTCGGTCGGGGGCGTCGCGACTCACGACCAATGTGCCCCCCGCGATCATGAGCAGAGCGATCGAAACCGGCGCCAAAACGGGCCCCCACCACGGCAAGGGCAGCAGGAACAGGATGTCCCAGTCCAGTATCGACTGCGGCCATGGCGCCATGGCGCGCAGGAACACATAATAGAAAATGTCCCAGAATCCGAACGCGATGGTGGCAAAGGCCAGCCGACTGCGCCAAGTGGTTCCAGCGAGCCAGCCGGTGGTTCCCAGCATCAGGAGTGTCGCCAACTCGCGCACCAGTTCCGCGCTCCCCAGTGCGGCGGAATCGGGCAATGGAAGCGCCTGGTACGGTTCAATGCGGTCGACCAGTGTGCGGATGTAGAAGACGCAGGCGGCCTCGACCCACGCCATGCCGAGGGCAAACAACGCAACAACGACCCAGGTCAGCGCGCGACTCGGATCATGCGGGTGAGCTTTCATGTTGAGGCAGCCCGCATGTGTCACACCCGTTCATCGAGATTACTGTGTCGTCTTCGCCAGGGGGTGCCGATAGTGGCGCTTGATCCGGTAACAGGAGGAGAGGCTGGTCCGGCCCTCGTCGTTTTCCCAAACCTCGTCGTAAACGGCCTTCCGCGGCTCGGCGCGGAGCGGTGTTTCCTTGATAATGTTGCCCTTCTGATCGCAATTGAGTTCAAGGAAGCGCGACTTCTGGGACCGGTTGAGCCGGTTCGACATGATCACCAGGACTTTGCGTTGCTTGGTCATGTTTAAATGCGGGCGCTATAGTGCGGACTGCCCCGATGCCCCGTCAACGATTACCGTAAAGCGATTCTCGTGAAGCGGAGCAGTTGCCGCTCGACACCCGCGTCCGGAATTGGAAGCCTGCCGCCCATGAAAATGTCGATGCGCTCCCTGGTTCCGGCGGCCTGTCTGATCGCGCTGGCCTCTGCCCTTGCCGACTGGCCTCAATGGCACGGCCCAAATCGCGATAATGTGTCGTCCGAGACGGGCCTGCTCCAGTCCTGGCCCGAGGGCGGGCCCCCGCTCCTCTGGAAATCGGCCGGGCGGGGCGGCGGCTACAGCGGGCCGGCGATCTCAGGCGGTCGCGTGTACAGCCTGGGATACCGGGAGGCCGACGAGGTCGTCTGGGCGCTGGACGCCAAGGACGGCAGGGAGATCTGGAGCACCAAGACCCTTCAGGCCAACACAGGGATGGGGTATCCCGAAGGCCCGCGCTGCACTCCGACCGTCGACGGGGATCATGTTTACGTGCTGAGCGCCGGGGGAAACCTTGCGTGTCTCGAGAAGGCGGGTGGGAAACTGGTCTGGCAGGTGGACCTGGTGAAGAATCACGGCGGCAAGATGATGTCGGGTTGGGGCTATTCGGAGTCGCCCCTGGTGGATGGAGGCCGGGTCATTGTGACGCCTGGAGGGCCGCAAGGCACCATGGCGGCTTTTGACGCTGGATCGGGCAAGCTCGTCTGGCAAACCAAGGAGATCACCGATCAAGCCGCATATTCCTCGATCGTCATCGCCACACTCGCGGGGACACCCCAGTACGTTCAAATCACCGACGCCCACGTCTTTGGCGTGTCGCCGGCTGACGGCAAGGTCCTGTGGCGGGCTGCCCGCGCGGGTCGGACGGCGGTGGTGCCAACACCCATCTGGCATGACGATCATGTCTACGTGACGTCGGGCTATGGCGTCGGATGCAACCTGTTCAAGGTGACGAAGACTGGCGCCGCGTTCTCCGCCCAACAGGTCTACGCGAACAGAGACATGGTGAATCACCACGGCGGAGTCTTGCGGGTAGGCGACCATCTTTACGGATACTCGGATGGCAAGGGCTGGATCTGCCAGGACTTCAAAACCGGAACGACCCTCTGGGCTGAGAGACGCAAGCTCGGCAAAGGCTCGTTGACCTGCGCCGATGGCCACCTGATCCTGCGATACGAGTCCGGCCCCGGAACAATGGTCCTGATCAAAGCCACACCCGAGGGCTTCCAGGAAACAGGACGCTTCGATCCGCCCAATCGCAGCAACAAAAACAGTTGGCCGCACCCGGTTGTCTGCGACGGCCGCCTCTACGTCCGCGATCAGGATATCCTGCTCTGCTACGATCTGAAACCTCGATGAGGGTGAGATGGGAGATCGGTGCGTCGGTGCGTCAGTGCGCCGGACAACAGAACACCAACGTTGTAGGCCGCGTGCCCCCACGCGGCGCGAGGCATGAAGTCTGGACCAGCACAGACGCCGGGTCAGGGCACCCGGCCTGCAAAGGGACAGACACCGTGGTGGCAGACCCGCGTTATGTCCGGTGTTTTCTACGTGACACCGGCTTCCGGTGGCTTATAGTGCCGACGCGTCTCGTGACGACCCTATCGTCTAGTGGTTAGGACACCACCCTTTCACGGTGGCGGCCGGGGTTCGAATCCCCGTAGGGTCGCCAAACATCGGCTTCCGGCCCGCTGCCCACCGCTGGACCTCCCGCAAGCCTTCGGTCTTGATCGATCGCCTCACGCGGGGGGAGCTTCACGGATTCGACAGCGGCCGCAGCCAGATGTTCCGGAAGCGAACAGGGCTATGGTGGCCGCCCAGAGCCAGCGGGCCCCGGCTGACCTTAAGCTTGTACTCGGGCACGATGCGGTGTCCGGTCTCGCCGTAAATGGGCGTGTTGAGGTGCACCAGCACGCCATTGTGGAACATCGTGACGCGGGCGGGCGCGATCAACTTGTCTCCTTCAAACACGGGAGCGGTGAAGCAGATGTCGAACACCTGCCATTCGCCGGGCGGGCGAGTGGCGTTCACCAGCGGAGGCGTCTGCCCATAGACGGCGGCCGCCTGGCCGTCGGGGTAGATCTTCTCCGTCCAGGAATCGAAGATCTGGATCTCGAACACGCCCATGAGCATGACGCCGTTGTTGCCCCGGTTGTACCATTCGCCGCTGGGCGGGTTGGGCGCCATCCATTCGAGGTGAAGCTGGTAATCGCCGAATTCCGCTCGTGTCTTGAGCATGCTGGCTCCCACCGTTTCGAGGCAACCGTCGATGACTTTCCAATCAGTCGGTTCCCAGGCGGACAGACCCCGGCCGTCGAAGAGCACGATGGCGTCGGAAGGCGGGGCCTGGGGAGGACCGGCCTTGCCGGTGTCGATCCGCTTCGGCGCCGGGCGGTCGCAGTCGTGCACGAGATAGTCGCACCACGGGAGCTTGGGGGTGTCCTTGTAGCCGTAGACGCCGGAGCCGTCCCTGGCGTGCGACAGATCGGCAGCCACCGCGGGAGTCGAGGCGATTCCGAGAAGAGCAACGATGCCGAGCAACGACGGCACGAGGGCTGGAATTGAAGCGTTCATGAGATGTGATTGGCGTGTTGTCGATTGGCGCAGAGCATTGGCGCAGCGCTTTTCGCGCGTGCCCCGACAATGGGGAGTTGGGTGCGCCAACTCAAGGTGAATTGGCTGCAATTCGAGTCTCACAAGGCTTGCCCTTGCACCCGGCCCGGCTTAACATCGACCCAGATAAAAGCCTGTCGAGCCATGAAACAGATCAATCGCCGGAGTTTCCTCCAATCCACCCTCCTCACCACCGCCGCCACAACCCTGATGCCCCTGCCCCGCTCATGGGCGCAAGTCGCCGGCGCCAACGACACCATCCGAGTGGCCGTTGTCGGCTTCGGCGGGCGCGGCGGCAATCACATCGACGCGTTCTCGACGATGTCGGGCGCGCGGGTTGTGGCGCTGTGCGACGCCGACCAGAGGATTCTGGATGCGGGCGCCAAGCGGCTTGCCGACAAGGGCAACCCGGTGAAGACCTATCTTGATGTCCGAAAGCTGCTCGAGGACAAGGAGGTCGACGCGATCGCCACGGCGACTCCCAATCACTGGCATTCGCTGCTCGTGGTGTGGGCGTGCCAGGCGGGCAAAGACGTGTACGTCGAAAAGCCGGTGTCGCACAATGTCTGGGAGGGCCGCCAGGCGGTGGCCGCGGCGCGTAAGTACAATCGCATCGTCCAGGCCGGCACGCAGGGGCGGTCGAACGAGGGCTTGCGCGAGGCGCTCGATTGGGTCCGCGCCGGCAATCTCGGCAAGATCAAGGTGGCCCGCGGTCTCTGCTACAAACGCCGCGCCAGCATCGGCAAGGTCAGCGGCCCCCAGCCGATCCCCGAAGGCATCGACTACGACCTGTGGTGCGGGCCGGCTTTGAAACTCCCACTGATGCGCCAGCGCCTGCACTACGATTGGCACTGGGTCTGGAACACGGGCAATGGCGACATCGGCAACCAGGGCATCCACCAGATGGACGTCGCCCGCTGGGCGCTCGGCAAGGGCGCGCTCTCGCCCCGCATCCTGAGCGTCGGAGGACGCTTCGGCTACATCGACGACGGCGAAACACCCAATACCCAGTTCGCCATCCACGACTACGGCGATGCCCTGCTGATCTTCGAGGTCCGCGGACTCCCCTCGGGCGCGCCGGAACCCACGGCAGCGCAGGAGACCGGCCAGAAAGTGCGCGAGGAGATGGACAAATACCGGGGCCAGAGCGTCGGGCATGTCATCGAGTGCGAGAACGGATACCTGACGGGCACGACCGTTTACGACAACGACGGCAAGGAAATCCGCAAGTTCGACGCCCGGGGCGAGAACGATCATTTCGCCAATTTCATCAAGGCCATGCGAAGCCGCAACGTGGCCGACCTGAAGAGCGACATCCTCGAAGGCCATCTGTCGAGCGCCTTGTGCCACACCTCGAACATCTCGTATCGCCTGGGCCAAAAGGCGGACCCGGGATCGGTCAAGCAGGCCCTCGAAGCTCATCCGGCCGGACTTGAGACCTTCGAGCGTTTCCAGGCGCACCTCGCCAGGCACAAGATCGACCTCAACCTCGATAAGGCAGCCCTCGGTGCGTTTCTCGAGATGGACCCGGCCACGGAGCGGTTCCGCGGCAACGACGCCGCAAACGCCTTGCTGACCCGCCCCTACCGCGCTCCGTTCATTGTCCCCGAGATTGTGTGAGTCTGGAACCGTGGTTCCGCAGCCGTCCCGCCGCCCCGGGATCAGTCCGCGCCATCTGGCTCCGTCACAGACAGGAATCAGCGCCGACTCACGTCGGCGG
>JAXGQW010000106.1:0-15043 GCA_040766265.1 Verrucomicrobiota bacterium
GAGACGGTGTCGCCTTGGGACCGGACTTTGGCGCCCACCGCGGTCAGGATGCGGACCATAAACGCCACGTCGCTCAACGCCGGCACGCGCCGGATGACGCACGGCTCGCGGGTCAGCAGCGCCGCCGCCATCAGCGGCAGCACGGCATTCTTGGCCCCGCTGATCGTGACCTCGCCTTCCAGCGGTCGCCCGCCCTCGATCAACAGACTGTACATGACACGCAACTTGATCCCCGCGCCGCATCGAGACGGCGCGACACGCCCGTCTCCCCGACACGCCGGCCGCGGCTGGACAGTGCGCGGCAATGTTTCATCTTCCGCCGGGCCGCGCAATCAAGATTCGTTCCCGCCCGCTCAGGTCGGCCTCGACGCCCACGACGGTCCAGCCGTGCCGAACGAAGAGGTCTGAAATGGCCGTGGCCTGGCCATCGCCGAATTCGAGCAAAAGATGGCCGGATGGATTCATGTGAGCGGCGGCTCCGACGGCCAATCGGCGGATCACGTCCAGACCGTCCGGACCTCCATCGAGCGCCGGGCGCGGATCGTGATCGCGGACTTCCGGGGCGAGACGGTCGATCTCGCCGCTCGGGATGTAGGGGGGATTGGCGACAATGAGGTCGAAATGCAGCTCCGGACGGACCGCGGCCAAGCCGTCGCTCCGCAGCCATTCGATGCGGTCGGCGACTCCCTGCCGTTCCGCGTTTGTGCGGGCCAGGATCAGGGCCGGTTCAGAGATATCGAGGGCGGTGATGTGCGCGGCGGAACAATGCCGGGCCAGGGCGATGGCCAGGCAGCCGCTGCCGGTCCCGAAATCCAACGCCGCCGGCGCGGCCGCCGGCGAAGTCCCGAGAAGTGTCCAGGCGCGCTCGGCCAGGACCTCGGTTTCCGGGCGCGGGATCAGGACATCAGCGCTGACAGCGAGATCGAACCCGCAAAACGACACCAGGCCGGTCAGGTGCTGCAAGGGCTCGCGGTTGCCGCGGCGGCGGACCAGGGCGCGGACCGTTGCCAGCTCGGGTTCGTCGAGGACGCGCTCGAAGTTCAGGTAGAGCTGGAGCCGGGGCAGCTTCAGCACATGGGCCAGGAGCAGCTCGATTTGCAGGCGGGGCGAGTCCACGCCCTTTTGAGCCAGGTAGTCGGTGCTGCGTCGGATGACTTCCAAAACCGTCACGGGGCAAGAGTAACGCCGCCGGGCGGCGGGGTCAGCCACGAACTGGGAATTGCTGATGAGATGCTGATGGCCGTTGACGGCGAGGCGTTGGCGTGATAGCCCCTGCGCTCAGATAATGTTGGCGCCTTTTTCGCCAGTCCCAAACCGATGCAAGACCTGATCTCGAAAGCCGCGACGCTGCTCGAGGCTTTGCCCTATCTTCAGAAGTACAGCGGGGCCACGTTTGTCGTCAAATACGGCGGCAGCTTCATGGACTCGCCCGACCCGGTCATCCGCACCGGTGTTGCGCGGGACATTGTTTTTCTCGAGGCCGCGGAGATCAATCCCGTCGTGGTGCATGGGGGCGGCAAGGCGATCACGCGCGCCATGGAGAAAGCGGGGCTGAAGGCGCAATTCGTCCAGGGCCAGCGTGTCACGGACGCCGCGACGGTGCAGGTGGTCGATGCGGTGCTTTCGGGCGAGATCAATCCGGAGGTGGTGACGACGATCAGCTCGTTGGGCGGGCTGGCCAAGGGTTTCGCCGGCACGGAGATTTTCACCTGTCGGAAGCTTCTGGTGCACGGGTCGGATGGGCAGCCGGTGGACATCGGTTTCGTGGGCGAAGTGACCGGCGTGAACACAGCCCCGCTTCTGGCCTGCATCGAGAAGGGGATCACGCCCGTGATCAGCCCCACCGCGCGGGACAAGGACGGCCAGGTCTACAACTGCAATGCGGACGTCGCGGCGGCGCGCACGGCCATCGCGTTGCGCGCGCGGCGGCTGGTTTTCATGAGCGATGTGCCGGGCTTGCTGCGCGATCCCAAGGATCCCGCCACCGTGATCCCGCATCTGCGCGCCAGCGAGGCGGACGCCCTCAAGCACGCCGGGATTGTCGAGCGGGGCATGATCCCTAAAGTCGACAGCGCGGTCGCCGCCATTCGGGCCGGGATCGACAAGGTCTCGTTCGTCGACGGGCGGGTGCCTCACGCGGTTCTTCTCGAGATCTTCACCGACGAAGGCGTCGGGACGGAGGTGGTGCTCTAGCGCGCATTTCCCACCGACTTCTGAAGAACGCGGAGCCGATGTCATCGAAAAGTGCACTCATGCGCGCTAGCAAAGCAAAACCGCGCCGGGCTGGAGGGAGGGACGAAGGCAACGGGGTGTCGGTTTGCGACTGCGTTTTCCTGCGCGACCAGATCCTGATTCTCCCCTGTCCCGGCGCGGTTTTGCCACAGCCCGCATATGAAACTCAGCGAAGCCTTATGAAGTATCCGGGCTAGCCCGCCGGACGCTTCTTTGATCAAATACTCTCCTTTTCATGAAAGACATTGTTCCGCCCCCAGCCATCATCGCCAATCAGTTCGAGACAGTGCGCGAGCTTTTCCACAAGTACGTCGTGCCGAGCTACGGACGCTTCGACCTCGCGTTCGCCCGCGGCGCCGGCAGCTTCCTCTGGGATGTGTCCGGGAAGCGCTACCTCGACCTGGGCAGCGGGATTGCCGTCTGCTCGCTGGGCCATGCGCATCCGGAGATCACTCAGGCCCTGATCGAGCAGTCGCAGAAGATGGTGCACATCTCGAATCTCTATTACCACGAGCCCCAGGGGCGCCTCGCGGAGCAGATCGTGCGGCTCCTGGCCCCCGGCAAAGTGTTCTTCGCCAACTCGGGCGGCGAGGCCAACGAAGGCCTGTTCAAGCTGGCCCGCAGGTTCGGGCACGACGAAGGCCGGTTCGAGATTCTCACCGCGCTCAATTCGTTTCACGGCCGGACGCTGGCAGGCATCTCGGCCACGGGCCAGGACAAGGTCAAGAAGGGATTCGAGCCGATGGTGGCCGGGTTCCGCCACGTCCCGTTCAACGACCTCGAGGCGATGCGCCAGGCGCTTTCCCCGGCGACGGTGGCCATCCTGATCGAGGGCGTCCAGGGCGAAGGCGGCATCACCCCCGCCAGCCCCGAATACCTGCTGGGACTGCGCGCCCTGTGCGACGAAAAAAAACTCCTCTTGCTCATGGACGGCGTCCAGTGCGGCTATTTCCGCACCGGCCGGTTCCAGAGTTTCCAGCGCATTCTTGAAGGGGTGTCCGGCGCCGACGGTTTTCTGCCCGATGGGGTGTCGATGGCGAAATCGCTCGGGGGCGGCTTTCCGATCAGCGCGTTCTGGGTGCGGGCGCCGCACGCCGACCTGCTCAGTCCCGGACTCCATGCCACCACGTTTGGCGGCACGCCGCTGGCCTGCGCGGTGGCGATGAAGGTGCTCGAAGTCGTCGCGCGCGACCGACTGGCCGACAACGCGCGAACCGTGGGGGCACGCCTCAAGTCCGGTCTCGAAAACCTCGCGCGCCAGTTCCCTCAAGTCCTCACGGGTGTGCGAGGATTGGGGCTCATGATCGGTTTCGAGCTGGCGGACAAGGAGGCCATTCCGGCGTTTGCTTTGGGGCCAAAGACGGCGGCGGCCCAGTTTGTCGATCGCCTGCACGCGGCTGGCGTGCTCACCGTGCCGGCCGGGGCGCGGGTTGTGCGGCTGCTCCCCCCCTTGAACCTGAGCCGCGCCGAAGCGGACGAAGGCCTTGCGATCATCGAGCAGGTGGTTCGCGGCCTGGCGTGAAGCGGCGCCGTGTGGCCGGGGAAACCGGTCTGCCTGTTCCGAAAGACGCTCTGAACTTGTTGCCCCCGGGGCCGTCTTGGTCCATCCTGGAACGCGAGAAACGCAGCGCGCGCAGGACTGTCAATAGACCTCATGCCAAACCGTGACGAAATCATGGCCGCCCTCAAGGCGGTGAAATACCCCGGCTATTCCCGCGACATCGTGTCGTTTGGCCTGGTCAAGGAAGTGACGGCCGACGCCGGCGCGGTCAGCGTTCATCTCACGCTGCCATCCAACAGCCCGCAGTTGGCGGCGCAGATCAGGGCCGATTGCCAGCAGGCGCTGCGCGCCCTGCCGGGTATCGGCGAGGTCCGTGTCGAGATCCAACAACCGACCGGACCGAATGCAGGGCCGGCCGGCCCCAATCCCTGGGCGCAACAGAGTCGCGTCCCGGGTGTCAAACGCGTGATCGCCATCGCCAGCGGAAAGGGTGGCGTCGGCAAGAGCACCGTCTCGGTGAATCTCGCCTGCGCGCTGCAGCACGTGGGCGCACGGGTCGGGTTGCTCGATTGCGACATTTACGGCCCGACCATCCCGTTGATGATGGGGCTGAAGCAGCGTCCGACCGTGAGCGATCACGAGACGCTAGTCCCTCCCGTGAATCACGGTGTGAAGCTGATGAGCATCGGCTTCCTGGTCGAGGACGATCAGCCGGTGATCTGGCGCGGGCCGCTCATCACCAAGACCATCCAGCAATTCCTCTTCTCGGTCGAGTGGGGGGACCTCGATTACCTCCTGGTCGATCTGCCCCCCGGGACGGGCGATGCCCAACTGTCGCTGTGTCAGACTGTGCCGCTGGACGGCGGGGTCGTGGTGACCACACCGCAGGAAGCCTCGCTGGGCGTGGTGCGCAAGGGGATTGGGATGTTCGAGAAGGTCAACGTCGCCATTCTCGGCCTGGTCGAGAACATGAGCTACTTCACCGCGCCGAACGGGGAGCGCATCGAGATCTTCGGGCACGGAGGTGGCCGGGCCGAGGCCGAGCGCCGAGGCATCCCGTTCCTTGGCGAGATCCCTCTGTTCACCCAAATCCGCGAGGGTGGAGACCGCGGCGTGCCGATTGTGGTCTCGGCGCCGCAATCGAAGCCCGGCGAGGCATTCGTGGCGATCGCCGAGAGGCTGCATCGCATGACCGCCGCGACATGAAGTGAATTTCTCATGAAAACACGCATCGGCATCCTGACGGGCGGCGGCGATTGCCCCGGTCTCAACGCAGTGATCCGCGCGGTCGTCAAGACCGCCGCCAAACGGGATTGGGAGACCGTGGGCATCCTGGGAGGTTTCGACGGTCTGCTGCCCCCGCAGCGCACCCGACTCCTGGACTACCACGAAATGGACGGCCTCCTCTTCGTCGGTGGGACAGTCCTTGGCACCGCCAACAAGGGGCAGTTCACAGCGAAGACCGGCCACGGCGTCGCCCAGCGGATCCCGGACGACGTCTTGGAGGCGGCTCGGGCGACCGTGAGCGAATTGGGGCTGCGCGCGTTGGTGGTGGTGGGCGGGGACGGCTCTCTGAGCATTGCCCAGCAACTCCACGAGAAAGGCATCCCGCTGGTCGGAGTGCCCAAGACCATCGACAACGACCTCGAAGCAACGGCCATCACGTTCGGATTCGACTCCGCGGTGGATTGCGCCACCGACGCCCTCGACCGTTTGCGCACCACCGCCGAAAGCCACGGCCGGGTGATGGTCATGGAGGTGATGGGGCGGTATGCCGGCTGGATCGCGATGTACGCCGGGATTGCCGGCGGCGGCGATGTCATTCTCATTCCGGAGATCCCTTTCCGATTCGATCGGATTTGCGCCAAGATCGCCGAACGCGAGCAGGACGGACGCCGATTCACGCTCGTCATCGTGGCCGAAGGGGCGCATGAACACGGTGGCACCTACGCAACAAGCGGCCCGCAAGAGGCCAATCGCGAAGCCCGGCTCGGGGGCATAGGCGCCCGTGTGGCCGAGGAAATCCAGAAACGGACCGGCAAGGAGGCCCGCGTCTGCGTGCTCGGGCACCTGCAACGCGGCGGGCGCCCGACAACGTTCGACCGGCTCCTCTGCACCCGCTTCGGAGCCAACGCAGTCCGCTTGATCGCCGAGGAACGCTATGGCTGCATGGTCGCGTTCCGCCCACCCGATATGGTCCCAGTCCCGATCACCGAGGCCATCGGACGCCTTCGCCACGTGCCGGCCGACGGCGATTTCGTCCGCACGGCCCGCGCCCTGGGCATCAGCCTTGGGGATTAGCCTAACCACCCACGTGCGGACAACGGAATCACCATGAACAACGGAGTCGTTATGAAGTTGACCCGACAGATCCTCGCTCTCGTGGCGGGTTGCGCGCTCGCCGGAACCGTCAGTTGCGTCTGGGCCCAGGACTGGCCCCAATGGCGCGGCGCGAATCGCGACGCCAGAGCTGCGGGATTCAAAGCACCCCAAACCTGGCCCAAAGAACTGACACAGAAGTGGAAAGTCACCGTCGGAGAAGGCGCGGCCACCCCCTCCTTGGTGGGGAACAACCTGTTTGTGTTCGCCCGCCAGGAAGGAGGGGAGGTCCTCCACTGTCTCGACGCAGCCACCGGCCAGGAACGGTGGCGCGATGCTTACGACGCCCTGGGCGCCGAAGGACCTGCTTCGGGGCACTCCGGACCCCGTTGCTCACCAACGGTGGCGGAGGGCAAGGTGGTGACCCTGGGACTCCGGGGCGTGTTGTCCTGCTACGATGTCACCAGCGGCAAACTGCTCTGGCGAAAAGAGGATTTCAAAGGCGCTTGGCCGCGCTTCTTCACCTCCGCTTCGCCACTGGTCGCCAACGGCCTTTGCGTGGCCCTGCTCGGAGGTCCGGGCAACGGCGGCGTGATCGCCTACGACCTGGCCAGCGGCACCGAAAAGTGGCGCTGGACCGGTGATGGCGCCGCCTATGCCTCCCCCGTCCTGTTGACCGTGGACGGCACACCGTATGCCCTGACCCAGACCGACACCAAGATGGTGGCGCTGGCGCTGGCTGACGGGAAACTGGCCTGGGAAACGCCCTTTGTCGTCCAGGGCCGCGGCTACAACGCCGCCACCCCCATCGTCGAAGGTGACACGGTCATCTACCTCGGTTCCGGACGCGGCGCGACGGCGGTCAAGTTCGAGAAACAGGAATCCGGTCTTGCGGGCAAGGAACTCTGGAAAAACACCGACAATAGCGTGCAGTTCAACACTCCGGTGCTCAAGGGCGGCTTTCTCTACGGTCTCACGGCCGGCAACGACTTCTTCTGTCTCAATGCCCAGGATGGCAAGACCGCCTGGACCGCGCCGTGGGCGCCCGCGGCGGCCGACGCCGCACCGCCATCGGCCGGTGGAGGCGGGCGGGGTGGGCGCGGAGGGCGCGGTGGCGGCGGGAGCGGTTTTGGCTCGGTGGTGGATGCCGGGTCCGTGCTGCTGGCCCTGACACCCTCCTCGATGCTTGTGGTCTTCGAGCCAAATCCCAAAGCGTACAAGGAGATCGCCCGCCTCAAAGTGGCGGACTCGCCGACTTACGCGTACCCGATCGCTTCCGGCAACCGCCTGTTCATCAAGGATCAGGATGCGGTGACGTTATGGACAGTTGACTGACCGGCAGGAAGCTCGCAGAAGCCGCGGCGGGGTGTCTGTTGCCACCAGAACGGTGCCGGTGCTGTCCGGTTCTCACCTGCGCGGCCGGCCGGCCCAGTCGCGGTCAGGAGCGATTGAGTGTGCGAAGCGCCTTCGCGCACTTCCATTTTGGCGACGAAGCTGCCGGTGAAGCTGCGGCGAGGTTTTCACTCAACACCAAAAGGACAGCTCTCCAATGAAGTCATCTCAACACACAATACTGACGGTTTCGGTCTTGGGCATCCTCTCGCATGGCTTCTCCCCATCCGCCTCAGCCCAGATCTCCCCGGATTGTCTTCCCCCGCCCACGGGGCTGGTCAGTTGGTGGAGAGCGGAGGGCAATGCCGGGGACAGCGAGGGAAGAAACCACGGAGTGCTTCAGGGGACAGTCGGGTTTGCACCAGGCCTGGTTGGCAAAGCGTTTGTCTTTGACTATGGCTGGGTCCAAGTGGCTGACACTCCCGAGCTGAACTTCGGTGACGGGTCGCCGATGACGATCGAGCTTTGGGCCTATCGGACGGGGACTCAAGGAACGATGCACTTCATCGGCAAACGGACCAAATGTTCCGGGGCGACGCATTCCGACATGAACTATCAAATGGGATTCAACGAGACCTGGGGTCAAGGGATGTTCTTTGGCGCTGGTGACACCGAACACGAGGCAAATAGCGGCGCGCCCATGCCGCGCAATACTTGGATTCACCTGGCGGGTGTTTTCGACGGGACGAACTTGCTCCTGTACACCAACGCTGTTCTGGCGGCATCGCAACGGTCCACGCTCGGGTCAAAAAACACAGCGCCTCTTCTCATCGGCGGTTCAGACGGTTGCGAGCCGTTTATCGGCCTCATCGACGAGGTGTCGCTTTACAACCGGGCGCTCTCAGCTAGCGAGGTGCAGGCAATCTACAAAGCCGGCAGCGCCGGAAAATGCTTCACAGCGATGTCGCCTTCGATCCGTGTCGTGCAGGTGGAGCTTTGCTGGCAAAGCGTTACGAACGCGAGCTATCAAGTACAGTACCGCTCCGACCTGACCGCGAATCTCTGGACCCCGCTCGTCGAGTGCGTTCAAGGTCGTGCTGGGACAACCTGCGTGCAGGATGCGGTTCCTCCTGGAGATGCACAGAGATACTACCGCGTGGTGCCCACGAATTGTGTCCCGGCACTGTACAATCCATCACCCGAATAACACGATAACACGAATGGCAGAGCCAGACCCTGGCCACCGCGTGCCGCATCAGACAGCGGAAGCGTCAGACTGGAACGGTTTGTGCCGGGGTCATTAGACCCGGCGTACCCGCAAGCCCGGGCGGGATTGCGCCCCAGGGGTCGATTTGCCTGAGTTGCTTGGCGGCAAGCGCGCGGTAACAGTCGGGCAAGTCGAAGTGGGCAAGCACGCCCGGCGCGAAAGCCGAGAGCGGCCACTGATAGCGTTCGGCCTCGGCGATCTCGCTGTAGGAGGCGAGTGCGTTCTTCAAAGTCACCTGGCGCACCGCGTCGCAACGCAGGGCCGCAAATGTGGCTGGCAGCGTCCCCCATCCTTTGGCGGCCAGATGGACCTGCTCGTGGCCGACGCTCCGCAGCCAATCCAGCACCCGGAGCACGTCGTGTGTTCTCTGGGCGACATAGGGATAATCCAGCATCAGGGCGTGGATGGCATAGAAGTAATCGCTTCCGTACGGCTTGAGGAAGGTGTCCTGACCGCACGTGTCGGGTTGGGACTCGCCGATGCCCCGCACATCGCATGTGTAAAAGGCTGCCTCGGGCTCGGCAGCGAGCAAATCGCGGATGAGCGTTTCCTCGCGCAATTCGGCGTCGCTGGACAGGTGGGCCACGTAGAGCACTGCGCGGGCCTGGCCGCGGGGGGGACGCGATTCATGGCGTTCCTGAGACAAGCGGTAGACCAAGGCGTGAATCCCAGGCTCGGTCTCGACTGCGTAGGTCGTCGCGTGCGGCCAGGGGTATCGCCGCGATGGCAGTGCGCGGAGGATGCGGTAATCGGGCACGCCCTGCCGCTGCGGCGATTTGAGCGCAAAGGCCACGATGCGCCCCAGGGCGCTCTCCGAGTGTCTCGGGCGATCGAGGGCCAGGGATTGCGATTTCTCGCGGGTAAACGACCAGATGGGCCGCGACTGCAGTTCCGCCACCTGCCCTTCGGGGGTGCACCAGAGGGTCTCGTCAGGCTCGATGACGAGTTCGGGTTCGGTCTGCGCATTCGAGACGCCCGTGAAGCGGTTGAACCAACGATACATGGCCTCTCGGTTCTCCTGCGAATACCCATGCGCGGTCGGCCCGGTGAAAAGCGCAATGCAATCCTCCGCGCCAAGGAGTCTGTAGAGCCCCTTCAGGCGCGCATAGGCGGCCTCCGATCCGCGGATGTCAAAGTAATCCCGTTCCTTCGTCAGAAGGATGACAGGCTTGGGAGCCATGGCGGCGATGAAATCCTCGTGGTCCAAGCCCAAGGCAAGGGCCCGGGGCGGGCACTGTTCGGTGTCGGCCGGCAACTCGTTCTCGAGGTTGCGGCGGAAGGTGGTCACAAAACAACCGGGCGCCGCCATGGTCCAGCGCGATTCGAGTCCGCACAGCCAGGTTGTGAGAGTCCCGCCGCCCGAATTGCCTGTGACTCCCAGATGGCGCACATCCACCTCGGGGCGAGTCAGCAGATAATCGAGCGCGCGGATGCCGTCCCAGGCGCGCCAGGCGCCAAAGAACTCGCCGACCAGAAACTGCTGGTTCCCGGCATGCAGATGCTCGGCGACGCCGGCTCCGATGCGCGACTTGAGTTGCGCATCGGGGTACTGAAGACGCTCGCCCTGCCCGATCGGATCGTAAATGAGAACGACATACCCCATGCGGGCCAGTCCCTGCGAGAAGGACTGGTAGGCGGCGCTGGCCTTGCCGTTGTCCGAATGACCGCACGTGCCGACCACTGCCGGGAGCGGAAACGCGCGCCCTTTGGGCAGGTAGAGATTCGCCGTCACCAGGAAGCCAGGCCGGCTTTCGAAGATGACCTTCTCGATGCGGTAGGCGTCACGCTCGACCACGCCCGTGACCCGCGGATTCAGGGGTGTCTTCTCGGGAAACGGGCCAAAGGCAGTGCGGATCTTCTCGCGCACGGTGTTCACATGTGCCTCGGCCTCGGCCTTGGACCTGAGAGCCGCATAGGCCTCGCTGTGCGCCCGCTCGATCTGGCGCGCCCGCTCGACGAAATACTCCTGGACCATGCGCGGAAAACGATTCAGCGGCTCGATCGGGGGAGCGACACCGGCGTCTGCTGCCTCGGCCAGGGGCGTGAAGAGGCCGTCGATCAGGCTGAATCCGGCCAGGTTGATGCCCATGAGTTGCAGCATGGCCCGGCGGCTGCAACCGTGTTGAAGTGCAGGCGGGTTTCGATTCTCTGTCCGCTCGTCAGGTTTCATGGCCGAATCCTCATGTTTCGAAGGGCAAAACAAATCCGCACTCAAAGGCCTGTGTCAGCGATCTGATGCTAGCGCATGTTGACACCCCGATGGTGCACAGGACACTCAGACTTCGCAAGAGCACTGCTATGCGGGCCAACGGGGCGGGGCCTCAGACCAAGCGAGATGTAGGCAAACAGCCAACCGCGTGTTGGATTGCCTTGGGTCGGCGCCCCCGCCTCGTTGGGCAACCGCGTGTCGTCTGTCCCACGACCGGGAGTGCCGCGCCAGACTGGCGGCGCTCGCCAGCGCTTGATCGTACACCATCAATTCGTCCAGACAGAACATCCTTGCCTCTTCATGCCGCTCGCCACAGATGGATGAAGTGTGCGATGAAGTGTGCGATGAAGTCCTATCCGAATAATGTCCAAACTCCAGGGCCGGCTGCAAGTCGGCGCTCCGGGGCGTTCCGGGGCGCTTCACAACCTCGCCGCCCATGTGCGAAGGGGCAAAGTCCCGCGTCGGCGTACAATCCTCCCAAGCCATTATAAGTGCGCGCGCTGCCCGATTCGGGTTTCATTTGTCGCGTCACGTACCAACAGCCAATCAAACCAGACTCCACGGCGCGCGTTGGCAGGGGCCTGTATTTGCTCGACTTGATCTGAACTCTATAATAAAGGCACGCACACAGACACTCTGGCGCTATGGACTTCCTGATCTATCTCAGTTGCCTGGGGGCGGGCCTGGTCTTCACGATCTTGAGCGCGGTCCTGGGTCACTTCTTCGGCGGCGACCACGGCCATCTGGACGGCAGCGGCGGCCATGCGGAGGCGGGCATCGACTCGAGCGACGCACCGGGGGTCTCGGTGTTGAGCCCGACCATCATCTGCTCGTTCATTACCGCCTTCGGCGGCTTCGGCATCATCTTCCATCAAATCCCCGCAACGCGGAATCCGGTCATCAGCGCGCCGCTGGCGGTGCTGGGCGGGGCGATCGTGGCGTCCGGTGTGCTGGCCGTGTTGCGGCAGTTGTTCCGCCGCACCCAGAGTTCGAGCGAATCGCGCGTCGCCACCCTGGTCGGCGCCGTGGGCACGATCATTACGCCGATCCCCGCGCACGGGGTGGGCGAGATTGCCTACGTGCAGGGCGGCACCCGATACACCGCGCCGGCGCGCACCGAAGACGGCGCCGCCCTGTCGAACGGGACTTCGGCGCGGATCACACGCATCGCGGGAGGCCAGTTTTACGTGACCACAGGCTGAACCGCCATTCGCACCGACAGATCGCCGCAACACTCGAGTCACACTCAACCCGATCAATCCAAATGAACATCATGCCGCTCCTCGCCCAAGCCAGCCTGCTGGAGAAATTCTGGGTGGTCGCCGTCGCCCTCATTGTGCCAATCGTCGTGATCATCAGCATCGTGGTGGTGCTCAGCCGCTACACGAAGGTGGGCCCGAACGAGGTGCTGGTCATCTCGGGACGCAAACACGCCTACCGCGATCCGGACGGCAGCGAGGTCAAGCGGGGATTTCGAATCGTGAAAGGCGGCGGCACATTCGTCTATCCCGTCGTCGAGAAGGTGGACATCCTCTCGCTCGAGTTGCTGACGATCGACGTCCAGACGCCGGAGGTGTACACGAGCAAGGGCGTGCCGGTGAAGGTGGACGGCGTGGCGCAGATCAAGGTGAAAGGCGATGACATTTCGATTGCCACCGCCGCCGAGCAGTTCCTGGGCAAGAGAACGGACGAAATCCGCAACATTGCCACGCAGACCCTCGAAGGCCATCTCCGCGCCATTCTCGGCACCATGACCGTCGAGGACATCTACCAGAACCGCGATGCGTTCGCATCAAAAGTCCAGGAGGTTGCGGCGGGCGACATGGCCAACATGGGCCTGGGGATCGTCAGCTTCACGATTCGCGACATCCGGGATGGCCAGGGCTACCTCGAAGCCCTCGGCAAGCCGCGCATCGCCCAGGTCAAACGCGACGCCGTCATCGCTCAGGCCGAAGCCGACCGCGACGCCCAGATCAAGTCCTCGCAGGCGACACAGGCCGGGCAGGAAGCCAAGTTCGCCGCCGACACCAAGATCGCCGAGGCGCAACGCGACTATCAGACGAACGTGGCGATGTACCAGGCGGCGGTGAACCAGAAGAAAGCCGAGGCCGACCTCGCCTATGACCTGCAGAAGTTCAAGACCGGCCAACTCGTCAAGGCCGAGGAGGTCCAGGTCCAAATCATCGAGAAGCAGAAGCAGATCGAACTGCAGCAGCAGGAAATCCTCCGCAAACAGCGCGAACTCGAAGCCAACGTGCAGAAGCCGGCCGACGCCGAGCGTTACAAGGTCGAGACCCTGGCCAATGCGAAGAAATTCCAGCTCGAAACCGAGGCCACCGGCGCCGCCTCCGCCACCAAAGCGACCGGCTTCGCCGGCGCGGATGTGGCCAAGGCCACCGGCATCGCGGAGGCCGAGGCCAACAAGGCGCGCGGCCTGGCCGAGGCGGCCATCATCGAGGCGCAGGGCAAAGCGAACGCCGAGGCGATGCGACTCAAAGCGGAGTCGTTCAAGCAGTACAACGAGGCGGCGGTGATCGAGATGATTGTCCGCGTGCTGCCGGACGTGGCGGGCAAGGTGAGCGAGCCGCTTTCGAAAACCGAGAAGATTGTCATCATCAACTCGGGCGGCGGTCTGGGCGGCGGCGCCAGCAAGCTGACTGGCGACGTCACCCAAATCATCGGCCAACTCCCGCCTGTGATCGAAAGTCTCACCGGGATCAAGTTCGAGCGGCTTCTCGAACAGGTGCCGGCGCTCAAGAATGCCATGGGCAAGCCGGACAAGAAGGAGTGACCTATGACGGAATCCCCTTGCCTCAATCTCGAAACAATCCAACTCGCTTACGACGGCCGGAAAGCGGGGCGACTCAGCAAGTGGGTGACCACAGCCTTCCGCGGCAAGGTCCCCGGGGGCTGGCTGCTGGTCACCTGCGGGAACGATGGCCTCAGCGGCATCGCCTTCTACCCCGATCCGAAGCACGAATGGGACGGCGGCAGCCTCGGTTGAGTGCATGCGTCTCTTCGAAGCCATCGTCGACGCCAACCACCGCGCCCTGAGCGGCGACGAACAGGCCGGGCTGCGCCCGCACGAATGGGCGGAGGCGCTCCCGGCTGTCGTGCTGACCTGTTTCGACCCTCGCCTGCACCCGCTGATGCCTGAAGTGTTGGGAGTGAGCGAAGCCGATTTCATCTGGCTTACCAATGCCGGCAACATCATCACCAGCCCGCTCAGCAGCACCGTGCGCTCCCTGGCGCTCGCCTGCGGCATGCATGACGGCAAGGAAATCGCAGTCCTCGGCCACACGGACTGCCGGTTCTTTCAGCCCGTCCGCTTCCTGCTCGAAGGGCGCCTCAGGAGCAGAGGCATCCACCTGGGAGCGGCGGCGTCCGAACTGGACGAATTCCTCGGGCGTTTGGTCAACGAGCGGGCCAACGTCCGCTCTGCCGTCCAGCACATCCGCCAAAGCCCCCTCATCCCGCGCGTCGTCCCCGTGCATGGCCTCATGGTCGACATCGAATCGGGCCAGATCGAATGGGTCGTCAACGGTTACGAAGCCCAGCCGGCCGCCGAACTCGAACAACACCCCCTCCCGCCGCCCGAATCGCCCCTCGACCCGGGTTTTCGCATTACGGGCGATCTGCCGCCGATCGGAACCACTCAGAGTTCTTGAGTTCGACGAGAACCTCTCCAGAAACCCGTGTTGGTGTTGGTGTGACTGCAATGATCCGGGATTTGCGCCGCGATTGCTGTTGGGGCGCGAATCTGTGTCGAATCCCTCGCCGATTCAGGGCGGAACACAGATTTGCCAGAGGCCAGTTTCCGATTCAAAGAAACGCCGCTGCAGTGGCACCCACGGTTCAGGAACTGCGGCGTTGCGCCGATTTCACGTCGCGATCGCGACACAGAATTGGTCTAGGACTGGTCCAAGTACTTTGTAATGAATACCGTGAGAGTCTCGAACTCTGCCGCAGCACCCGACTCGGTTCGCTGAGTCGGCAGCGTCGGCGCGCGCCGAGACCTGGATTGTTTTTTCTGGCAAATCCTCCCCGCTTCTCCAATTCTGCCCGTGCCAACCGAGACTGCGCCAGCGCCGTGGCGGCCTGGCGCGGCCGTAGGCATAGCAACTCATGTCCGCCACTGAACGCATATTGTTGAACGGGGACGAGGCGATTGCATTGGGCTGTC
>JAXGQW010000107.1:0-14968 GCA_040766265.1 Verrucomicrobiota bacterium
GAAAGGGTGGCACGCGCTGCCGGCTGCGGTGCATCTGGTTCTTGTCGGTGTTCTGTCGCCCGGTGAGGGCACCGGGCCTACAACGGGTGGGATTGCCGGTGTAGGCCGCGTGCCCCCACGCGGCGCAAACTCGATTCCCACCGACAACCTCCACATGCACTGTGCCGGCTATTCCGCGGCGAAGCGGGCCTTGGCGGGCAACCGCCCGCCGACGCGCCGCACGCCGCGCCCGGGGTTGGCCGCCAGATGCTCGCAGATCTTGAAGACGGTCTCCGGGTCGGCCGGGCCGGCGAACTTGGGGTCTGAGGGCGGCGGCAACGCCTGGGCAATCTCGACGGCCGTCGAGGGCGCGGGCTTGCGATCCGGCGCGCCGGCCAGATAGGCCACGACTCTCTGTTGGAGTTCGAGGACCTTGTCGGCTGCGATCTTGCCGGCCTGGACGCCGGGCTGGTGGTAGGCGTTGATGTGGATCAAGTGCGCATAGAGGCCCACCGCCCGCTCGAAGAGCGCGATGAGCACACCGACGCTGAAGGGCGAGACCTCGCCCACGGTGAGGGTGAGGGATTGGCGCGGAATGGCGGCCTGATCGAGGGCGCTGCGGGTGCCGAGCAGAAAGCCGGACAGATAATCGCCGGTGGTCGAGCCGCGCTCGTCGATCCGGATCGATTCGCCCCGACGGTCCCGGAGCACTTCGATGAAGACGACGAAGAAATTGGGCAGGCCGTCGCGCAGTTGTTGGACGTACGCGTGCTGGTCGGTCGACCCTTTGTTGCCGTACACGGCGAGCCCTTGATTCACGGTGGCGCCATCGAGGTCCTTCTCCTTGCCGAGCGATTCCATCACCAACTGCTGCAGGTAGCGCGCAAAGAGATCGAGACGATCCTTGTACGGGATCACGACCATGTCCTTCTCCCCGCGGCCGCGGCCCAGGCCATGCCAGGCGAGGGCGAGCTGAGCGGCCGGGTTCTGACGCCAGTTGTCGATGCGCGTGACCTGGTCGCACGCCCGGGCCCCGGCCAGCAGGCCGTCGATGTCAAAGCCCTGAAGCGCGGCCGGGAGCAGGCCCACGGCCGAGGTCTCGCTTGTCCGCCCGCCCACCCAGTCCCAGATCGGGAACTGGCGGCGCCAGCCCTCGCGGCGGGCCAACTCGGAAAGCTCGCTTCCCGGCACGGTGATGGCGACCGCGTGCGGCTCGAACTTCAGCCCGCAGCGCTCGTAAGCCGCTTTGGCTTCCTTCATGCCGTTCTCCGTCTCGCGCGTGCGGCCCCCCTTCGAGATCACGATGCACATTGTGCGATCGAGGTCCGGGCCGATGGCCGCCAGCACCCGGTCCATGCCGTCCGGGTCGGTATTATCGAAATAGAACGACCGCATCCGGTCGGTCAGCGGGTGGCCCAGGGCCTGGGCCACGAATTGGGGTCCCAACGCCGACCCGCCGATGCCGATGAGGAGCAGGTTGCGGAACGGGCCGCCCGCGCCGGCGACGCGGCCTTCATGGACTTCGCGCGCGAAAGCCTTGATCGCCGCGCATGTGGCCTCGATCTCGAGCCCGATCCGGCAGGGGCGTTTTGCCCCCGTGTCAGGGTCGATCTCTTTTCTTGGCGCCAGCTCGGGCGCGCGCAGCCAGTAATGGCCAACCATGCGCTGTTCGTCCGGGTTGGCGATCTTGCCCGCTTCGAGGCGTTTCATCGCCTGGAAGGCCCCTGCGAGCTTGTCCGCCATCGAGGCGTGATAGCCGGGCGGGAAATCCACCCGGCTGAGGTCGACCGCAAGATCGATCGACGGGAAAAAGTGGTAGTTGTCCGCGAATCGTCGCCACGTGTTCATAGTGTCAGATGTTCTGCTGCCGGCCGGCAGCATAAGGGACCGGGCCGCGGCTTGGGAACGGAGAAATGCACCTCTCGCCCGCAGCGGCCCGCATTGCGGAGTCATCCGCTTCGCGGCGGTCACAACGCCGTGAAACATGCAGGCGAATGCGGAATTGCTTTCGTGGCGGGCTGTTTGCTGTTTCACTTGGGTCCGCATGAAGCTGCTTGTGATTGGCTCCGGCGGGCGGGAGCACGCCCTGGTTTGGAAACTTGCTCAGTCCGCGCGCGCGCGCCAGATCTGGTGCGCCCCCGGCAATGCCGGCATCGCTGCCGAACGCCTCGCCGCCAACGACATCCTGGTCGAGTGCGTCCCGATCGGGGCGGAGGACCTCGATCTCTTGCTTGCGTTTGCCCGGCAGCACAGACCCGACCTGACGGTGGTTGGCCCTGACAACCCGCTGGCCGCGGGAATCGTGGACCTCTTCGAGCAAAACGGCCTTCGCGTTTTTGGGCCGAACCGTTCCGCCGCCCGGTTCGAGTCCTCGAAGGTCTTTGCCCAGGAGTTCATGGAACGTCACGGCATTCCCACCGCCCGTGCGGGGACGTTCACCGAGTTCGCGGCCGCCTCCCGGTTCGCGTCCGGCCTGGGGGGACGCTGCGCTGTCAAGGCGGACGGGTTGGCCCTTGGCAAAGGCGTGTTGATTTGCCGCAACATGGAGCAAGCCGATCAGGCGATCGAGCAGATCCTCGTGCAGAAGGCGTTCGGCCCGGCCGGGGCCCGCATCGTGATCCAGGAGTTGCTCGAAGGAACGGAGGTCTCGCTCCATGCCCTGTGCGACGGGAAGACGGCCAGGCTCTTCCCGACCTCCCAGGACCACAAGCGGGCGCTCGACGGCGACCAGGGCCCGAACACCGGCGGCATGGGCACATGCTCGCCCGTCCCTTTTCTGAGCGAGGCCGACCTGGCCTCGATTCGCCGGAGCATTCTCGAGCCGTGGCTGCGGGGCTGCGCCGCGGACGGGATCGATTATCGCGGAATTCTGTATCCGGGGCTGATGCTGACCCAGGAGGGTCCCAAGGTGCTCGAATTCAACGCGCGGTTCGGCGATCCGGAGACCCAGGTCTACCTCATGCGCCTCGAGAGTGATCTGGCGGACGTGCTGGACACCTGTGTTTCCGGCGCGCTCGATCGGATCGACATCGCCTGGCGCCCCGAATCAGCGGTCTGCGTCGTGATGGCGTCGGGCGGTTACCCGGGCAGCTATCTCAAGCACAAGCCGATTCATGGGCTCGACGCCGCGGGGCGCCTTCCGAACACCAAGGTCTTCCACGCCGGCACCGCGCGTGAAGCGGACCAGGTGGTCACGAACGGCGGGCGGGTGCTGGGGGTCACGGCGTTGGGGGCCGATCTCGAACAGGCCCGCGCGGCCGCTTACGCCGCCGTCGACACGATTCGTTTCGAAGGCGCTCAGTTCCGCCGCGACATTGGCATGAAGGCCTTGGGGCGGGGGTGAGGAACGGCGCGGTTTTGCCGTTCACGGAACCCCCTGTCCTCGTCCCGGCATGAGATGTCCGGGCTGGGGCGGTTGATCGGGGCGGTTATTGAAACAACTGCGGCGCGAATTCGTTCAGGTACTCGCGCCAGACGATCCAGGTGTGGGCGCCGTCGGTTTCGCGATAGACCGGATTGAAGCCGTGTCGTTTGAACATGGCCACTGTCGCGCGTGATGTTTCGACGAGGAAATCGTCCTTCCCTGTGGCGAACCAGAAGATTTTGAGCCCTTCCTTGAGTCCTGCATTGTCCAGGACCGTCCGGTGCTGTTCCTCGAATCGGGGGCCCTGGGGGGCGCCGCCCGGACCACCCGTGATGCCGAAGACGCCGGAACTGAAGACACCCAGGTAGGCGAACTTGTCGAGGTGGGGGATGCCGATGTTGAGCGTCTGGCCGCCGCCCATGGACAGCCCGGCCATCGCCCGGTTTTGGCGTCCGGATTGGATGCGGTAGTGGGTCTCGACATGAGGCATGATGTGCTCGAGGAAATCCTGGGTGAACTCGTCCACGGCAGGCCCGGGTCCGCCGAAGCGGAACGGGCCGGTGTGGCCCGCGGGCATGACGACCACCATCGGCTTGGCCTTCCCGGCGGCGATGAGGTTGTCCAGGATGAAGCCGGCGCGCCCGACAGAGGTCCAGGAATCGTCGCAATCGAATGCGCCGTGGAGGAGGTAGAACACGGGAAAGCGGCCCTCGCCCGATTCGTAGCCTGGCGGTGTGTAGACGTGCATGCGGCGGAAGCGCTTGAGCGCGGTCGAATAGTAGGTGACTTCGGCCACGGCGCCATGTGGCACGTTCTGGGTGTCCATGAAGGCGGCGCCCGGCACGCTCACGAGGCTCCAGGTGTTGGCGTTGGATTCGCTCGTCGCCGGATTGCGCGGATCAGTCACCGAGACGCCGTCCACGTTGAAGTTGTAGCGATAGTATCCGGGCGGAACCGCATGGAGCGTCAGTTCCCAGACGCCTTCGCTGTTCGCGGTCAGATTCCTGCCCTCGCCCGGGCCGGAACCGGGAATGTCGGTCCCGCCCAGCTTCACCGACTGGGCCTTGGGAGCGAGAATGCGGAAGGTCACCTTCCCCTCGGCGCCCACCTCGGGCGAGACCACGCGCGGCCCTTGGGCCCCGCGGAATCGGGGCGCTTCCGCCGGTGCGGCTGCGGGCGCGGCCGCAGGCGTCGGAGTCTGGGCAATCGCTGGGCTAAAGCCGGTCAGCACGGCGAGCATGGCGAGAGCGGCGATTCGGGAACGTGTTCTTTTCATTGGGTGACTTTGGAGAACCGATGGATGGCGGGGACGGTGGTGAAGGGAAAGGCGTGAGGCTTCCAGGCGCGTCGTGCGGGGTCAGGGCTCGACGAACTCGATGGCGATCTGGTGCGCCTCGAGCAGGGTGGCATCGGCGAACTGCAATTGGGAAACGGCCTTGTTGTAGTCGGCCTTGGCGCGGATCTCAGTGGACTCGGCGGTCGCCAAATCGCGCTGAAGTTGCAGGACGAAGAAGAGGGTGCTCTTGCCCCCCGCCAGCTTGCGTTCCTCGGCTGTGAGGGCTGTCCTGGCAAACTCGACCGCGCGGCTGGCGGCCCGGAGGCGTTCGAGACCCGAGCGGGCGCTGTTCAAGGCGTCGGAGATCTCGCGCATGACGAGTTCCTCCTTTTGCTTGACCAGCAGTTCGGCCTGGGCCTTGAGGTGTTTGCCGACGCGGTAGTTCGCCCGTTCGGTCTGGCGCATCAGGGGCATCGTGAAGATGACGCCGATCATATCGCTGGGGTTGTCGCCGCCGCTGATCTGGTCGAAGGCGTCGCTCGATGACGCCGCGATGCGCGCCCCGATGTTTGTGGACTGGATGGTGCTGGCGCCGCGCCGCCCGTAACCCGCCACCAAATCCAGCGAGGGAAACAGTTGGTTGCGTCGATACTTGAGATCGATGTCCGCCCGTTCGAGATCCGCACGCAACTGGGCGAGGTCGGGGCGCTGGCGCAGTCCATGATCCCAGCTTGCGGAGAGGTCGAAGAGGGCGGTGACGGCGGTCAACCGTTCCCGAGGGGCCAGCGGCACGTCCGCCGAGTCGGTCCAGGCGTCCCCGAGCAGGGTTCTCAGGGCGTTTTCGGCGAGTGTGACGAGGTTGCGGGCGGTCGCGGCCTCGGCTTGGGCCGTGGCGTGCTGGGATCGGGCCAGGTGCGTGTCGGGCGGTGTCAGCATGCCGACCTCGACCTGTCGCTCGAGGCCGGCCTGGAAGTTCGACCTCATGGCGACCAGACGCTCCTGAGCGGCGAGTTGATCGCGCGCCGCGAGCAACTCGCAATAGGCCTGCTGCACCTGGTTGATCACGTCCATCGTCAGGTACGCCACGCCCAGTTCCGTGATCTCGAGGTTCTTTTTGTTCACCCGAATGGTCATGCGCCCCTGGTCGATCCAGAAGTTCTTCAGGAGCGGCTGCTGGATGGCGACGCCCGCGTAGAGATTGTACGAATCGAAATCGAGGAAGTTCCGGTAGCCGTAGCTGTTGGCATAGCTGCCGCTGAACGCGTAACTCATCCCCGTGGGCAAGACCCCCGCAAGCCCCAGCCGAGCCGTCTCCGATTCCGCGTCGTAAATCGCGTCCCGGCTGTAATCGGTCGGATCGAATCCGCCGCTGTCCGACGAACTCTCGCGGCGCGCGTCCCCGATCAAGACGGGGTCGTAGTAGCCGCGGGACCCGCTGAGTGTGTCGCGCGCGATCTCCGGATTGAGCCGCTGGATCTGCAGGGCGCGATTGCGCAGGAGCGCCGTGCGAATGCACTCCTCGAGGGTGATCGGACGCGCCTCGGGCGCATTCTCCTGGGCCAGCGCGCCGGGCCATTTCGAGCCCAAAGCGGCCACAGCCAGCAACAGCGTCAGTCCGCCGCGGATCGCTCCGGAGCGCACCCGGGTCCGTTCCGGGGCACGAACTCTAGCAGCCTCGAGTCGGTCGTTCATCGGATTGCGGGCCGGTCCGGGCCGATCGAGGCGGCGACCGGGGAGAGCACACCGGCGCGGAACCTTTTCTGGCTTGGTTTCTTGAGCTTCTTGCAGGGCTTCTTGCCCACGAGGAGATTGCCGTCGTCGCTCATGACCAGCAAATCGTCTTCGCCCGGCGGGGCGAAATCGGCGAGCGCTTCCGGATTGAGGCCGGTGAAACCGGCCCCGGCAAGGCGTTGCGGACGATCGGCGCCACCGCTCCAGAGATAGAGCTCGGAAGGGGCGTCATCGCCTGTCGAACCGGCGACGATCAGGTAGCCCCCGCGCCAGGGGGTAATGCTGCGAATGCCTCGACCGTCGAGGGGCAGGAGGATGGGATCGCCCAATCGGGCGCGATGACCGGCGATGACCTCGGCCGGATTGAGCATCGGAACGAGCAGAGCCTGGCCTTGCGGAACGGGGCTGCGGAAGCCGATCCAGAGATGCCCTTGCGGCGTGGCGGTGAGGCCCTCGATGTTCAGCGCGCCGCGGGTCTTGGGCGCCAGCTTTGCGGCGGCGGCCAGGTCGAAGCGCTCGAGCCGCGGATCGGCTAGCAAGTCATCGAGCAGGCGTTTGTAGGGCATTCCGACGGGATCGAGCCGCGCCAGGCCGTCGCGTACGGATGCGGCGACGGCGAAGAAGCGCTGCCGACCGGGGCTGTCCTCGCTCTTGCGATTGCGTCCGTGGGAAGTGATCCAGTAAATCCAATCGCCGAGCCGGGCCGCGCCCTCGAGGTCCGCCTCGGGGTTCTCCGAATCCGCTTCGAGGAACGGGGACAAATCGAGGGAGAACACGGGCAGGACGCCGGCGCGCCGGTGATAGACGCGGATGATGTTGTCCTCGTCGTCGCCCACCGCGAAGTGATCCGCATCGAGGATCGCCGCCGCCGAGGCGTCGCAAAGGCCGTAATAGGTCCGGACCGACCCGAGGCCGGCCGTGTGAGCCGGGGCCGTGCATGCGAGTCCGAGCCAAAGGCCAAGGACACAGAGGGCGGCGGGCGGGCGAATGGTCACGGGCCACCCCGATCTTGAGGCCGCGCGTCGGCGGGCTTAATCCAGAGGTCGACGATTTCGCCCGGCCGAATGCGGCTCTGGGAGGGCAAATCGATGACGATTGGCAGGCCGACATCGACGAGGGAGCCCTGGCGCACATAGGCGAGCGCGTTGGTGATGATGTCCACTTGGGCGCCGATCTGGCTGATCGAGGTCCAGAACTGCTCTCGCGCGTGGGTGCGGGTGGTGACCTTGACCGGGAGGCCGATTTCGGGATCGATGGGGTAGGGCTGGCGCAGGTACCCGATCACGCGATCGGACCAGAGCGAATGCACGACGACCAGCGGCTCGCCATCGAGGATGTACTCGCCCTGCTGGCGCTGGACGGCGGAGACCATGCCGGAGATGGGTGCGACCAGCGTGACGGGCCCCCAGTTGCTGGCGGCGAGACTTTGGGCGGCGTCGAGGCGGCTCAGGAGCTGCTGGAACTGGTCGCCCGCGTCGGTCGCTTCAGGCTCGCCCAGCGAGCGCAGTTCTTCCATGCGCTGTTCCATTTCGCGGACGGCGGCGGTCTTTTCGGCGACCTCGGCCTCGAACGCCTGGCGGGTCTTGAGGCTCAGGTCATAGATGTCCTCGGACACCAGCTTCTCCTCGTAGAGCGGCTTGTTGCGGTCGACTTCGTTTTGGGCCCGTTCGAGGTTGACCTTGGCGACAGCCAACTCGGACTTGATCCGCAGCAGATCCGAGCGCACCCGCTCGTAGTTCATCGCATTCTGCTCCGGCAGCGTGGGCTGCAGCCGCAGCCGCTGGAGATCGAGTTCCAAACGGAGCAAATCGAGCGGCACGCGGGGATCGGCCGGATGCACGACGGCGATGGGCTCGCCCTGGTTGACGAGCTGGTAGGGGCGGACTTTCAGCTCGCGCAGCAATCCCGGCTGCGGGCTCGTGATCAGGGCGCGCTCGCCCTCGCCCACGCCGACGATGCTTTGTCCAATGTTGACCCGGGTCCACATCACAGCGATCGCCGCCACGAGTCCGGAGAGGAACAGCCACGGCACGACGCGCATGCGAAACTCGCGCCAGAGGAGGCGGGGGGATGTGGGAATGGGAGGCAGTGGGTCCATGCTCAAAGCTCGGATTGATCTTCGGCGGGCATCGTGGTCACCCTCGAGACGCCTGGCAAGTCGCCGATCTCGGCCAGGAGATCGCGCAAACGATCGGTGTTGCGCAGCAACAAGCGGAACGAGAGATCCGTCCCTTCGTAGCCCTCGTGCGTCCGCTGGCTGGCCAGAAGCCACTTCCAGCTATGGCGCTTGAGGAGTCGGTGCAGTTCCGGCATCTCCTTCAGAGATCGGGTCCAGTGCAGATTCAGGATCAGGTCGTAGTGGTGCCGGCTTCCGTAGGATGTCTGCCAGAGGTAGATCATGACCAGGCAGATGATGACGCAACCCAGGATTGCGCTGGCGAACCGCTGGGTGCCGGCGGCCATGCCGATGACCAGGCTGATCAGAATGTAGGTGGTATCGAGCGTGTCGCGCAGGATGTTGCGGAAGCGGACGATGGCGAAAACGGCCATCATGCCGAACGCGGTGACAAGGTTGTTGGCGAGCACCATCATCACGAGGCAGACAATGGGCGGCAGCAGGAGGAGCGCGTTGACGAAACTGCGGGAGTAGGACAAACCGGTGTGCGTCAGCATGTAGACCCAGGACACCACGTGCCCGCACGCCAGGGCAATCAGCAGACCCAACACCATGGCCTGCCAGTTGGTGGGGACCATGGCGGCGTCACCCTGGAAAAACCAGTCCAAGCTGCTTGAATTCATTGCCTATGACTCGATCCGACCTCTGAGAAACCCGGAAAGGCCGCCCGCCAGGGCGCCTCCGGCCACACCTTCGCCTGCCGGGGGCTCGTCACGCTCACCCCCTGCGGAACACACTGTCCTCTCGGCCTCCCGGCCACTGACAATCCCGGTTTGGGATTGGCAGGCGCTGGTGCTGGGGCATTCGTCCGCCCATGAGCGACACGCTCTGAGCATACTTGGCCGCGCCGCACTGCCGCAAGTCAAACGTGCGGACCAGGTTGATGCACCAGTCGGCGAGAACATCCGTGAACTTCAGCTCGAGCACGACCGCGCCGCTCCAGACCGCGAGCGCATCGACCAGGACAGTCGAAATCCGCCCGGTCTCCTCGCGCGCGCAGCAGACCAGACGATCGAGCGTCAGCCGCGTCGAGTTGTTGTCGCTGGCGGGCATGTAGGCCTCGCGCAGGTACGCCACGTGCACCTTGGGCCTGGCCCGCAGTTCCCGAACCAACCGGTTGAAAACCTCGAACGCGACAAGTGCCTGATGATCCGACGAAACCAAAGCCTCCGGTCCGGGATCCTGGCCGTCCAGGATGCCGACCGCCGCCTCACGGCGCACAGCGGTCCGTTGCTTGACGATCCGACGGTTCACTCGCCGCTTGACTTCGAGGTACACCGGCGCGTCCGCATCCCCGCTGTAATACCGCACCCGCAGTTTGAACCGGTTCTTCACGCCGTTGAGCGTGTCCCAGTAGGTCTTCATCGCGTCAGAATCGAGGTAAATGCTATGCACGGGATACGCCCCGTCCGGATGCCCGACTCCGTGTTCGTCCAACTCCAGGAGCCCCCGCGCATATTCGCGGATCTCGCCCGCCAAGGCCTCGGACACCACGAACTTCCGCTCGTACCGCGCGCTCTGGATGCGTTTGCTCATCAGGAGAACCGTGCCGCAGTCTGCTTCGCTGGAAAAGCCCCGAAACCCCAATATCCCGCCGTCAAGTCGGGTGCGAAGCTTCTCTCTTTCTTCTGAGTCCAAAACTAAATTTTCAAGCATGGAATGTGCCAGTCAGCATCGAGGCGTCGCGAACCCGGCAATTGTCGGCGCACTCCCCATGAGCCCCCTCTCTCGGAGGGCTGATCCCGCGGTGGCGCATACGCGTCAACCTAATGAGATCTCCCGCGCTGTTCCCGGAAGCAGCGCCGTCGTGGCTGTCTTGGTCCTTGGGCCGGCGTTCGTTGTGGCAGCCGCCCATGCTCAGGTCGGCGTCGAGGTCGCGGGGAGTCCCGCATTGCGGGAGAGTGCCTATGCTCGAGCACCGCTTTAGCCTGCCGCATGCACCGAAGAGCGTCATCGCAAAGCGGCGATGAATCGCCGCGCTGCGTCGTCGGGGTGACTGGAGGGTGGCCGTCCTCGGCCAGAGCAATGACGGAATGCACCATGATGCGGACGAGACCGACGCGTGCGGTTGCTCGGACACTGCTGCGCCCGAGGACGGGCGCACTCCGCTTTGCGACCTCGGTCCCCAGTTGGCCCACCTGCCTGCGACAAGGCTCATGTGATCAGGCGCCTGGCCGGCCGCCAGAGGCGGGTCTGACCGTCCGACTCCGAGCTCAGCTTAGGTTGACGCGTTTGGGCAGTCGCGGGATGGGTTCGCGCCAACTCGCTCCGTCGAAGGCAGGCATCAGCGCCGACTGACCGGCCTGCGTCTCGCAACGAACACCGCCAGCGCGCATTTCTCACCAACTTCTGAAGAACGCGGAGCCGATGTCATCGAAAGGTGCACTCATGCGCGCTAGCCACGCATAGCAGTCATCTTGGGAAGTCTCACCACCATGTGCACAGACTTGGTGTGAAACATGCGGGCTACAGCCTGGACGGGTGGCTGGACAAACCGACGGGACGTGTTACTGTTTTTGCACACCCAAATTCACCCAAACCAGGAGGCATCTCATGAGCGCAAGTCGCGTGTCTGGCGCAGAGCAATCCCATTCGAAGACTCTCTTCTTGACGTGGCCGGTCGCGGCCGGCCTGGCAGCGATCGGAATTGTCGGCGCGGCCTGGGGCGCAGGGACCGACTACGGCGAGATTCAGGCTCGCCCGGCCCCGGTCTACCGATGTCCGGGTCTCCCGTGCACACAGCCCAACGTGTTCAACATCTCCGTGGCCGTGCACTTCGACGCCACGGCAACCCAGCTCGACACCATCCGGGACCTGATCAGGGACGGCTCGGCCGTTTTGTTCGATGTGACGGACGGGCAGGCCGAGATTGGCGAGGCGTTCATCTACAACAACGCCTTCGGCACCGATGCCGATCTGCGGGTTTATCCCAGTTCGAGCCCGACCTGGTGGTATGCCAACACCGGGTCCTACCGAGTGGGCGGCAGCGCGCACGTCTCCTACAACTACATCAGTTCAGATTCCAACCCCGGCCCGAAACTGGCCCACGAGTTCGTTCACCTCATTTTCGATGCGCGCGACGAATACGAGTCCCGGGCGGTCGGCTGCGGCGACGTCCTGGGAGCTGCCGACTGCCCCGACGCCGCTGCCCAGACCGCGGGAGAAGAGTCGTGTCTCATGGACCACAATGGCACCGAGTTGTGCTGGGGACACGGCGATCCCAGCAACCTCACCGACATCTCGGGCGGCAACCATGACGCGACGCTGGTGACCGAGCAGTCGCGATGCCGCTCGAATCGCTCCTGCTGGGAGCAGGTGGTCTGGTCGTGGCCCGACCACTTCACGATGCCGCCCGGCGCTCCCGATCCGGATGCCGGCGGGGCGGTCGTGGATCCGACGCATTTCGTGCTGGCCGATTCCACCGTGCGGGTTGTGCTCGTCCTGGACGAATCGGGCAGCATGAGCGTCGAGTCCCCTTCCCGCATGGAACGTCTCAAAGTTGCGGCCAAGGACTTTGTCACCCTGGCGGAGAACGGGACCGAGTTGGGGATTGTGTCGTTTTCGGACGACGCGGAGCCGGCCAGCGGGCATGCGAGCGTGTCGATTGCTGCCCTGGGGGCCGTGCGCACCGCCTGGCACAATGCCATCGACGCCCTCAGCCCCGGGGAATGGACCAATATCGGCGACGGTTTGGACAAAGCCAGAGCAATGATCATGGCCGCCGGAGGGGTGACCGCGAACACATTCATCGTGTTGATGACCGACGGCATCAACAACCGGCCGCAGGCGGATCCCGCGGGGCACCTGAACGCCGCGCTGGCCGCACTGCTCGCCGAAGGCATTCCCGTGTACGTGACCTGCACCGGCGGCGACCTGGGCCTCTCGTCTCAGTGCTCCGAGATCGCGGCGGCAACCGGCGGCTTCTACGTCGACTCGGCGGATGCAGCCGATTTGCCGCAAGCCTTCACGGAGTTGCATGAGAAGATCTCGGGCCGGGAAGCCATCAACTCGATGACCGGCTCGCTGATGAAAGAGCCCGAGCCGAAGACGGTGCTTGTCGAGGACGGGTCGGAGTCGGTGACCTTTGCCCTTGTCTGGGACGATGAGAAGGCGGGCGCCACGTTCACGGTCAAGGATCCCCTGGGCAACGAGTATGAGGGTCTTCCGATGCCCCAAGGCCGATACCTGCGTCGACTCAAACCCGCGCCTGGCGAATGGCAGATGCTGGTGAAGGCCCGGCAGCCAATGGACAGCCGGTTCATCGCGCGCGGCTTTGTCCGGAACCAGATTCAGAGCCTGACGGCGGCCGTGCGCTATCCGCGCGTGCTGCCTGGAGAGGCCATTCATGTGTACGCCTACCCGCGGAGCCTCGGGGGCGCGATCACACACCCCAAGGAAACCATCATGGCCCGCGTCCTCCTGCCCAATGGCGAGCAGGATGGACTCGAGTTGCGCGACGACGGCCAGGGCGGTGATGACCTGATGGAGGACGGCATCTTCACAGGCGTGTTCCGCAACACAAAGGTGAAGGGGCCCTACCGTTTCCATCTGCAGGCCGCCATCAACAAGTGGTTTCAGTCCACCGATCGCTCGGACTACGACGCCGAGTTCATGAGTCCTGCGTTCACCCGCGAGGTCAGGATCTCGGCCGCCGTAGGCGAGCCGGACGACACCAGGTTCCTGGCGATTGTGGATGTCACGGGATGCACGCTCAAAGGGGCTCTCGTCACGTTCTCGATTCCCGTGACGCCCGCAAGCGCGGGGGTGCCTGGCAACTACAGCATCAAGGGCATCGAGGTTGTTGGCGCCAAGGTCCTGAGCCCGACACGGGTCCGGCTCGAGACCAGCCTGCAGCGGCCCAAGACCCAATACACGCTGGTCGCGTCGAACGTCCGCGACACCGCGGGGAACAGGATCGACGTCCCGGGCAACGCGTTCACCTTCACATCGAGTGAGGAGTGCGTGACGCTCGAATTCACGAGGATCGTGAGCAGAAGCGGCGCTGTCACGGTGGAATGGACGGGCGGGGGCACGCTCCAGGTCGCCCCGAGCGTGTATGGCCCGTGGCAGGACGTGCCCAGAGCAAGCACGCCGCACAAGTTCGAGCCGGCAGCCCGCCAGCAGTTCATGCGGCTGCGCAAATAGACGCGGAGCGGCGACGGCTTTGTCGCAACGTCCCTTGGCCCGCACCCCAGTCCTTTTGGGGAGCCTGACCGTCCTCTGCACCGACGGTGCGTCCGATCTGCGGTGCAGGGGACGAGCCGTTGCCCCTCGAGCCTTTCTCCCCTTCATGAATTGGCGATCGCGCGCCCGCACGGTCTTTTCATTTGCGAAGGTGCTTGAGCAGAGGTTGGAGCGGGATCTGTGTGTATGGGGGTGCTGGCAACGCCGGTGCAGATCGGCCATCGGTTCTTGACTTCGCGGTGATCAACGACGATTAAGACATCGATCCTGCGCGTGAGACCAAAGGGATTCGCAGGCCGCGTGCCCCGACGCGGGGGTCTTCTGTCGCTCGAGAGAGCGGCGGTCAATTCATTCGAGAGAAAGGCCGAGTCGCTATGTTTTCACACGAGACAGAACAGGATGCGCGGACTGATCGAGTGTCGACAAGCTGGTGCCGGCTCGGCGGCGGGGAGGTGATCCGACGGTTTTGCGCCTTGTCCATCGGCGTGATGATCGCGGTCGCCGACGTGTCGGCCGCGACCGTCACCTGGGATGGCGAAGGTGACGGCCAGAGCTGGCACGACCCGCTCAACTGGAGCGGCAACGTCTTGCCCACCGCGATGGACGATGCCGTCCTGGCGCCTCCTGAAGGGACAACGGTGGTTTTTGCGGGCAGCGACGCAGCGATCCGGCGGCTCGATGTGAAAGGGGCGTTGCGTCTGGCAGCGGGCCATCTCGACGTTGGGGAAACCGCGACCGTCTCGGGGACGATCGAGCTCGAGGGCGGGCGGTTCTCGGCCGCGGGCGGGTTGAGCGCCGTGGGCGGTGCGTTGCGTTATCTGGGCGGGGTGCTCGAGGGGCCGGTCACCGTGCGAAACGGCGTGTTGGAACTGGGGCCGAGCGGCGAGGCAGCCGCGACGTTCCTGCTCCAGGGAACCTGCAGCCTCTTGGGGATCGTCCACGCGAATCAGACCGTTCGAGTCGAGGGTTCGGTCGCTCACGGGCGCGCGTTGGCGACGGCGCCCATCGGGATGACGAATCAGGGCACGATTCATCTCGAGACCAGCTCGAGCAATGGCTGGTCGGACGAGAGCTCGAGTCTCGATTGTGGTCCGGACGGTCTGCTGAACGCCCCGGGCGCGGTGATCAGCACGGCCAGCGGGGCGGGCGATGTGCGCGGGATCACGGGGCGATTGATCAATCGGGGGCGGGTCGAGGCCGGGATGGAGACTCCCTTCATTGGGACCCTCGAAGCGGCGGGCGGGACTTTTGCAGGCCC
>JAXGQW010000108.1:0-14642 GCA_040766265.1 Verrucomicrobiota bacterium
ATCATCCCGCCAGTACCATCGTTGGCCGTTGTCTCGATCCCAATGCTCGCCATTGTCATAGTACCGAATGTAATCATCGCGCCAGTACCATCTTTCATCACCGAACTCTTCTGGCTCTGCCCATCGGTAGTCGTTACTATCTTCCGGGCCATGCAGGCGACTTCGCGTTACTACGGAGTCCAACACAAAACCCCGAAGCACAGGAGTGACAGAAACCGGTAACCCAGAGAGACCGAGTGGATCAGTGTACAATGGGGGATTGTTGTTCACGTACGCATACAGATTCAGCCCGGCTGCATAACCCAGTGGATCGCAACGAAAGAATCGCCCGCTGCCAGGCGAATAGAACCTGGCTCGCATCAACTGAAGTCCGCTAGGCTCAACCGACACGCCCCATTGGCCAACGAATTCAAACCGATTCAGGCTTGTCGCTGTCTTTCCAATTGTGGATCCGAATGGACTGAATGCGTACGAGTTCAGCGCCACACCAGTTACGTCAACCAACTGGTGCGTGTTCCCTATTGCGTCGAACGCGTAGAACGCGGAGCCACCAGATGCGTGAGGTGTGAATGAAACCACACTAAGACCGTAGTCGTATCGTGCTCTAGGAAGTCCACCATCGTCATATTCTCCGACGACATTCCCGAGCCCAATCGGATCCACGACGTAGTGCATTGACTCACCGTTGTCGGTCCGACTCGCGAGATTTCCCAGCGGATCGTAGAAGTAGTCCCAGGCATTCGCACCTTTTCGAACTCCAACCATTCGGTTCACATCGTTGAACACGTATCGAGTCATTTCAGCGCCGTTGACTTCGTTCGTCAGGTTCTCGTCACGGTCGTAGAGGAACTGTGTGGCGCCGGCGCGGACGTACTGGTTTAAGTTGTTCGGCAGGTACTCGGTGCGGACGCCGTTCTCGATTGTCCAGAGCCGGTTGCCGAGGGGATCGTAGTTGTAAGTGAGGTCCTGGCTGGGGACCTCGGGGTCGGTGGAGACCAGGACGGCGCGAGTGAGCTGGCCGAGGTCGTCGTAGCCGTAGGTCCATTTGCCGTAGTGCGTGTCCATCGAGTCACGCCGGCCGCGGCTGTCGTACGTGTAGTTGAAGAACGAGAGGACCGTCGCGCTCGCGTTGCGGTTGGTCAGGGTCAGCAGTTGCCCCGCGACATCGTACTCGTACGTGGTGAAGACCGTTTTGCCGACGTGCTTCTCGCGCATCCGCCCGGCCGGGTCGTAGAAGTAGCGTACAACCTCGTCGTTCACCTCGTTGGTCATGCTCTCGAGCCGGCCGGCGGAGTCGTAGTAGTACGTCAGCAGATGGCCGGTCTGGTCGAGGCTGGTCCGGCGCCGGCCCAGGTCGTCGTACGTGAACGCGAGCCATTGCCCACCCGGATAAGCGATGTTCGTCAGGCGATCTGCCTGGTCGTAAGCGTAGTTGAGCGAGTAGAGCGACACGCGCTGCGGATCGAGCGTGTTGGCGTTGGTCAGGTTGCCGCGACGGTCATAGAGGTAGATCTCCTGCTTGCCGTCCTGGTGGACTTTGTTGGTGAGCACGCCCCGAGTGTCGTAGCGGTATTCGATCGGTTGGCTGCGGCGGTTGGTCCAGTTGATGGCGTTGCCGAGCGCGTCGTATCGCCACCATTCGATGCTGCTGTCGGCGTACTGGATGGCCGTCAGGTTGCCCTTCGCGTCGTAGCGGTACTCGGTCGGGTTCAGATTGGCATCGAGAAGCGAGGTGAGCCGGTTGAACGGACCCGCGCAGTCGAACCGGGTCGGGTTGCCCAACGAATCCACCACGCGCGTCAGGTTGCCGCGGGTGTCGTAAGAGTATTGATGCGGCAGGCCGGCGGGGTCGGTGAGCCGGACCAGTTGATACGAATCGTTGAAATCGAAGTGCACCGCGTTGCCGAGGGCATCTTCGCTCTTGGCGACGAGGCCGCGATGATCGAACCAGACGTGGCTCGAGTTCCCGAGCGCGTCGGTCACCGTCACTTTGCCCGCCGGACCGTAGGCGAAGTCGAGGGCTTCGTCATTGTCGCCGAGCCAAGTGCTCTTGAGCCGCCCCAGTTCGTCATACGCGAAGAACCGGTCCTGGCAGCACGAGGAGGTGACCTGCAACAGCGCGTGCCGAGCCGGTGATCCAGGGTTCAACTCGTACTGGTACGTGGCCGAGCGCCCGTCGTAGTAGGCGACCGAGGCAAGGTGTTCACCTGCGGCATCGTAGGCAAAGGTGTTGGTGTAGAGGGGCATGCCTGGGGCGGTCGAGGCCACGACGCTCGTAATGAGGCCGGAGCCGTTGTAGCCGAAGGCGAGGGCTTGACCTGAGGAATGCGTCAAGGCGGTCAGCAGGGCGCCGCTGTACACAGCCATGATTCGGTTGCCGTTCGGATCGGCGACGTAGTCGAGCCTGCCGTCGGCGCGGAACACACGGCGCAGGCTGTTGCGCTCAAGCATCTCGAGAGCAGTGCCTTGATCCGTCAACGTCGCGAAATCGCCCGGTTGCGAGAAGTAAGCACCCCCGCGCCGGCTGTCGGGTTGAAAGACCCGGCGCGAACGACCAGGTCCAAACACAGTGACCTTGCCGTCGTCGGCCTTCTCGACGCTGTATTCCCAGTTGTGGCTCCAGCCGCGTCCGAGCGCGCCCTTCTCGAACCGGCCCGAGATTGTGCCGCCGAAGAAGCGGGAGAAGACGACCGAGAGACCCGGTGCCTTGACCTGGGCATCGGCGGCGCTGGCCAGGGTGCCGAGGGGATTCATGCCTTCGGCCTGGAGCATTTCGAAGCCGAGGAGCGGTCCGACATCGAGGACCCGTTCGCCCAAGCGCCCCAGGTAATCGGCATTGTCGCCCAGCATCCGGACGTAGTCGCCCCACATATTACCGATCCCGGCAGTGAACACGGGCCAAAGGGCATCCCACTGCTCGGCGGACACAGACGGCGGACGCATGAGGTCTTTTAGAGCGGGCCAACTGATTGGGATGTCAAGGTCCGCGGTGATCGGGTTGGCGCTCCAATAGATCGGCGGGTAGGACATGTCCCACGGCTGTTTCCAGCCGGCGCAATAGACCGGCACCTGACGCGATTCGCCCGGCTGAATCACGCCCGGTGTGTCGCCACTGGCCAGGAACTGGACCGAATGGCTGAAGCCCTCGGGCTGAGCCGAGGTCCAGAATCCCTCGACGAGCCGATGATCCTGGAGAGTCAGCCAGGCGCCTTCCTGGCCGTTCTGGGTTGCCCGGACAATCACCAAAGGCGCGGGCATCGCGGCCGTGCCCGAGTTCTTGTACTCGACGTAGATGGTCGCGACGGTGTGATAGCCGATCGAGGCGGGCAAGATCACCTTGGTCTCGAACCTGGCGACACCGGCGGGGACCATCTCGAGCGCATCGGGGAATTCGCTGGACGCGCCGCCCGGCTTGCTGACGCGGACCGAATAGCGCCCCGCGGGCAGCGTGTTGGCCGCCACCATCGCGGTAATGCGCGTGGGCGAATCGACTTCGATCTGGCTCACGGGATATGCGAGACCCCCCGAGGCCACGAGTTCGACGGCGGTGCCGCGGTCGAATCCGGCCCCAGACAGAGTTAGCGTCATGGCCGCGTCCGCGGCGTGCAGACGCGGCGCGATGTCGGACACGATCACATCGCCGGTCGCCGCCACCAAGGTGAATGTGCCCGGTGTGGCGACGGTGTCGCCGTAGACCAGGATGTACAACGTGCCCGAAGAGGCCGTGGGGACCAACACCTGCTGGCTGGGACCGGGCGGCCCCCCGAAGCGGTAATCGAACTGACCGCGTGTCGGTGGGATCCCCAGCCTGACGTAAACCTCGTTTCGGTTGCCAGCGCCGGTGTTGTTGAGCAAGACGAGCATCGGGGTGGCGCTGGGCAAGACGACCTTGAAAAGTTGCGCTTGGCCGCTTCCGACGAGTTGGCCGGTGAATGTCGTATCGGGCTCGAGGTCTGTCTGGCTGGTTTCCACGAGTTGGAACGCGTAGTCCACGGGCGATCCTGTCGCGGCCACCTCGAGTTGGTACGCACCGGAAACAGGCAGCGTGACGGGGTCCGAGTCGTTGGTGGTGCTCGAGAAGCCAAGCCAGTTCTCCGGGCCGTAAAGCGTGAACCTCGGCCTGGGCTGGGTGCTGTTGACAAAGTCCAAGCGAAGCGATTGTCCCGCTTGCGCCGAGAATTCCCAGAGATCGTAGCCGAAGGCATGCGTAATCGAGGAACTGACAAGCTGGTTGAGCAGCAGGGGCAACGTCCGCGGGTCTTCTCGCGCGATAGCACCGCCGTTCTCGAACACGAACTGAGTGCCGGTGGTGTTAACAAGATTGGGGAACCGGGCACTCTGCCCGTCGATGGTGACAGTGCCACGCGTGATGCTGCGAAGCTGAACCGTCGAGATGAAGCCGCTGTTACGGAACATCAGGTTGACACGGTCGAGTTCTGTCACCTTGGGGATGAGAATCTGGCCCCCGCTGCGTGCGTCCAGAACCGCGCCACCGTGATCGCCTTCGCATCAAGGTCATAAGCAATCACAATTGTACGGTTCAGATCGGTTCAGCGGAGGTAGTGAGGACCAAAACAAATCGGAGAAAACATCGCGACAACAGAGTTCGCCCATTGTCGGTCCATGTGAGTGCATCTAGTGGGGACTCTAGCGTTTCCCGACTATTCTGAGCTAGTCCTACAAAGTGTATACGCGCCGATTGGTATCGTGCCGTTCAGGTGGGCACCGAGTGTGCTGCGTCGGTGCGTTGGGCGTCGCGGGATTACGCGGGCGATCGGACGGGTTGCGCAGCGTCGTATTCCATGTTGGCGCACATGGCGAGCGCGGCCGTGTTTTCCCCTTGTTTCACAGCAACGTCTGTCTGGCGGCTTCGGTGCGATTCCGAACGTGAAGCTTCACGTAAATGCGGCGGACGTAGGTCTGAACTGTTCCCAGCGCGATTCCCAACTCGATGGCGATTTCTTTGTAAAGCCGGCCCTGAGCCAACAGGCCGAGGACTGCGCATTCGCGCTGGCTCAGGTGCGCCACCTCCAACTCGATGGCTCGCGCCTTAGACGCGGGGGGCTGAAATCGTTCCACCACCCGCCGAGCGATGGCTCCCGACATCGGCGATCCGCCCGCGTGCAACTCATCGATCGCCTCGATTAAACGCTTGGGTATCGTCTTCTTGAGCAGGTAACCCGTTGCGCCTGCTTCGAGGGCGTCGAAGATGCGCTCGGCATCCTCGAACACCGTCAGCATCATGAACTGCGTCTCGGGCAGGCGCGGTTTGAGTTGCCGCACCAGATCGACGCCGGATGCGCCCGGCAGACCGATATCCACCAACACGATGTCGAGAGCCATGCTCGGCAACCCCTTCGCGGCCGCCTCGGCCGACGCCCAGGCGCCTGCAACCTCCAAGTGCGTCACTGTCTGCAAAAGTTCGATGATCTCTGCACGCTGGACCGGATCGTCCTCGACCAGCGCGACACGGATTGGGGAGGCGGCTCGAGACGAACAGTTGGGACATGACGAAGCGGGGGTCACGTCAGGAATTGGGTTTCTTGGTGTGCATTCGTCGGGGACTCTACACTGCCAATGGCCGGGGGCGGTAGTCATATAAAATGTGTACGCGAGATTGCCGCCGGAACAGCAGACCGCGGCCACGCGAGGACCACACGAATGACACGAATGCGAGGTGCGAGGTCAGGCTGTGGCGCCGGGCGGCGCCGGCTTGAGCGGCACGCGCATCACCACGGTCGTGCCTTGACCGATAAAGCTCCGAACCTCCAAGCCGCCGCCGCACGCCTCGAACCGCGCACGCATCCCGGAAAGCCCGCGCCCTCCACCTCCCCCGCGCAGTGACCGTGTCCGAGCGCCGACACAGGGCGTCGTGGCTTCGACAGCGCGGCCTGATTCTTCGCCCGCAGCGGCGTACGGCCCGGCGCCAGCGACCGGGTTTGGCGGACCATCAGGTCCGGGCGCGCTGAACCCGCATCCGTTATCGTCGACTGTGATCTGGAGCAGGGTCGGTCCGTTGGATCGGGCGGGAGGGATCGGAGGCCCGGACAGGCGAGCGGTGACGGTGATCTGGCTGGGAGCGCCGTGGCGGACGGCATTCGAGAGGGCTTCCGCAAGAGCAAGGTAGATTGTACGCCGAACCTGGCCGCTGATCGCCAGGTGAGGCACATCGGAGGGAAAATCGAGATGCGCAGCCACCCCGGCATCTTCGAGGAAAGCCGCGGCCCGTTCGCGCAAAAAGGCGAAAACATCGCCGAGTCGATCTTGTCTTGGGTCCGCCGCCCAGACCACCCCATCCAAACTGTCGATCAGATGCGATGTTTCCCCCGTGAGCCGTCCTGCAGAGGCTTGGGCCGCCGGATCGCGACTCTCTCTCGCCACGCGCTCGCCGAGCAGAGCCAGGCGTGTCAAACCCGAGCCCAAGTCGTCGTGAATGTCGCGCGCCAACTGCTCGCGTTCGCGCGCCAAGTCGTTTTCGCGTTCGATGCGGTGAATGCGTTTCAGTTCGCGAACGCGCCACCTGACAGCGGCTGCGGCCAGGAGGGTGAGCGTCGCCGCGCAAGCCGGCCAGAACCACCGTGCTTCATGGAAAGGAACCACGACTGTAAAGGCCAGTTCCGCGGGTGTCTCGTTCCACAACCCGAAGTGGCTGGCTGCCTTGACCTGGAAACGGTAGGACCCGGGACGCAGGTTCGTGTACCGCGCCACGCGTTCCGCCCCGGCCTCGACCCAGTCTTTATCCCATCCCTCGAGACGGTAACGAAAGCGGACGTTATTCGGGGCGCGGAATGTGGGGGCAGAGTAACGAATATCCATCCGAGCCGCGTGACCGCGCTTCGGCCTCGACTGGTGCAGATGGGGGGCCGGAACGAGCGGACTGAGAGGCGATGTCACGATCCGCGGGCTGGGAAGGGCGCCCGATGCGTCGAACAACCTGAATCGCCCGACGTCGTCTATCGTCACCGAGTCGATGCGGATGATCGGTGCGATATCGGTCCGCACGACATGGTCGGGATCGAACACCGCAACGCCCTTGGCCGTCGAGAACCAAAGCCGTCCGTCGACCGTCTTACAAGCAGCGGGCTGACTCCGCTGTCCATTGGTTCTGCCGGTGGGCAGACCGTCCGATTCGCTGTAAACGACGCACTCGATTCGCGCACTCTGCCCCGCCGCGTCGGCCCCGAGTCGATTGCGGGAGACTCGATAGATGCCGGAGTCACACCCGATCCAGAAGTTGCCCAGGTCGTCCTCGGCAATCGCATTGACCAAGTTTTCGACGAGCCCGTTTCGCCAATTGAATACAGTGACGTGGGGCCGGGTCCTTCCGGCATTCGACGGGTCGGGACGCAGCTCGATGCGGTTGAGGCCTTTGTGGGTTCCGGCCCAGAGCACGCCCCCGGCGTCCTCATGGAGCGAGTACACGCGGTCGTCAGCCAGGCCATTGGTGGTTGCCAGGAGGAACTCGATGCGAAAGTCCGGATCGGGCGCAAGAACACAGAGCCCACCTCCAAAGGTGCCCAACCACAGCCTGCCACCCTGGTCTTCCAGGATCGCCCGCACATCGTTGTTGGGCAGGCCGTCGGCCATGGTGAATCGGGTCCAATCCGCGCCGTCCCACCGCATCAGGCCATTTTGGCGGCCGACCCACAAGGCGCCGGCACGATCGGCGGTGACCACACGGACCCGACTGGAGTCGATTGGCTCGGACCATCGGTGCACGGTCAACTCGCCATCCTGCCACCGTTCGAGTGAGTCCATCGTGCCAATCCAAAGCGCGCCGTCGGTCTGCTCGTACAAGGAACGGACGCGGGTGTCGAAAAGCCGGCGCGGGATCGGGTGAGGCAGCAGATGGCCGTCGCGCCACAGGGCGAGACCGCGCTCGGTGCCGATCCAAACGCCCCCGTCGCGCGCGGGGTAGACCACGCGGGTGTCTTCATCGGGCAGGCCATGCGAGGCCGTGTAGGTGGTGAAGCGGCGCGGCTGCCAGCAGTTCAATCCCCCGCTGTCGGTGCCGATCCAGAGGTTTCCTTCGCGGTCTTCGAGCAGGCAGTTCACCGACGTGTCAGAGAGGCCGCTGTCCGCCCCGAAGCCAGTTTCCCGTCCATTGCGATAACGGGTGAGCCCCGATCCCTCCCAGCCCAGCCACAGGTTGCCGGCCCGGTCGGCCAGCAGTGCCTGGACATTTTCGTACGTTCCCAGTTCGGAGCTGTAGCGGTCATTCAAGTCGATGTCGGGCAGGCTGGCAAGGCCGCGTGTCGGCGAGTAATGAAGGACATCGGCGCTCCGCAGCCACACGTTGGTGTGCGCATCCCCTGTGATCTGCATCGCAAAGGCCACGAAGCCTGGCACGCGCACTTCCGAGATACGGTCGGTTTGTGGGTCCCAGCGCATCGTGCCCACGCGATTCGAGAACCAGACGCGGCCGGCGGCGTCTTCGTAGATCGCCCGAACTTCGTGTGTAAAGGGATGGTTCGCGGGCCCGTCCTCGGGCATGGGGATGACTTCAAATCGGCCATCGCGCCGGCGGTTCAGACCTGAGCGGGTGCCGACCCACAAGTCGCCATTCCGTGCCCGGCACAGCGAGAGGATGCCGTCGTCGAGCAGGTCGTCCTGGGTGGTGAACCGCTGGTTGCCAGCGGCTGACAGATGGACCAGTCCGGACGTGGTACCCACCCAAAGACCCCCGTCCGGGTCTTCCGCCAGCGCGGTACACTCCCCACCGACCAGTTCATCGAGGTCATCGCCCCTGAGCGCGACGAACGCAAGACCGTCAAAGCGCGCCACCCCCTTGCGGGTCCCGATCCAGAGGTGAGCGTCTCGCGCCTGCAACAAAGACAAGACCTGGTCGTCGGGCAGACCGTCCTCCCGGGTCCAGACCCGCTGGCGATAGATCTGTCGGGCGTTGAGCGTGCCGGCGACGTCGCTCGTGGCGGACATCGAATCCCCGGCGCCCTGTTCGCCGGCGAGGGCGGGTGTCCGTCCCGGCACTGCCTCGATCAGGGCTATCCACACAAACACCGCAGCCAAGCGTCTCATGCTGACTACCGGTCTGATACCCAACGCCGGGTCCGAGCGCAAGGCTCCAGCCGGATTCGTCAGCCAGCGCCGATTCATGAAGGCGAAAAGGCTGGAACGGGGAGAACCCTCAGCTTGCTGGTCCTGGTCCAACAGGCCTTTCATCCCGTTTCGCCCGGGCAGCCAGTTGATCGGCCAGACGCGTCGGCTCGGGCAAGCGGAAGCGGACGGCGCATGCCAGAACGATCTCCTGCGCGCCGGCGAGGTCGATGCGATGACCGACGCTGACATAGACGGGGCGAATCCCGGGCCGGGTTCTCAAGACCGAGCCAACGATCTCGAGGCGGTGCCGCAACGGAACCGAGGCGCCGCGCGCGCGTGCGGGTTCCGCGTGTTCGCCCACGAGCCGGCTCTTGGCGCAACCGATCGCAGGCAGATCGCAGAGAACTCCCAAATGACATGCAATGCCAAAGCGGCGCGGATGGGCCAGTCCGTGACCATCGCACATCAGCAAATCGGGCGTCGTGCTGAGCCGACGCAGCGCTTCGAGCAAAGCTGGCGCCTCACGAAAGGAGAGCAACCCGGGCACATACGCAAACCGCAGCCGGCGCCGCGCCGCACGCTCTTCCACAACGCGCCGCTCGGTCATGTCCCAAAGCACGACCGCGCCAGACAGAGAGGGCACCATCCGCCGAGAATGCGGCATCAGAGACCGGCGATAAAGCGGGGTTGTCTGGCAGAGGTTCCACCACCTCGCGGCGAGGTTCTTCTGAGCGGCGATCGCCTGGCGTGGCGAGAGTCACGCCAGGAATGGAGAAGGCGGGGAGTTCTACGAAACGGATGGTTATGCGGAAGGAATTGTTCAGCGCTCCTATGAACCGCGGTCGTGGCTTGCTCGGAATCGGTATCGGCGTCGCAGTCGCCTGCCGTCGATTCCGATACCGATAGCGATAGCGAGCCCGACCGGAGTTCGATGGCGGTTCCTGTTCACTGAGCAGTTCAGAAGTCGATTGAGCGGCTTCCGATGAACCCTGTAGCCGCGGACGTGAGTCCGCGCATCTCACTCCGTCCGAAAACTGAAATCAGCGCCGTCGTCGGCGGCTTTACAAATCGGTTCATGGTCCCCGTGCGCATTCAACAGTCGAATGTCGACGCTTTCCATGAACCGTGGTTCCGTAGCCGCGGACGTGAGTCCGCGCCATCTCGCTCCGTCAAAAGCAGAAATCAGCGCCGACTCACGTCGGCGGCTTCGCTCAGTTCATGGTCCCCGTGCGCATTCAACAGTCGAATGTCGACGCTTTCCGCCAAGACCGTGTGGTTCCCACCAACCGCGGACGTGAGTCCGCGCCATCTCGCTCCGTCAAAAGCAGAAATCAGCGCCGACTCACGTCGGCGGCTACAAATCGGTTCATGGTGCCCGTGCGCATTCAACAGTCGAATGTCGACGCTTTCCATGAACCGTGGTTCCGTAGCCGCGGACGTGAGTCCGCGCCATCTCGCTCCGTCAAAAGCAGAAATCAGCGCCGACTCACGTCGGCGGCTACAAACCGGTTCATGGTTCCCGTGCGCATTGAACCGTTGAATGTCAGAACTCTCCAGGAACCAAAAGCAACGTCCAACATCGAACTTCCAACGGCGAACCGACCGCCGAGTTGGACGTTGGATGTTGGACGTTCTTGTCTCTGTCGGGTTCCCGCAGCCGGAACGGGCCGGGAACAAGATGGAGCAGGCCGAGGGCCTTTGAAGTACTTTACGGCTTGAACAGCCGGTAGAAGGTCTTCTCGGCAGCGGGCGGGAAGTAGAACCGGTAGGTGCCTTCCTTGGCAAACGGCGTGCCTTCGACGTTCGTCCAACTGTTGGGATCGGCGATGTTGGTTGTGGACTGGAGGACATAGCCGGCGGGCAGGGTGGGCCAAGCCACTTCGACCACGGTGCCGATGCTGAGTTCAGGCGCGCCTGGATCGACGCCGGGGATGACGCGGTAATCCAGTTCCTCGGCCGGAACCACACCGCGGCTCACGATCAAGCGGTCCAGCTTGCCCACGTACGGCAGGTTGCCGCTGCCTTCGCAGCCAATGGTGAACTGCGGGTCGGTGCGCGTGTAGATCACGCCACCTGTGTACGCTCTGGTGTCCTTCAGAATACCGTCCACGTAGAACCGGAACTCGACGCCATTCTCATGGACAACGGCGATGTGATGCCATCCGCCATCGTCGGGGATCGGGGCGTCCGAATCGCGGTCGAGGATGCCGAGGGTGGTGACGAACACTTCGCGATCCAAGACGGAGAAGGAGACTGCGCCGCCGGGGCAGCTGTTCATCCAGAGCACGGCGCGCGCCGCTTGCGAACCGAACTTGACCCAGGCCTGGATCGTGAAGTCGCTGGCGATGTCCGGGTTCTCGTCCCCGAACTGGATCGCCGTCGTGGGATCGGGCACCACGATACGCTGGCCTGCGACAGAGAACTCGATCGAGTAATCGCCGGCGCCGCCGGTTGGCGAGTCTGTCGAGAAGGACGGGGTCGTGTTGGCTATGTTGTACTGGTCCGACGTGATGGTCGGCCGGGCCGGGGCCTTGGCGTTCTGGAACGGCATCTCGGTCTCGTTGAAGTCATAGGCGACGAGCGTGCTGTCGAGGACGCCCTTGGGCTCGGCGGCAACGCTGTCCAGTTCCGTGTCGGTAAGAAGCGCCTTGTGCACACGAACGCGATCGAGGGCGGCGAGAATCGGGTTGCCGAGATTCTCGGCTCCGATGGTGAGCCAGGCGTGTTGGAAAGCCCGCATCGCCCGTGTTTCCTCAACGAATTGCCCGACGCCATCGAGATAGATCGTGACACCGACGCCGGGCTCGTAGGCCGCGGCGACATGATGCCAGAGGCTGTCCATCGGCAGATACCAGTCGCTGTTGACATCGACGATGCCAAACAGGGTCCAACGGATCTGACCGCTGGTGGTCAGGCCCAGTTTATAGGAGGCCCCGTAGGCGAGGATCCCGTTGTTTGCGTCCGGGTCCGTGCCGTCCCATTTCACCCACGCCTCGACGGTGAGCGGCTCGGTGGCAACATTCAGGATGGGACCGTTGCTGTCGTCGGCAAGCAGGTAGCCCACGCCCATCAACTGCACCGCCCGGTCATTGGCGGCGCCCGACGGCGTGTCGGTGATGATCACGGGGATGTTGGTGGAAACCGAGGGCAAGCCCAGTGTTCCGACGAGACTGTTGACTGTGCTCGCGGTGGTTCCGCCCGAGCCCTCGTTGAACTGGAAATCGGCCAGTTTGACGGGCTGAGCGCAGACTGCAGCCATCCCCACACAGCCTGCGGCCAGGAGTGTCAGGGAGGATCGCCATCCGCGGGAATTCTGAGGTTTCATGTTCATAGTTGTTAGGTCCCGGTTGCTCTTTCTCTCTTCTCGTTTCGCCGCCTGCAAGGCGGAGAACTCAGGGCGCTCTCCGCCAGCCATTGTTATCGCGAATGCCGTCCACGCAGGCGGCGCGGGCCAGACTTCACGTCCCGGTGTCAGGGCGGGCCGACGCACGTGGCAATCGTGTCGGCCCGACGCTTTCCCATGACCGAGCAGATCGAGTCTGCAACCGATTGACCACACAATGCAATGCCGAATGCCCGAAACCGCGGGGCACAAAGCGATGCCGCTCACCGTGCGGCTCGGACTTCGAGGCGTTTCGCCTCGCCAGCGGCAAGCGACACCTGCAAACCACGAATCAACTCTGCGCCCAGGCGGCGCGAGGACTGTCCGGTCCCCGCGTCGCTGACGACGTAGCGGCTTGCCATCTCGGCCACGAACCATTCGGGGAACTGGTTGATGCGCGGGTAATCCACCGGCAGCTTCAGGAACTCGCGGTGGCGGGGACGGTCGAACCGAATGCGGCCAGTCCACGGTTGGTCGGCGGCGAGGTGGATGAAGAGGGTGTCGCCTGAACGGACGGCGCCGACGCGCACGTCGGGGCGCCATGGATCGAGGTAGAGTCCCTGGCTCTTCCAGAGGACATACATGATGGTTGTGCGGGCGTAGTTGCCGTCGCCGTGCCAGCGTTCGATGGTGCCGTCCGGCTGCTGGCACGCCCAGAGCAGGCGCATCTGGTGATCGATCCAGGCGGCCGCAGCCGGGATCGGCTCGCGGTTGTAGAGATTGAGGGCGCCTTCGACGGCGTCGGCAATGCCGTCCTGGCTCTTGTCCGCCCAAGGTCGTCCGTAGTACTTCGGGCCGAGGCTGGAGAGAACGTGGCGGACGGCGTCGCGATAGGTGTCGACGCCATCGACGAGGAAGACGGTATAGACACCGTCGTAGTTGTAGCCCCAGGTGTCGCAGAGTTGGCCGCGGTTGGCGCCAGTCTTTGGGTTGATCACATGCCAAAGCAACCCGTCCTCGTTTCGCCCCACCTCGAGCAGCCGGTCGTAGAGTTCCCGAACCGGCGCTTCGTAGGCGCGCTTCTTGTCGGGGTGCGCATGGGCGACCGCGAAGTAGAGTTCGGAGAGGCCGTTGACGATCTCGCAGCCGTGGTCGTTGAGGCGCAGTTCATCGAAATCGCGGGTTGGGTGGCGGTCGCCCAGCAGGTAGTAATCGCCCAGCCGCAGGCCCCAATCGAGGAACTTGCGCTGGCCGGTGAACCAGAAGAGACGGGCGCAGGCCTGGAGCAGGTCGCCGTTGACCTCGACGTTGAGCGTGGGGATTTTCCCAAACGGCGTGTCGACCGGCGCGTTCCTCCAAAGGTCTTCGATCAGGGCGATGGCGCGTTCGGACCAGGGGCTTGGACCGAGCCATTCGGTGAGCGGGAGCAAGCCGTCCTTGACGTATTCGGCGTTGTCGAAAGCCAGCCGGTCGAAGTCGAGCTTTTCATGAGCGAACCCTTGTTTGGTGAACGAATACTGGTCGCCCAGACGGTCGAGCCGCCGAGTGATCCGTTCCTCAGCGCGCAGGATGTCGACCATCCGGCCCTCGAACAGATCCCGGTCCGTCAGGGCACAGGTCAACACCATGAACGGGTAATTGTCGGCCGCGGAGTCGCGTCCGTTCCAAAGGTCGCGATTCTGGCCGAGGTTGCGCGGGATCAGGCCGGTCTGTGGATCGGCGTGGGCCAGCCAGCCGTCGACGTAGCGGCGGCACCGGTACAGGCCCTCGGCACACAGAAGCGCGTTGCGTTCGGCCTCGTGAAACAGAGCCGCCTCCGGCGAGGATCCTTCCGGCGCAGCCGGCACACGGTCCCAGAGGGCCCGCATGTCGGGAAAAGCCTCGGGCGCCGCGGGAATCGCTTCGGCAGACGCGGCGGAGTCGGCTGAAAGTGCCGCCGGCAGATCAACGACAAGGAGGACAAAGAACGGAAGGGCCGCAACCAGAATTCGGAGGGCCGAGCTCCGCGAGGCCCTGGATTGGTGACTGCGCCGTTCCCAAAGAGGGCCTCGTGGAACTCGACCCTCCGAGATTTCCCGCCGACTGGGCGGATTCTGGGGCATTGTCATGCAAAGGGCGGAAGGGGCCAGAGCGAGTGTGAGGTTTGAAAGATGCATAGTCGCGACTCGGAGCGCGGGCGGAAACCGCGGCACAGCGTGGTTGGTTGGGCCGTGCGCTGCAAGCCGAAACTCCGCTGAGCCTTAACCCGCATCTCTCTTAGCCC
>JAXGQW010000109.1:0-14590 GCA_040766265.1 Verrucomicrobiota bacterium
CCGGCTCGGGGTGGAAGAGCGGCAGGACCTTGGCGAACGCGATGCGCGCGTTGGGGACGCGGATCAGGGCTTTGGTTGCGGATGCCCATTCGCCGGCCACGAGGATGGCGCTGGCGGCGCTCCGCTCGGCGCGAGCGAAGTAGGCCTCGTTTTCGGCAAACGTGAGATCGCCCGGACGGGCGGTGTCGGCGGGCGCGAAGCCGCCCAGGGGAATCGAGCCATCGCCGACCACCTGTCCTCCGAGGTGGTGTGCGATTTCGGCGACGGTATAAGGCATAGCGGAGGGGGGCTCAGTGCTTACGTTCCGGGGCGAGCCCGTTGCTCAAGCTGCGATAGGTTGACAGGGCGAGCAGCGGCCAACTGTTGCGGTACATGTCGTACTTCAGATAGAAGACCCTCGGAAAGCCGGTGCCCGTGATTTCATCCTCGGACCAGGATCCATCCGGGTTCTGAGCTCGGACCAGATACTCGACGCCGCGAACCAGGCTGGGGCGGTCAGGATCGCCGAAGGCGCACAGTGCCATCACGACCCAGGCGGTCTGCGAGGCCGTGCTGGGTCCGCGCCCTTTGAACACGGGATCTTCGTACGTATCGACGCGTTCGCCCCAGCCGCCGTCGTTGTGCTGGACGCTTTCGAGCCAATCGCGCGCTTTGAGCAGCCACGGTTGGCGCATGTCGATCCCGAGCGTATGCAATCCGCGCAGGACTTGCCAGGTCCCGTAGAGGTAGTTCACGCCCCAGCGTCCGTACCACGAACCGTCGGGCTCCTGCTGACTGCGCAGGTACTCGATGGCCTTCACGACCTGCGGGTGGTTGAGCGGAAACCGTTCGTGTCCCAGCACCTCCAAGATGCGGGCCGTGATGTCGGCACACTCGGGGTCAAGCATCGCATTGTGATCCGCGAAGGGAACCTTGGTGAGGACGTTTTTGGTGCAATCCTTGTCGAACGCCGCCCATCCCCCGTCTTTGCACTGGAAGGCCAGCATCCAATTGAGCCCCCGCTCGTAGGCTTCATCGCGCCGGGAATCGCTCGTCGGGACCAGGCGCAGCGCCAAGAGCACCATCGCCGTGTCATCCACGTCGGGATTCCACTTGTTCTCGAACTCGAACACCCAACCGCTGGGCTCGACATTCGCCGGATTCTTGTGCCGCCAATCCCCGCGAAACCGGATTTCCTTGCTCAGCAGCCACTCCGTTGCCCTCCGCAGGCGCGGGTCCTCGGGCGGCACACCCGATTCCGCAAGGGCAATCAGCGTAATCGCCGTGTCCCAGACAGGCGAAAAACAGGGCTCGATGCGGACCGTATCGGACGTCTCGTGTTCGAGGCCTTTGAGGTGCTGCTCGGTTCGGACGACTTGCGGGTGGTCGTCCGGATAACCGAGGGCCTTGAGGGCGATCAGGGAGTTGAGCATGGCGGGGAAGATGGCGGCCAGGCCATCCGAGCCCTCGAAACGCTCGAGCATCCATTCTTCGGCGCGCTTCAACGCCCGCCGTCGGAAAGGGTGGATGCCAGCGTGTGCGAAGAGTTCGGCGAATTTGTGCAGGCGATCAAGCCAGATGAAGAAGTTCCGCGTCGTGAGGATTTGCGGATCCCGCTGCAGTCGGAGATCGCGGTCGTGATAGCCTTCCGGGTAGAGTTCGTCGAGGGAGATGCCCTGCCCCAAGGGCCGAGTCGGCTTGAAATGGTTGATGATGGCGAGGGGAACGAGCATGGCCCGCGACCAGTTGCTCATTTCCCAGAAGTTGACGTGGAACCACTTTCCGATCAGAAGCACTTCGCAGGGGATCGTGGGCACGTACTTCCACGGGAACAACCCGAACAGCGCGAGGTAAAGCTTGGAAAACGTGTTCATCCGGGGCACGCCTCCGAGATTGAGCGCCACCGAACGCGCGCGCAGCATCCGGGGATCCGTCTCCGGGACTCCAGCCAGCTTCAACGCCAGATAGGCCTTGATGGTGGCGTTCACCTCGGCGGGACCGCCGTGATAGATATTCCATCCGCCGTCGGGCAGTTGCAGCGAGAAGAGTTGGTTGATCGCCTTCCGCTCCCACTCCCGGTCCACCTTCCCGTTCCAATGGTGATACGCCAAACGGTCTGCGACCAGCGTGCAATCGACGATCAGTTCGCCAACCCAGTAGCCCTCGGGCCGCTGTTCGCCCAAGAGGTACTCTTGCGACCGCCTGATGGCGGTCGCCAGGTCATTCAATCCACAGAGGGTCTGGCCGACAGACACTTCCAACTCCTGCGCCTGCTGGCCGGCACGAAAAGCCAATCGCATCGTCCGGCAGTGTTGTCGGAAGCCTGCCGGCGATTCAAGCACAATAGCCCGCGCTGATTTGACAGTGGCCGGAGGCGCCACTATACATTGGCCCTGTCGCGTTGTGGCGCTGCCACAAAACCAAAACGAACCGAAAACCGCAATCATATGGCAATCGCTGTCGGCTCCAAAGCACCGGACTTTCGTCTCAAATCCAAAACCGCTGAAGAGATCGTGGATGTGAAGCTGAGCGACAACTTCGGGCGGAAGAACACCGTCCTTCTCTTCTTCCCCCTGGCCTTCACCGGCGTCTGCACGCAGGAGATGTGCGATATCAGCTCCGGCCTCAACACGTATGCGCAGCTCGGTGCCGATGTCATCGCGGTGAGTGTGGACAGCCCCTTCGCCCAATCCGCCTGGGCCGAGAAGGAGAAGATCAGGGTCACCCTCGCCAGCGATCTCAACAAGAAAGTGGCTGCGGACTACGGTGTCCTGCTGGCCGATCTGGGTGGACTCGGCTCGACCGCCGCCCGCGCCGCGTTCGTGATCGACAAGGCCGGTGTGGTCCGTTACAGCGAGCAAACGCCGACTCCCAAGGACCTGCCGAGCTTCGAAGCCATCAAGGCTTGCCTCGCCACTCTGCAATAGGCGCCGCCGGCGCGGTCGGCTCCGGGCGGGTTGATGCATTTGTGTTTCGCGGATTGCACCGCGCGGGCTGTCTGTTAAGGTTCGGTCCGTGAGGCATGTTGATGCGATTCGTCTTTGTTGCTTGCTGCTGGGCGCGTGTTGGCTCAGCGGCTGCCTCCCGTTGCCGGATCAGGAGTCGGAAGAGAAAAACCCTCTGATTCTCGATGCCCGCGCCAAGAAAGCGGCGTACAACTTCCAGGGCGCGGTGGCCTCGCTCGAAAAGGCCCTCGAAGCCAATCCACGCCTGGCCCTGGCCCACTGGGAGCTGGGGCTGATCCTCTGCAAGGATTTGTCCGACCCGGCCGGGGCGATCTACCACTTCAACAGACTTCTGAAGCTGCGGCCGGAATGGCGCCACGCCGAGACCGCCCGGCAGAGGATCAGGGACTGTCAGGTCGAGATCGCCAAGAGCGTGCCGCTGGGTCCCCAGTTGCCCGCTTTCCAGCAACAGTTCGACCGCATGGTCTCGAGGGTCCATGACATGGACAAGGAGATCAACCTGCTCAGGGTGACCAACCAGACACTGCACATGCACGTGCAGCAGCTCTGGGCCGAAAACGCCCAACTCAGAGAAGCGTTGCGCACCGCCTCCGCCGCGTCCGCCGCCCCCGCCCTGCCTGCGACAACCACGGCCTCCGGAGCGCCAATCGCCGCCGCCCAGCCGCGTCCGCCGTCGGAGACACAGCAGTCCAACCGCGCCGCGTCCGGCCCGGACCCGACCCTGTCTGCCTCGGCCTCGACCCGTCCCAATGCCGCGGTCAACCCGTTGTCTGATGCGCGCAGGCCTTCGGTGTCGGTCTCATCCGCGTCGGCGGTGCCGGCCCCACGCGGCTACCTCCAGTACACCGTCAGAAAAGGGGAGACGATGAGCACAATCGCCCGCCGCTATGGCCTTCCGCTCCGCGCGCTTCTCTCCGCCAATCCGAACATCAATCCGAATCGGCTGAACGTGGGGCAGGTCATCCGCATCCCAGCAATGTAATCGGCGCCGCCATGGTCAAACGGATGTACTTTCCGCTGGTCATCCTGTTTTGGGTGATCATGAATGTCCTGCTCTGGCGCTCGGAAATGAGCAGCCACCAGAACAGCGGCAGCCGCGTCCCCATCGCCACTGTCTGGGAGCGCATCCTGACGGCGCCCGACGACTCGGCACTCCAGATTCTCCATCGCGGACAGAAGATTGGGTTCTGCCGTTGGGTGGCGACCATCGATGAAACCGCGATGGCGCGCACGGAAGCCGAGCAAGAGGCCGTCGAGGGCCGTGTTCGGGCATTCACGGGCTACACGATCGACCTGGACGGCAATCTGCTCCTCGATGAATCGCCCAAACGACTGCGATTTGCCATGCATGCGGTCTTTGGCGTCGACCAGGCCTGGCAGAAGTTCCGGGTCCGCTTGAATCTCAAGCCCAATGCGTGGGAGATCGAGGCGGACGCGGAGGCCGAGCGGCTCGTGCTGCGCACTGGCGAGCCCGGGAGCGAGTGGGAGCAGCCCGTCGCCTTCGCCGATCTTGCCCGCCCCGAGAAACTCATGGCGCAACTCGGCCTGCCGCCCGCCATCGCCGGGCTGGCCGCCCTGACACGGGATCTGCGGGTGCCGGATGCGGCCGTTCTCGCGCGCGGGCTGGCATGGGAGGCGCGGAGCGACTGGTTCGCGCTGGGCCACTCGCGCGTGCGCGCCTACCGCATCGAGGCCCGGCTGCTCGACACGCACCGCGCATCGGTCGTGGTGAGCCGCGTGGGCGAGATTCTCCGCGTCGAGTTGCCGGACGACATCGTGCTGGTCAACGAAGCGATCGCCGCCTTGTAGAATCCTTGACCGATGATCGAACTGATCCATCTGGTCAAACGGTTCGGCGACCTGGTCGCGGTGAATGCGGTGGACCTGGTGGTGCCCCGGGGCCAGTTCTTCGCGTTGCTCGGCCCGAACGCCGCCGGCAAGACGACGACAGTGAAGATCCTCGCCGGCCTCATGAAACCGACCTCCGGAGCGGCGCGCATCGCCGGCTACGACGTTCAGGAACAGCCGCTCGAGGCGCGTCGCAGGATCGCGTATGTGCCGGACTTTCCGTTTCTCTACGACAAGCTGACGCCCTGGGAGTTCATCCGTTTCACGGGCCAGCTTTTCCAGATGCCGGAGGAGCGGATCGCCGCGGGCGCGCGCGAGCTCGTCGCGCGTTTCAATCTCGAACCCTACCTCGCCAAACCGATCGAGGCCCTCTCGCATGGGACCCGGCAGCGGATCGTGATCGTCTCGGCTCTGCTGCACGCTCCGGATGTGGTCGTGCTCGATGAGCCGATGGTGGGCCTGGACCCGCACCACGCGCGGGTGCTTAAGGACATTCTCAAGGAGCGCGCGCTTGCCGGCATGACCGTGTTTGTCTCGACCCATCAATTGAGCGTGGCTGAGGAAATGGCGGATCGGATCGGCATCATGCATGAAGGCCGGCTGATCGCCCTCGGCACGCGCGACGAACTGCGGCGTCAGAGCGGCACGTCCGGGGCGCTCGAGCAGACCTTCCTCACGCTCACGCGCCAGGAAGCCAACCTGCGCGAGGAGCACCCAAACTCCGCCGCCGCACCCGCTGCTCAGAGCGAATGAACAGGCCGATGTCCACGAACCGCGCCCCGGCGCCCCGTGCCGCCTCCCCGAGCCCGTTGACGTTGCTGGTGCGGGTCAACATGCGGCAGGCCTGGCGGCGCCTGCTCGCAATCCGACAGCAATCGCGTCTGCTGACCGCCCTGATCGTGTTGTTTCTCGGCGGCTACGCGGCGCTGGCATTCGCGATTTTTTACAGAGGGCTGCGGTTCGCCGGCTCCTTTCCGGGGCTGGGCGCGGTGTTGATCGAGCGGATGCTCTTCCTGCTGTTCGCGTTCTTGTTCGGCCTGCTGCTGCTGAGCAACCTGATCATCAGCTACACCAACCTGTTCCGCAACCGGGAGACGTCGTTCCTGTTGCCCCTCCCGATCCCCTGGGAGTCGATCTTCCGCTGGAAGTTCATCGAGTCCGCGCTCCTGGCGTCGTGGGCGTTTTTGTTTCTGATTGCTCCCATGCTGGCCGCCTACGGGCTGACTCAGGGCGTGCCGTGGCACTTCTACGCGGCGACGCTCGGGTTCCTCGGCCTCTTCATCATGCTGCCCGCCGTGGCCGGTTCCTGGCTGGCGGTGAACCTCGCCCGCTTTCTCGATCGCCGGGCCTTCCAGGTCGCCGCCCTGCTGGTGGCTTCAAGCCTTCTGGCCGCGACCGCAATCTGGCTCAAGACCGATCCCATCACGGACGAGCAACTCGAAACGCGGGTGCTGGTGGTCCTCGATCGCCTCCTGTCGCGAACCCATTTCGCGCTCTTCCCCTTGCTTCCCAGCTACTGGCTCTCGGCCGGCGTGCAACAGTGGGCTGAAGGGGCTCTGGGCGCCGCGTTGTTCTTCGCGCTGGTTCTTCTGAGCCACGTGCTGTTCTTCGGCACCCTCGCGCTCACGCGCATGGGCAACGCGTTCTACGCCGCCGTCTCGATGGTTCAGAGCCGCGGCAGCGCCATGAATCGCTGGCCGTGGTTTCGGGCATGGCAGCAGCGACTCGACCGCCGCGCCCGCTCGACCGGCTGGCTCGAACGCGCCCTCGATCGAGCGCGTCCGATCCCCGTCGACGTCCGCGCGGTGCTGTTGAAGGACATGCGGTTGTTCTGGCGGGACACGACCCAATGGGGCCAGACCCTGGTGCTCTTCGGGCTGCTGGGCGTCTACTTCCTCAACCTCCGGCATTTCAGCCAGCAATTGACCAGTCCTTTCTGGATCTTCCTGGTCTCCTATCTCAACCTCGGCGCCTGCGCGCTGAACCTGGCAACGCTCACGACCCGCTTCGTCTATCCGCAGTTCTCGCTCGAAGGCAAACGCCTCTGGATTGTCGGGATGGCGCCGCTGGGGCTGCGCCGCCTTGTGCTGGCCAAGTTCGCCCTGACAAGCACTCTGTCCCTCGCGCTCACCGCCGGCCTGATCATTCTCTCCTGTCGCATGCTCATGCTGGCGTGGGATCGCACGCTCTACCTCACGGTGGCGATCACGGTCATGACCTTCACGCTGAACGGGCTCGCCGTGGGCCTCGGCGCGCTCTACCCCAACTTCAAGGAAGACAACCCAAGCAAGATCGTCAGCGGCTTCGGCGGCACGTTCTGCCTCGTCGTCAGTTTCCTCTACATTGTCGCCTCCGTCGTTCTCCTGGCCCTGGGCTCGCCCTGGACCCGCTACGGAGAACCCGGCGGCTCCGGCCTCATGCCGAGCTGGGCCGCGTTCGTCCTTCTGTCGGCCGGCGTCGGTTGGCTCCCGTTGCGCCTGAGCCTGCGACGCATCAGCCAGTTCGAGATGTGAGCGCGCCGATGATTGGGACGCCCCGCGTTGCGCGCGCCCTGGTGCGCTGGTTCTCGACCGCCGCGCGCGATTTGCCCTGGCGCCGCACCCGGGATCCGTACGCCATCTGGATCGCGGAGGTCATGCTGCAACAGACAACCGTCGCGGCTGTGGTCCCGCATTTCACCCGCTGGATGCGCGAGGTCCCGACACTTGGCGCTCTGGCCGCCGCCTCGCCGCAACGCGTCTACCGGCTCTGGGAAGGCCTGGGTTACTACCGTCGCGCGGAGAACCTGCTGCGCGCGGCCCGGATCATGGCGGCGCGTCCCGATGGGCTTTTTCCCCGTCGTTTTGCCGAGGTGCTCGAGTTGCCCGGCATCGGGCGCTACACCGCCGGCGCCATTTGCAGCATCGCATTCGACGAACCCACACCCGTCCTGGACGGAAATGTCATCCGTGTCCTGGCTCGGCTGCGCGGCCTGCGCGACGATGTCGAGTCGGCAAGTGCCCGAGCCCGGTTGTGGCAATGGGCGCAGGAGCTGGTGGCCGCCGCGGCCCGGTTCCGGACACCCGGAGCCTGCGGTCGACTGAACGAAGCGCTGATGGAAGTGGGCGCCACGATCTGCACTCCGCGCACCCCCCGATGCCCTGTTTGCCCGCTCCGCCGCACGTGCATCGCCCGGCGCGACGGCTCCACCGCTGAGATCCCCCGCCGCCCGGTCCGTCCTCGCCTCGTCGATGTCCACTGCGCCGCCGTCGTTTTCAACAGGAACACTCTCTGGTATGTCCGCCGCCGCCCCGAGGGCGCAGTCAACGCCCGTTTGTGGGAGTTCCCGCAGATCGAGGTCCGGCGCGGACACGGCGCGCTTTCGGCTCTGAAGGTGTTCGCCGGACTGCGGCCCGACCAGCTCGAACGATTGGGTGAAATCAAGCATACAATCACCCGCTCCCGGATCCGGCTCGAGATCTACCGCGCGCGGTCCGGCAGCCCTCCGCGCGCATGGGCGGGCCAGTGGCGGTCGCTGACCCAGATCCGTCGTCTGCCCTTCAGCAGCGCCCATCGCCGGATCGCGGGGTTGTTGCCCGGCAGTTTGTCTCAGCGGCAGGTTCATGGAAAGCTTTGACATTCAACGGTTGAATGCGCACGGGGACCATGAACCGACTTGTAGCCGCCGACGTGAGTCGGCGCTGATTCCTGCTTTTGACGGAGCGAGATGGCGCGGACTCACGTCCGCGGCTACGGAACCACGGTTCATGGGGAGTCTCAACTGAAACATTCCCACGCGATCTGGCGCCCGACCTTCTTGAGCGCGTAACCGACTTCCCGCAAATAGTCGCCATAGACCACTTGCGTGTGAAACCCTTCCATCTCCCGCTGGAGACGCCTCCAATCCCCGTCGACAAGGATCTCCATCTGCGAACGACAGGCCGGGTAGGAGGGCGAGCCGATCACCTTGCCTCGGAACCCCTGCCATTTGTTGCACGCCAGGTTTGGGACGACCACGGTCACCACCTGGTCCTGCTTGTATTCGGTCTTGCAGGCCGCGCCGTAGTCCGACTCGTAGTGCGTCATGATCGTCGCGGGCTCGTAGTCCTGGCCATTCATGCGCCGCGGGGCCTGGCAATGGGCCACCAAGAAAATCCCCTCGTGCGGGTGATGCGAGTTGCAGACGAAGGTCGGACGGCTCGCAATCCAGCGCAGCAACACACCCGGCATCGTATGCGACAGGTCGGTGTGGCAATAGGCCGTGTAGCCTTCGTCGTTGGCCAGGCTCAACACTAAACAGGCCGGCGTGCCCAGCATCGTGATCTGGCCGCGCCCCATGCACTGAGCGAAGCCGAAGTTGCTCGCCCCGGTCTCCTTGAGCAGTTCCCGGCAGACGTGCATGGCCATGTGCGAGTTGAATACGGACTTCCGGTCCGTCTCGAGTTTGATGTTGGGCAGCTTCAACAGGGCGGCGGTTTGCTCCTCGACCTGCCGGACCACCGCGTCGTTCTCCCGCGCCGCCTTCAGCCGGGCAGTGAACTCCTCGTCCGTGACGTTGACGAACTCGTATCCCCACATCTCCTTGGCCACGCGCGGTCCGTTCTCCTGGGCCAGCGAGCTGTAGGCGGCCAGTCCGCCGATCGTGAGCATTTTGGTGCCTTTGGCGTTCTTGACCCCGTACAGCGCCCGCAACCGCCAGAGCAATTCGGCCTGGCTGTCGACCACCAGGTCATCGGCGTCAAACCCCGGCACTGCCGGGACATCGCCGCTCTGGCGCAGGAACCGCCAGTTCGCGATCTCGAGACCGAGGTAGAACGGCCCCGACCGATGGCGCAAGAACATGATCATCGGCACCTCGAGCGGCCATTCGGTGCAGTAGCCCGCAGCGTAGACAATGCACGCGTCGGTGTCGTCGACCTTCATCTGTCGAAGCTTGGCCTGCGAATCGAGGACCTCGACCGGATGCACCTGGATGGGGAACTCGGCCTGCGCCTTCAGGGCGGCGAGTTCCTTCCCGATGCGCCCGGCTTCCTCGCGCGCGGCGTCGAGGGTGTGGATCCCGCCGTAACTGCGCCACGAGGTCTGGTCCTGTCGGGTCGGCGCATCAAACACCAACACCGGCTTGACTCGCAGCGCCGCGCCGCGGGGAAACGGCGCGTCCGCAGGCACGCGTTCGGATGCGCCCTCGACCCTGGCGATGGTGAGTGTCAGAGCCCCGACGGCCGCGCCGGCGGCCCCGAGGCCCTGCAGGAAATGGCGGCGCGAGAAACCGCTGGGCGCTGACGTTTCGGCGTGAGCTTGACAACCGCAGAGGGCCACGCCCGACGGCGGCCGCTGCCCCTGGTCCGGGAGCGGTGAAGTGTGTGGGGACTCGGAATCGCGAGGAGTATTCATGGCTCATGCAGATGTATGGATGCCCGTGTGAATACTTGGCCTGACGCCAAGTTACAAGCGCCAACCTTCGTTACGCAGCGTGCGCGCGTGCAAACCCGGCAACGGAGAGGCGCGCAGCCCCGCCGTTGACAAACGCCGTCTTCACTTGGCATGGCGGGGATGAGGGTGAATAGGCGTTTCATGGTGATGGATCTGCTTTCATCTCACCCTGGCTCAGATCGATCACCCGCACGCTGGCGGCGAACGCGGGGTCCGGCGACAGGCGGAGCTTTTGGCTGCTGGTCGTGGTCAGGTTGCGGAGGGACACCCGCTCGGTCAGCCGGTAGGGAAATGGGCGGGCAGCCGTGGATGACGCCGAACCGTCGGGGTCGGTGAAAAGGTAGGGGCCCGCGTAATCTTTGGGATGCTGGCGGTCGTCAATCGTGAGGCCGTCGATGATGATTTCCCGCGGCATGAAGCAGGGATAGCCGAAGTCGTGCTGCCCGTCGTTGCTTGCGTTGAGCAGGTAGGGCTGGATCGGCGCGCCGCACGCGGGAATCCAGCGGCTGTTGCGGATCACGATGGCGCCTTCCCACGTGCTGCCGTAGTCGCCGCGCAGGGTGATCAGCGAGCGGCCGTTCAGCGTGGAGTTTTCGACCGTCAGCGTGCCCCGGCCAATGGCGTTGAGCCCGGCGTGGCCCAACGTGCAGCCGCGAAGCGTGTACGTGCCGGAAACGCCCTGGTGGGTGTCCATGCGGGACAGGGTGCAGTTCTCCAGCAGGATATTCTTGCAGAAGTTGGCCCCGATGACGCCCCAGCGTGTGGTGTCGCAGATGTTGTCCATGCGGCAGCCGATCATCGTGAGGTTGACCACATCGTTGGCGCTCAGGTCGTAAGTGCCCATGCTCACGGGCTTGCCGGCGGCACCGATCGTCGTGTAGGTCTTGTGGCCGGTGACGAAGCAATCGCGCAGCGTCACGTTGGCGCAACTGCTCACGGCCAGGAACCCGCCGTAGGGATGGCCGGTGTCGGTCTCGCCTACGACGTGATGGGTCAGACCCACGACGGTGGTGCCCGAGCGGTTAATCGCGATGTTCCGCGCCCAGTAGTTGTAGCCCTTGTCCTGTTTCATCCGGTTGGCGGTGGTGGTGAAGACCCCGCCTTTGAGGACCAGCGGCCGCTCGTCCATCGGGCGGGCCTCGACACGCGTGATCGTGTCGTACTCCCAGTCGATGGCGCCCTCGATGGAGCCGTCACGGCGCAAGATGAAGCAATCGCGCTGGGTCGAACCCTTGTTCTGATTGAGTCCGCGGCGGATGTAGCGCCGCTGGCGGCTGTTCTCGACCCGCACCCAGCAGTCGCAGGACGGCCGCGCATCGAGGCGCTGCTGATCACGGGTCAACCGCGGGATCAAGAGCTTCACGGGCTCGAGCAGCGAGCGGACGGCGAAGAGCGACGCGCGGTGGTTTTCGACATCCGTGTCGTCGATGATGAACCGCGCCGTGCCCCAGTCGGTGTCGGTGGCGATAACGGCGGTGAGCGCCCGGCGACCGAGGTGGTAGGTGGCGCCGGGCTTGGCCTGCACCGCCAGACCGTGGGCGTTGGCGAAAGCGTGCGCCTCGACAATGGCCGGCAGGTCGTCGGCCACGCCGTCCCCGACCGCACCGAACGCCTCGTAACTGACCGGACGATCGGTGGGGACCGTGCGCTTCGCCTCCGCAGCGAAGACAGTGTCCGGACCCGCTGCGCGCCCGAGGAGGACGAGCAGCAGAAGGGTTGAAAGCGCAAGACTCCGCTTCGCTCTCTTCAGCGGAGCCGCATTCCGGTCACGGTCGTTCGTGAGTGTCATATGGTTGTCGGACGGATGATGCCCTTTCCAACCGCGCGTGTCATGCAATCAGACTCGAGCCCTGGGGGGCAGCGCTTGAACGCTCGCTAGGGATTCGCATGGGGCGGCGGGGCTGGCTCAACGTCGACAATCTGGACGTAGGTGTTCGAGGACGGCTCGTTCTTTCTGCCCACAACGACCAGCGTGACAGTGTGTCTTCCCGGAGCCAGATTCCTGGCCAGCACACGACGGTGATTCCACTCGACGGTCGGCGCGTAGGTGTCGAATTCGGCCTGAGTCGCGGGTTGGCCGTCAATCAGCACCCGGGCGAGGCCGCAATCAGGGCCGGTTTTGTGGATGAGGGTCACATCGTCGCCGTGCATCTCCCACGTCGCGGTCGCGCCGGCCGTGTTTGCGTAATGCAGTCCGCCGCCGCGTGGACCTTCGCCGCGCCAGCAGGTCCAACCTGCCGAGTAGGAAATGCGGCCTTCGCTGTGCGCCGCCGGGCCGGGGCGTTTCATGGGGAACTTGGCAGAGTCCCATACGACGGCGGGGCGACCTTGGTGCCAGTCGATTTCGTAGGCGGACAGGAACCAGGTGCGGCCTTTGTCGTTGTTGCCCTGCACAAAGAGATACGTCCGGCCGTCGGTGTCGGTGAAGACGCCGGGGTGGCCCGTCTCGCTCGAGTTCCAATCGCCGGTTTGGCCGTTGGGGATTAGGGGTTCGCGGAAGAGCCGCGTCCAGCGCAGACCGTCGGTGCTGACGGCGCAGCCGATCTGCTGGGGATCGTTGTTGTAGCCGCCGCCGTAGAAGAGGTAGAGCGTGTCGCCCCGCTGGATGACCGAGGGCGCTTCGATGCAGCGGGTTTCCCACGACAATTCCGGCTTGAGAATGGGGCCGTCGCCCACGGGCGTCCACGCGCCGGGGCCAAAGTCGCTCTTCAGGTCAGCCGTCGCAGCAACGAGCATCTGGGTCTGCATCGAGGGATCGCGCGTGGCGTAGATGAGCCAAAGCTTGCCGCCGAACTCGAAGGCGTCGCAGTCAATCGCGCGCCCGGAGTTCCAGCCGCCGGTGGGATGTAGAATGGGGTTGTTCGGATTGCGGGTGAACGTCAGCCCGTCGTCGGAAGCCGCGTGGCAGAGGGCGTCGTTCTTTCCGTTGCCGTAGGAGTTGTAGAAGAGGTGGACCTTGCCGCCGAGCAGCAGGGCTTTGCCATTGACGAGTCCGTTCTGTTCGCAGGCTTGTTCGGGGAGGATCTCGCCAGCCTTCTGCCACCCCACCAGGTCGTGGCTCTCGGCGATGCCGATGGCCCAGCCTTTGGGCGCGGCCTGATTGGTGGACGGCGCCATCGAGTAATACATCAGGTAACGATCCCCGAGACGGAGGACGCACGGGTCTTTGGCAAAGGGGCGGCCATGCCGGGTATCGTCGCCGAAGAGCATGCGCGGAGCGGGCACGACTTCGCCGGGCAGCGGCGGCGGGGCCGGACGGGGCTGAGGGAATAGCTGCCTGGCCTCCTCGACCCTCCGGTTCATGACGGCGGCCACGTGGCGGGCATCGCGGCAGGTGCCGTCGGGATAGAGCAGGCCCTGGATCGAGTTGGCGTCGCGCGTGAACTGCGTCCTGCCGAACAACACCGGCATCATCCGAAGGCGGTGCTGGGCGCAGAGACCGAGGAAGCTCTCAAAGTTGTCGAGGAACCGCCGCGGGTCACGTTCATAGACAGCCACCTGGAGGAAGACGCGGACGCAATTGAGCTCGAGCTTCGCGGCGTAGCCCAGTTCACGGTCCACGACAGCGGGATCGTAATCCATCCAGGTCTGCACATTATTGCGGGCGTAGGAGGGGACATAATTCGCCCCGCGTACCCAGGAGAAATCGTCGGCGGCCGGAGCGGTCATCGCCGTCGCCATGAGGTGCCCCGCGGTGAGGATGGCGAAGAGCAGACCGCCGGCTGCACGTCTGGCCTGGATGTTGCGCATGGCTCTTGATGCCAGATCCGGTTGCCGAGGGCGAGTCAGGAATTCAGTTGTGACCAGGTTCAGGTTCCTCAGAGGTGCGCGCCGTCCACGCACGAACACGCGAACAGGAAGGAAGCATGCTATCCCACTCCAGCGCCGGGTTTGCGTATTTCGGGGATTCAACGATTGAATTCGAACCACGCGAACAGTCACCGTGCTCTTTCCCCATGAAGCGCATCTCTCGGAGGGCCGAGCTCCGCGAGGCCCTGTTCGATGACGGTGATTGTCTCGAGTCAGGGACTCCTTGAACCTGTCGAAGAGCGAAATGACAAAGAGCGAAATGACACTTGACTTGTCGACCCCGGATATTCCAATTCAAGGACTCTAGAATCCTTGAATTCCGGAACATGGCGCGATCAAGTCAAGTTTGGCCCTCAACCCTATCCCCTTGTTTTCGCATGGATTCTACCGAGCGAGGCGCGGGAGAGGGGGCATGGAAGACGGCGGGGCTGGTTCATGATGTTGATGATCTGAATTGGTCTGAGGCGCGCCTCGTTAGGTCAAACGCTTAACCCTCTATTCTCATATGACAAACATGCACCACATCAAGCGACGCGCATTCCTGAAGCATTCAGTGGCCGCCGGAACCGCATTCC
>JAXGQW010000011.1:0-86343 GCA_040766265.1 Verrucomicrobiota bacterium
CTTGGGAGCGTTGGGGGAGTTGGCGACGATGCGGGATTTGCAGGTCAATGTCGTGGGGTGAGGGCGAACACGGACTGATCTCGGAGGGACGATCGCGCGGCTGTGGCGTTTCTCAAGGAACACCCGATGCCGTCGGTGTCCGGCCTGGGGAAGTTGCGATGATGGGCTGTGTGTTCATTGAGGCACGAGGGCGATGGCTGTGATTTGGATGTTGGGCCCGGAATCGCAGGCAGCTTCGAGAGCAAGCCTGCCGTCGAGGCAGTCCTCACGCAGGACTTGGAGGCGCACCCACCGGCCTGTGCCGGTGTGCGCGCCGAGTGTGAACTCGCGCCCCTCGAACCTGATCCGTCCCGTGCGCCCGTTATCGTTCCAATCATGGAAATGGACGTGGAGCGTGTATAGACCCGGGCGTGCAATCTTCACCTGAACGCGCAGCGACGGGCTTCCCCACCACGCGGTGCCCGTGCCGTCCTTCCAGACTGCGTTGCACTGGACTTCGTAGCTGAACGAGGCATCGACAATGCGCGCTTCGTCGACCTGCGGCGACCACGGAACGTCTCCGGTGGAGGGATGCCTTGCGCCGGCCTGGACGTACAACACGGCTTTTTCGAAACCGGGCGGTGGCTCCGCATTGGCCTCGGGGACGACCGGAAAGAGCGCGGCGATTTGCGCGGCGCCGACCTCCGTTTTCGGATTGAACGAATCGCCTTCGGCGTAGGCCAGGAGGCTGGCGCGCAACTGGCGCGCCGCGGGGCGCTCGTCGAGTCTGCTCGCGATGTCGTATCCGCAGACGAGCAGCCGTCCGCCCTCCTTCGTCCGCACTTCGAAGATCGTGCCGAGCTTGTCGTTGAAATGGTAGTCGCTGACCGGTTGGACAATTGGGCGGTACGCCGGGGGGAAACCGTTCAGCACGAAGCCGCGGGCGCCCTCGCAGATGTCACGCCACTGCCAGTCGAGATGATCGTCCGTCGGGAATTCCGCGAGTGCGGGATGGCTGCTCTGGACGAGCGCGCCCAACGTGTCGCGGTTCTGGCCGGGGAAGAAGCGCGCCGACCAGAACAACGGCATCCAGGCGGCATGTTTTGCGTCGTCCGGCCTGCCGAGTCTGCTTGCCAGCAGCAGCACGCGTCGGGATTTTGACAGCGCTTCAAGGGCAGCCTCCGGCGCGTCGCAGACGACGACGTCTGTTGATCCGGTCGGAGCAACCGCGGGTGGAAAGACCCAGGTGTGCCAGTCGTTGGCGAACGGGGTTCCCTTGATCGCAATCTCGAGGTTGAGGCGCGTGGGATTGTTGAACGTTGCGAGACTGCACGCGATCTCTCCGAGAGTTGAGACCGAGCCGGGCTGAAGCGTGGCTGGGCCGAAGGCTCCCGCGGCGTGGACCCGGCCGGTCGGATCGCGAAGCGTCCATGCGACCCTGGCGTTCGAGACGGTCCGTTCTCCCCAGTGCGAAACCTGAACGCGGGCGGAGAAGGTCTCGTCGCTCGTCCAGACGAATGTTTTGAAGCGCGCGAGCGGAACCGTGGCGGCGCTGTAGCGTCGAAACTGCCGCGGCGAGACGATGCCCTTGGATTCGTAGAACGTGTCGAGCCAGCCGACGAGCGCCTCACCCTGTCCGGGGAAGTCCTGCATGCTCAGCCAATTGACGCCCGCGCAACCCGGCGAACGGAGCTGCGCCTCCATTTCGTTCTTGTAGAGGATACGGTTCATCGCCCCCGACGCCCGCTGGAGATCCGCGCACTGGCCCGCGATGCCGTGATTGCGCGCCTGCTCGCGGAACAGTTCGAGATTCCTCGCGCGAACCGGACCGGTGTATTTTCTGATTTCGCTCCAGTCCGGGTAGACGGGCATCTGACCCATCTCGTGAGCAATGACCGGAACGGGAGCGCGCGCGTAGCTGTCCTCGTAATCCCAATCCGTGCTTGGGACGCCGAGGCGGTTCACAACCCCGCCGATGCCGGGGATGTGGTGCGTGTCGGAGAAGTCGTCGGCTGGGGTGATCGCGCGTGCTGTCGATGCCGCGTAGAAGCGGCGCGGATCGCGTTCCTTCTCCTGTTGGATCCACGCGCCCATGGTTTTGAAGTCACTTGACCCGAGTTCGTTCCCGATGGCGAAGAAGCAAAACGACGGGTGATTCCCGTACGTGTCGAGCATCCGCCGCATCTCGGCCCTGACGTAGTGGTCGATCGTGCGGTCACCCTTTCCGACGCCTTTCGGATAGCCCGGCGTGTCCATGTCCTTGCGCGGATTCGGCCCGCCCATCCAGCCGTCGATCCAGAGCACCTCGGCTTGGAGATAGAAACCCATTTCGTCCGCTGCCTCGAAGGCGGCCTCTGGCGGACACCACGAATGGAAGCGAATCTGATTCAGTCCGTGGTCTCGGCAGATGCCGAGCATTTTCTTCCAGCTTGCGAGATCCGTGGGGGGATGGCCGGTCAGCGGATACTGCGCGCAGTCCATGTTGCCTCGCAGGAAAGTCGGGCGCCCGTTCACGAAGAGCCTGTTCCCGTTGCGGGTCAGCGAACGGAATCCGAATGTCGTTGTGACCGGTTCCATGTCAGCGATCCGCGCTTCGAGTTCGTGGAGCGCCGGAGAGAACTCATCCCATGTCGCGGGCGGTGCGGTCAGGGGAATAGTCATCGTGCTTATGGTGGGGTTCGTTGCGCCACGCGCGAACTCGACGGCATCCGAGGTTGTCCCGATCGTCCGGCCTGACTTTTGCTCCCGCACCGTCAGATGGGCTGTAGCCGTCGGAGGAGCGTCGGGCCCGGGGGCCAGGGTCAATTCCGCCTTCACCTCGCGTCGCACAGCATCCGGAAAAACGCGCAGCAACTCGATTGTCACCGGCTGACGCGCGCGCAGTTCGATTCGCCCGACCGCGCCGTTCCAGATCGTCTGGGTGAATTCGGTATAGCAATGGCCGCGGTCGCCGATCGGGTGGATCATCCCGTTATCGATTCGGAGCGTCAGCAGGTGTTGTCCGGGCGAGAGTCTGCCGAGCCGATGGACGTGCGGTGTGCCGAGCGAATCCTGCGAGCCGGCGGCGACGCCGTCCACCCACACGCGGCTCTCCCACAACACGCGCTCGAGATGGAGTCCGACGGGCCGGTTCCGCCACGCTTCGGGAATTTCGAGACGCCGCTGATACCAGGCGGCGCCGACGAACTTGTGCTCGCGCGAAAGGAACCCGGGATTCGGATCCGTCTCGGGTTCGCCCAGCCCGGCCCTGTCCGTCGTGCCGGGCAGTTTCATCGAAGTCCCGCCCGCGAGCGGCGCCGCGAACCACTGCGCCGAAACACCCTCGTCATTCGGGTCCAATCGCACGGACCAGCGGCCGGACAAGTCGATGCGACTCTGTCCGAGGGCGCCCGGCGTCAGCAGGATGGCGGCCAACAGAGGAGTCAACGGGCGCAGCGTGATCATGGGGGTTCATCCTGCCATGCCGCCTCTGGCCTCTGTTTTGGAAGGGACGATTGCGGGAATCGCGCATGGACAGAGAGCGGCGGTGCGGGGATCAGTCCCGAATGGCAGTCAGTTAAGGCCTTGCAGATTTGCGGTATTTCCCGGCGCAGGGACTATTCTTGTAGTAACGGTTTTGATGTTGGATTCCGTTGAACTGACGGCGGGCGGCTTCGAGCGCGACGCGGCGCACCACCCCGCATAGCAGACATCATGCGGAATCTGATCGCCTGTGCACTGACGGGGTGTCAGTATGCGGGCTAAACGAATTTCGTGCGGCCGGGCATCGGCAGAGGAGTGATCGGGAAGCTCATGTCCCAGGTCAAGTTGTCCGGCACGAGCTTCTCCTGGCTGTTCATGATCTGTTCCCAGGTAATCTCCTGACCCGTGTAGGCCGCGGTCCGCCCCATGATCGCCATGAGCGTGCTGTGGGCCATCCAAACGCCGTCGTTGATCGGCTCGCCTTTGCGGATCGAGGCGAAGAGCTCGTCATGCTCGGTCTGGTACATGTCGTTCTTGTCGCCGCGGTATTTCCAGGCCTCCTTGGCCCGGATGATCGGGGCATCCCATCCGCGGATGGTCCCGGTGCCCAGCCCGCCCATGAGATAGTCCGAATTATCGCTGTGGCAGCCGCTGATCTGGCGCTGCGCCATGAACGCCCGCGCGCCATTCTCGTATTCGTAGTAGTCGTCGATGTGGTCGTAGATGTTCCCCTCGTTGTTGGGGATCTGGCGTCCGCCGTTGCCAACCGCCTTGACCGGCAGCGCCCCATTCATGGCCCAGGCGATCTTGTCGACGCTGTGGCAGGCCTGCTCGACCAAACCGTCGCCGGACAACCATGTGAAGTTGTACCAGTTGCGAAGCTGCCATTCGACATCGGTCATCCCGGCGGGGCGTGTGTTGGCGGGAGGCATGGGCTTGACCGGGCCCGTCAGGTAAGTGGCATACACCGCCCGGATCTCCCCCATCTGTCCGTCGTGGACCCGCTTGAAGAATTCGCGGCGGGCAAAGTCATACCGCCAGCAGAAACCGGCGACGAGTGCGAGCTTCTTGGCCTTGGCGCTCGCCACGGATTCGAGCACGGAGCGGACGCCGGGGGCGTCGGTGCCCATCGGTTTCTCGCAGAAGATGTGCTTGTTGGCCGCGACGGAGGCCTTCAAATGCTCGGGGCGGAAGCCGGGAGGCGCCGCGAGCACCACGACGTCCACGCCGCTCTCGATCACCTTCTGATATGCGTTCAGGCCGCTGAAGGTGGTCTCCGGAGTCACCTGAACGCGCTCCTTCAGCGTCGCGTCATTCGCCAACGCGCGCACCGCCCTCTGGCACGCCTCGGGAAAGGCATCGCCGACGGCCGTCAGCACCGTGTTGGGGTCGGCCTTGAGCGCATTGCTGGCCGCTCCGGTGCCGCGTCCGCCGCACCCGATCAACCCGATCTTGAGCGTGTCCGCGTTCGCGGCGAAGCCGCGTTGGGGGAAAACGAGATTGGCCGCCAGCACACCGCCAAGCGTGGCCGTCGTCGAGGTCTTGAGAAACTCGCGACGCGAACTGGAGGACCGGAGAGGTGAATGAGAATTGAGATCGGGGTTCATATGATTCAAGGCACTGTCTGGGTGGAGTAAAGGTCACCCGGGGTCAAAGCGTCAAGCTTACTCGTCCGCGTGCAAAATAAATGTTGCGGGCGGGCGGGTTTGGGCCTAAATATTGCTCGTCTTAGGTCCAACTGTTCGGCCCTGCAATCCGGTTCCATGAACCTCTTCGGCCGGCGGTTTTCCCGAAAAATTGAAATTGAAGGCGCAGCCAGGCGGAGCCTCTCCGGCGAGAGATCGACGGGGAGCGAACACAAGCATTATGAGCAACAACAGCCACGTGCCGGAAACCGGTTCCGGATATCTCGAAATCTCGGAAAAAGGTTTCGGTTTCCTGCGGACGTCCGAGGGGCATTTTCATCCCAAGCCGACGGACGTGTTCGTCACGCCGGACACGATCAAGAAGTGCTACCTGAGGGAGGGCTGCTTTGTGAAGAGCACGCTGCAACCGCCCCACCGCGGCAGCAGCCCCCAGCTTAAGGAAGTCCTCGAAGTCAACGGACTACCCTTCGCCGAGTACACGAAGTCGATGCGATTCGAGAACCTGACGACCATTGATCCCTTCGAGAAGTTCAGACTCGAGACCTCACCGGACCTGCTGGAGACCCGGATCATCGACCTGGTCACGCCGATTGGGCGTGGAACGCGCGGGCTCATCGTCGCCCCGCCGCGCACGGGCAAGACCACGATTCTCAAGCAGATTGCCAACGCCGTGACAACCAACCACCCGGAGGTGCATGTGATGGTGCTGTTGATCGACGAGCGCCCCGAGGAAGTCACCGACTTCCAGCGCTCGGTGAAGGCCGAGGTCGTCGCCTCCTCGAATGACCAGGACCTCGAAACCCACGTCCGCCTCTCCCGCTTCATGATCGAACGCTGCCGCCGCATGGTCGAATCCAAGCGCGACACGTTCATCCTCCTCGACTCGATCACCCGCGTCGCCCGCGCCTACAACAGCGTCCATGGCGGAAGCGGCCGCACCATGACCGGCGGCGTCGACGCCCGCGCGCTCGAAATCCCCCGCAAGATCTTCGCCGCCGCGCGGAAGATCGAGGAGGGCGGATCCCTGACGATCGTGGCCACCGCGCTTGTCGACACCGGATCGCGGATGGACGAGCTGATCTTTCAGGAATTCAAGGGGACTGGGAACATGGAACTGGTGCTCGATCGGAAGCTTTCGGACCGCCGGCTCTTCCCGGCCATTGACATCCCCAAGAGCGGCACCCGCAAGGAAGAGAAGCTCTTCCCCCCGAACCAGATCGACGCCATCCGCAAGCTCCGGCGCATGATGGTCGACCTCCAGCCGGTCGAGGCGATGGAAACCCTCCTTGCCGCGCTCAAGAAGCACCGCACCAACGACGAACTGCTGGCCAAACTGCAGTAGGGAGGCGTTCCCGCCCGCGGGAACACCTCGCGCTCGTGTGTCGCGTTGCCTCCGCGCCGCGGGATGTGCGGTTTGGCCCGGACATTTCACCCCGCTGCGCGTGATCGGATGTCCGGGCTGCGGCAAAACCGCGCCCAGCCGGGATTCAGGGGCATCCTGACGGGGGTGTGAATATGGGGGTTAGATCGCCGCGGCGACCAGGTCGCCCACCTGCGACGTGCTGTAGCCCATCTTGCCCGCCGCCAGGCTCTTGATCTTCTAGACGACGGTTCGAATCACCGCCTTCTCGATTGCACCGGCCGCTTCGGTCTCGCCGAGGAAATCGAGCATCATCTGGCCGGCGCAGATGGCCGCCAGCGGGTTGATGACCTCCAAACCCGTGTACTTGGGCGCGCTGCCGCCAATGGGCTCGAACATCGAAGTGCCTGTCGGGTTGATGTTCCCGCCCGCCGCGATGCCCATGCCGCCCTGGATCATCGCCCCGAGATCCGTGATGATGTCGCCGAACAGATTGTCCGTCACAATCACGTCGAACCACTCCGGGTTCTTCACAAACCACATCGTCGTCGCATCGACGTGCGCGTAGTCCCGCTTGATGTCGGGATAGTCCTTCTGCCCGATCTCGTGGAAGGCGCGTTCCCAAAGATCGAACGCGTACGTGAGCACATTGGTCTTGCCGCAGAGGGTCAATTGGGCCTTCCTGCCCGCCGCAACATCGTCCGGTTTGAGCCCCGGCCAAGGCACGCCCCCGCGCCGCTTGCGCGCAAGATCGAATGCGAAGCGAAGGCAGCGCTCGATGCCGCGCCGCGTATTGACGCTTTCCTGCACCGCCACTTCGTTCGGCGTGCCTTTGAAGACGAAGCCGCCCACCCCGGTGTAGAGGCCTTCGTTGTTCTCGCGCACCACGACGAAATCGATGTCCCGCGGCCCCTTGTCGCGCAGCGGGCAGAAGCGCTGGTCGTAGAGCTTTACCGGGCGGAGGTTGATATATTGCTCGAGCTCGAAACGCAAACGCAGGAGGATGCCTTTTTCGAGGATGCCGGGCTTGACGCCGGGATGGCCGATGGCGCCCAGAAGAATGGCGGGGAACTGGCGCAGCTCGGCGACGGCGCTGTCGGGGAGAACTTCTTGGGTGCGGAGGTATCGGTCTCCGCCGAAGTCGAAATGGGTGTAGTCGAGGCGGATCGAGAACTTGCGGGCGGCGGCATCGAGGACCTTGATGGCTTCCCGGACAACCTCCGGGCCTGTGCCGTCTCCGCCGATCACGGCGATATTGTAGCTGTTCATGGGTATTCGGCTGCGTGGCGTCCCGCTCGGGGGCGCGACAAAGGCACGCATCGTAGGAACTCGGCGCCTGAGTTCAACCTGAAAAATCGCGAAGTTTTGCTGGCAGACGACAGGATTTCCCGTACAAAAGCGGCTTTTAGAGAAGACGGATCCAGATTCGAAGCGCTCAAGTGCCTATGAAAGAGTACGCATCAGCGGACATTCGCAGTTTCGTCATCGGCGGCCACGCGACGTGTGGCAAGACCATGCTCGGCGAGGCCATGCTGGCATGCAGCGGGTTGATCGGACGCCTCGGCAGCATCGCCAACGGCACCACCGTGTCCGATTATCAGGAGAGTGAACAAAAGCGGAGAATCTCCATCCACGCCACCCTGCTCCATACCGACTGGCTCGGGAAGAAATTCAACATCATCGACACTCCAGGTTACATGGATTTCATCAGCGAGGCCATGGCCGCGCTGCGGATCGCCGATTTCGCCGTTGTGGTCGTCCACCCGATCGATGGCGTTGCCCTGGGCACCAATGCGGTCTGGCAGTACGCGACCGAATTCGGCCTCCCCAAGATGCTGGTCGTCAACATGCTCGACAAGGAACACACCAGTTTCGACGGCGTCCTTTCGCAACTGCGCGAGCGCTACGGATCCAAGGTGTTCCCAATCACCCTGCCCGTGAATCCCGGCCCCGGTTTCAACCAGGTGCTTGACGTGATGCGCAGCGTGATCACCACCTACACCACCGACGGCACCGGCAAACAGACCGAGGCCGCCGCCGCCGGCGAGTGGGCCGAAAAGGCCAAAGCCCTCCACCAGGAGTTGATCGAGCACATCGCCGAGGCCGATGACAAGCTCCTCGAGAAGTTCTTCGAACAAGGCGGCCTCTCGGAAGACGAGTTGCGCGCCGGCCTGCACGCCGCAATCCAAAAGGGCGAGGTCATCCCCGTGTTCGCCACGTCCGGGGAAACCAACGTCGGCGTCGCGCGCCTCATGGATTTCATCGCCAAGTACGGGGCGTCGCCTCTCGATCACCCTCAACTCGAGGCGGTCGATGCCAACGATCAGCCGGTTCAGGTCAAGCTCACCGATCCTGCGCCCGTGCTCTATGTCTTCAAGACGCTCAACGAAGAGCACATCGGCGAAGTCTCCATCTTCCGCGTCCAATCCGGCACGGTGCGGTTCGGGAGCGAAATGCTCAATGCCAACCGCAACACGAGCGAGCGGATCGGCCAGATCCTCGTGCTCAATGGCAAGAATCGCCAGAACGTCAACAGCCTCAATGCCGGCGACCTCGGCGCCGTGGTGAAGCTCAAGAACACCCACACCGGCGACACGCTCTGCGCGCCGGGCACCAACGTCCGGCTCCCCAAGGCGGCCTTCCCCAAGCCCAACATCCACGCCGCTCTCAAACTCAAATCCAAGGGCGAGGAAGACAAGATCGCCCAGGGCCTGGCCGCGCTGCACGAGGAGGATCCGACGTTCGTGTACGCCGTCGATTCCGAGCTGCACCAGACGGTCCTGTCCGGCCAGGGCGAACTGCATCTGCAAGTGATCTCCGAGCGGCTCCGCTCCCGCTACAAGGTCGATTTCGACCTCGTCGCCCCCCGCATCCGCTTCCGCGAGACCATCAAGGCCAAGGCGGATTCCAAGTATCGACACAAGAAACAGACGGGCGGCGCCGGGCAGTTCGCCGAGGTCTGGATGCGCATCGAGCCCAAACCGCGCGGCACGGGCGTCGAGTTCACCCAGAGCCTCGTCGGCCAGAACGTCGACCGCGTCTTCGTCCCGTCGGTCGAGAAGGGAGTCAATGCCGCCTGCACCGAGGGCATTCTCGCCGGCTATCGCGTAGTCGATCTCAAGATCGATTTCTACGACGGCAAGATGCATCCGGTGGACTCGAAGGACATCGCCTTCCAGATCGCCGGCAAAGAAGCGTTCCGCGAAGCCTTCATGGCCGGACGCCCCTGCCTGCTCGAACCCATCCATGTCGTCGAAATCCGCGTCCCCGACGACGCCATGGGCAACGTGATCGGCGACCTCTCGAGCCGGCGCGGCAAGATTCTGGGCATGGACACCGCCGGCGGATTCCAGGTCATCAAGGCCACCGTGCCCGCCATGGAACTCTACCAGTATTCGACCGTCCTGCGCTCCCTCACCGGCGGACGCGCCGCCCACACCGAGGATTTCGACCACTACGAGGAGATGCCCAAGGAGATGGAGCAGAAAGTCATCGCCGAGGCCAAGAAGGCCAAGGAAGAACAGCAGGCGTAGCCCTCAGATTCCATCCGGGTCGCGGGACGGTCCTCGCGTTCAAAACTCGCCCCTCAGTGTGTTGGGGCGGGCGGCGGACCTCGAAATGTCGTGTTCCGGAGGTCCGCTGCCGGCGCTGCCAGTCTCACGGTGACACCGGGCTGGCGCGCATGAGTGCGCCTTCCGATGCCATCGGCTCCGCGTTCTTCAGAAGCTGGTGAGAAGTGCGCGCTATACGGATGTTTCACAAAGCTTCGCGGAGTCTGACATCCGGGCTCTGGCAAAACCGCGCCCAGAAAGGGAACAGGGAGGAATGGCGCTTAGATAAGGCCTAAAGCTTTCTTGGAAAGGCGCTTGCGACGGCGGGTATCGGGGAGCGTCTCAAAAAGTACCTGGCGGGAGACGCGCTCCATCTCGGCGACGGTCTTCCAGAGGGTGCGGGCGTTGTCCACCGCCTGCTTCAGCGCTTGGTACTGGTCGCGACTCAAAGCGACGGTGATTGTCTTTTGACCGACTTTGCGCGTCCACTGATAACCGCTACGGGGTGGAGAGAGGGTGGTGCGATCCAGGACCGAGCCTTGGCTGATGTACCCCAGGCGGGCGAGGCTTCGCCGCAGTTCCCGATAGCGGGCAGATAGGGGAAGGGAGGCACGGGATGTTTTCATGAGCGCCAGTTTAAGCTGGACGTCAAGCGTTGACAAGTATGTATACTTGTATATGCATACGCCTTTCTTTCCTCAGCTCCGGGCCCGCTTCGCCCCCTGTCGCCGCCGCCGCCAGCAGGCGCGCCCAACCCGCCTCTTCCAGCTCGAACATCTCTTCGGCCGCTTTCTGCCCCCCGGACTGCTGGCCCCGGCCGACGAAGGCCCCAACAGCCGCCAGCGGGTCTTCTCGCGTCGCCGCACCTTCTGGGGCTTCCTCTACCAAGTCCTCCACCCCGGCTGCCCCTGTCGCAAAGTCGTCCGCCACACCCGCGCCTTCTTCAAACTCCACGGCCTCGGCCCCGTCGATCCGGGCACCAGCGCCTACTGCCAAGCCCGCTTGCGCCTGCCGCTGGACACCCTCAGCCGCCTGCGCCATGCCCTCGCCGCGCGCGCCGAACAACTCCTGCCTCAGGCCCGCCAAACTTGGTTCGGCCTTCATCCCAAGGTCATCGACGGCACCACCGTCACCGCCCCCGACACGCTCAAGAACCAGCGCGTGTACCCGCAATCCCGTTCCCAGAAGCCGGGCTGCGGCTTCCCGCTCCTCAAGCTGGTCGGCGTGTTCAGTCTTGCCAGTGGCGTGCTCCTGGATTACGCCAAAGGCAACAAGCACCAGCATGAACTGGCCTTGGCGCGTAAGCTCCTGGACCTATTCAAACCCAACGACTTGGCCCTCGGTGACCGAGGCTTCTGCTGCTATGTCCTGATCGCTTTGCTCTTGGGACGCAAGGTCCAGAGTCTCTTTCGCCTCCACCAACGTCGGGCCTCCGATCTGCGGCGAGGTCGACGCCTGGGTCCAAAGGACCGGCGCTTCACCTGGCGCAAGCCGCAGGTCAAACCCCGCTATCTGCCCAACACCCTTTGGAAGCGGGTGCCCGAGGAACTCTCGGTCCGGGTCCTGCGCTTCCAGCTCGCCGTGCCCGGTTTCCGCCCCGAGGCGATTACCCTGGTAACGACCTTGACCGATCCTCAGGCCTATCCCGCCACCGAGTTGGCCCGCCTCTACGCCCGGCGTTGGCGGATCGAGTTGTGGTTCCGGCACCTCAAGACCACCCTGGGAATGGAACGACTCCATTGCCTGACCCCTCGGATGTTACACAAGGAGTTAGAGATGTACTTCATCGCCTATAACCTCCTCCGGGCGCTGATGGTCGAGGCCGCCGCACTCTACGACGTGCCCGTGGAGCAAATCAGTTTCAAGGGGACGGTCGACGCCACCCTCGAATACAGCCAAGCCCTGCTGCAGGCGCGCTCGCAGAAAGCGCAACGCGAGTTAGTCGCCGACTTGCTGGCGGTGATCGCCGAGGATCAGGTCCCGGAGCGTCCGGGCCGTTGCGAACCGCGCGCGGTCAAGCGTCGCCCCAAGCCCTATCCGCTCCTGAACAAACCGCGGCGTCAGTTCAAAGAAATCCCCCATCGTAGCCGCTACCGCAAAAACCAACCCGGAATGTAAGGGCCTTATCTAAGCGCCATTCGGAACAGGGAGCATTCTGTCGGTCCTGCGGGTGGTCTGCCATGAAAACAGTGTGTCGCAGTTCTCTATCTCTCGAACCTGGCGCGGTTTTGCTTCTCTAGCCCGCATAGCAGTCCTCTCGCGAAGTCTCAGCGCCCTGTGCATCATCGGGGTGTGAAATATGCGGGCTAGCGGGTGCGCAGGGCTGCGCCGTACTCGGCCAGGGCCGCCGGCTCGCCAAAACGCCGGACATAATCGGCGTCGATCCAGACCGCGAACGTCGTGACGTGCCGGATCCCCAGGCGCGCATAGGTGGCGGCGTCCGCCTCGATCACGTCGCGGCGCCAGGGCAACTCGACCGCCGGGCGTTTCCATCCCGAGAACCGGGAGACGTCCAGCCAGTACTCGAGGACCTGCGCGCTGTGCGTCGGAAACACCCGCAGATTCGCCTCGAGTGCCGCCAGCGCGTCGCGGACGTCCGGCCCGGTCTGCTCGTGATACGGCTTGTCATAGCTGCGGTGGATTGGGGCGAATTCGAGGAAGACGCCCGGTTCGGGTTTGACTTGGCGGGGAGCGGCCAGCGTGTTGTGGTAGGCCAGGTGCGCCAGTCGAGCCGCGGGATCGATTTGCCGCAGCGCCCGCACCAGGTGGTTTTCGAGGATGAGCGCCTGGTCCGATTCCGTGAACTCGCGGCAGCGCGGACACCGGCACCACGGCAAACCGTCGTCGCCCCAGAAGAAGTACCGGCCGGTGGTGGGGCGCAACTGGCGCGCCAGACGGAGGGCGTTGGTGGACACGATTTCGAGCGCGCGCGCCGAATGCACGCAGAGGTTGGCGTCGGCGGTGCGTTCGCCCTGCTCGTTCATGCGGAAAAGGAGCGGCTCCGCGGCGAAGAGGCTGCGTGGCAGCAGTTCGTTCATCGCGTGCAGTTCGTATTCAACCTCGAGGCCAAGCTGCGCGCAGCGATCGAGAAAGGCGCGTCCGGGCGGCGAGCCAATGAACGCGGCCACCGCACCCGGGGAAGTTCCGTGGTGCAACGCGACGGTGGTCAGGCCGGCCTTTGCCGCCCGATCGGGCCAGTCGGCCAGCGACAGGTCGTCGGGCACGAGCACGATGCCGCGGGTGCGAAAGGCGGGTGTGGCTTCGTCGCCGGAGGCCGGGATGCGCCACTCCCGAAACGCCGATGGCACATGGAAATCCGGTTCGGTTGTCGCGGGCCGCACCCAACTGATCCAGTTGTCCGGCGCATCGCCCAAGGCGCCGCGGCGGAACTCGGCGCGGAACAGACCGACGCGCAGTGCCGCGCCCGGCCCCGCTGCACGACCCATCAAGTCGCTGAGCGTGGCAAAGGGAACCGCGGCTTCGACCGTGTAGCCGCGCGAGCCGCGCGCGCCCGCCGCGCGCAGACCGGGGCAATTCCAGGAGCTGTCGAACTGACGGTAGTGTTGGGCGGCATAATCGTGCACACGCCCCAGGGGATCGATCTCGATGCAATAGTAGTAGCGGGCTAGCGCCTCGTCGCGGGCGAAGAAAATCTCGACCCGATCCTCGCGATCGAGCGTCGATTCGCCGTCAAACCGCGTCTCGACCACCAGATCGTCGTCCTCCGCCGTGAAAACGAAATAGAGGTGGTCTGCGTCCGCCCAAGCCCGAAACTCGGTCGCCGGTGCGGGCCGGGATGACCAGGGGAAGGAGAAGGACCGGATCGCTTCGGCGCCGTCCCACTGGGGCTCGCTCAGCCGGCCGTCGATCGAGACCGGCCCGGGACTGGCCGCCAGCGCCTTGTCACCCGCGGTTTGGGGCTCGGGGGCGGCACGGGATGTCGATTGGGCGGCTCCGCATCGACTCAAGGCGACAATGACGGCCAACTGCGCAAGCAGCCTGGCGGGACGGAGAGACGCGTTCATGGCCACAGGATTCTGAGAGGGACTTGTTCCCGGGTCAATTGGCTACTGAATCTCGGTGTACGTGAGAACGGCGGCGCCGGGTTTCTCGGCGATCGAGACCGGCAGACCCCCCTCGACGAGTTCGCGTCCGGTCATGTCCGTGGCGGCGCCGGGATCGACGTTCTCGACGCGATAGCGCATTTCGGCTTTCAGGCCGCGGAGTGGGAAGCGGGCCGACTCGTAATGGCTGTTGTGGCGCCGGAAGACCTGCACGAGGCCGCGTCCGGCTTCGGGCCGATGGAATTGCCAGGCCATCCAGGTCGCGTCATCCCTGGACCACGGGGTGAGGGGGTAGAAATCGCCGGAGAAATCGGGCGCGATGCGTCGCCATTGGCCGACAAGGCGGCGCAGGGCGGCGTAATCGAGTGGCTCGCGCATGTCGAAGCCGCAGCCCAGGCTCGGGGTGACGTTGCTCCAGAAGGCGTAGGGTTCGACGGGGGTGACGCCGCTGCCGTAGTAAGGCGCATTGCGCGTGGCCACGGTGCCTGTGCCGTGAAAGGGCAGCCAGAGCGAGATGCCGTAGGTCATGCACTGGTGGCCGATGGCCTCGTACGCGTAGTCGCTGCGCCACAGCGGCACCGCGCGACGCATCGTCTCGAGATCGTTGCGCCGTCCGCCCGAGGCGCATGAGTCGATCAGGAGGTTCGGATGCCGACGGCGCAGTTCGTCCCAGTAGTCCAGGTAGCCGGTGACATGTTTGATCTCGGTGATGCCCTGGCGGTCGGGGGCGTCGTTCTTTCGCCAGAAGGGCAGGGGATCCATGTTGAAATCCTGGCGGTAGAGGTCGATTCCCTGCTCCGTCAGGAGTCGGTCCACATGCTCGATCAACCATTGGCGCGCGGAGGCGTCGCCGAGATTCAACAGACCGCCCTGGGCGCCGCCCAAGACCCACTCGGGATGGTTCTCCGTCAGCCAGGTGCCGGCCGTGACGCGCTCCGGCTCGAACCAGACGAGGATCTTGACGCCCTTTCGATGCGCATGATCCGACACGGCCCGGAGCCCCCGCGGAAAGCGGTTCGTGTCTACCAGCCAGGTGCCCACACGCGGCCAGCCGCCTCCGTGATGGATATACCAGCCGGCGTCCATCCACCAATAGTCGAGCTTCAATCCCTCTTCGAGATAGCGGTCGAGGAACTGGATTTGGTTTGTCTCGTTGGCCCGGATCATCTCGTCGAACTGGCGCGAACTCGATGCGACCAGTTGCGGCGGCGGCAGCCTGCCGCCCGGCTTGGGCATCGAGTGGGCCATCATCCAGCGCCGCCAGACGTTTTGCGCACGGATCCAGTCTCCCTGCCAGAATTGCAGCACGATCAAAGGTGTCCGAATTTCCTCGCCCGGCAGCAGTTTGAAGCGGGTCAGTTCCTGGCCGGCCCGCAGACGCAGACCGCGTCCGGCGTCCCGGGCGAACTCGGCTACCCACTGGCCGGGCCAGCCGACGACCACGATCAGGCCGCGCCCGGGCGGCCATTCCAGATTGAAGTACGACCAGTCGGTGTTGGTGGGCCGCCCGCCGGCAGCGCCAATGCGGCAGGTTGTGCCCGGGGCGAGCAGCGTCTCGCGCGGCCCGTAATCGTTGCCATCCGCAGGGGAGCCGACGGCATGATGCAGGAGGAATTCGCCGCTCTCGCCACGGTCCATCTGCGCGTCCAAGGGCTGAATCTGCTCGAGGATGGGCGTGTCGACGGTGCCCGTGTTCCTGAAATGCAGAGTCCACTCGATCGTGGGGAAGTCGCGATACTCGACGGCGACGCAGCGCAGTTCGAGTCCGGTCTTCGGATCGGTGAAGGAGAGCGAGTGCTCGGTGCGTTGGTCATCGAGGTCCCGGGAGCGCAGGGCGCGCTGCCAGGACGCGATGGTCTCGGCCGAGGGGCGCCCATCGTAAACAAACGAAAACGGCGGGTCGGTCGTGAAGAAGGACAGCCGCTGGCCTCCCCGTGCGTTCTTGGTCGAGGACGCGTCGACCGCCAAGCCCGTTCCCGGGTCCGGGGCTGGCGCAGGGGCGCGCCCTTGGAATCGAGCGGCAGCCCATCGGCGCGCTTCGAGCAACTCCTCGCCGGAGACAGTGACCGCTCGAGTGCCGAGCGTGGACACGACAAGTAGAACAGCGATCCCCGCATGAATCCAGTGTGTCATGGCCGACCTTCTACTCGAACCCGATCCGGGTGAACAGCCCCGAGATTCCGGACGCGTTCGCGGTCAGGACGGTCACGGAGGAACGACGGTGAGGGACTTGACCTCGTCGGTGGCAACCGGTTGCTCGACGCCGTCAAGACGCGGGAAGCGCGCATGGTCGAGCACAAGACGCCCCACCTTCTCCGCGAAAATCACCGGACGCAAGTCGGGCGCCGCGAGACTCAGACGCGCATCCTCGACTGTCAGTGTCTCGACATGCCGCGCGTAGATTCCCCAGGCGGGAAGCGGACGGGCATCGACCCCGGGCCCCCTCACCGGTTGCCTGGCTTGCGCCGCCGTTCCCCCTCCGGCCCATTCGACGCTCAGGTTGCGGAGCACGACATTCGTGATGGGTGTGTCGGCCCAGCTTTCGACCGAGAGCGCGGAGCGATAGACGCCCGTGGCGGTCAGGCCGGCGACAGTGACGCGCCCGACGGTATTGCCGCGTTTGATCCAGAGCGTCACGGGAGAGGCCACGTTGCGCATCGTATTGTTCGACAGCAGCACATCATCGAGCGGACCCTGGGTGGCGTCCCAGGCGCCGGGCTGCAGGATGATGCCTGAAAGCATGTTCGTGCGCCGCTGTTCGCGGCTGGTGCGATGAGGCTCCTCCCCCGGGCCGTAAAACAGACAGCGATCGACGATCAGGCCCGTCGCAGGGCCGATCAGGCGAATCCCGTTGCAGGACGAGTTGATGATGCAATCGGAAATGACGGTGTTGTCCCAGTACCGTCCGGCAATGGCATCGTCGCCCGTGTAGAACCGGCAGCCGGTGATTCGGACGTCGCGGCACCAGCGCTGCGGCGCCCCGCGCCAATGGACGCCGTCCCAGCCGCCGATGAATGTGACCTGGCGAATATCCATGCAGTCGCTCACCTGGGCGAACAGGGCATAGTTGGCCGAATCAATGATGGTCACGTCGCGCAGGGTGAACCGCCGGCAATTGACCAGCACAATCGTATGCGGTCCGCGCATCCGTTCCTCGCCCGTCGGGTCAAATACACGGTTGCCGTCGATGATCCCGGATCCGCCGATGCCGAGGTCTTCCACGTTCTCGGCCAGGATCAGTGCCCGATGCCATTTGCCCCATCTGGCCTCGGGCAGGACGTCGGGTACGTTCGGTTGGCTGTACTCGGCCAGGTTCGTTGTGCCGATCAATCGGGCGCCGGCATCCAGATGCAGGGTGACCCCGCTGCGCAAGTGGAGCGTGCCGGACAGGTAGCGGCCCGGAGGGAAATGCACCTGGCCGCCTCCGGCCTCGGCGCATGCAACGATCGCCGCGTTGAGCGCCGCGGTGTCCAGGGTGCGCCCGTCCGCCACGGCGCCATGGTCGCGCACGTTGACGAGCCCGGGCAAGACGGCGGCCCGCCCCGATCGAGCAGCAGGAATCGTCGCGCCCAAAATGCAGACGGCCACAAGCAGGCGCACAGAGCGGAAAAGGAATCGCATGAGCCGAGTATTGGCCTCGACAGCCCGGTGTGTCGAGCAACGGCGAGACGGCTTCATGAGGGGTTCTTGCTTTTCGGGCTTGTGGACGAAGGCGCCCCCAGCCTACGTTTGGCGCCCATCCGGATTCCAACAGGGTTACGGTTCTTGGCGCAGAGAACGACAACGACAGGCACCTCGATGAAACATCTCTTCCTTTCCTGGCTCACAACGGCGGCTTGTATCGGCGGCTTCGCCGCGGAGACCGTCTGGTTGCACACCTTCGATCTCACCCCGATGCGTCAGGGCTATGGCACCCCTCAGATCGACCGCGGCATTCGCGAACAGCCGCTCTCGATTGCCGGCCAGAAGTTCGAGCACGGCGTCGGGACCCACGCCAAGAGCACGCTCTGGATCAACCTGGCGGGCGGGTCCAGCCGGTTCCAGGCGGCGGTTGGGGTCGACGACGCCACGGGCGACCCCAAGGCCTCGGTGACATTCAAGATTGTGGGCGACGGCCGCACCCTGTGGCAGTCGGGCACTGTGAAGATGGGAGACGCGGCGAAGTCCGTCGACCTCGATGTCACGGGGATCCAGACCTTGATCCTGATGGTGGGGGACGCGGGAGACGGAATCGCATTTGACCATGCGAATTGGGCTGAAGCGCGGTTTCAGGTTGCCGGTGCGGCGCCCAAGACCATGGCCCAGCCGTCCGAACCGGCGGTGATTCTGACGCCTGCGCCCGGGCCGTCCCCTCGGATCAACGGGCCGCGGGTCTACGGGTGTCGTCCGGGGAACCCGTTTTTGTACCGGATTCCGACCACCGGGGAGCGCCCAATCCGGTTTGCCGCCGACGGGCTGCCTGACGGGCTGCGATTGGACGCGTCGAGCGGGATCATCGGCGGCACATCGCCCAAACGCGGCAGCTACACGGTGACACTGCGGGCGGCGAACTCGCACGGGCGCGACAAGCGCACGCTCAAGATTGTATGCGGCGACACGCTGGCGTTGACGCCGCCGATGGGGTGGAACCACTGGTACACGCATTACGACCGGATCACAGACGAACTGATGCGGCAGGCCGCTGATGTGATGGTCAGCAGCGGGATGGCCGACGTGGGGTACCAGTATGTGAACATCGACGATTGCTGGATGAACGCGTCCAAGAACCGGGATCCGCTGCGGGTCGGGCCGCTGCGGGACGATCGGGGCAACATTGTGCCGAACAAGCATTTCCCGGACATGAAGGCCTTGAGCGATTACATCCACGGCAAAGGGCTCAAGGCGGGCCTTTACACGTCACCCGGGCCGCTGACCTGCGCCGGGTTTGCCGGCAGCCACGAGCACGAGGCGCAGGATGCGCGGCAGTTTGCGGAGTGGGGTTTTGATTTTCTGAAGTACGACTGGTGTTCCTACGATGGCGTGGTCAAGGGGGATCACAGCCTGGACTCGCTCAAGCGGCCCTACCAGTTGATGGGCGACCTGCTCAAGCAACAAAACCGCGACATCGTCTTCAACCTCTGCCAGTACGGCATGGGGAACGTCTGGGAATGGGGCGCCGAGGTTGGCGGGCATTGCTGGCGGACGGCCGGCGATTTGGGATTCGAGTTGGATCGCGTCTTCGAGGTGGCGCTCAAGAACGCCGAGTACCGCGCCCACTCGAAGCCCGGAAGCTGGAATGATCCGGACTACATCCAGATCGGACTCATTGGCAACGCGCGCGGGATGGGCGAGCCGATCCCGTGTCCGCTCACGCCCAACGAGCAGTATGCGTTCATGTCGCTTTGGTGTCTGATGGCGGCGCCGCTGTTTTTCAGTGGCGACATGAACCACCTGGACGCGTTCACAGTCAATGTGCTCTGCAATCCCGAGGTGATCGAGATCGATCAGGATCCGCTGGGCGAGTGCGCCCGTGTGATCCCGGCCGGCGAGGAGACGTTCCTCATGGTGAAGAACCTCGAAGATGGCGACAAAGCCGTTGGCCTCTTCAATCAAGGGGAGATGGAGACCACTGTGACGGCCCGGTGGTCCGATCTCGGCGTGAAGGGACGGCAGCCCGTGCGCGACCTGTGGCGCCAGGAGAATCTCGGACGGTTCCGCGACGCCTTTGCGGCGCGCGTGCCGGCGCGCGGCTGCGTGCTGGTGCGTTTGGACTGCGGGCGTTGATTTTACTTTCCATTTGTCACTGAGACGCAATGCTGCGGCGTTGTTCTGAAGACTGTTTATGGACATCAAGTTGCCCAAGCTGGGTGAAGGGGCCGATTCCGGCGTGGTCGTGACCGTGTTCGTCAAGGAAGGCGACACAGTCGCGAAAGACCAACCCCTGCTCGAACTCGAAAACGAAAAGGCCGTCGCGTCGATTCCATCGCCGGCGGGCGGCACCGTCGCGCAGGTCTTCGTCAAGCCCGGCGACAAGCTCAGCGTCGGTCAGCGCATCCTCACGCTCGGCGGCGAGGGGGCTCCAGGCGCTTCGAAAAGCGTGGCCTCGGCCGCCGTGGCTTCCGCCGCGGGCGTCCGGTCCGAGCCGGCTCCGGCCAAGGCCGCCCCGCGACCGGCGGCGGCGGTCGAGCCTGAACCTGAGGGTGCCCAAGAACCCGGTGCGCCGGAGGATTCCGCTGATGACAAGCCGGCGGCGCCGCCCGCCGCCTCGCCCTCGATTCGGCGGTTGGCCAAGGAATTGGGCATCGATCTGACGCGAATCCGCGGTAGCCAGAGAGGCGGGCGGATTGTGATGGCGGATTTGCGCGCCTACATCGAGCGGCTGATCAGGCTTGCCGCCCGACCGGCTGCCGCCGCCGCTCAGCCGTCAAAACCGGCGGCCGAACCGATCGATTTCTCGAAGTGGGGCCCCGTCACCACCAAGCTGCTGACGCCGCTGCGTCAGACGATCAGCCGTCGCATGGCGGAGAGTTGGGCGGCCGTCGCGCGCGTGACGCAATTCGACGAGGTGGATGTGACGCGGTTGCTGGCCCTGAGAAAGCAGCATCTGGCCGCTTACGAGGAGAGGGGCACGAAGCTGACCCTGACCGGGTTCATACTCAAGGCGCTGGCCGCGGTGCTGACGCGCCACCCGATTTTCAATGCCAGCCTCGATGCGACTGGCGAGAACCTGGTGTTCAAATCGTACTATCATATCGGCATCGCGGTCGATACCGACGCCGGCCTGCTTGTTCCCGTGATCCGGGATGCGGACAAGAAGACGCTGGTCGAACTCTCGCGCGATCTCGAGACTGTGGCCATGAAGGCGCGCGAGCGCAAAGTGACTCTGGACGATCTGAAGGGCGGCACGTTCACGTTGTCCAACCAGGGCGGGATTGGCGGGGCGCACTTCACGCCGATCATCAACCTGCCCGAGGTGGCCATCCTCGGAATCGGACGGGGGGCGGTCAAGCCGGTCTGGATCAAGGATCACGTCGAGCCGCGGACGCTGGTGCCGCTGGCGGTGTCGTACGATCACCGGGTCATTGACGGCGGCAACGCCGCGCGGTTCATGGTCGATCTGGTCCAGACGATCGAGGGGATGGGTGAGGACGCGGTCAAACTTTAGCCCGCAAGCGAGAAGGAAGAGGAGCCTGTCATGGAGCGTATTCAAACTGAGCTGGTCGTTGTCGGCGCCGGGCCGGGGGGGTACACGGCGGCGTTTTACGCGGCCGACCGCGGCAAGCAGGTCGTGCTGGTCGAGCGCGAGCACCGGTTGGGCGGCGTCTGCCTCAACTGCGGCTGCATCCCGTCGAAGGCCCTGCTGCATGCAGCGCACACGATCAGCCTGACCCGCGAATCGGCGCATCGCGGCATGACGTTTGCCCCGCCGCAGCTCGATCTGGGCAAGCTGCGCGCCTGGAAGGAATCGATCTTGCAGCGTCTGGGCAATGGTGTGAGCCAGTTGGCACAGAAACGTGGCGTGCGTGTGCTCGAGGGCCGGGGCTATTTCGAAGACTCGAACACCCTGCGCGTCGAGACCGAGAAGGGACAGCAATTCGTGCAGTTCCAGAACGCCATTGTCGCCACCGGCTCGCAGCCGGCCATGCCCAAGGTGTTCGATTTGGGGAATCCGCGCATCATGACGTCGACCGACGCCCTGGAAGTCGAAGAGGTCCCGGCGCGTCTGCTGGTGATCGGCGGCGGGTACATCGGGATGGAACTGGGCACGGTGTACGCCGCGCTCGGCAGCGAGGTGATCGTTGTCGAGGCGCTCGACGCGATTCTCACAGGGGCCGATCCCGACTTGGCGCGACCGGTGGCGGCGCGCGCCCGGCAGAACTTCAAGGAGATTCGGGTCAAGGCCAAGGTGTCGAGCATGGCGACCAAAGGGGCCCAGATCAAAGTGGCGATCGAGTACCAGGGCCAGCAACTCGAAGAGTTCTACGATCGTGTGCTTGTGGCGGTCGGACGGGTCCCCAACGGCGACGATCTCGGACTCGAGAACACCAAGGCGACGTGCGACGAGAAGGGATTCATTGTCGTCGATGAAAATCAGAAGACTGAAGATTCGGCGATCTACGCGATTGGGGACATCGCCGGCGGGGTCTTGCTGGCGCACAAGGCCTCACGCGAGGCGCGCATTGCCGTCGAGGCGATCCTGGGCGAGAGCGAGACGATGCCCGAGTTTGTGATTCCGGCCGTGGTGTTCACCGATCCCGAGTTGGCGTGGTGCGGCTTGACCGAGGCCGAGGCGCAACAGAAAGGCATCCCCGTCGAGGTGGCCAAGTTCCCCTGGGCGGCCTCGGGCCGAGCCCTGACATTCGACCGGCCCGATGGCATGACCAAGCTGATCATCGATCCGGAGACCGAACGGGTGCTGGGCGTGGGGATCGTGGGGCACGGCGCCGGGGAACTGATTGCCGAGGGCGTTCTGGCGATCGAGATGGGCGCCACCGCGCGCGACCTCGCCCTGGCCGTGCACCCGCATCCGACGCTGTCCGAAACGATGATGGAGTGCGCCGAGGTGTTCTACGGGCACGCCACTCACACGCTGGCCCGCAAGCCGCGGTCGTGAGGCCTCGAGGCCCCAGACAGGCTCTCACCGGCTTCCGGGCTTGACCACCGGTTGCGCGGCTCTGCCCGGGTCCGATGCCCGCGCTGTCGGGAAAGAAATCTTCGTGCCGTATTCCTGCCGAGGCCTTTGTTTCCGGGCCGCTTCCCCAAACCGGGCGACGAGCAACCGCCAGCCGGACGATGAAGCGGGCGATGGCACTGACCTTCGAGCAGGCAGTGCGGCCTCACCTGACTGACTGCCTGAATCTATCGCTCCCGCGGGGGCTGTCACGCCTGCTAACCCGCATATTTCACACCCCATCGGTGCCCAGGGCGGTCAGACCTCGCAGGATGATTGCTATGCGGGTTAGACTCTCCGTCCTTGGCCCCAATGCGAGTTTCGCAACTGCGTGATTGCCATTCGCGATTGAAATGCGATCTGGAAATGGCAGTGGATATGCTAATTGTGAACCATGGGAATGCACGGGGTGTGTCAAATCGAGTCGTGCGTTCGGTGCCCGTGCGGGATTCGCCGCCGCATTCCTGTTCCAGTATCCCACATGGCCGCCCTTCCCGGCGAATCCGTTTCCAGATTTGCCGGTCTACTGGATCGAAGCGGACCGGTTCGTGTACGATGACCGGACGGTGGACTATGACCAGCGGAAGGCTGAAGCTGAGGCCCGCGCCCAAGCTCTTGCGGCAGAGCAAGAACCGGCTCAGACGATTGGCGGGCCCTTGAGTTACGGACCTGGGGATTTGTGGCTGGAAATCACGGCGGCAAGTGAGGGTACTGTTTCTCTCATTCTGCATGGGACGGTAGAGGATGCTCCGTATGAAGTGTTCAGCACGACCGACCTGGGCACTCCGCGCTGGAAGCCGGAGGCCATCGTGATCGGGCAGGCCGACCAGACGGCGGTGAACTTGACTGAGACCGGAGAGCCGGTCCGTTTCTTCCGTGCGCTGAAAGGGGAAACGATCGTCTCGATCTCGGCGGTGGCGGACGCAAGCGAGCCCGGGCCAAACGGCGATCCTCCGGGGGACCTCGGCCAGTTCATGGTGTTTCGCACTGGGCCGACCAACCAGGCCCTGGCGGTGGCGTACAGCATCAACGGCACCGCCACGAATGGGGTTGACTACACCGAGCTGCCGGGAAGCATCACGATCCCTGTCGGAGAGGAGAGCGCGCTCATTTCCGTCGAGGCGTTGTACGACGACTTGGCAGAGTTTGACGAGACGGTGACGCTGACGCTGGAGTTGACGGGCGAGTACCTGATCGATCCGGCTTATTGCGAAGCCACGGTGACCATTCAATGCAACGCGTTCGTGGCAGTCGCGGAACTCGACGGGCCGGTGGGCATTGATTACCACGGGCCGCTCAACTCGCTGATCGTGTCGCACAACGCTGCCACGAGCGGCAACCCGCGGAACTTCGCGCGAATAGCCAGCAACGGCCAAGTGACGCCTTGGTCGTTGGTGTCCAATCTGCTTGAGGAAGTCAAGGTCGCGACTGTCAGGCAGACGGCCAGCGGCTGGCAGCAAGGCCAACTGTACTTCGGGACTGGTTTGGAGGGCCAGATCGGCCGGGTGTCGGCCGACGGGACGGGTGTGACGTTGAACTGGGCGAATCTGCCCCCACCGACGGACGAGATCTTCCGTGGAGGTCTCACATTCGATCAAACCGGGGTTTTCGGCGGAGACCTGATCGCGGTCACCGGACGGCCCTATGAGCAGGGGGGACTGCGGCAGGTCTGGCGGTTAAACTCGGCTGGAACACCAACGGTCATTACGTCGATTGAAACCGGCCATTTGGAAGGCGTGGCGGTCTTGCCGAACGATCCGGTGTGGGGAGGGTGGGCGGGAAAGGTCCTCACCGGCGACGAGTACGACGGAGTCATCTATGCCATCGACACGAGCGGCACAGCGACACCGTATCCCCTGGGGATTTACCCTGAGGATTTCGATCTGATCCCGCCTGATCAGGACCTTTACTGCACAGCCTACGAGGATTTAGGCGGCGCCATCTTGAAGATCCCGAGAGCTTACTTCGCCGACTACGTGGGCCAGTTGCTGATTACGCAGGCGGGGGAGCACATGCAGCCGGCTGCTTTGTATGTCGTGCGGTGGGACGGCGGGCCAGCGGTGAGCGTGTTGATCCCGTATCCGAGCGGCTTTTCAGGCCACTTCGAGCAAGTCACATTCGCGCCCGTCAGCCTGCCTCTTCCTTAACAAACTATGAGACGTGCCTTCTTGCTTTTACTGGTGCCTTGGCTTTTCGTATGAGGGCCGCGGGCCAAGGCGTGTTTGTTTACGATCAACAGTCCTCGATTGCCGAGCCGGCATTCGTCTATGGAGGAGTACTTACGCCAGACCAACCGCCGGGCTATGGGCAGTCGTTTACGCCGTCCTTGTCGGCAGTCGGCTTCATCCGCATGGCGTTTAGGGACGGTCGGCCGGGAAGCTCTCACGACTGGCGCGAGTATGATGATGAACCTGCGTTTCGGACTCGATCACAGGGCCGATTGTGGGGACGAGCCTGGTCGTGGAAATGCCCGAAGGCTTTGTCGGAGCGGCGGATTTTCTGTTTGCACCTGAGGTTTCTGTAGTGCCGCACGTGATGTACTATTTTGAGCCCCGAATCGTCTCAGGCGACACCTGGTACTTCGATATTCAGGAGAGGAGTCTACAATTGCAGGTGGTACATGGATCGCGATGGGCCGGCCAGACGTCAGCGTGGACTGCTGGTTCAGGGCGGTAATGCATCCCAGCGGAGCCGTCGACAGGAGCCCTTGTGCTGGATTGGTTTGGCTGTGATCACCCTTAGCCGGCGGCGGAGACGCGACTCACCAAGCCCGCGGGAGCACATGCAGTCGGCTGCCTTGTACATCGTGCGGTGGGATGGCGGGCCGGTGGTGAGCGTGCATCCATATCCGACCGGCTACTCGGGTCATTTCGAGCAAGTCACGTTTGCGCCTGATAGCCTGCCCTGCTTCCTTAACAACCTATGAGACGTGCCTTCTTGCTTCTACTGGTGCCTTGGCTTTTCGCATGTGGAGCCGCGGGCCAAGGCGTGTTTGTTTACGATCAACAGTCCTCGACCGATGATGACTGGCCGCTCACGGGCGGCGGCATGCTTTGGCCTGGGGGCCCAACGGGTTATGGGCAGTCGTTCACGCCGTCCCTGTCAGCGGTCGGTTTCATCCGGCTGAAGGTCGGCGACGTCTTTCCCGGGAACAGCACGGGTGCGATCATGCAGGTCGACCTGCGCTCGGACTCGATCACCGGACCGATTCTGGGCACCAGTCTGCCCTTTGAGATGGCTGACGGCTTCGCAGGAACAGCGGACTTTCTGTTCGCACCAGAGACCTCCGTGACGCCTCAGGTGATGTACTATTTCGAGTTCCGAATCACTGCAGGCGACACTTGGGCTGTGACCGGTATGGAGGACGTTTTCAACTACCCTGGTGGCACAGGGATCGCGATGGGCAGACCGGACGCCAGTCTGGACTTCTGGTTCCGGGAGGGAATCATCGTTCCGGAGCCGTCTTCCCTGGCGCTCGGACTGTTTGGGTTTGCGGTCTTCGCGTGCGTCAAGAGGGCGCGTGCCAATGGTTGGTGAACTGGTCGCGGAAAGGAAGGGGTGACATCCGCTCCATTGGACCTTCCTATGCGGGCATGAACCTGTGATGCCGAAGCCGCGGTCGTGAGGCCTCGAGGCCCCAGACAGGCTCTCACCGGCTTCCGGGCTTGACCACCGGCAGCGCCGCCAGGTCGGGCGGGAGTTTGTCGGGCTCGAATGTTTCGACTGTGAGGCGCAGCAGGGAATAGGTCGGCACACCCAGATCGACGGTCCCGTTCGAGCGGTCGACGAGCATCGCGACACCGACCACCTGGCCCTTGTGGGCCCGCACGATGTCGATGGTCTCCTGGACGCGCCCGCCTTTGGTCACCACGTCCTCGACCACCAGCACTCTCTCGTCCGGGGCGATCTTGAACCCGCGCCGCAGGGCCAGTTTGCCCTCCTCTTTCTCGGTGAAAATGAACCGGACCCGCAGTTGGCGGGCCACTTCCTGGCCGATGACTAGTCCGCCGAGGGCAGGGGCGATCACGGTGGCGGGCTGGGATGCGCGGACCTGATCCGCGAGGGCCCGGCCGAACCGTTCGACGGTCGGCATATCCTGCAAGGCCAGGGCGCACTGAAAGTACTGGCGGCTGTGCAGACCGCTGCGCAGGACGAAATGCCCTTCGAGCAGCGCGCCGGCTTGGCGGAAGAGTGCAAGAGCTTCTGTCTGTGTCATCGCGGCATGGAACATCAACCCTGTGCGCCCCGCAATCCCGGATCGTGCAGGCCCAATTCATGAAGTGGAGCGGCGACGGCCCCGTCGCCGACAAACGCCGCCCTCACTTGAGGTGGCGGGGGGACGGGCCGTCCCCACTCCGACCTTATCGGCTGCATGAACTGGCGCTGGATCCTGGGACGGAACACATTTGAGATTCAATTCCGGCGGCGGGGGTGCTAAAGGTCCGGCGCGATGAGACACGCGACAGCGATCATACACCCGAAGGCGCACGTTGACCCGACCGTGAGTGTCGGGCCTTACGCGGTGATTGACGAGGGCGTGGTGTTGGGGCCGCATTGTGTCGTGGGGCCGCATGTGTACCTGACGGGCCAGACGACGATCGGCGAGCATAACCGCTTTCATGCCGGGTGCGTCATCGGGAACACCCCGCAGGATCTCAAGTACCGGGGCGCGCCGAGCCGATTGCGGATTGGCGATCACAACACGTTCCGCGAGTGCGTCACGGTCAACTGTTCGACCGATTTGGACGAAGACACCACGCTCGGGTCACACAACCTGCTGATGGCCTGCTCGCATGTCGCGCACAATTGCCACCTGGGGAACCGGGTGATACTCGCCAACGGCGCGCTCTTGGGCGGGCACGTCACGGTCGAGGATCGGGTCGTGATCTCGGGCAACTGCCTTGTGCACCAGTTCACGCGGCTGGGCACGCTCGCGATGATGCAGGGCGGATCGGCGATCAGCAAGGACTTGCCGCCTTACACAATGGCCCGGGGCGTCAATCGGATTTGCGGCTTGAACTCGGTCGGCCTGCGGCGCGCCGGGCTCTCGTCGGACGAACGGCTCGATCTGCGGCGGCTCTATCACAAGCTGTTTCGCGGTGGACTGCCGCTCCGACGCGCGCTCGAAGCCGCGCGCCGCGAACACACCAGCCCCGTCGCGCGCGCGTTGCTCGAGTTCCTGGCCGCCGCCAAGCGCGGCGTCTGCACCGATCGTTCCAAGGGGCCGCCCGTGGACGAAGCCGACTAGCGTTGACCAGTGAAACAGGCAGGTTGAGGCGACCACCAGCACGACGATACGCCACCTTATGAGGACACTCCGGACCAACCTGGAAGACGGAGCGGTATCGAGAAGTTGCATGTTCGACGACACTGTATGCGGGGACTGAGGCTTCACGGTCATTTTCGGACGAGTCCCGTCAGGCCGCCGGAAATCAGAGCGGCCACTTGGGCGAGAACCTGCGGCAGAATCAGGCCGCCGGGGCTCGCCAGGTATTTGGCCTCCCAATGCGGCTCGAACTTCTCCTTGTAGGCGCGCAGCCCGCGGAAGTTGTAGAAGTGTTCCCCTTGCCGGAACAAGAGCCCGACGAACCGGTTCCACAGCGGTGCCAAAGCGTTTTCCGTAATGCCCGAGAATGGTGCTATGCCCAGGTTGAACCACCGGAAGCCCTCAGCCTTGCCCTGGAGCATCAGGCACACGAAGAGAAAATCCATCACTCCATCAGGTGCGTCAGGTACCTGCCGCATAAGGTCCACCGACAGCTCGTTCCGCCCCCCGCTCCTTCAGACCGTGGCGAAAGCCAACACCCGGCCGCCCTGATCGACCACCGCTGCAGGGAACCGCGCGACGTAATCCGCCTTGAACCACCCGAGCGAGAAGCCCTTCTCGCGCGTCTGCTTTCCCGCCAGCCAGGCCTCCGAAACCTGTTTCAACTCGGCCAGCCGGGCGCGGACCTGCTCCGGCTCCCAGACCGCAAAGCGGCATCCCTCACGTTCCGCGCGAGTGACCGAGTGACGCATGGCCTTGCGTCTGCGGCCCTCCATCGAGAACTCCGGAAGAGACACACGAGCCTCCTCCCCAAGCTTGTACAGGGACAGGCCCAGCTCGATGTAAAGCGGCAGACGTTCCGTGCTGACTTCATAAAAAACCGGCCACACCCCAGCCGCTACCCGGCATACCGAAGGCCGAACCAGTCGCGTGAAGCACGCGGCTCATGGCTTCGTCCGGCGTTTCCAAGTCGATCCAGCGCGTCCGTGTCTGGTGGCGAAACCACGTCACCTGGCGCCGGGCGAACTGCCATGTCTTCAACTTGACCAAGGCGATTGTCTCGGCCAGACCCCGCTCGCCGCGGACATGCTCGATGACCTGCCGGTACCCGAGCGCCTGCATCGCCGTTCGATTCTCCCCCAGCCCCGCGGTCAACAACCGGCGCGTCTCCTCGACCAAACCGGCTGCGAACATCGCGTCCACCCGGGCGTTGATGCGCGCGCGCAGGTCGTCCGGCGCGCGCCTGAACACCACGATCCGGGCGGCGCCCGTTTGATCCTCGGGCGCGCCCGTGCGCCGTTGCGTCCGTTGGGGCGAGAGCGGCTTGCCGGTCAAACGGATCACTTCGACGGCGCGCACGACGCGCCGCGGATTCCGCCGGTCGATGGTCTCGAACGTGGTGCGATCGCGCGCCGCCAGTTCATCGAGCAGGACCGGCAAGGGCGTCGCTTCGAGTTCGGCCCGCAACTGCGGGTCGCCGGGCGGGATCTCGTGGAGGCCCTCGCACCAGGCCTTGAAGTAGAGGCCCGTGCCGCCGCAGAAGATCGCCGAGCGCCCCCGGGTTTGAATGTCCGACACCGCTGCCGCCGCCAGGCGGACAAACTGGCTGGCGTCGAAGCCGCTGGTCAAATCGATCACGTCGATCAGGTGGTGCCGCACACGCGCCCGGTCGGCAGGCGTGGGTTTGGCCGTCCCGATATCCAGGCCGCGATAGACCTGCATCGAGTCGACCGAGACGATCTCGCCGCCGATCTGTTCGGCCAGGGCGAGGGCAATGGCCGATTTCCCCACGGCGGTCGGCCCCGCGAGGTAGAAGACAGGCAAAGACTCGGGCTTCACGGGGTCGGGACCTGGCGGCCCGGCGCGCCCGCCTCGTTCTCGGCCCGCCACGACATGAGGAAGAGGAGGCCGACCCCGATGCAGATGGCGCTGTCGGCGATGTTAAACGCGGGGAAGCCGACTTCGCCGCCGCCGCGTTGCAGGAGGTAGAAGCGGATGAAATCGACCACATGGCCGATGCGGATCCGATCGGTCAGATTGCCCAGGATGCCGCCGAAGATGAGCCCGAAGGCAAGCTGGCCCATCCACACTTTGGTGTCGAACCGGTGGCGGGTGAGGAACAGGACCAGCAGCGCGCCCAGCGAGACCAGGGCCAGCAACCCGTTGTTGCCGTAGAACAGGCTCCAGGCGGCGCCCGTATTGCCCCAGTGGACGAATTTGAAGAACCCGTCGATCACCACATGGTAATCGGCAAGATCCAACACCCGCAAGACGGCCAGTTTGGCCGCCTGGTCGATCACGTACACCGCGGCGGCGACCAGCGCAATGATATGGGTGGGCGTCAGGCGCACAACAACTCGATTACAGCCAGTTCCCGCTGCCGGTGGCAAGCCTCCGATTCCGGACAAGTCAATGGGGTCGCATCTAAATAGTTGACAACTCGTTGTTCGCGGCAAACGGGCTCGAAGCTTTTCCACCGCCTCTCTCCCGCGCCTCGCTACACCAGCGTCTCCCACTGCCGGTGCCAGCACTCCGGAGCCGCGCCCTGCCCGCGCAGGGTCCTGAGACTGAGCGCGTCGTGACGCTTGGCGAGCCGGACGCCTTGCGCATCGGCGAGGAGGGGGCAGTGGAAGAACGCCGGCGGCGCCACGCCCAAGGCCCGGTAGAGCAACAGTTGCCGGGCGGTGGACCGCAGAAGATCCGCGCCGCGCACAACCTCGGTGATCTTCATCGCGGCGTCATCGACCGCGCAGGCCAACTGATAGGCCGGGACGTCATCCTGCCGCCAGACCACGAAGTCGCCAAAATCAACGCCCGCCGTGAACCGCTGCGGACCGCAACAACCGTCTACAAACTCGATCGCCTCGCCCTCGGGCACCAGGAAGCGCCAGTTCACTCCCGCTGCCTCGCGCCCCCGACCCGCGGCAGGAGGTTGCGACTCGGCCACAACCGGCATTCCCATCCGCAACTGGCTGTGCGGTGGGCGGCACGTGCCGGGGTAGATCGGTTCGTCGTCCCCCGCATGAGGCGCTGCAAGAGCCGAGAGGACATCGCGTCTCGAACAGCGGCAGGGATACACATGGCCGAGGCGCTGCAACCGTTCCAAGGCGTCGCGATACAGGGTCAGCCTCTGGCTCTGCGCATACGGTCCATGCGGCCCGCCGCAGTCCGGCCCCTCGTTCCATCTCAAGCCGAACCAGAGCAGATCCTCGAGCATTGCCGACACATAGGCCGCGCGGCACCGGCTCCGGTCCAGATCTTCAGTGCGCAACACCAACTCGCCTCCGCGCGCCTGCGCCCGCCGCTGCGCGATCCAGAAAGTCCGGGCGTGTCCCAAGTGGAGGTAGCCGGTCGGCGACGGCGCCAGGCGCCCCCGGTAGCTGCCTCGATCTCGAGGCGTTGTCATTGCCAAATCGAGTTCCATCAACCTTGCCCGCAGCCGCCCGGCGCCGGCATTCATCGAGACGCGTCGGGCTCGGATCCGGCCCGCGGATGACTTGCCGCCGCGAGTCTGCGCGCGGCGCATCCGTGATGTCCAATCCGAACACGTGCGCGCATTCAGCCGGTTGAACGTTGAACGTTGAGCGTTGAGCGTTGAGCGTTGAGCGTTGAGCGTTGAGCGTTTCCGGCTCATGAGCCCCGTGCACATTGACTCGTGGACTGTCAACGCTGCCCATGAACCGCCACTCTCGGAGGGCCGAGTTCCACGAGGCCCTGATCGGTCACGGTCATTGTCTCGAGCCAGGGACTCTCCCGCAGTCGCGGGATCGTCCCTCCGAATCGAAGATCTCCGGGAGCATCCGACGTCTCTCGCCGTCTAATCGGGTGGTTGCCCTCCGGGCTTGTCGGGTGCACTGTCTCGAAGAACCTGAGTCATGAAATGCCATGCCTTTGTCCTGCTCGTCGTGTTGCTTATGAATCCCAGCCTCCATGCCGCGTCGCGAGACGCCCAGTGGAAACGCGTGGATGAAGCGATCGAAAAGGGCCTGCCCCAGACCGCGGTCAAGGAATTGACCCCGATCATCCAGGGCGCGCTCGCCGACCGTGCCTGGGCGGAGGCGGTCAAAGCCATCGTCCGGCGCATTGCGCTCGATGGGGAAGCGCAGGCGGGCAAAGCGGGGGAGAAGATCCGGCGGCTGGACGCCGAGATCGCGGGCGCGCCGGCGGAGATCAAGCCGATCCTGCAGACGATCCTGGCGCATTGGCACTGGCAGTACTTTCGCGAGAACCGCTGGCGTTTCATGCAGCGCACCGCGACGGCCGAGGCCCCCGGCGAGGATTTCGAGACGTGGGACTTGCCCCGCCTGTTTGCCGAGATCGACCGCCGGTTCACAATCGCCCTGAGCGCCGAGACGGAACTTCGCACAATCCGGATCAGCGCCTACGACGACTTGCTGCCGCGCGGAGCGCTCCCGGACGTCTATCGCCCGACCTTGTATGATTTCATCGCGCACGAAGCGCTCTCCTTCTACACGTCGGGCGAACAGGCAGGCGCCCTCCCCCAGGACGCCTTCCAGGTTGCCGCCGACAGCCCGGCCCTCGGGCCGGTGAATGCGTTCCTGAATTGGGATCCGACTGTTGGGGGCGGTTCGTCACAGGAGCCCGTGTCCCCCCAGGTGAAGGCGATCCGGCTCTACCAGGCCCTCCTGAGGTTCCACGCCGGCGACGCGGATCAGACGGCCTTTCTCGATCTGGATCTGGCGCGATTGGTCTGGGCCAAGAACACCGCTGTGGGCGAGGGGAAAGCGGCGCGGTTTCAAGCCGCGATGAGAGAATTCGCCGAGACCCACGGGGACCATACGCTGGCCTCGATGGCCCTGTGGCACTGGGCCCAGGCCCTGCGCGAGCAGAACGACCTCGTCCAGGCGCGTCAGCTCGCGCTCCAGGCCCGGCAGATTCACCCGCAAAGCGCCGGGGGAAAGCTCGCCGCGAACCTCGTCGCCGAAATCGAGTCGAAGTCGGCCTCGATCCGAACCGAGCGGATCTGGAATCGGCCCTGGCCTGGAATCGAGCTGCGCTATCGGAATGTGGACCAGGCGCATTTCCGTCTCGTATCCGCGAACTGGGACGACCACCTCGACCGGCGCCGGAGCCGGCCCGAGAACCTGCGCGATGATGAACGCGCCGCAATCCTGGCGCGCCCCGCAGCCTACACCTGGTCCCGTCCTCTGCCGCCGACAACCGACTTTCTCGAGCACCGGGTCGAGGTGACGGTGCCGGACGATCTGAAACCGGGTTTCTACTTTCTCCTCGCCAGCCACAGACCCGATTTCGCTGAAAAAGACAACCAGCTTGCGATGACGGACATTTGGGTCAGCGACCTCGCGCTCGTCCTGCGCCAGGACGCCGGCCAACTCGATGGATTCGTGCTCGAAGCCGGATCCGGCGAGCCGATCCGCGGCGCCCAGGTCCAGGCCTGGTATCTCGATCGCCAGGGCCAACGCGTCCCGGTCCCGGCTCTGACCACGGATCAGGATGGCCGGTTCGCCCTGGCGTTGGGCGAGCAGCGGCAGAATTACGTGCTCAAGGCGACCGCAAACGGACAATCGATCGCCACCGCCGACCAATTCACGAGCTGGGGCCGCACCCCGCAGCGGCGTCCGTTCGAGCAAACGCTCTTCTTCACCGATCGCGCTCTCTACCGTCCGGGCCAGACGGTCCAGTGCAAGGGCATTTGCCTGCGGGCCGACCAGGAGAAAGACACCTACGAGACTCTGGCTGGCCGGACGCTGACCGTCGTGTTCCGCGACGGCAATCGCAAGGAGATCGCCCGTCAGCAGCATCGCGCCAACGACTATGGATCGTTCAGCGGCAGCTTCACCGCGCCGCGCGATCGGTTGACGGGCCGGATGGAATTGCGCGCGGTCGAGGGGCCGCCGGGGGCTGGCTGGGTCAATGTCGAGGAGTACAAGCGCCCCAAGTTCCAGGTGACGCTCGACGCGCCCAAGAGAGGCGCCAAACTGGGCGACACACTCGAGGTCGCCGGCCACGCCATGAGCTACACCGGGGCGGCGGTGGACAATGCCGAAGTCAAATACCGCGTCGTGCGCGAGGTGCGGATGCCGTGGTGGTGGGGCTGGTACGGATGGCGGCGAGGGGCCTTCCGGCCCGGTGTCAGCCAGGAGATCGCCCACGGCGCCCTGCGCACCGGGGCGGACGGGGCGTTCACAGTCGAGTTCGTGGCGCGGCCCGACGCCGCCGTGCCGGTCGAGGACGATCCAACCTTCATCTTCAGCGTGCATGCCGACGTGACGGATTCGGCGGGCGAGACCCGCTCGGACGAGCGCGCCGTCCGCCTCGGCTACACCGCGCTCGAAGCGCGCCTGATGGCCGACACCTGGCTCACCGACGAGCGACCGGTCGAACTGCGAGTCCGCGCCACCACGCTCGACGGCGAACCGCAGCAGGCCGAGGGAATCCTCAGAGTCCATGCCCTCAAGGCCCCGGACCGCGTCAGCCGGCCCTCCTTCTTCAAACCGTGGGGCGGTGACGAAGACTGGGACGATGGCGCCGCCGCGGGCAGCCCGGGCGCCGACGTGTCAAATCCAAACCGTTGGGATATGGGCGCCGCGGTGTGGGAGGGAGGTTTCACCACCGACGCCAAGGGGGAAGCGTCCGCGAAAGTCAAGCTGCCCGCCGGGGCGTACCGCGCCGTCCTCGAGACGCAGGATCGCTATGGCAAGAAGGTTACGGGGCGCCTTCCACTGACCGTCGTCCGTCCCACGGACAAGGCGTTCCCGATCAAGGTGCCCAGCTTTTTGCAGGGGGCGGATTGGACCGTCGAACCCGGATCCGAGTTCACGGCCCTTTGGGGCACGGGGTACGGCGAGGGACGCGCGTATGTCGAAATCGAGGCTCGCGGCCGGACGCTGCGCAAGTACTGGACCTCTCCGGGCGAGACACAGGCCCTGATCCGGCAACCGATCGACGAGGCCATGCGCGGCGGCGTCACGCTGCGCGTCACCCAGGTCCGTGAGAACCGGGCGTATCTCGAAACCCGGCAGATCGCGGTGCCGTGGAGCAACAAGAACCTGACGCTCGAATGGGAGCATTTCACATCGAAACTCGAGCCAGGCAAGAAGGAGACGTGGAGCCTCGTCATCAAGCCCGCAGCTCCGTCGGCGGAGGCGGCGGGTGTGAACAATGCGTCGAACTCGAAGCGGCTGCCGGAACTGGTGGCGACGCTCTACGACCGTTCGCTCGACGCGTTCCTTCCGTTGCACTGGCCGAACCGGTTTTCGGTGTTTCGCCAAGAGTGGACGGGGCGTCAGGCGGCGTTCGGGAATCAGGCGCGCGGCCTGGGCGTGTTTCGCCAGGATTGGCCGGTGTCACTCGAGACCGTGCTCGAGGGCTACCGGGCGTTTCCGCCGGACCTGATCCAGACCGGCTGGGGATTCCCCGCTGCGGCGATGCTCATGAGGGCAGGCGGTCTGCCCACGCGTCGAGGTATGGTGGCCGATGGCGCGGTTGAATCGCTGGGCCTGACCGCCGCAGTTCCAGCCCCTCCCATGTCGGCGCCAGGCGCCGCGGCGCCCGAGATGACCATGCTGATGCGCTACGGCCTCAAGGCGGCCTCGGACGACGGAGCGGGGGCGGCGGGTGGCGCAGCCGTCGAGGGGGCGGGCGCAGCCGCGGCGGATCTGAACCTCGTGTCGGCACGCCAGAACCTGAACGAAACGGCGTTTTTTTATCCGCACCTTGTGGCCGACGCGCAGGGTGTGGTGCGACTGAGCTTTACCATGCCGGAGGCGTTGACCGAGTGGCGTGTCATGGCTTTTGCCCACGATCGCGCGCTGCGCTCCGGCTTCATCGAGGCCACGGCTGTGACGGCCAAGGACCTGATGGTGCAGCCGAACCCGCCGCGCTTCCTGCGCGAGGGCGATGTGGTCGAGTTCACGGTCAAGGTCACGAACTCGGGCGACAAGCCCCAGCGCGGCAAGGTCCGGCTCACTTTCAACAACGGATTCAACAACCAGCCGGCCGACGGTCTGCTCGGCAACAGGAACTCGGAACGTTCGTTCGAGCTGGCGGGCGGGGCCTCGACCTCTGTGGCGTGGCGCCTGACGGTGCCCGAGGGGCTTTCGGTGCTCACCTACAAGGCGGTTGCGGCGGCCGGCACGGTCTCCGACGGCGAGGAGGGCCTGGTCCCGGTGTTGGCGCGGCGGATCCCGGTGACCGAGTCGCTCCCGCTGCCGATCGTCGGGCCGGGCACGAACCGTTTCGAGTTCACCGCGCTGCTGGATGCGGGCAAATCGAGAACGCTCCGCCACCAGAGTCTCACGGTGCAGATGGTGTCGAACCCGGCCTGGTACGCGGTGCTCGCCCTCCCCTACCTGATGGAGTTTCCCTACGAATGCAACGAGCAGGTCTTCAATCGGTACTACGCCAATGCGCTCGCCCGCTTCATCGCAAACTCGGATCCGAAGATCCGCCGCATCTTCGATCAATGGAAGGCCACGCCGGCGCTCGACAGCCCGCTCGAAAAGAACCAGGACCTCAAAGGCGTGATGCTCGAGGAATCGCCCTGGGTCTGCGAGGCCCAACAGGAAAACAAGGCGCGCCGCAACGTCGGCGTGCTGTTTGACGACAACCGGCTCGACAGCGAACAGGCCCGCGCCCTCGACAAGGTCCGGCAGGCGCAGTTGGACGATGGAACCTGGCCCTGGTTCCCCGGCGGCAGCCGCAGCGACTACATCACGCTCTACATCGTCGCCGGGTTCGGACGCCTCCGTCACCTCGGCGTGGACGTCGATGTCGCCCCCGCGGTCCGGGCGCTGGACCGGCTCGATGCGTGGCTCGACGAGACCTATCGCGACATTCTCAAGCGGCAGATCACAACGGGGGCCAACCAGATCACCCCACAGATCGCCCTCTACTTGTACGCCCGCAGCTTCTACCTCAAAGACAAGCCCGTGGCGGAGCAACACCGGACGGCATTGGACTACTTCCTCGACCAGGCTAAGCGCTATGCGTTGTCGATGCGCGCCCGCCAATCCCAGGGACACCTCGCGCTCGCGCTGAACCGGTTCGGCGACACGGCCACCGCCGAGGCGATCCTGAAATCGTTGAAAGAGAGATCCGTCACCGACCCCGAGCTCGGTCGCTACTGGCGCGACCCCGAATCAACCTGGTGGTGGCACGACGCCCCGGTCGAGACCCAGGCGCTGATGATCGAGGCCTTCGACGAGGTGGGCAAGGACGCCGCCGTCGTGGACGGTTGCCAGGTCTGGCTCATCAAACAGAAGCAGACCCAGGACTGGCGCACCACGAAGGCGACAGCGGACGCCGTCTATGCGCTCTTGCGGCGCGGACGCGACCTCCTGTCGAGCGATCGGTTGGTCGAGGTGAACCTGGGCGGCCTCTCGATCACGCCGCCCGTTGCGGGGACGCCGACCAGAACCGACGCCCCCGCGCGATCGACTGTGGCGACCACGGCTCCCGAGCCGGGGACCGGTTTTTACGAACGCCGGTTTGCGGGCGCCGAGATCAAACCGTCGTTCGGCAAGATCACCGTGCGCAAGCAGGACGCGGGCGTGGCCTGGGGCAGCGTCCATTGGCAATACCTCGAAGACATCGCCAAGGTCCAGCCGCACGAGCGGACGCCTCTGAAGCTGGTCAAGACGCTGTATACCAAACGCAATACGATCAACGGCCCGGTGCTCGAAGCGGTCCGCGGCCCGCTGGCCGTCGGCGACGAACTCGTGGTCCGCATCGAGCTGCGGACGGATCGGGACATCGAGTTCGTGCATCTGAAAGATCAGCGCGGCAGCGGCACGGAGCCTGTGAATGTGCTCTCCGGCTACCGATACCAGGACGGCCTGGGCTACTACGAATCGACACGCGATACCGCCAGCCACTTCTTCATCGACCGCCTGCGCGCCGGGACCTACGTCTTCGAGTACTCGGTGCGCATTCAACTGCGTGGCGAGTACGAGAGCGGACTGGCCACCGTCCAGTGCATGTACGCGCCCGAGTTCAACAGCCACTCGGACAGCGTGAAACTGGTGGTTAAGTAGCGCAGCGCGGGCCAATCTCTCTCGGATGGCCGAGCTCCGCGAGGCCCTTGCTCGAGACAAGCACCGTGCTCATGCCAGTGGCGGTCGCTGATTCCCTGCCGCGCAACCGGCGACCCGCGCAGTTCCAGGCTGTCAACGGCGGCCGGGTCCCCGCCGGTGCCCTCTTGAATGATCGCCTCGCTACCCTGGCTGGCCAGGGCCTCATCCAGGGTTGGCGTCAGCGCGTCCAGCCTGCACTGTCGCGTTGACCGGGGCGAATTGCTTGCCGTGATCCAGTGACAGCGGTAATGAGCCATCAGGAGATTCTTGACGATTACCCGCCGCTGGAACCGGAGGACATCCTTGCGGCCATTGCATACGCCTCTCGCCTGGGGGGTCGCAGCCTGCATGGTTTCTCTTGATTTGCTCCGTGCATCCGGGTCGCCACCGGTCTATCCTCCCGTCGTGAGCACGACTCTGGGACAATTGGGCAAGGTTTTCGGGCTGGCCTTGGCGCTATCCTGCACCGCTGCCTCACCGGACTACGGCAAGGTGGAAGTGCTGCGTGACCAGTGGGGCATCCCGCACGTGTTTTCCGATACCGACGAGGGAGCCATGTATGGGCTGGGCTTCGCAACAGCGCAGGAGCGCGGGTTCCAAATGACCTATGGCCTGCGCCTGATGCAGGGCCGATTGGCGGAAGTGCTGGGGGAGCGACCGCGAGGCGGGAGGAAAGAAACCGCCTTGGACAATGACCGCAAGATGCGGACGTTCGGTTGGGCGCGTGCCGCTGCGCGCATCGCCGCGAAGCTGGACCCGGGCACGAGGGGCCTGCTGGAGGCCTACTGCGAGGGCGTGAACGCCAGTTTCGCAACCCAACAGAAGGCGGACGCCCTCCATCCAATGTTCAAGCAGCTCGGCGTGACCCCGGAGACGTGGACGCCGGCCGATTGCCTGCTGAGCTGGTGGCATGTGGCCCAGTTCTTCGCGGGGGATGGCACCCGCGATCTAATGGTGTGGCGCAACCGGACGCAGCCGCCGGCAGGCGCGCCCGCCACTCCCCAACCGAGCGTGTCTTGGGTGGATGACGAGGCGGCCGTGGTCCAGCGAGGGGACGTGAGCGAGGAGTGGATACGCGAGGTGGAGCGGTTTGCCATAACGCGTGGTCTTTCGGTCGGCGGGCGGGGGATGGGCGTGGTCACCAACGAGGTCCCGAAGTTCAGTCACGCGTGGGTGGTGGGGGGCAAGCGGACGACGACGGGGTCGGCGGTGCTTGTGAGCGATCCGCAGACGCCCGTGCGCAACCCGTCGTTGTGGATGGAATTCCACGTCAAGGGGAAGAACTTCGACGCGCGGGGTGTGGGGATGCCGGGGAGCCCGGGCCTGCTGATCGGATTCAACCGGCGCGTGGCGTGGGGGTTGACCGCGCTCGGCGCAGACCAAGCCGACCTGTTTCGGCTGGAAACGTCCGCCGAACATCCCGACGCCTATCGTTGGAACGGCGAGTGGCGCAGAATGGAGGTCCACACGGAAGAGATCCTCGTGAAGGGGAAGGCGCCCAGGACCTTGACGATCCGTGAAACGCATCTGGGGCCGGTGGTTTCGGAGTTCGCCTTCCGGCAACCGGAGGATCCGGAGGTGGCCTTGAAACGGGTGCCGATCTGCGAGAGCGACCGGGACACGATCCAGGGTGTCTTTGCGATGATGCGTGCGCAGGACGCCGAGTCCTTTTGCCAAGCACTCGCCGGCTGGAGGTTCCCATCCGCCAATTGCGTCTATGGGGATGCCGATGGCCACATCGGATATTCTGTCGTGGGGGCGATCCCGGTCCGTGCCGCCTCCGCGGGCGAGGCCCGCGGCGGCGAGGCCCTGGCGGGAACGGGCGACGCGGATGATTGGCAGGGTTATGTTCCGGCGACCCTGGTCCCGCAGGTGCAAGATCCGCAGTTGGGCTGCCTCCTCAGCGCCAACCACCGGCCCATCGCTTCGTTCTACCCGGTGGCTTTGGGAACGAGCACCGGGTCGATGGGTGACACGATTCGCTCCTGGCGGTTGCGCGAGCGACTGGCGGGGCGCGAGAGGTTCAGCCCGACCGACGTCCGCGAGGTTCACTACGATACAGTCAACCCGGCCCGCCGAGAGATTGTCCGGCTGGGATTGCACCTGCGCGCGACGCAGCCCGAGGCGTTGTCCGACGCGTCGCTGAAAGCTCTGGCGGCGCTGGAAAAGTGGCTGGCAGCGGGCGCCAGCAGCGATCTCCGGTCGGAGCATGCCGACCTCGCCACCCGGCTGAGCACGTTCTTCCGCTTTGTGGTGACTCCGCTGGCCCGGAAGTACGGGGGGGGCGAGTCGGGGCTGGCGAAGTTCCTCAAAGACGCTTCCTCGCGCATCAGCAAGCACCCGAAGGCAAGGTTCGACGACGACGAATGCCGCTTCATCGACCGCGTGCTTTCGGAGGCATGGAACGTGGAAGGCGGCTCGGGAAGGGGCGGCGGGCGAGCCCCAGGAACCCGGGCGGATGCCCCGAAGCCTCCGTTGGGCTGGTTTGACAGTCTCGACGGGTTCGGCTCGCTCGACCCGGCCCAGGACGTTGCGACACCGGGCATCAGGTGTCTGGACGGGCAGACGATCCATTGCCAATCGGCCCAGTCCTACACGCAGTGGGTTCCGCTGCACGACGTGGACTTGGCGGAAACCGTGTGTCCGATTGGGCACAGCGACAGGCCCGAGAGCCGCTATCGCGCACGTACCATGGAACTCTGGGCGGCGGCGAAGTTGCATCCGGCGCCGCTCAGCCGCCAAGCCGTGGAACGGATTACCGTCGAGCGCACAACGCTTTGGCCGTGAGCGGCGCAATCTTCCGCGTCCGCCCCGCCCGCAGGGCGTGGCCGGCGGGGCACCGACCTCCCTCCAGCAGTGCTCCTGTCGACCTCCCTCGAATGTGGGAGCGTAGTGCTCCACTCATCGCTCCCGAGGCTCGCGTCAGTAATCCCAGCCGCGCCCAGAAAGACCCGAGAGTGGTCTTCGACAGCGGCAAATGGCATGTCTTGATGACGGTGAAGTTCGCCGGCAGGTCCGCCATCGAGTACTGTTCCTTCGCGAAGTGAGACGATGCGGACGCTTCCCCGCGCACGATCCTGCAGGTGAGCGAAAGCGATTACTGCCTGACGATCATCGAAGAGAATGGCCAACGCGACCATGCTCAGGGTACATGGACTGCGAAACCTCCCGCGAAATCCCGGGTCCGCTGTTTGGTCTGGCTTGCAGCCACCAACGTTGGAAAGTACCGTTCCGGCGTGAGCACCATCGAGGAAATCGAGCGGGTGATCGAGAAGCTGCCAAGGGCGGAGTACGAACGGCTCTCGGCGTGGATGGCGAAGCGGCAGGGTTTGTCCGCCGCAGGTCAACGTGGAAACGCTGACGGTCCGCGGCATGACCGCGCTGCGTTTCTCAACAGCTACGCGTCGGAAGACGAAGACCTCTGCGACCATGCCGCGTGCGACTGCGGTTCTGAATTTCGGCCGCCTCCCAACACCCACAGGGAACCTGGTGCAATGGGCCAACGTGCATTTCGGAGAAGTCGCGGAAAACCGACGCCGGTTTGACGCCTTACGCAATCCACCCCGGACGTCTGGAACCGACCGTTGAGCGTGATTCTGACAGACCCGAAAATCTCACCCGCAGACCGTCCGGAATGCCGCGATCGCCCCACCGGTGAGATTTCCGGGTTAGCATCGATGCGACGATGGCTCGCGGTGTTGGTTGTGTTGTTGTGGCGGGCGTCACCTGGTGTGGTGGCTGCGTCTCAGGACGCCACAAGCCTCTTCTACGACCCCGAGGTCGTTCAAACGATCCGCCTTGAGATCCAGCCCGAGGACTTGGATCGGCTGCAGCGCGCCCTGCCGGAGCGCATTTGCGTCCCAGGCACATTCCGCTGGAACGATGTGGCGCTGTACCCCGTGGGGATCCGATACAAAGGCAACAGCTCCTCTCAGCCCGACTCCCCGCACAAGCGTTCCTTTCTGATTGGCTTTGCGGAGTACAGGAAGGGTCAACGGTTTCTCGGGCTGCGACATGTGGCTTTGGACAACGGCATCCAGTTCGGCGGCCTCTTCAGTGAGCGGCTGATCACAGATGTTCTCCGCGAGTTGGGCGTGAAGGCCTCACGATGCAACTATGCCCAGGTGTTCCTGAACGGGAAGCCGACTGGGCTGTACGTCAACGTGGAGCGCATCGATCGATCCTTCCTGGAACGGCACTTTGGCTCCGCTCGCGGACCGCTGTTCAAAGTCGATGAGGGTGGTCCAGGGGCCGATCTGCGTTATCTGGGAGGTGATCCGGAGCTTTATCGCAAGGCATTCGAACTTCACGCCGGCAACGAACCGGAGGCGTTCAGAAACCTGATCGAGTTCATCCACGCGGTCGACTCGCCGCCGCACAACCATGGAGACCCGGGCCGGTTCTTTGACCTCGACGCCTTCATCAAGACGACGGCGGTGATGCTGTTTGCCGGCGCCTTCGATCAGTACACGGGCTGGGGGCCACATAATTACTACCTCTGCCAGGACCCCACCGACCACCGCTGGACATACATTCCCTGGGATCTGGATGTCGGGTTCGCGGATCACGCCTTTGGCGAGATTCCTGTGCTCGAAGGCTGGCACGCTGCCTGGCCGGCCCCCGTGCCAGGACGCCCTCTGATGGAACGCTTGGTCTCCAATCCAGTGCTACTCGATCGCTACCGGGGACAGGCTCGCGTCATCCTGGAGCGGTGGTTCAGACCGGAGGTGCTCATCCCCAAACTGCGCGGGCTTTACGACCAGATCCGGACTGCTCTGGCGGCGGATCCGTACCCGCCATGCCGGGTCACGGTGCCTTCCGACACCGGGATCGAGGATGTTCTGGCGTCGATGGAGAAGTTCATTCGCGACCGCTACGCGCTGGCCCGGGCACAACTTGAAGCACCAGGAGATCGGCCTGCCCCAAGGCCGATGGCGCACGGACCAGATCACGAAGGACCCACCCCCGGGCCACCTTCGTCCGATGCCCCCAGCGACCTGCGAGCGGTCAAGATCAGCGCGGCGGGCGTCGAGTTGCTGTGGGTGGACCACGCCCAGGGCGAGATCGCCTTCATCGTGCAACGATGCACGGGTGCCGAGTGCACAGGCTTCGTGAACGCCATCGGACAGCCTGGAGAAGACTTGAGCCGTGCCACGGATCGGAACGTGCAGCCCGGCATGACTTACCGCTATCGAGTGTACGCGGTGCGGCCGACGCCCCAAGGACCCCGAGGCACCGGTGTCTCCAACGTGGAAACCGTCACCATGCCCGAGTAGGCCGGAGAGCACCGCCGCCCCGTCCCGTAGGCGGGCCGGGCGAGCGAAGTCGCGTGCTGGTTGATTTCAATTGCGTCGGCGTAAGGCAGTGCATCCCCGCAGGCCGACCGCGCCGACAATCGCGGAACAGCCCGGCTCGGGAACGGGTATGATGTCGAAGCACAGACCCTAACCCGGTTATTTCACACGCTTCGCGAGGACCCCTAACCGGGCTAGTTGGCAAAACCGCGCCCGGAAGGGGACCCAAGAGGACCCCGTCGGTCCTGAAGGTGTTCTTCCACATGAACAGTGTGTTGGATCTCTCTGACTCTGGGACCGGGCGCGGTTTTGCTTTTCTAACCCGCATAGCAGTCATCCTGCGAGGTCTGATCGCCCTGTGCACCATAGGGGTGTGGAATATGCGGGCTAAGCTGCGGTGGCTGCATTCATGCTGTTTGCTTGCAGCTCGGGCCTGGACTCCGCGAGGCCGCGTGGTGCAATCGCAGGCAACGCAGGTCAAAAAGTCTCCGAGGCCACTAAATCGAACCCGGCAGCATTTCGCGCTATACGCTGCCGCCCGCCGCAATTATCATCCGTGCCGAGATTGCCTATGCCTCTTGACCTTCCTGCGCTCGAATCCTGGCTCTGGGAAGCCGCCTGTGTCATCCGCGGCCCCGTCGATGCGCCCAAGTTCAAGGACTACATCCTGCCGCTCATCTTCCTCAAACGCCTCTCCGACGTGTTCGAGGACGAGATTCAGGCGCTGGAACAGGACTTCGGCAGCCACCAGAAGGCCCTCAAGCTCGCCGACGCTGACCACAAGCTCGTGCGTTTCTTCGTCCCGGAGAAGGCGCGTTGGGCCAGCCTCGCCAAGCGGACCAAGGGCCTGGGCGAGCACCTCACCGACGCCGTCCGCGCCGTGGCCAAGGTGAATCCGCGTCTGCAAGGCGTTGTGGACGTCACCGATTTCAACGCCACCCAGGCCGGCCAGCGCATGCTCGATGACGACCGCCTCGCCACCCTGGTCCAGATTCTCGGGCAACATCGGCTCGGGTTGGCCGACGTGGACCGTGACCTGTTCGGCGATGCCTACGAGTATCTCCTCCGCAAGTTCGCCGAAGGCCAGGGCAGCAGCGCGGGCGAGTTTCTGACCCCACCCGAAGTCGGACGCCTCATGGCGATCATCCTCGATCCACAGGCCGGCCAGACCGCCTACGACAGCAACTGCGGTACGGCGGGCCTCCTGATCAAACTCGACCAGCGCCTGATCGAGAAGTTCGGCGTCAAGGCCAACGGCGCGAAGAAACTCCCTGCGAAAGTCGCCCCGCTGCGCCTCTTCGGGCAGGAGATCAACCCCGCCACGTTCGCGATGGCCCGCATGAACGCCTTCATCCATGACATGGAGGCCGACATCCAGCTCGGCGACACGATGGCCGCGCCCAAGTTCACCGGCCCCGACGGCGCCCTCCGCCGCTTCGACATGGTCACCGCCAACCCGATGTGGAACCAGAAGTTCGAGGCCAGGACCTACGAGACCGACACCTGGGGCCGGTTCACGCGCGGCCTGCCGCCCACGTCCAGCGCCGACTGGGGCTGGATTCAGCACATGGCCGCCTCACTGGCGGACGGCGGGCGCATGGCGGTCGTGCTCGATACCGGCGCCGTCAGCCGCGGGAGCGGGAACCAGGGCTCGAACAAGGAGCGCGACATCCGCAGGGCGTTCGTCGAGGCCGATCTCATCGAGGCGGTGGTGCTGCTGCCCGAGAACCTGTTCTACAACACCACCGCGCCGGGCATCATCCTCGTGGTCAACCGGCGCAAGAGACACGCCGGCCAGATCGCGCTCATCAACGGGTCGAAGCAATTCAGCAAAGGCCGGCCCAAGAACTACCTCAAAGACCCGCACATTGCGGCCCTGGCCGACGCCTACCTGAAATGGCGTGCCGTGGACGGCCTCTCCGCCATCATCACCAACGCCGACGCGGCGAAGAACGACTTCAACCTCTCGCCGAACCGCTACGTTTCGGTGGGCGAACAGGCCGAAGTGCTTCCGTTGGACGAAGCCGTGGTCGAACTGCGCGAGGCCGAGGAGGAGATGGAGACCGCCAATCGCGAACTCGAGAAGGTGCTGAAGAAACTGGGGCTGGCATGAACGCGAACTTTGTGGAGTGCGGTGGCAAGCGCAGCGCGACACCGCCTTGGCTCATGACAACACGAGGAAACGATACGCTCCGAGACGCGAAGAGGGCGCGGCTCCGCCGGAAGTCAAAGCGCCGTCACCGATGACGCTCTGCCAGCGCACTCCATAGGCATGAGCCGCAAACGAACGCAGAAACGCAGAGACGCAGAGGCGCAATGCCAGCTCGAGTTTGGTGCGCCTGGGCACCGTGGCGAATTGGCGTCGGATGAGCGAGACGCGGCCAAATCGGCGACGCGACCCGCCACCAGTGCCGCAATACCCGCCACGCCTCCGACGACGCGCCAGACATCCACCCGCACAACCTTCTCTGCGTCGGCCCACGCGCGGCCATCCCCCAGCCCTGAAGGGGCGAAAGACAACAGCCCAGGGCCTGCGCGCCGACCTGCCCGCCCAAGCCATGCCGAAGGCGGAAGTCTCGTCGCAGGCAGGCAACGCCCTGCGAACCCGGCAAAGCAGAATTCGTCGAGCCGTGAAGGGCCGGAGGAAAGCGAGTTGCCGGAGGGATGGCAGCTAACGCCGTTCCCCGAGACAATTCGCGATCAGAGGGTGCGCGTGGTCAAGGTCCAGCAGTCGAGCTACCAGAGGTCCGGACGATTCCCAATCATTGACCAAGGGCAACAGTTCATCGCGGGATTCTGGGATGGTGAGGATGAAGTCTATGAGGCCTCATTGCCGGCAATTGTGTTTGGCGATCACACCCGCGTTTTCAAGTTCGTTGATTTCCCGTTCGTCGCCGGTGCCGATGGAACGCACGTCTTTGCGCCGGACACGACCCGCTTCGATTCATTCTTCTTGTATCTCGCCCTTTCGTCACTTGACATTCCGAGCCGCGGTTACAACCGACATTTCCGGCTGCTGAAGGAGCGGGCGATCATTACGCCTCCCCTTCCCGAGCAGCGGGCGATTGCGGGGGTGTTACGGACGGTGCAGAGGGCAAAGGAGGCGTGCGAGCAGGTCCTGGCCGCCACGCGCCAACTCAAGGCCAGCCTCCTCCGTCACCTCTTCACTTACGGCCCCGTCCCCTTCCCCCAAGCCGACCGAGTGCCGCTGAAGGCGACGAAGCTCGGTTCGATGCCGGCGAACTGGAGTCTGGTTCGCGTTGGCGATCTTGGCGATGTTGTGACTGGCTCAACACCGAGCACCAAGCATCCTGAGTACTACGGTGGCTCGCACATGTTCATCGCCCCCGGTGATCTGGGCGCTTCCAAGTACATCGCACGCAGCAAGAAGGGGATAACGGACGAAGGACTCGAACAGTGCCGGATTCTGCCGAAGAAGGCGGTCGTTGTTGTTTGCATCGGTGCGACAATTGGCAAGACTGGTTTGACCACCGAGGATGGCTGCGCAACAAATCAGCAGTGCAATGCCATCATCGCCGATGGCAAGTGCGATCCCGAGTTTCTTTTCTATGCGCTCTCGAATCGAGCGTGGGCGTTGCCTTTGTTGGCAGGGCGCGCGGCAGTACCCATTGTCAACAAGAGCAACTTCTGCGATTTCGAGATCGCCCTTCCCCCCCTATCCGAGCAGCGGGAGATTGCGCGGCAATTGGCGGCGGTGGACGCGAAGCTGGCGGCTTTGGAGATGCGACGGGGCGCGCTGGCCTCCCTCTTTGCCTCGATGCTCCACCACCTGATGACCGGGCGCGTCCGCCTGCCTGCCGCGATGCGAGCTGGCGCGGCGCAGGCAGGCCTGCCAGAGTTTGCGAAATGAAGGACTCTGCCGCCGAACGGGAGATCAAGAGCTTCTGGTGGGCGCCGAACAGACCGGAAACGCGCTGGTTCGGCACGCTGACACTGGCAAGGGGTGCAATGCCGCATTTGGAATTGGTGGTCGAGAGGACCAATCTGTTTGATGACCGCATGCCTCTTGGCCGTGTTCTGCACGGGAAGGATGAGCACGGGAAGCCGATCACCCTCTTGTTCGCCAGCGAGAGTGGCTCCACCATCAGCAATGCAGTCGTGAAGCGCGATTTCTGCACTGGATATGCGGTGCTGGGAATGGCTCTGTCCCGCCCCGAGGAATTCGTCGTGAATGAACTTTGTCTGCAACTTCAGCAGCTCTACGGCTGGCTCGGCATCACTGGCTTTGATCGACCAACCGCCACTGCCGCAGGCGAGCTTACGATTCGGAATCGTCAGCCAGTTGACGCTGTCTTTGCGGTCAATTCCGATCTCGACGTTGGTGTCCGTTTTCGCTCGGTGCTCCATGATCGGGTTGGCAGTCAGCAAATCGATGAAATACCGGTCTTTGCGTTCATCTCGAAGAGCGGTCTGTCGCTGAACCGACCTGATGACCGGCCGGGTCCGCCTGCCTGCCGCGATGCGAGCTGGCGCGGCGCAGGCAGGCCTGCCGGAATTGGCCGACGGCAAACCGCCAGGGCGGGCGGTGACGACGGAAGCGACCGCATGAACCCGATCTTCCACAGTCAGCTATTACACTCACCGTCGTTTGGGCTGCCCCGAAGGGGCGAGAATTCACCAGCCCAGGGCAACGCCCTGGGACACCAGCCCATTACATTACAGCCCGCCCTGAAGGGGCGGCATTCGGGGCGAGCAAACGTCGAGCACGCGGCTGTGGACACGGAGTTTCGCCCTTTCAGGGCTTGGCCCCCGTTGACGACTGAGTTCCCAGGGCGTTGCCCTGGGCTGGCGAGTCGTTGCGCCTTCGGCGCGCACCTCTACGCACAGGAGGAAAGTGCGGTGGACGCGAAGCTGGCGGCTTTGGAGTTGCGCCGGGCCGCCCTGGCCTCCCTCTTCACATCGCTGCTCCACCACCTGATTACCGGCCAGGTCCGATTGCCGGAATTCCGGAACAGCCCAACAGAACGAGGAAAGAACGGAGGCAGGTATGCACATGATGTTTGTGGATGAATCGGGCGATCCTGGGTATCCGAATGACGGCAACTGGACAAAGTGGCATGGCAGCAAGGTCTTCGCTCGACTTGGCTTGGTCATCCACGGTTGGAAGTGGAAAGCGTGGAATGAGCGGCTGACCAGCTTTAAATTCAATCGAGGACTCCTATGGGATGCCGAAATCAAGGCGTCCCATCTGAGGCGAGGCCAAGGTGCGTTCGCCGGCTGGGACCAGCCACGCCGAGAGCAATTCCTTAGGGATCTCTCACGCCTGATCGGCCTGAATACTGACTTCACCTTGCTGGGCGTTGCCATCCAAAAGACCGAGGTGGATACCACCCAAAAGGACCGATTGGTGAAGCCTGAGGTGCGGTCCCTGGAGCTTCTCTTGGAACGCTACAACAGGTTCCTCGACGTTCAGCCGGACAAAGCCGGGATTGTTGTCCTGGATCCTACCAAGGACACAAGCGACGACAATCTTGTCGTGTGACTTTCAAAACCGGAATTCTGCGTGCGATCAAAACCGGAATGTTGTGTGCGATCAAAACCGGAGGTCTGGTTTAGAAGACTGGGCAATGGAGCAGGACGAGGGGTTGGGCGCTGGGATCCGGGGCGTAACGCAGATAGAAGATGTCGCCGTCAGGCCGCAGGCAACGAATGACCGTGGTGCGAGGCGGAGCGGCGATGGCGAGGCGCTGGGGACCGACGGGGACTTTGCCGTCGTCGCCGACCCGGACTCGGGTTTGTTGACTCCAGACATAGGGCCACCAAGGGCAAGGGGGAACGGGGCGTAGAACGGAGCGGTGTTCGGCGAGGGCTTGGTCGCGAGCGGCCTGTGGGGTCATCCCGAGTTCACGATGGATTTCGTGCTGGTTGGCATGGGGCACCAGTTGTTCGAGCAGGTGGTTGGCACCACACAATTCGACGATCTGGTCGGCGGCCAGGAGGGCGGGGAGACGCTTCTGCCAGTAATCGTGGCGGCGTTCGACTTTTCCTTTGGCCTTCGGGGTGGGCGCGTAACGGAGGGCGACGCCGTAGAAATGGAGGGCGGCCCCCAGTTGCGTAAAGGACTCCGGGTTGTGGGTGTAGAACAGGGAATGATAATCGACGTAGAGGGCCAGCGGCAGGCCGTGGATTTGGAAGACAGCGGGGAGGAAATCCAGGTGAGCGAAGAGGGTCTCGGAGGGATAGAGGCGAGCGCCGGTATTGTAGCGGGTGGCGTCGTCGAGCAGGTCGAGCAGGACTTGCTTATCCGAGGAGCCGGGCAGCCAGGGGTGCGGACTGGCGTCGTATTGCCAGAGGGCGCCCAGGTCGCGAGCTTGCCAGCGTTTGACCGGTTTGGGGGGCCGTTTATAGCGGGTGTCAGGGGCGAGTTGGTTTTGGAGCGCCCAGCGGCGGACGCTGGCGCGGTCGGTGAGGAAGTTGAGGCGGCGATGGAGTTCACTGGCGGCGGCGCTGTAGGAAGAGGGGGGCTTGGAGGAGAGAAGCTTGGTCAGCAGGGTCGTGACTTCCTGGGGCCACTCCGAGTAATGGTCGCCACCAGAGGGACCGGGACACCACGTGTCGGCGGATCCTTGGGCACAGGCGCGGAGGTAGTCTGCGTAGAGTTCGTAGAAGCGGCTGTAGGACAGGCCCGATTCAGCGACGGCGGCACCGGCGGTGATCTGTTCGGCACGATAGTTGGCCAGAATGTGACGAATGAACGGAGCCGGAAGACGGTGGATCAATTGTTGTTTTTCATAGATGCCAAGGGTAGCAGAGAGATGGATTTTTCGCTTTGGAAACTGATACCGGCAGGGGCTAGCCGGGCGGCCTTGAGGACCACCCGACCTGCCGTTTATCAGGCTTCAGGCGGCGCTCAGGTTGCGTCCCCGCAGAGCCCTATCCTCCGCTGAAGCAACTGGACAGATTACCAATCCAATCAGCTCTGACAAGGGGGTCCAGCAACAATTCCGGTTTTGATCGCACAGACCTGTCCGGTTTTGATCGCACCACGACACAAGCGACGACAATCTTCGCTACTTCCAGTCCTTCCTGCAGACGCAGTCACCGAACCTCAAGCCTCTGCACATCGTCGAAGGGACTTTCTTCGCAAAATCGCACACATCGAACATGATCCAGTTGTCTGATGTCTGCTGCAACATCTTCTTCAGAGAAGTGACGCGGAGCGATCAAAGCGCCGAATGGAAGGCAATCCGGCCGAGATTCTGGCGAGTTGACGGACGCGTTCTTGGCAACGGAATCAAGCATTGGCCATCATGAAGCCACGATCGGTACAAAAAAATCGCGGCCAAGGAAGCCTTCGCTCCGCCAGTCGCACACTCGCGGCTGTCTTGGTCGCGGGGAAATAATCCGTGTTTGGAGGGCCGAAATCAAGCCCGATCTTCCACTTTCCCTCACGCTCGGCATGGATGGCAGGCGGCCGGTCCAGTCGGGGCGGGCGAAGTGGGGTATGCATAGCCCGCCTGATGATGGCGCGCCCAGGCCGAACCTTATGCAATCGGAATGAGATCGCGCGACGCAAGGCGTTGGCAGGGAAGCGTCTTGAATTGCATAAACGTGGCGCAACCCATTTCCCGTCGGCCGGGTTTTATGCAAATCAGGTGATCGACCATGCCCCTCGGCTCTGAATCCAGTTCCGTGCAACGCCCGTTCGTCCGGTATGCGGTCGCGGCGGGGTGGACGTATCTCTCCAAAGAGGACGCGCTGGCGCTGCGCAACGGAAGGGTGACCAGCCCTGTATTGGACACGGTGCTGGCGGCGCAACTGGCGAAACTCAATCCCAAGGTGCTCGATGCCGCGAAGGCGGTGGAAGTCATCAAACGGCTCGTGCGGGTGCGGCCCAGCATCGAGGGCAACCTGGATGCCTGGGAGTCCCTCAAGGGGCTGAAGACGGTGTTCGTCGAGGGCGAGTAACGGGAGCGGAACGTGCGGTTTCTCGATCCGGCAAACGTGGCGGCGAACGTGTTCCACGTCACCGAGGAGTTCACGTTCAGCAACGGTGTCGCGCCCGACATGCGGGCCGACCTCGTGTTCTTCATCAACGGCGTGCCGGTGCTGATTGTCGAGACCAAGAAGGCCACGGCGATGGACGGCATCGCCCAGGCGCTCGATGATATTCGGTACTACCATCGCAAGGGGCCGGAGTTCATGGCCCTGACGCAGATCCACGCGCTGACGCACCTGATCCAGTTCTACTACGGCGCGACGTGGAACACCTCGGCCAAGGCGTTGTTCAACTGGCGCGACGAGGCTGGCGGGGATTTCGAGGCGCTGTGCAGGGCGTTCGTGGCGCCGGCCCGGATGCTCAAGGTGGTGACGGACTACATCCTGTTTACGCGGAAGGACGAGGAGTTAAGCAAGGTGGTGCTGCGTCCGCACCAGATGCGCGGAGCGGCCCGGTGCGTCGAGCGGGCCAAGGACAGGAAGCGCAGACGGGGCCTGGTCTGGCACACGCAAGGGAGCGGCAAGACGTACACGATGATCGTGACGGCCAAGCTGCTGATCGAAGAACCGCTTTTCGAGAATCCCACGGTGATTCTGCTCGTGGACCGCAACGAACTCGAGGCGCAGTTGTTCGGCAACCTCGATGCGGTCGGCTTCGGCCACGTCGAGGTGGCGGCGAGCAAGGAGCACCTGCGGCGCCTGCTCAAGCAGGACCGGCGCGGGCTGTCGAGGCGGCGTTCCAGCAGCATCCACACTGGCAGGTGAGCGAGGCGCAGGAGCGCGAGGTGCGCAAGAGCATCTTCAAGGCGCTCATCGACGCTGGTGTCGAGGCCGTGGCCGAAGTGGCGGACAAGCTGATGAGACTGCTTCGGAGGACTCGCCCGTGAGAGCGGCGCCCCCAGAAGGCCTGAAGCGACCGGACCAGCCTGTCAGCAGGGCTGATTTCCTGGGGGAAGTGGAGACCTGGGCCAAGCGAATCGGGGCGCGACCACAGCGGATCGCCGTGCGAGCCATGAAGCGGAAATGGGGCAGTTGCTCGACGGCGGGTCGCGTGACATTCGATGCGGCCCTGCTGGGCGAGCACCCCGAGTTCCGCAAGCGCGTGATCGTCGAGGAACTGCTGCACCTGCGCGTGCCGGGTCACGGCAGGCTGTTCAAGGCGCTCTTGGCAGCGCACTTGCGATCGAAGGACTAAGACGAGATGAGCTCGACTGTCATTCACAGAGCAATCCGTGGGATGTGCATTTGATTTGTTGGATGGGAGTGGACGCAAACTTCCCCGAAGCACTGTGAGCGGGTGCCGCGCCACATGAAACGCTTGGTGGGGGTGGTGCGAGCGCACGCCCACCGGCACCGGGAGTTGTTAGATCGGCGCTGGGAACAGACGGACTGGACGCGCGTGCAGGCCGAGCAGGTGTTGCGGCGAACCGACGGGGTGCTGGGACTGTTACCCCTGGCGCAAAAGCAGGCGCACGAGCGGATCATCGGTAATCGGCCGGTGGCCAATGCCCAGAAGATTCTCAGCCTGTATGATCAGGACGTGCGGGTGATCGTGCGGGGCAAGGCGGGAGCGGAAGTGGAGTTTGGCAATACGGTGCTTTTGGGGGAGAACCGGCAAGGGGTGATCCGAGACTACGCGATCTTGCCTTTGGGCTGGTGTCTGAGTAATCTTCGGCATGCTCAAGCTATTGCGCCGGTTCCTGCCCTCCATCACCGCCACCGGTGTTTTCGTGGCCACCCTTGTGTCAATCCTCGAAGGCCGAGCGGCGGAATCTCCCAGCAAACTGGAAAGCGAGCCCGACGGCTGGGTGGACGTGCTGCCGCCCGCGGACCTCAAAGGCTGGCATCGTACGCCCGTGCCGCCGACCGGGCGCCTGGGTCGCGACCAATGGCACGTGGAGCGCGAGCAGAAGCTGCTGATCTGCGATGGCGACGGCGGACACGACATGCTGCTTTCCGACCAGGAATTCGGCGACGCGATCTTCCACGTCGAGTTCCGCTACACGAAAGTCGCGGGCAAAGCCGGGTACAACAGCGGCATCTATGTGCGCAATTCCAAGGACGGTGCCATCTGGCATCAGGCGCAAATCGGCGATGCCAGCGGCGGCTACCTCTTCGGCGAAACGTCGGCAGCGCGTGGCCAGAAGAAGTTCTTCAGCCTGGACAAACAGATCACCAGTCCGCGGGTCAAACCGGCGGGCGAATGGAACACGGTCGAAATCACTGCGCAAGGCAAGACGCTGACCCTTTGGGTCAACGGCGCGGTCACCTGTCAGTTTGAGGATTGTGGCCGCGAGCAGGGCCACCTCGGCGTCGAGGGCGAGGGCTACCGCATCGAGTTCCGCAACTTGAAGGTCAAGACGCTGCGGTGAGGGCCGCCCGCTCGTCGAGCGGCTGCGCGCGCACGAGACATCTGACAGGATGCACATGCTTGTTGCGGGCTGATCTGCAACGCGTCGTTGAGAAACCCCTCCACGGTCTGATCAATCCTGGCCACGTTTTCCATTTGAGGCGCAGGAGACCGAGTTGCGCTTCGTCGGCTCACATGCGCAAAACTTCTCCCGCGCCTGATCCATGCACCATCGAGGCCCCCTTCGCCGGTTCACCCCCCTCCCCCTCTCGGTGCGCTCGACCGCGCCCGCCATCTCTGGTCCTTTGGTGCGCCTCGGTCGCCGCATCGAGCCGGCGGCGGGTGGCGGTCAGGCGTTCGGAAGGGAGTGACTCGCGCCGTGCACAGCCGACGCTGCCGGGTGCCGGGAGGCGTGGGGGCGTACAGACTGGGATTGATCGCTCGTGGACTGGAATGGCTGGCCTCGACACATGATTTGCCCTCGTGCAGACCCTGGCGCCACCGGTGTGCGCCGGTCGACCGTCCCGGGGGCGAGGAGGGGGGGACAATCAAGCCGCCTTTCCGGACTCTCACACTCCGGTCGAGGCGCGGGTCGTCCTGGCGATGTTTGATCATGCATGTCCCACCGGGCGCACCCGCGGCATTCCGCCGTAAGCAGGAGGGCGCAGGACGGGAGCCGGTTGGCGGGTCGGTTGGGCGACATTGGAGCAAACGGGAACCTCAAGCGTGGCAGCAAAGTGGCAGCGTGAAGGACTCTCCGTTCTCGAATGGAGAATTGAGAAGTGGAGCAAACCCCTGCAAACATTGGTCTAAACAAGTGGCGCACCCATCAGGAGTTGAACCTGAAACCTTCTGATCCGTAGTCAGATGCTCTATCCAATTGAGCTATGGGTGCGACCGCGTGCCGGTTTTGGCCCTGCACGGCTTTACTTTGCCTGGATTTCCGTTGGGAGCAAGCTCATTTGAAGCTCATTTGAAGGCGCGATCGCTTGGCTTGCGTTCAGATTTGGGTCATGCTCCAGTCGGCTGCGGGTAGCCATGCGACCGGTGATTCAGCGTGAATTGCAGGTGGCCTCGAGGCGGAGTCAGACCTGGCATGTGCGGGTGGTCTTCGGCGTCGGAGCCATGGTGGCCTTGGCGTTCGGGCTGGCGTTTCCGGACGTGTCGGCTCGAGAGAGGGGACAGGCGGTTCTCATGTGCCTGGCGATTTGCGGGTTTGTCCTGTGTCTCTTTTCGGGCACGTACCTGGCGGCCGATGCGATCAGTATGGAAAAGCGGGGCGGCACGCTGGGCCTGCTTTTTCTCACCCCGTTGAAGGGCTGGCAGATCGTGCTGGGCAAGGCGACGATCCACTCGCTGCAGGTGGGCTACGCGCTGCTCGGGGCGTTCCCAATCCTGTTTATCCCGCTCCTGATGGGCGGGGTCGGCTGGGCCGAGGTGACGCGCATCCTGGTCGTGTTGATGGCGTCGATGCTGCTCTCGCTCGCTGTCGCCATGTTCTGGTCGACGATCGCCCTCGAGGCCCAGACCGCCGTGCTTGCTTCGGCCGTGTGCATGATCCTGATCACCTTTTTGCCGTGGCTGGAGCCGTTTCTTGAAGCGCTGTTGACGCAGCGTATGGGGTCGATGATCGGACCGCCACAAATCTCGCCCATGACGTCGATGGTCTTTGCCTTTGAGGCCAATTACCGGGTGCGAGGCGGTTCTGTTGTGCCGGGCCACTCCGGGGTTCTCTTGTATTGGGGATCGGTGGTCCTGATCGCGGGGTTGAGCGCGGTGTTGCTTGCGATCTCGGGCTGGATCCTCCCGTGGCTTTGGCGTCGGAACGAGGCGGAGGGGCGGGTGAGGATGTCGGTTCCGGGCAAACGCCGGCCTGGTTTGCGCGCGATGGCCGGGGCAGGTTTGTCGGCCATGCGGGGCCGCGCCCATTTGGAGTGGATGTTTCAGCGGCGGCTTGGGGAGTCGGTCTGGCTTCGCCTGGTGCGCGGAGCCGGGCTTTGTTTCTTTCTGATCATGCTGGTGACATCGGTGACCACCAGGCATTGGGAAGAAGGGTTCAGCGCCGCATTCTGCACGGCCTATGCGCTGCACCTGGTCACCCGGATTCAGCTTGCGGTGAGCGCCACGGGATCTCTGGTCGAGGATCGGCGGAGCGGCGCACTCGAGACGCTGCTTGTGACGCCAGTCACGAATGGCGACGTCGTGGATGCGCATCATCGGGCGTTGAAGCGGGCGTTCCGTCGACCACTGTGGCTCCTGCTCGGGATGAACGGGGCTCTGCAACTGTGCGTGCTGATGTTCCCCGCGCAACTGCGGATGGATCACGGCGCGGGCGCCATTTTCACTGTCGGGTTCATTGGCGGCGCCTTGGTGACATTGTCGGATTTCACCGCCTTGAGATGGCTGTGTTTGCGGGAATCGCTGAGGAGCGCAACGCCTCTGAAAGCGGCAGGGACGTCGCTTGTGCGACTGAACGGTGTGGCCTGGGCGGCGCTGGGCGTGGCCATTCCGATTGCCCTGGGATTCAATGACGAGGAGGTGGTTGCCGCGATCTTCAGTCTGTGGATTCTGCTTTGCCTGTTTGTGAACTCCGTGTCGTGCCGATGCAGCCGCCGGTGGCTGCAGGCCGGGCTGAGAGAGCGAGTGTCGCAAGGCCGATAGGCCGGGCGCCATTCATTGACGACGCGCGGAGGTTGGCTGAAGCGGCGCTTCCGGCCTTTTCACTGTTCCGCAACCGCTCCATAGGCGCCGCTCTGCCGGCTCTGATCAAGGCTGACCCGAAGCCAAGACGCAGCGGAACCCGAGGAAAGGCCCTCCGTAAGATGGGGAACGGCCGCTACGCGCCGCACACCGAGAAAGAAAGGCACCATGGCCGTCGCCCCAGCAGCCGCCACGATCCACACGGTACGACGAAGCTGCATCAGGGCCGCGCGGGTCCGTCGCTGGCGACACACCGTAATAGGAGGTTGAATGCCAGTCCCAACACAACTCCCACAGATTACCAGCCATATCGTACAGCCCGTAATTGTTGGGAGGGAAATATCCCACCGGGCTGGTGTAAGGCTCACCTCCCGTCGAGAATGTTGGATGACAGCCCAGCGTCGGGTTCGCGTCGTACGTGTAGGACATTGTCGCATTGTAGTTCGCCTGGCTATGGCTGATCGTGTCTCCCCAGGGAAACCGTTTGCCACTGAGGCCACCCCGCGCCGCCTTCTCCCACTCGGCCTCCGTCGGCAAACGATACCCGGCATCCCACTTCACCCAGTCGTTCAGCAAGTTCAGTTGCCCCGTGCGATAGACCCTGGTGTGTGCCGCGCTGGTGTAATAGGCTGCCCATGTGGCGCCCAGCATGCGGAACACTGAGGCCGCATTGGTGGGATTGGTGCCGGCGCGGTATTCCTGCCAGGTCAGCACGCCATCGCCATCGTGGTCGGTGATTTCCGCCAATACCAAGCCGCTGGTCAGGCCATACTGGCTCAACCACCAGATCGGGGTGCCTTTTGGCAGTTCTGTCAATCTGGTTGGTCAGATAGGCCTTGTCGCGCATCAGGTCGGCCACTTTCTGAGGCGGGAACCCGGCGTCGGCACGATGAAACTCGAACAGCCCGACCTCCGCATCGTCCCGCAGAACACTGAGGAGGATTTTGGCACCCTGCTCCATAGCCTCGGCAGAATCCGATTTCGAGTCGCCATTGGCGTCCCCGTTGATCACCGGGTCCAACATGCTGAGGGTATAGTCCAGGATTACATAGCACTCGAGTTGCTTGTTGTCGGCCAGAAGGCGAAAGCCGGTTTCGGAGGCGCTGATGAACGCTCCATTCTCCTTACAGACCACGGTGAACAGCGATGGATCTAGCACCACGACGCGGTTGTTTTCGTCGCGAATCGAGAAATTGAAGTCGAGCAGGTAGGGCGTGGAGTAGAAGTGGCGCAATCCGCTTATGCGGAGCGCCGTGGGCTGGGCGGCGGCGTGATGGACCGGAAGCAGGCTGGTCGCGAGGAGCAGCAGCAATCTGGCAATCCGAAGGACCGGGCTTGGAACAAGAGTAGTCGTGTTCATGATCGAACTGGAGGTTTTTGTTTGCTGATTCGTCAGATTGCAGTCCATAGCGATGATTTGTCTGATATGGATACGTGGATCGAGGGAGCGTTCTTTCACGAGTTTGTAAGAATTCTCTGACAGGCTCGATCGAGCACACCGACACCGGGGAGGCCATGCTTCGGCCAGCGGTTTTGATGAGATGCGACCGAAGACTGTGCTCGGAAAGCCCTTATCCGTGCCATCCGTGCAATCTGTAGCTGAAGAGGGCAGTCGTAGTTGGCCACCGATTCAGGTTGCACCACGAATCACACGAATCACACGAATGGCAGAGACCGACTCTGGCGGCTCCGTGGCGGGGACTCGGCGAACCAGGCGGTCGAGGCCACGGCGACCCGAGCACTCGCTTTGATGGCTGGAACCGGTGACTTCCACGATGTTTGTGGTCGCCGTGCCTCACTTGGGCGGTCGCCCGAAGATGGTGCTCCCACCGCACGGAGAGGGGCATGAAGCACAAAGAGCACAGAGAACACAAGACGGCGTGGATGGCGCCAGCAGGATCACCGTCTCGGTGCCAATCTATGTTCCGTCCTGAATCGGTGTGGGGACTCTCTGAGCACTCAATCGGTGAGGGTCTCCACACAGATTCAGGGCGGAACACGGATGGACAGGGAGAGAGGTGGTGTGTCAGCCCCCGCGGGGGTATTCTGGGGAGTGAATCCTATGCGTTCGTTGTGGTTGGTTCCGCCTCGGTCAGGGGCGAACAAGCCGGCTGCACATCGGCGGGTGAGGCGGTATTTTGGTTGCAGCGACTCACTCACCTCTGGCCCGGACACAGCGGAACCCAACGTAGTTGTACGTATTCGTCGGCGGGTAGAAGTAACGGTGAGCCGCCCGGCAGAGAAACGCGTTGGCATCCCAACCGCCGCCCCGAATCACCCGGAGCGAGCCTGATGCAGGGCCGGGCGGATCGCTCAGAGTCGAACGGCCGTAATACGAATCGCTATACCAGTCCCAGCACCACTCCCACACATCCCCAGCCATGTCGTACAACCCATATCCGTTGGGCGCAAAATGCCCCACAGGGCTCGTGTACGGGAAGCCTCCGGTGGCAAACGCCGGATGATAATATCGCGTCGGGCTAATGTCGTATTGGTAACTCGGAGGACTGTAATAGTTTGCCCGGCTGTGCTGGATGGTGTCCGCGTCGCTCCACGGGAAACGGTGTCCACTGGCACCGCCTCGGGCCGCCTTCTCCCATTCCGCCTCGGTTGGCAGCCGACAGCCGTTGGCGCTCCAATTCACATACGGCGTCACCTGTCCAGTCTTGTAGACCACCGTCAAACTGGCATCCATGTAGTAGCAAGGAGTCAACCCTTCCTTTTGCGAACGTGCATTGCACCATTTAGCGATGTCATACCAATTGATGGTCTGAACGGGATGATCGCTTGCCCTTCCCGATCCATGGTTGTCATAGCTGTAGCCGTTGCCCGCATTCCAGTCCTTGACCTCGTCCCATAACGCCTTCGTCACCTCATACTCGTCCATGTAGAAGGCAGAGACATAGACGCTGTGCGCGGGACGTTCATGGCTATTGCCTTCGTTGAACGTGTCGCCCATCGTGAACGCCCCCGCCGGGATCAGCGCCATGCCGGCGGGCGCCGGGGGTGCCCCTTGGGGCAGAACCTCCAGCCGCAGGAACTGCTGTGGGGCATCCATAGGGATCGTCACCTGCCAAAGCTCGGCCAACCCGTCCGGGGTGTCGCCGACCTTCACCGGCGTTGCCGTCACCGGCTGCCAGTCGGCTGCTTCAAGGGAGAGGACGCCAACCACCCGCAACTCGATGCCGATGGCGGTCTTCGATCTCCGGTAGATGAAGCGGAATTGCTTTTGCGCACCAGCGTCGTGCAACGAGCCTGTGGGCAGGTCGCTCGGTTGCGCCGTCATCGGATTCACGCCCAACGCGTAGGCCAGCAGGTTGGGCAGGTCGAGCGGGCCGTTGCGGTCGGCGGGTCCCCGCCGGTCCCCCGGCAGGCCCGCCTGGACCATCCAAGAGGCAAAGCCACTGTCAGGCACCCGCTCCCACCGATCACGGTCGCCGGTATCGCTCCAAATCTCTTTGACGACGCCGACGCCCGACCCCCACCAGCTTTGGTTAATGTCATCCCCTGCATCGGCCACCTTCCGAATGTAAACGCAGTTCGGCGTCGGGCCGAACCCGGTGGACAGTTGCGGCAGCGTCTGGTTCACCGCCAACACCTCCAGTTCTTCGTCCAGCCACTCCCAGCGCTGGCCCACCTGCATTACGGCCGGAAAACCCATACGCGCGGCCGCTGCCACTGGAGCCTCCCACCCCGCCACCGGGCCACTCGGCGTCCAGCCGGTGATCTTGAGAATCCGCAAGTTGCCCGCTGTATCCTGGGCCAGCCGCGCATCGTAATACTCGCTGGCGTCTGCACCTGTCCCGTGACCCAGCACCCGCAACACCAAGCACTCCACCCCCAGCATCGTTTCCCGACCGATCAGGGAAAAACTGCGGCTCGCGCCCGCGAGCGAACCCGTCCCAGCAAACGAATAGCTGTCGCCCACCTGATACAACCCCAGCCATGGATTGGTGAACACGTCGGAGTTCGCGGGGAAGGAAACCGGTGTTGGCTCGGATCCTAACGCATAGATCTGCTGGATCTCCGTGGCGGTCAGTGAGCGAGAATAGAAGCGCACATCGTCAATAGCGCCGAGAAAGGGTGTCCCGTAATTCACGTCGGCACCTATGGTCACGCTGATATCCTGGAGGTCAAACGAGACGAGCGCTGCCGTGTCATTCAATGAACCATCAACGTAGAGCTTGAGAGTAGCGTCAGCACTGTCAACCACGCCGGTGACCAAATGCCACTGACCGGAAACGACATCGGGTCCGTTCAGAGAAGAAAAAGTCAGAGACCACGCGGTGGGAGATCCGTAAATCTCGGCATACAGTTTGCCTGACATATATCCGCTGCGGCTTTTGCTGAGGGTGAACATGGGCTTTCCAGAAGCAGCAGTGCTCTTGATTTGGATGACAGTTTGATATTCGTTGACATTTTCATCGCATCGAATCCAGGCCGAGGCGGTGAAGGAGCGGTTGTTGTTAAAGCGAAACATCTGCGGAGGAAGCGTTACGTAACGCTCAGAGTGGCCGAAGAAATACGCTCTCTCGGAGCGACCAAAACGATCCGGTGTGAGGATCGCTCCGTGGTTCAGCCCCGTGTTTCCATTCCCAGAGACGTCGTCAGTCGTGCCATCGAAGGGATAGTAGGCGATCAAGCCGACGGTTGGCGCCCCCGGCATCCGCTCCCACCCGTTGAGCTGGCCGCCGTCGTTCCAGACCTCCTTGACCACCCCGATGCCTGACCCCCACCACGATTCGTCAACATCACCATCATCAGACACCGCCGCGATGTGGGCGCAGTTGCCGGTCGGACCGAACCCGGTGGAAAGCTGCGCCACGGTTTGGCCGACCGCTATCACCTCGGACTGCTGATCAAACATCATCCAACGTTGGCCTGCCTGCGCAGTCGCCGGGAACAACATGCTCGCGTTGGCTGGCGTCGACACGGTCCAATCGAGCGCCCCACCGGCAGGTTCCCAGCCCGTGACCTTGAGGAACCGCAGGTTGCCATCGGTGTCCTGGGCCACGCGCACGTCGTAATACTCGTTGGCATAACTGCCCGTCCCGTGACCGTGTATCCGCAAAACGAGACACCGCACCCCCAGCACCGTCTCCTGCCCGATGATGGACCAAGTGCGCGTCGCTCCCGTGAACGTCCCCGTCCCCGCCAACGAATAGCTGTCGCCCACTTGATACAGCCCCAGCCACGGGTTGGTGAACACGTCGGAGTCCGCGGGGAAGGAGGCACCCTCAATCCCCAGTGGGAGGGCCAAGCCCAGAAGGAGCCCGGCCAGCAAGGCAAGAGGCACTTTTGCGCGCACACAATGTCGGCCATTGTCAGTTGGGGGGCGGCGGCGTCGTCCTGGCACCAGAGCATGAAGCTCAGACACAGAAACGCGCGGCGTTGGCGCCGGCGCATGGCGGTTGGTCAGATTGCAGTCCATAGCGATGATTTGTCAGGTATGGATACGTGGATCGAGGGAGCGCTCTTTCACGAGTTTGTAAGAATTCTCTGACAGGCTCGATCGAGCACACCGACACCGGGGATGCCATGCTTCGGCCTGCGGTTTTGATGAGATGCGACCGAAGACTGTGCTCGGAAAGCCCTTATCCGTGCCACCCGTGCAATCTGTGGCTGAAGAGGGCAGTCGTAGTTGGCCACCGATTCAGGTTGCACCACGAATCATACGAATCACACGAATGGCAGAGACCGACTCTGGCGGCTCCGTGGCGGGGACTCGGCGAACCAGGCGGTCGAGGCCACGGCGACCCGAGCACTCGCTTTGATGGCTGGAACCGGTGACTTCCACGATGTTTGTGGTCGCCGTGCCTCACCTGGGCGGTCGCCCGAAGATGGTGCTCCCACCGCACGGAGAGGGGCATGAAGCACAAAGAGCACAGAGAACACAAGAGGGCGTGGATGCCGTCAGCGGGATCACCGTCTCGGTGCCAATCTATGTTCCGTCCTGAATCGGTGTGGGGACTCTCTGAGCACTCAATCGGTGAGGGTCTCCACACAGATTCAGGGCGGAACACGGATGGACAGGGAGAGAGGTGGTGTGTCGGCCCCCGCGGGGGTATTCTGGGGAGTGAATCCTATGCGTTCGTTGTGGTTGGTTCCGCCTCGGTCAGGGGCGAACAATCCGGCCTGCCATTTCCGCCGAATGCGTCGGTCATCCCCGGCCTGCGGCGATCCTTCCGCCAGGTTTCCGCGGCGCCGGGATCGGCTGGTCGGGTCTGAGGCGCGCCTCGGTGAGGTCTCCTCCCCACCGACATCGCCCCGGTCAGCGTGCGAGTTCGAGGATCTGGACCTGCTGGCCCAGGATGATGAGGCGGCGGCGGCCGGTCGGTTCGGGCGGCAACAGTTCGACGCGCGCGAGGGGTGTAGTCTTGGCAGATGCGGTCAGCAGGAAGTCCGTCCGGGGCTTGAGCCGGGCATTGTAGAAATGAAGGGAACGCCCGTGGTAGTGCCGGACCGTGGGCGGCCCTTCAGGTTTTCCGAGGCTCGCGCCGGAGACGAACTCGACTTGCGCGGACTGGAGCACCAATTCAGGCCGCCCATCGCCATCGAGGTCGTCGGCCAACTCGGCCCGCAGTTGGATCCAGTCGTGGGTGCGCGCGGTAATCGGCATTCGGTGGCGCAGGCCAAGATCTGCATCCAGCACATGCAGAAAGCCCGCGCTGTCACCGGCGTAAACCTCGAGGCCGCGCTTGCCGGTCAGGGTGGCAAGGACCAGACTGGACAGTTCCACGGGAACCTCGTAGCGCGCGAGTTCGTTGCCGGCGCGATCGAACTTGAGCACGCGGCTTTCGACAGGCAGTTCGCCCTCGGTTTGCAAATGCGCCTCCTCGGAACGCACGACGAGCGCGTAGACGAAGTCGCCTGCGCCCGCCGGGGCGGCATACACAAGGCAACGCATGAACTTCCCGCCGACCTCGTGGGACCAAAGCCGGTGTCCGGTGGCGCTCATCGCGTGCAAATAGCACCGGCTGTCGTCCTCACCGTCCGCGAGCCTCACCTTGTTGTCAGGCGCGTAACAGCCGATCAGCAGTTCGGGCACGCCATCACGGTCAAGGTCGTGGAGCACGGTGTGGACGGGCGACGCGGCGTAAGGGACCTCCCACAGCATGGATTGACTGGCCCAATCGTAGGCGCGCAGGCAACGCGGCCAGCGGGCGTAGTGGGTGTTCAAATCCATCACCACGCGGGCCGGGATACCCGACCCGCCCGCCAGAAAGGCCAGTGGGTACATCATGCTGCTTGGATGCGGCCCCACGGGGTTCTGTTGCCAGGCCCCAGTGGCTGTGAACCGTTTGATCTCGTGCAAATCCTGATTGAACACGCTGACAAAGAGATTCGTTCCATCCCGCCATGAGGCGAACACCTCAGAGAGCCCGTCGCCGTCCACGTCGGCCAGTTGAGACACAGAAAAAAAATCCCCGCGGAAGTCGTGCAACCGGCGTGACTTAACCAAATCGCCTTCGAGGGAAACAATGCTCAGATAACCATCGGCTCCGCTGACGATCTCAGGAACACCGCACCGGTCGTAGTCGCCCAGGAGCGCGCCATGGGCGGGCCAGTTGTTGGGCAGGGAGAACTGGCGCACGACCTCGACTTCGGGCGCGCGGCCCTTCACCCAAACCAACCCCAGCCAGGCGAGCGCGAGAACGGCCAGCCCCGCTGCTGCCCAGATGCCGAATCTGGCCCGCCGACGGTTCGAGCGGCTCTGCCGGACGGACCCGCCCTCCTGCAACCGCCGCAGGTCGGCGCTCAGCGCCCCTGTGGTGCGGTAGCGTCGGGCGGCGTCGGGAGCGCAGGCCGTTGTGATGATCTCGTTGAGTTCGAGCAGGACTTCCTGGTCCGGCAGACCATCGAGTGCGGTCGGCGGGCTGGGGAAAGCGAGACGGTCTTTGCCCATCGCCATCTCGTAAAGGCATTTGCCCAGACTGTACACGTCCGCCTGCACCGTCCCCGGCCCCTCGGGCGGCACGTATCCTTCCGTCCCCACGAACGTCCGGGCGCTCCCAGTCTGTGCCACGAGCCCGACGTCGGCCAGCTTGGGCGCGCCGTCCACGAAGATGATGTTCGACGGTTTGATATCCCGATGGACCAGTCCGCGCGCATGCAAATGGTCGAGGGCCTGGGCCAACACCGCGGCGATCCGCGCACATTCGGCGGCAGGCAGGCGTCCTTCGCAACGGATTCGGTGCTCGAGAGTCAGCGGAACATAGTCCTCAGCCGCGGCGTCGGATAGCATCGTCGCGGCTGGCCGTGCCGCCGCAGGGTCAGGGGCTCGCGGCGCGGGCTCAGGAACCGGACGCACGGCCGGCTCGGCGGCGTGGTCGGCCAATTCCATGACACAGTAGAAGAAGCCCGCAGCGTCATCGCGGCCCACCTGGAGGATGTCAACCAGGCCCGGGTGGCTGCGGGAAACAGGCTCGAATTGCTTGAGACCCTCGAATTCGCGTTCGTAGGGCCGTTCGTGATCGAAGGCGTCGCGGTAGACCAGCTTGACAGCCCGCCACTGGCCCAGGGCACGGCCTCGGGCAAGCCACACCTCGCCGTAGCTGCCCCGGCCAATGCGGCGCAACAGTTCGTGATCGGGAATCTCGGGCGGCGGCCCGCCCGTGTCCTCCCTCGAAGGGCTGCGGGTGGATGCCGTCAAGGCTTTCGCGCTCTCATCTGTTGTCCTGCGCTCATTTCAACGGCTCCCTTATTAAGGGTCTGAAATAAGCGTCGCAACATCTTTCGGCGCACGGCCTCCGCTTCGCGCTCGGGCAGGATGCGGTATTCCCGAAACTCCCGGAATGGTGCGGTCGAGATCAAAACGGAATCGCGCGGCGGCATACTCAAAAGAACCGATTTCACATTGGAATTCCGGCCGGGGAAAGCGCCGCGAACGACGGCGCCCTCCCCGGACGTCTGCTCCCCAATTATACCCCCGACGCCTCGAGGCGGGCCAATTCCCGCTGAACCAATCTGCTGACCCGATGGCGGGCGAGATACGTCTGCGCCCGGGTCACGCCCAAGGCCTTGGCGACGCGGCCGGGCGCCCACCCTTTCAGATGGCACAGGTCGAATATCTGATAATGCTTGGGCTGGACCCGCCCCTTCACGCGCCGTATGGCGGCGTCGATCAGGTTCTGCCGCCACTCCGCTTCCCACACCGCCTCGAGTCGCGCGCCGGTAGGATCGCTCAATTCCGACAGGACATCCTGAGAGAGAGGCGCTCCGTTGCCGTGGGGCGAATCGGGTCCGCGCTTGCGCAATTGGTCGAGCACGCGCCAACGCGTCGTCTGGAGCAGCCAGCCCTTGAACGAGCCGACGGCCGGGTCGTACCTGAAGGCCTGGATCTTCCGAGACACCGTCAGGATGGTCTCCTGGACCACGTCCTGAGCCTCGACATCCGAGAGGCCAGCCTGCCGTGCCGCGCGATAGATCAGCTTCCAGTACGTCTCGAAGAAATCGCGCCAGGCCGACTGGTTGTCCAAATCCCGCAGCCGGCTCAAAAGGCTGCGCCGGGTCGGAATGAACCGAACTGTTTTTTCGGATGGCACAGACATGACGATCGCTCTTCCGGTATAGATACGTATCAAGCAGACCGCATCTTGCACGCGGTTTCAACAGACACTGGCATCAGCGAAGCCGGCAAGCCCCTCGATCGCCTCAGCCGCCGCACGCCCATCCAGATAACAAAACTGTCATGAAAAGCGAGGGGCGCTGTTCATCTTCGTGGTGTCTGTTGTCTGTGGAACGACACAACAGATCGTGCCGGATCCAAAACAGAAACAAAAAACCGATAACAGAAAGAAACAGTGATGAAGCTCAATATCCTCGCAGCGATCGCGGTGGCCAGCCTCCTGGCCGCCGGCACCACTCTCGCCCAAAACGCCCCCGGCAACGGCCCGCGCGGCCAGGGCAAGGGCTTCGGCGGCCCGCCCCGCTCGGCCGAAGAGCGGGCGGCGCGTCAGGCGGAATGCCTCGATCGGAACAACGGCGTCTGCCCGCAAGGCGGTCCCGGGCTGGGTCAGCGCAAGGGCCAGCGCATGGGCAAAGGCCAGGGCCTGCGCCAGGGGTTGCGCGACGGCACTGGCCCGCGCAGCGTCGACGGCACCTGCCCGCTGGGCAATGCCCCGCAGCGCCGCGGGCGCCAGTAATGGCGCGGGGCTGGTCCCCACCAGCGGCCTGGCCGCCGCTGGTGGGTCGCTGGCCCGCATGTTTCACGGAGTTGTGACCACGGCGAAGCCCAGAAAACTCCAGAATGGGGAGCCGTGCGGGCCAGAAAGCCTCCGTGCATTCGCACAAGGGCGAATCCACACCCCCCTGATCGCCTGTTCCAACCATCGGCGCGCGTCGTCCGGATTGGATTGTGCAGGGCGGTTGCACCGGGGTCGCCGCAAGTGACGTCGGCAGCCTCGGACGCGCAGCAGTTCTTCATGAACCGAACCTTGGAGGGGGGACGGCTCGTCCCCCGCCGAAGAGTGTTTTGAAGGAGTTTGGGGCGACGAGGCCGTCGCCACTCCGCGCCGGTTCATGGCCCGGTGCGCATTAAACCGTTGAATTTCAACGCTGCCCATGAATCCCCCCGCTCCTCCCGGCGCGGCGGGTGCGCACAGGTTGCACAGGGGGAGGTCGAGGAGATGCGCAAACTTTGCGCGGAAGGGGAGGGCGATCAATGTAAGTTGTTGATGATTAGATGTTGGCGCGGCACTTGCTACAGCCGATGTCTCACGGGGCTGGGGCGCGCTGGCGCTCGGCAAACCGAGAACCAAAACCACTACACAAGTCGGAGATTGTTATGAAGAGAATGCTCAAGAGAGTTGTCCTGACCGGGGCTGTCACACTGCTGTGTCTGAATGTTGGCCAAGCGCTGGCCCAGCAGGGCGGAGGCGGCATGGGGGGCGGACGCGGGAATTTCGATCCGGAACAGATGCGGCAGCGGATGATGGAGCGGTACAAGGAAGCGTTCGGTGTGACGGACAACGGCGAATGGAAGATCATCGAGGAACGGATCAACAAGGTGAACGAGGCCCGGCGTGAAGTCGGCTTTGCTGGCTTTGGTGGCGGGATGATGGGCATGGGGCGGCGTCCGGGCCAGGGCGCAGATCAGGCGCGGGCCGGTCAGGATCGTCAGCGGCGGATGGGTCCCGAGCCGGATCCCGCAGCAGCGGAACTCCAGAAGGCGATCGAGGAGAAGGCCTCGAACGACGTGCTCAAGGCGAAGATGACCGCGCTTCGCGACTCCGTCAAAGCGAAGGAAGCGAAACTGCAGGCCGCTCAGGAAGACCTGCGCAAGGTGCTCTCCGTTCGGCAGGAGGCTCTGGCGCTGCAGATGGGTCTGGTCAGGTAGTCTTGGTTGGGTTACGGACGGGCCATGCTCCCGGCCCAGTCCAGGAGCGTGGCCCGGTTTCTCAGGGCTCCTCAGCATGGTTGTCTCCGAAACAGAAACGACGGCGTTGCGCGAGTTGCTCGACCGCATGGTGGCGGCCAAGCAGCTCTCGCCGGTCGACGCCCAGCTCATCGCCAGCCAGCCCACCGGCGAGGATCGCTCGCTGGTGCGGTCCGAGGAGGATGTGCTGCGCTGGCTCGGCGAGGAATACGATGTCCCGTTCACCCCGCTCGATGAGGTCGAGCCGGACAAACAGGTGCTCTCGCTCTTTCCCGCGCGCATCCTGCTCCGGGACGGCCTGCTGCCGCTGCGGCGTGTGAACGGCTGCGTCGAGGTCGCGACGAGCCGGCTCTTTGCCACGCAGGGACTCGATACCCTGCGGACGATGACGGGGCTGCGGCTCAAGGCAGTGCTGGCGCCCAGCGAGGCGATCCAGCGCGAGATGAAGAAGCGGCTCGGCGTCGGGGCCGACACCATCGACACCCTCGACGAGGAGACGAGCTTCCAGGTCGTCGAGGAAGGCGACGAGGAGGACACGAATCTCGACACCGCCGCCGAGGACGCGTCGATCATTCGTTTCGTCAACCAGGTGTTGCGGGATGCGATCGAGCTGCGCGCCTCGGACATTCACCTCGAACCATTCGAAGACGAGCTGCGCATCCGGTACCGGATCGACGGCGTGTTGCAGGAAGTGCCCGTGCCGGCCCAGGTCAAGCGGTTCCAGCCGGCGATCGTGTCGCGCGTCAAGATTCTCAGCCACCTCAACATCGCCGAGAAACGCCTCCCCCAGGACGGGCGCATCAAGATCCGCGTCGACGAGAGCGAGGTGGACATCCGGGTCTCGGTCATTCCGATGCTGCACGGCGAAGCCGTCGTGCTGCGTCTGCTGCGCCAGAGCGCCACGCTGCGCGGCATGCAGGAACTGGGCATGGACGCCCACGAAGCGCGCAGCTTCCGGCGCGTGCTGGGCCTCCCGCACGGCATCGTCCTGGTGACAGGCCCGACCGGCAGCGGCAAGACCTCGACCCTCTACACAGCGCTTCAGGAAATCAACGACTCGGTCCGCAAGATCATCACGATCGAGGACCCGATCGAGTACCAGCTCCGGGGCGTGAACCAGATCCAGGTTTCCGAAAAGGCCGGTCTGACCTTCGCCCGCGGGTTGCGCTCGATTCTGCGTCACGACCCGGACGTGATCCTGGTGGGCGAGATCCGGGACCAGGAGACGGCGCAAATTGCGGTGCAGGCCTCGCTCACCGGGCATTTGGTCTTCTCGACCCTGCACACGAACGACGCCCCGGGCGCCTTGACGCGCCTGGTCGACATGGGTGTCGAGCCCTATCTGGTGGCTTCGTCGCTCGAAGCCGTGGTGGCCCAGCGCCTCGTGCGCGTCCTCTGCGCAGAGTGCAAGCAGCCCGACACCTCCGAGACCGCCCAGGCCCTCAAGGCCCAGCTCGGGTTCCCGCCCGACACGATCATCTATCGCCCGGTCGGATGCCGGGCCTGCCGCAACACCGGCTACCACGGGCGCCGGGCGATCTTCGAGTGGATGGACACCAACCAGGAGATCCGCCGGATGGTCCTCAACAACCGGTCGAGCGACGAAATCCGCGAGGCGGCGCGGCGCGGCGGCATGCGGACGCTCGCGGAGGACGGCTGGCGCCTGGTGCGGCTCGGAGTCACCCCGCCCGAGGAAGTCCTCCGCGTCACCAAAGAACAATCCCCGGCGGGCGAGGTCGAAGCCGACGCGCCGGTCGCTCCCGCCCCGGCGGAGGCGGCGGCCTGACCCGGCGCTGCATGGTTGGTGTCGCTCTGTAGAACAGCAGTCCAACGCTATGCCGACCTATTCGTATCGCGCAATGACGCCGAGCGGCACGATCGCCGAGGGGCAGATCGAGGCGGGCGGGCGCCACGACGCTTTTCGCCAAATGGAAGGGCGCGCGCTGCGCCCCATCAGCCTCACCGAGCGCGCCGGTGGACCCAATGGCAAGCCCAACGGCAAGATGTCGCCCTCGGCGGCTGCCCCCCCCGCGTCCGGCGCGCTCTGGGGCGGGGGCCAGCGGATCACGCCCCGCATCCTCGAGAACTTCACGCGCCTGCTCTCGAGCTTGCTGGCCGCGGGCGTGCCCCTGAGCCGCGCCCTGGTGATCCTTCACAAGGAGACCTCTTCGCCGGCCGCCCGCGCCAAGTGGAAGGAAGTGTACGACCTCGTCGTGGATGGCATGTCGCTGGCCGACGCGATGGCGAAGTCGCCGGACACCTTCCCGCGCGTCTATGTGGCGATGGTCGAGGCGGGTGAAACCGGCGGTTTTCTGGACGTGGTGCTCGGCCAGATTGCCGATTTCCAGTCGCGCGAGAAGGAACTGCGGGCCAAGGTCATGGCCGCCCTGTTGTACCCGACCATCCTGCTGGTGCTGGCGATGGCGGTCCTGACGTTCCTCCTGGTCTTCTTCATCCCCCGTTTTCAACTGATCTTCACCGGCTTCGGCGCGCAGTTGCCGCTTCTGACCCAACTGATCGTCTCGGCAAGCGACCTCCTCCGCGGCTACGGCCCAATCCTCGCCGTGGGCGTGGTGCTGGGCGTCTACTGGATGCGAAGCTGGCTGGTGTCCGAGCAGGGCCGCCGGGCGTGGGAAGGGTGGATTCTGCGCATGCCGGTGATCGGGCCGCTGGTGGCGCGCTTCGCAATGGCCCGGTTCTGCCGAATGCTCGGCACGTTGCTGGGCGCGGGCGTCCCGCTCATCAACGGCCTGAATGTCGCGCGCCGCTCGATCGGCAACCAGGTTCTCGTGGACGCCGTGGCGGCGTCGATCGACCGCGTGAAGGAAGGCAAACAACTCGGGCCAAGCCTCAGCGATTGCCGTCATTTGTTCCCGGGCTCGGTGCTCGAGATGATCTCCGTGGCCGAAGAGAGCGCCAAACTCGATCAGGAGCTGGTTCGCATTGCCGACGTGACGGAGGCTGACCTCGATCGCCAGCTCAAGACCGCCGTGGCCATGGCCGAACCGCTGATGCTCTTCGGCATCGCGGCGCTCATCGGCACGATCTTCATCGGGATGGTCATCCCGATCTTCACCTTGCAGGACTACATCAAGTAAACCTCAACCCGCACCTCCATGATATTGCCAACTCGAAATGCCTCCCGCGGACGCCCCCTGGGCGCGCGCGCACCCTCGCCCGCCGGAGACGCCGGCGATCTCTGCTCGCCCCCCCGGCAGTTCACTGTGCCTTCCCATGCGCAAACAGGCCCGCAAGGGTCCCGGACCGGGGCCTGTGAGGCCGGACCGGGCGGCCACGGGGGCGCCGGGACGGCCCACGCGCTGGGGCAGCGGGCGTTCACGCTCATCGAGCTGCTGCTGGTCCTGGTGATTCTGGGCATTCTCGCGGCGATCGTGGTGCCCAAGTTCTCCGGCCGCACCGAGCAGGCGCGCGAGACAGCCGCCCGGTCGCAGCTCTCCACCTTCGGAACGGCGCTCGATGCCTTCGAGGTGGACAACGGCTACTACCCCAAAGGCCGCGACGGCTTGCAGGACCTGGTCGTGCAGCCGCGCGACGCGAAGAACTGGCGCGGGCCGTACCTGAAGAGCGAGGTCCCGGTGGATCCGTGGGGCAATGCCTACATCTACGAATGCCCCGGGCGATACAACCCCAGCGGCTATGACTTGATGTCGCTGGGACCCGATGGCCGCGAGGGCGGCGACGATGACATCGGCAACTGGCTCCGGGCCGACCAGCGGCAACGCTAGACACGAGACGATTTGCGCGATGCACACGCATGGTCAACTCCAACGCCGGGCCCCGGCTGCGATCGGATCGCAGACCTCCGGGCGCGCCTTCACGTTGCTCGAGTTGATCCTCGTGATGGCCCTGTTGCTGATCGTCCTCTCGGTGGCGGCGCCGTCCCTGGCCCAGTTCTTCCGCGGGCGCTTCCTCGATGGCGAGGCGCGGCGCCTGCTGGCCATGACGCGCTACGGGCAAAGCCGGGCGGTGTCCGAGGGCGTGCCCGTTCTGTTGTGGCTCAACGCCGAATCGAATCAGTATGGACTGCGAATCGATCCGCGGTTCCGCATCGAAGACACCAACGCGCTCTGTTTCGACTGGAGCGAGCAGATCGAGATCGAGGCCGGTGTCGCCGAATTCGCCACCAATGTTATGCCGTGGCAGGTCTCCACCATGCTGTCGGATCGGATGGTCAAGATCTACTTCCTCCCCGACGGCTCGATCAGCGACATCAGCCCCTCGCGGCTGCGCCTGCGTGAGCAGGACGAGCAGGGCCGGCCACGGCGGCAGGAGGAAGGCGAGATCTGGATTGTGCAGAGCCTCAATCGGCTGCGCTATGAGATTCCCGAAGAACAACCGCTCGCTATCCGGCGCTAGGCGACGCTGCGCCGGCTTCACGCTGGCGGAAGTTCTCGCCGCGCTCGTGTTCATGGCCATCGTGATCCCGGTGGCGGTCGAGGGGCTGCGTCTGGCCAGCCAGGTCGGGCAGGTCGCCCACCGCAAGGCGATCGCCCTGCGCCTGGCCGAGAACATCCTCAACGAACTGATTGTCAGCGGACAATGGCAGCAGACTTCCCAGCAGGGCACGATCGAGGAGGGCCCGCTCGAGTTCTCCTGGCGGGTCCGGGCCGAGACATGGACCGACGGGGTCCTGCAGCTCGTCTCCGTGCAGGTCGTCTTCCCGGTGCAAGGCCAGGAGTACGACGTCCAGTTGAGCACCCTGGCTGACAACTCGATACCGGTCGAGACCGCCACCTCGACCCCGACCTCGACCTCTGCATCCGGCCAGACGCGATGAGAACCCGCCGTCCATCCTCCAGCAGCCAAGGGGGCGCCTTCACCCTGATCGAGGTGCTCATCGCGACGGCGGTGTTCGCCGTTGTGCTGGTGTCGATGCATGGCGTGTTCTATGGCGCCCTGCGCCTGCGAAACAAGACGACCGCCGAAGTCGAGAAGGTCATGCCGCTCCAGCATGCCCTCGCCATCATCAAACGCGACCTCGAAGGATTGGCCGCACCCGGCGGCACCCTGACCGGCGCACTCCAGACTTCGCCGACCAATGCCGTCGCCCCCCGGGGACGCGTCATGAGCGGCCCTCCTCTCTGCACCGCCACGGGCCAGCTCTACGACACGCTCCCGTGGGCCGAGCTTCAGAAAGTCACCTACTATCTCGCCGAGCCGACCAACCGTACCTCCGGGCTCGGTCTCGATCTGCACCGCGCCGTGACCCGCAACCTGGTCCCGGTCCTGCTCGAAGACGAGCCCGAGGACCAATGGCTGATGGGCGGAGTCGAGCGCATCGAGTTCTGGTTCCACGACGGCAGCGCATGGCGCACGACCTGGGACTCGACAACCGAGACCACGCCGCTGCCGCGGGGCGTCAGGATGGACTTGGAACTGACACCCCAGCCCGACCAGCAATACGATCAGCCGGTGATCTCGGTGGTCGTGCCGCTCCTGGTCCAGGCCTCGACCAACGCGACCAGCCAGGCCAGCCAATCCGCCAGCGGGACCGGCGGCTCGGGAGGATCATGATGAGCACCACACGCGCCTCATCCGGTCGTCTCGGGGGCAGCCCCCTGATTGCCTTTGAACTGCCCGGGAGGCATGAGCCCGAAGCGTTCATCGCCCAACTCTCAACTTGTCAGTCCGCCCCGCGCCGCGGATCGGTGTTGATCATCGTTCTCTGGATTGCGTTCGGCCTGGTGGCCGTCGCCCTCTACTTCGCGCAGTCGATGCTCTTCGAGTTGCGGGCGGTGGACCAACGGGTTGCGGGCGCGCAGGCGGAGCAGGCGATCGCAGGCGCCACCTGCTACGTCAGCAATGTGCTTGTCCAGGTCGAGACGCCGGGAACCTGGCCCGAGGTCGATCTCAGGACCTGGGAGGCCGTGCCGATCGGTGAAGCGACGGTGTGGATCCTTGGGCGCGGCCAGCCGATCGTCGAGGACGAGCCGGTGTTCGACCTGGTGGACGAGGCCTCGAAACTCAATCTGAACACCGCCACCCAGGGGATGCTCGAACAGTTGCCCCGCATGACACCCGAACTGGCCGCGGCGATCATCGACTGGCGCGACACCGACGACGACGTGACCACGGGCGGCGCGGAAACGCAGATCTACCAGCGATTCCGTCCGGCCTACCGCTGCAAAAACGGCCCGTTCGAGTCGGTCGAGGAACTGCGCCTGGTCGCGGGCATGACGCTCGAGATCCTCTACGGCGAGGACGCCAACCTCAACGGCATCCTCGATCCCAACGAGAACGACGGCGACGCCTCCCCGCCAGCGGATAACCGCGACGGACGCCTCGATCCCGGCCTGATCGAGTACCTGACCGTGGTCAGCCGCGAGCCGGGCACGCGCGGCGACGGCTCCGCGCGGATCAACGTCGCGAGCTCGAGCCAGGAGGAGTTGCGGACGTTGCTCGAAGAGCAGTTGGGCGAAGAGCGCGCCGGAACCATCCTCGGCCAGGTCGGCACCAACAACAGCGGCCTGGGCAGCCTGCTCGAGTTCTATGTCAAGAGCGGGATGACGCCGGACGAATTCTGCCAGATCGAAGGGGACCTCACGGTCTCGACCAACAGCAGCCAGGCGGGCCTGATCAATGTCAACACCGCCAGCGAAGCGGTGCTGGCGTGCGTCCCGGGGATCGGACCCGAACTGGCCCCGACGCTCGTCTCGCAGCGCCAGCCCGACGCGACCACCCTGCCCACGGTGGCCTGGGTCGCCGACGTCCTCGAGCAAACGAATCTCGTCCAGGCCGGCCCTTACCTGACATCGCGCACCTTTCAATACACGGTCGATGTCGCGGCCGTGGGGCGGTACGGACGCGGCTTCCGGCGGGCCCGCTGGCTGTGCGACACGGCGGACGGCACGCCCATGTTCATCCGACGCCTGGACGTGACCCACCTGGGCTGGGCGCTGGGGGCGACCGCCTACGATCCGGCCCTCTTTGCGAACCGAATGCGATGAAGACCTGGCTTAAGCATGTTCCCTTTCAGCGCGGCCCGGGCGGCACCCTGCTGGGCCTGGCCCTCGAAGCCGGCCGCCTCGAAGGTGTGCTGGTCCGGCGCACGAACGGCTCCGGCGAGGTCAAGGCCGCATTCGGCGCCGCCCTCTCGCTCGATCTGTTGACGGACGCCCCCGAACTTGTCGGGCGCGAGATCCGCAAACACCTCGATGCCGCCGGGATCCGCGAGCGGCGATGCGCCGTCGGCCTCCCGCTGGGTTGGGCCCTGACCATCCAGGTGCCGCTGCCTGACTTGCCGCCCGCCGACATCGACGGGTTCCTTCAAATCGAGGCCGAGCGCGGCTTCCCGTACGCGCCCGAAGCCCTCCTGATGGCGCAATCCCGGTTTCGCACTCCGGGCGGAACCGACTGTGCCACGCTGGTGGCGATCCCGCGCGACCACGTGACGCGGCTCGAAGCGGTCCTGCAGGCCGCCCAGCTTCGTCCCGTGAGCTTCTCGCTCGGCATCGCGGGCCTGCAGCGCGCGGAGGCCGAGGCCTCGCAGGGCGTCATGGCCCTTGCCCCCAGCGACCACAGCATCGGCCTGCAGGTCTCGTGCGGCGGCGGGGTCGCCGTGTTGCGCACTCTCGAAGGCGTGTTCGAGATCGAGGGCGGCACGCCCCAGTTGCAGGCCGACCAGGTGGCCCGAGAGACACGGGTCACCCTGGGCCAGTTGCCCGCCGATCTCCGCGAGGCTGTCCGCCGCCTGCGGGTCTTCGGACGCGACAACTCGGCCGACGCACTCGTCGAGCATTTGCGCCCGCGCTTCGAGCCAATGGGCATCGTCGTCGAGCAGGTTCGGGATTACTCGGCATCGGACACGGGCTTGCGCTTGCCTCCGGGAACACCCGTGTCCGCGGCGCTGGCGCTCGCTGTGCAGGGCCTGACGGAGCCGAAGACCGGATTCGAATTTCTGCCTCCGCGCGTCAGTGCCTGGCAACGGCTGACCTCGCGCTACAGCTCGCGCAAGCTGGTCTGGGCGGGGGCGGCGGCCGGGGCGGCGGCCGGGTGCGTCGCATTGGGCTTTCTCTATCAGCAATGGCAACTGTGGTCCTGGGACAAAGAATGGCAGGCCATCAAGGCGCGCGCGACGGCGCTCGAACAGATCCAACCGCAGATCAAACAGTACCGACCCTGGTTTGACGATTCCATGCGATCGCTGACCGTGCTCCGCCAGCTCACGGAAGCGTTCCCCGAGGACGGGGCCGTCTCCGCCAAGACCGTCGAGATCCGGGATGCCACCTCAGTCACCTGCTCGGGCACGGCGCAGGATCATCAGGCGCTCATCCGAACGCTCGAACGTCTCCAGACCGCAAAGCAGGTCTCGGACATGCGGGTCGAACAGATGCGCGGGCGATCGCCGCTGGAATTCAAATTCAATTTCCGTTGGGTGGAAGGAGGGGGATCATGAATCTAGGCCCGGTCAAAGGCCGCCAGCAGGGGTTGGCCATTGTCGCCATCCTCAGCGTCGCATTGCTCGCCGGCGATCGCCTGCTGCTGACGCCGCTGACCAAGACATGGAAGGCCCGCGCGGAGCGGATCGCCGAGTTGAAACAATCCGTCACACAGGGCATGGCGCTGATCGAAAGGGACGAGACCATTCGAAGCCGCTGGGACACGATGCGGACCAACACCCTGGACAGCGAGACCTCAGTCGCCGAAAGCCAGGTGCTCAAGGCCTTCGACCGCTGGTCCCGCACGAGCGGAGTCAGCATCAGCTCCCTGCGCCCGCAATGGAAGCGGGCGGCGGGCGATTCCATGACCTACGAATGCCGGGCCGACGCCGCCGGGAGCCTGTCGGACCTCACCCGATTCCTCTATCAAGCCGAGGCCGACCCGCTCGCCCTTAAGATCGATGTCGTCGAACTCACCGCCCGCGACACCGATGGCCAACAACTGACGCTCGGGCTCCAGGTGAGCGGACTTCTGCTGAAAACCCCCGGATCATGAACGCCCTCCACTCGATTTCCATGTCGGTCGGGATCCTGGCGCTGATCACCTGGGGCGGCCCGGGCGTCCGGGCCGCCGAAGAGTCCGATGCCGCCTCCCGAGACAATTACGGGGGGTTCCGCATCATCAGCGAACGCAACATCTTCAATGCCAATCGCTCCGGACGCGCATCCCGCCGCCCCCGCGAAACGCCCCGCCCCTCGAAGGTCGACACGCTCGCCCTCCTGGGCACAATGAGCTACGAAAAGGGCCTGTTCGCCTTCTTCGACGGCTCGGACCCCAAGTACCGCGCGACCCTTAAACCAGGGGGAACCATCGCCGACCTCAAGGTCCTCGACATCGGTGCCAATCACGTCAGACTGGACGTTAAAGGCAACCAGATCGACCTTAAGGTCGGTTCCCAGTTGCGACGGGAAGACGACGGCGAATGGAAAGTCGCCGCCCGAGACGAATCGCCCGGGGGTTGGGCCGCCCGGCCCGCCGCCGCCAGCCCCGATAGCGCGTCTGAAACAACGACTGCAAGCACTAGAACCGAGAGCGGTTCCAGCAGTTCCAGCGGTTCCAGCGGTTCCAGCAGTGATACGAGTGAAGCTTTGAAACGATTGCTCGAGAAACGAGAAAGGGAGATGTAATGAAGACCTTTGACACCGTGCTCCTCGCCCTCCCCGGGCTCGCCGGCCTCGCCTTGGCTGTGGCCCTCTTTGGCGCCGAACCGGCGCCCGACGCCCCGCCTCAAGATGCGCCGCCCGACACCCTGCCAGCCCAGCTCGATGAACCGCAAGGGGAGGACCCCGCCCCCGACACCCAACCGGCGCCCGAAATGGCGCCGCCCCAGGTCGAGCCCGAGGCGCAACCCGCGCCGCCAGCTCGAATCGAGGAGGCGGATCCGGACAGTCACGACCCGGATGCCGACATGGACCCGCCGCCGATGGATGACCCGCCGCCCGCTGCACCGGAAGACGAGCCCGCTGCACCGGACAATCCGCCCGATGCGCCCGCGGCTGCCCCGGCTCCAGACCAGTCCAAGCCCAAGGACACAGACTCCTCGCCCTCCGCCGACTCAGCCTCGGGCGCTCTGGACACTCCCTCGGCCCCCGCCCAGCCCGTCAAGCCCGGCGAGAAGGGACTGCGCCTCAACTTCCGCGGCGTTCCCCTCGAGATGGTGCTCAACTACCTGAGCGAAGCCGCCGGGTTCATCATTGTCCTCGAGACCGACGTGCGCGGCAAAGTGGATGTCTGGAGCAACCAGCCCCTCGACCAGGAAGAGGCCCTGACCCTGCTCAGCACGGTTCTGAACAAGAACGGATATGCGGCGCTTCGCAACGGACGCATCCTCACCGTGATCAGTCAGGGCGACGCCAAGAAGCGCGACATCCCCGTGATCAGCGGCAACGACCCGGAGCAAATCCCCAGGAAGGACGACATCGTCACCCAGATTGTCCCTGTCCGTTTCATCAACGCCACCCAGTTGGCCACCGACCTGGCGCCGCTGATTCCGGCCTCGGCCACGGTCACGGCAAATCAAGGCAGCAATGCGCTCCTGATCACCGACACCCAGACGAACATCCGCCGCGTCGCCCAGATCATCAGGGCCCTCGACACGTCGATCGCCAGCACCTATATCATCCGCGTCTTCGCCCTTCAGTATGCCGACGCCAAATCGCTGGCCACAGCCATCAAGGAGGTGTTCGCGTCGCAGGATACGTCCTCGCGCTCAAACGACCCGCGCGCCCAGTTCTTCAATCGCTTCATGGGCGGCGGCCCGGGCGGCCGGGGCGGAGAGGGCGGCGGAGGCGACGCCAACTCCACGGGACGAGCCGGGACGAGCCGGGTGATCGCCGTCGCCGACGAGCGCAGCAACGCCGTGGTGGTGAGTGCCCCGGAAGACGTGATGCTCTCGGTCCAGGAACTGGTCAAGGCCGTGGACGTCGAGATTGAGGACGTGACCGAATTGCGCGTGTTCCGGCTCAAGTACGCCGACCCGCAGGAGATGGCCGACCTGCTCTCGAGCCTGTTCCCCGACTCCTCGAATACCCAGAACAGCCGCGCGCAAATGCGCTTCGCCGGAGGCCGCATGGGCGGCCCGGGCGGCTTCGGCATGGTCGGCGGCAACGCCAGCTCAACCGCCAACGATCGGTTCCTCAAACAGACGCGCGTCGTCGCCGTCGCCGACCCGCGCACCAAGTCGGTTGTGGTCAGTGCGTCACGGTCCATGATGGAGCAGATTGTTCCGATGGTCTCCCAACTCGACGCCGATCCGGCGAAGAAGCAGAAGGTCTTCGTTTACGACGTCGAGAATACCGATCCTCAGGCTGTGCAGGAGGTGATCCAGAGCCTGTTCCCGGAGCAGAACTACAGCAGTTCGAGCATGCGGCGCACCAGCACAACCCAGCGCCAAAACGTCAATCAGTTGAACACCCGCCAGACCCAGACCCGCCAGAACACGGGCGCTCGGACTGGCACCTTCGGAGGCACAGGCTCTCGCTGAGCGAGACGTCCCCCTCGACGAGATCATCAAAGAAAAGGCAGATTATGCGAAACTCGATGAAGCGTGTCGCGGTCCTCGGCTTGAGTCTCGGGCTCCTGGCCGCGGGAAGCGCCTGGGGCCAGGGATTCGGTTTCGGCGGCGGCACCGCCGGCCGGTCGCGCAGCACCACGACCTATCCCACCAGCACCGAGATGGGCGGCGCAACCGTCTCCTACGATCAGGAAACGCGCAAACTCATCGTCATCACGGACGAGGAGACCGCCGGCAGCATCAGCCAGGTGGTCACCAACCTCAATCGCCCGGCACCCCAGGTCCTCATCAATGTCGTGTTCCTCGAAGTAACCCACCGCAAAGGCGCCGACCTCGGCGTGCAAGGCAACTGGACCAAGACAATCCACGCCGACACGACGGCCAATGTCCTCCAGCAGTTCATGGGCGTCCCCGGACTCACGTCCGGCTCCGGCATCTTCAATGTCGTCGGCAGCAACTACGAGGCCACCCTTCGCGCCATCGCCGAGGCGGGCAAGCTCGAAGTCCTCTCCCGCCCGACCATCCTGGCCCGCAACAACCAGGAAGCCACGATCACCGTCGGCCAGTCCGTTCCCCTGATCACAGGGGTCAACTACGACAGCTTCGGCAACCAGCGCAACGCCATCGAGTACACCGACATCGGCATCATCCTGCGCGTCACCCCCTTCGTCACATCCGACGGTCTGGTCGAAATGATCGTCTCCCCCGAAATCTCGAACCTCTCCGAGGAGACGGTCGCCATCACCACCGGCACCAACAGCGTCGGCTCGCCCATCATCAACCAGCGATCCGCCGACACTGTGGTGGTGACGCCCGACGGCCAGACGATCGTGATTGGAGGCCTGATGCAGACGGCCAAGAGCCAAAGCCAAAGCAAGATCCCCCTCCTGGGCGACATCCCGCTCCTCGGGCTCGCGTTTCGGCGGACGGTCACCAACGACGAGAAGACGGAGTTGCTGATCTTTCTCACGCCGCACATCGTGAGGACCCCGATCGAGACGGCCAAATTGACGCAGGATGCCCGCTCGGACACGCAGATTGTTCCCAAGGCGTTCACCGAGGAGGAACTCAACCGCTTCATCGACAGCGTTCCAATCAAGGACCAGAGCCCCCCTCCCAAAGCCAAGAAGAAGAAGAAGTAGCGCCCCACACATCGACATTGGACTCCACGTGAACCTCGAACGACGCACAGGACTGGTCATCGGCACGCTGGCGGCGGTCTGGCTGGTCATCCTCGCCTGGCAGACGATCGAACATAAACGGGTCCAGCGCGCAGCCCGCCAGACGCTCATCGACCGCGCCAAAGACATCTCGAACACCGTCGGCCTGGTCATGCGTTCGCAACGCCGCTTCGGCATCATTTCGAGAGAACGCCTCGAGTCCGCTCTCGGCTCCCTCATCCGGCCGGGCGAACTCAACGCCGTGGCTGTTCTCAATGACCTGGGCGACGTTGTGGCTTCGGCCGGATCCCCCATCGAGTTCACTACGCGCGACCTCGATCCCAGCCGCGAATACTGGGCCGACCGCACCGTCACCTTGATGAACCTCGTCGACTTGGGCACCAACGTGACCGCCGAGATCAGGGAATCTCAGCCCACGCTCGTCCTCCAGCGCGAAGACATGCCCAGACCCTTCGGCACCAACAGCCCCGCCGGAATGTTCCCCGGCCCCCCTCCGAACGCCCCCCCAAACGCCCCTCCCTCTTTCACCAACCAGCCCCCCTCGATCGACGACGCCCGTGACCGCGACAATCCCGGGCGCTCGAGGGGGTGGCGCGGACGCGGTGGGCCGGACGGCAACCCGTTCGGGCGCCCGTTCTGGATGAGCGAGCAGCAGTACAAGACCGCCCTCCAGCAAAAGGGCGTGCATAGCTTCCTGCTGGTTCTCTCGACTCAATCGCTGCAGGCAGCCGTCCGGCAGGACTTCTGGCTGCGCGCCATCATCAGCGCGATGGCGGCGATCTCGGTGGCGGGCCTGGGTCTGGCCTGGCAGAGCCTGACCAAAACCTCCGAACTCGAAGTGCGCCTGATCCGCGCCTCGGAACTCAACGCCCGCCTCAAAGAGATGAACCTGGCCGCGGCCGGCCTCGCACACGAGACCAAGAACCCGCTCAACGTCATCCGCGGCCTCGCCCAGATGCTGTCCAAACAGGCCAACGCGTCCCCGGAAATCCGGCGGCAATCCGATGGCATCATCGCCCAAACCGACCGCGTGACGGCCCAACTCAACGAGTTCATCAATTACTCGAGCCCGCGCGAGGTGCGCCGCACGGCCGTCAACCTCAACTCGGTCGTCAGTGAGGTCGTGCGCGCCCTGGGCTTCGATCTCGAGGAGAAGAAGGTGCGGCTCGAAGTCGCCCCGGGCATGCCTTCGATCGAGGCCGACGAACAACTCCTGCGCCAGGCCTTGTTCAACCTCCTCCTCAATGCCACCCAGGCAGTGGCCACAGGCGGCGAAATCCGCGTCAGTGCCGACAAGACCGGCGCCACCGAAGCGCGCCTGGACATCCGCGACGACGGCCCCGGCGTGCCGCCCGAGCACCGGGAAGAGATCTTCAAACCTTACTTCACGACCACCGAGCGCGGCACCGGTCTGGGCCTCGCCGTGGTCCACCAGATCGTCCTGGCCCACGGCTGGGACGTCGCCTGCCTGCCCAACGACCCGCGCGGCGCCCTCTTCCGCCTCAGCCACCTCCGCCTCGCAAACTGAGCCCCTCGCCCTCAAGCTTGCATGCCGGGCGGATTTGAACACAATCCGCGAAAAACAACGCGAACGCACCTCCATCCATGCCCACCCGCCTTCACCGCCAGCCCCACCGCCGCGACTTCCTAAAGACCACAACGCTCGGTGGCGTCGCACTCATCCTCGCGGCCGGCCGCTCCGCCGCGGCGACGGACGCAGAGGGAGGCGAATTCCACCTCGCCCTCCTCTCCGACACCCATATCCCGGCCGATCGCACCGAGGCCTATCGCGGGTCCAACCCCTGCGACAATCTCGACCGGATCGTGCCCGAAGTGCTCGCGGCCCGGCCGAAGGGCGTTGTCCTCTGCGGTGACGCCGCCCGGCTGGAGGGGAAGCTCGAGGATTACCGGCAGCTGCGGGCCCAGATCGAACCGCTTGCGGCCGCGGCCCCGGTCTGCATCGGGTTGGGCAACCACGATGACCGCGCCAACTTCCGCAAGGTCTTCACCTCGCCCGCCGGCACCCTCGCGCCCATCGACGGCAAACACGTGATCGTCATCGAGCACCCGAGTGTGCGCGTGGTCGTTCTGGATTCGCTGCTCTATCCCAACAGGGTCGCCGGGCTGCTCGGGAAGGCGCAACGCGCCTGGCTCGCGAGCTCCCTGCCGACGCTCGCCGACCGCCCGCTTGTGTTCTTTGTCCATCACACGCTGGGGGAAGGCGACGGCGACCTGCTCGATGCCGACCGGCTTTTCACCATCGTGCGACCGCACCGCCATGTGAAGGCCATCTTCTACGGCCACTCCCATGTCTGGGAACTGGGTGAACGCGATCGGCTCCAGCTCATCAACCTCCCGGCCTTGGGCTACAACTTCCGCGACCAGGACCCGATCGGCTGGGTCGACGCGCGGTTTCGGTCCGATGGCGTTTCGCTCACCCTTCGCGCTGTGGGGGGCAATCGAACGGATGACGGCAAGACCTTCGACGTGCGGTGGATCTGAGATTCGCCATCTCTATGTCCACGTTCCGTTCTGCGCGCACAAGTGCGAATACTGCGCCTTTTTCTCGGAACCCGCCAACGCCGACCTGATCGATCAGTACGTCACCGCCCTGATCCGCGAGATGGAACTCGTCGCCCCGGACCTGCGCCCGCGCACCGTCTACTTCGGCGGAGGCACGCCCTCGATCCTGAACCTCCGCCAGTGGGAGCGAATCCTCGACGCGATGGGCCGGCTCGATCTGCTCGGCGCCGACGAATGGACGGTCGAGGCCAATCCCGCCACCGTGTCGCTCGACAAGGCCAGACTCCTTCGATCCCGCGGCGTCAACCGGATCTCGATGGGCGTCCAATCGCTCGACGAACCCCCTCTCGAACGCCTCGGCCGCATCCATACCCGCGACATGGCGCTCCGTTCCTTTGACACTCCGGCGCGCGGGCTTCGACAATCTCAACCTCGATCTCATGTTCGCCATCCCGGGCCAGACAATGCCGGTGCGCCACACTCCGCGAGGCGATCGCCCTCGGCAGCGAACACCTCCTCGTACGAAGTCATCTACGAGGAAGACACCTCTTGTTTGAACAGCTTAAGGCCGGTCGCCTCGACGCCGACGAGGACCTCGCTTGCGACATGTTCGAGGAACTGGCCGCCCAGGCCGCCGCACATGGCTGCCGCCAGTACGAAGTGGCCAACTTCGCAAGCATCTTCCCTGGCCCCTGGCCCCTCGGACGAGGTGTGCTGATCGTGCTTGCCGGCACAATGTCAATTACTGGCGTGGCGGATCGTTCTACGGACTCGGCCCCAGCGCCACAAGCTATGTCCGCGGGTGCGTGCGCACCTGGTGAACCGGGCCAACACCCGCCTCTATTGCCAGGCCTGGCCAAGGGCCAGCGCGCCTTCGAGTCCACCGAAACGCTCTCCCCGCTCAGCCAGCCGGCGAGACGGCCGCGTTCGGCCTGCGCATGAACGCCGGCTGGCCCTTTGGCGAGTTCCCCAGGAGATCACCTGGGAGCAGATCATGAACAGCCAGGAGAAGCTGGTGCCGGACAATATGACTTGGGACATGAGCTTTCCGATCACGCCCCTGCCCATGCCAGGCCGCACCAAGTTCGTTTAGCTGCGGGGTCAAATCTTCGTCAAATCTTCATGTTTGACAATTGTCCGCTGGTCGGGCCAATCCGGTCCTGGCGGGCTGTGCCCCGGGGAATCTCTGGGCGAGGCGGCCTGATGCTCCAGAGCATCCTCAGCACAATGTCAAATATGAAGATGTGACCCCATGAATCCACTCCTCATCGGGATGCTCGGCCTCCTGGGCGGCACACTCCACGCCGCCAGCCCCACCAACCTCGTCTATATCGACACCAGCTTCGAAAACGCCTCGCCGCTCTGGTACGAGTTCGGCGAGGACGGGACAATCCTCGTTCACTTGCTCTACGATCACGAGCGCAACTCGCCCAATCGCGCCGCCGGCCATATTCACTTCCGCCTCGAAGCCGCGCCCGGCGCGCGGCTCACCCTCGAGTTCAAGAATCTCGAGAACATCTGGAACAGCCGCCCAGGCTCCGTCGCCAAGGAACTCAAGACGGTGGTGGTTTCGGCGAACGGACGCGACTGGACCCCGCTGCCGACGGACGCTTTGCCCGAAAACCGGGTTCAGATCACCCTCGAAATGCCGGGTCCTCAGCTCTTCGTGGCACGCCTCGAACCGTACACGACCGCCGACCTGGAACGGCTCATCGACGCCATCAAGACAAACCCGCTGGTCCAGATCACGCCCATCGGCAAGACCGTCGAGGGACGGCCTCTCGCGATCGTCCGGGTCGGCAACCCGCGGGCGCCGCACCGCGTCTTCCTCCGCGCCCGGGCGCATCCGTGGGAATCGGGCGGCAACTGGGTGGTCGAGGGCCTGATCCGCCGGCTCCTCGAAGGCGATCCTCATGCGCGCGAATGCCTCGACCGCTACTGCGTCGACATCCTGCCGATGGCCAACAAGGACGGCGTGGTGCGCGGCCTGACCCGCTTCAACCTGCGCGGCAAGGATCTGAATCGCGACTGGGACACGGCCGCCGATCCGCAATTGGCGCCCGAAAACGCCGCCCTCGAACACTGGCTCGAGGAGATGATCCGCGCCGGGCGACGCCCGGACCTGGCACTCGAGTTGCACAACGACGGCGGCGGCCTCATCCATCTCAGCCGCCCCCCGGTGCCCGGCCTCTCCGACCACCTCGACCGCATGGCGGTGTTCGAAGCTCTGCTGCGCAAGCACACCTGGTTCACCGAGGGCAGCACCAAACCGGGATTCCGCAACTCCGGCACCTTGGGCGACGGGTGGCTCGAACGCTACGGAATCGATGCCATCGTGCACGAGTTCAATTGCAACTGGATCGCCGGTCGCAACGACTACCCCTCCGCCCGGCACTGGCGCGACTACGGCGCCAGTCTCGCCACGGTGTTCCACGAATACTTCGCCTCACTGCCTGCGCCGCGCGGCGCGAGTGAGCCCGAAAACTGATCGATCCAGGCGAAGCGGCTCGGTCCGACTGGAAATCCGCCGCGGATTCGCTATGCTTATGGCCGCCTCTGCGCGGATCAGGGCGGGTGCATGGACCGTGTGAGCCGGCGATCCCCCGTGTGCGATCCGGCGCGGCGGCGCAGTCGATGGCAATCCAATACAAAGACTACTACGAAACCCTGGGTGTTCCGCGCGACGCGAGCGACACGGACATCAAGAGCGCGTTCCGGCGCCTGGCGCGCCAGCACCATCCGGATGTGGCCAAGGACAAGCGGGGCGCCGAGGAGCGGTTCAAGGAGATCAACGAGGCCTACGAAGTCCTCGGCAACCCGGACAACCGCAAGAAGTATGACCAACTGGGCGCCAATTGGCGCGCCGGGGCGGAGTTTCGTCCGCCGCCCGGATGGCGGCCCGGCGGACGCGGGGCTGACGGGGCTGGCGGCTTCGGAGGCGGCTCGCCGTTCGAGTTCCGTTTTGGAGGGACGGGTTTTAGCGATTTCTTCGAGCAGTTCTTCGGCCGGTCGGGGCGGTTCCGTCAGGGCGGCGGGTTCGGCCATTTCGAGCCGGACAGTTTCGAGGGCGAGTCCGAATCCGCTTCTTCGGCCCATCGCGGCGCGGATGTCGAGGGGAGCATTCTCGTCACGCTCGAGGAAGTGCTGCGCGGGTCGGTCCGTTCCGTCTCGATGCGCTGGACCAACCCGCACACGGGCGGGTCGGAGTCGCGGACCATCAAGGTGCGCATCCCGCCGGGTGTGGGCGAGGGTCAGCTCATTCGCGTGGCCGGCCGGGGCGAGACCGGCATTGGGGGCGGCGGGGCCGGCGACCTCTACCTGCGCGTGCGGTTGGCCGCGCACCCCGATTTTCACATCCAGGGACACGACCTCTATCACGAACTCGACCTGGCTCCGTGGGAGGCTGTGCTCGGCGCGACCGTGTCGGTTCCCACCCTGGACGGGCAGGTGTCG
>JAXGQW010000110.1:0-14222 GCA_040766265.1 Verrucomicrobiota bacterium
CCCAGGGGCCTTCGATCCGAATTCCGTCGAAATCCGGCGCCATTCCCCGAGCGTCAGCTCGTGAAGCCGCTTGCCCGCCTTCTCCGCGCGGGCCACCGCCGCTCCCACCAGGTGATGCGCCTCGCGGAACGGCACGCCTTGACGCACCAGGTCATCGGCCAAATCGGTCGCCAGAAGCTGCGGATCCTCCGCCGCGGCGCGGCATGCCTCGGCGCAGACCCTCGTGTCCGATAGCATGCCAGCCATCAGTCGCATACAGGTCCGGACCGTGTCCGCCGTGTCGAACAACCGCTCCTTGTCCTCCTGCAAATCCCGATTGTACGTCAAAGGCAGTCCTTTCAAGAGTGTCAGAAGCGACATCAGATTTCCAATCACCCGCCCGCTCTTCCCGCGCGTCAGCTCGGCCACATCCGGGTTCTTCTTCTGTGGCATCAGCGACGACCCGGTGGTGTAGGCGTCGCCGATGCGGATAAACCCAAACTCGGCGCTCGCCCACAGGATCATGTCCTCCGCCAGCCGGCTCAAGTGAACGGCAATCAGCGCGCAAATCGCGCAAAACTCGATCGCAAAATCGCGGTCGCTCACCGCATCCATCGAGTTCTCCGTAAGCCGCGGACGCCCGCGGCCATCGACGAATCCGAGCTGCCGGGCCACGAATGCCCGGTCGAGGGGCAGGGTGCTGCCCGCCAAGGCCCCGCTTCCCAGCGGACACACCCCCAGCCGGTCGTAACTGTCTCCCAACCGGTCATGATCCCGATCGAACATCTCGACGTAAGCCAGCGCGTGATGCGCGAAGAAGACCGGCTGCGCGCGCTGCAGATGCGTGTAGCCGGGCATGACAACCGCAACATTCGCCTGGGCCAGGGCAACAAGCGCCTTCTGCAACATGCGCAGATCCTGTCCCGCGGCGATCGTCTCGTCACGCAGCCAGAGCCGCAGGTCCAGCGCGATCTGGTCGTTTCGCGATCGTCCGGTGTGCAGCTTCGCCCCCGCCGCCACGCGGCGCGTCAGCTCCGCCTCGATGTTCATATGCACATCCTCGAGTTCCGGGCGCCAGCGGAATGTGCCCGCGGCGATCTCGCGTCCGATCGCCGTCAAGCCGCCCAGAATGGACTTCAGTTCAGACCGGGTCAGCAGCCCGGCGCGACGCAACATCGCCGCATGCGCCATCGACCCGGCAATGTCATGCCGCCAAAGCCGCCAATCGAAGGAAACGGATTCCGAAAACGCGGCCACCTCGGCCGCCGGCCCGCGTGCGAACCGGCCCGACCGGGCTACCGTCGACGATGTCTTTCTCATGAACGAAAGCGGAATGTCGGCTAGTTGCGCCACTCGAACGCCCGTTTCTTCAAGGCGTAGAGATAGCCCACCAGGAGCACGCCGAGAAACGAGACCATCGAGAAGAGTATCGGGTTTGCCGTGGCCGGATGCTCGAGGAAGCGGCGGTAAACGACCGCCCAAGGATAGAGAAAAATCACCTCGATATCGAACAAGATGAACAGCATGGCCACGAGGTAAAACCGCATCGAGAGCCGCGGAGTCGGATTCCCGACGGGGATCATGCCGCATTCGTAGGCGGTGTCTTTGGCCTTGGACCGTCTCCCCAGTTTGCCCAGCACCATCGACAAGATCATCATGCCTGCGGTGGCTGCGACAGCCACGGCGGCCAGCATCAAGACCGGCAGGTACTGGGACAACTGCGAATCCATGTGCCGACGCTAAAAAGACCCCCGCGGGTTGACAAGGGGAAACGGACGCGCAGGCGCCCATTCGCTACGCGAGAGCCGTTGGCGGAGGCGCCATGCCGGCTTTCGCGGGGATCGAGCCGCGCCAGGTGTTGCTCAGGGCCTGGACAGCGAGATCGATCGCCTTCACGCCGTTGTGCCGGATCACAAGGCGGTCTCCGCCGACTGAACCGAGCTTGAAACAGGGCACGGAGTGTTTGGCGGCGATCGCCTCGAGTCGGGGGAGATCCTGGGGATCGACGGTGACGACGATCCGCGACGGACTCTCGCCGAACAGGATTTCATCGAGTCGCCTGCCCTCTGTCGGCAGGGCTTGCAGGTCGATCTGGGCGCCGCGCATCTGTTGCGGATTGCTGATGCACGATTCGGCCAGACAGACGGCGAGACCGCCTTCGGACGTGTCGTGGGCGCTCCGGACCAGTCCGGCCTCGATGGCATCGAGGCAGGCGTTGTGAACCGACTTCTCGAAGTTGATGTCGATGTGGGGATTGCCCTTCTTGAGGCCGTGGACGAGGTGGAGGTATTCGCTGCCGTCCAGACTGCCGGTGGGTGTGCCCAACAGCGCGACGAGGTTGCCGTCCGCCTTGAATTCCTGTGTCACGAAGGTCTCGGCGTCTTCGATCAAACCGACCATTCCGACGATCGGTGTGGGGTCGACGGCGCCTTTGGGATTCTCATTATAGAAGCTCACATTGCCGCTGACCACGGGCGTGTCGAGAGCGCGGCAAGCCGCGGCGAGCCCTTCAATGCACTTCTGGAATTGCCAGTAGCTCTCCGGCTTCATCGGGTTGCCGAAGTTGAGGCCGTCGGTGATGGCAAGCGGTCGGGCGCCGGCGCAGACGATATTGCGTGCCGCTTCAGCCACGGCGAGCATGGCGCCCTGATAGGGGTTGAGGTAGCAATAGCGGCCATTGCAGTCCACGCTCATTGCCAGGGCCTTGCGCGTGCCTTGGATCCGGATCACCGCGGCGTCCGATCCGGCGCCCAACAGGACGGTGTCCTTTTCTCGGAAGGTGAAGCTGCGGTAGGCGGCCTCCTTGCTGGCGATGGTCGGCGAGTCAAGGAGCGCCTTCAGCACGGCGCTGCAATCGGCGGGCGCGGGGAGCCCGGCGACGGCCAGGTGTTGGGCCTCGCTCAAATAGGAGGGTTCCTGGGTCGGGCGATCGTAAAGCGGCGCGTTTTCGGTGAGGGCCTTGGCCGGCACCTCGGCAACCACTTTGCCGTTGTGTTTGACTCGGACCATGCCGTCCGGGGTGACGCACCCGATCCGCGCAACGGGGACATCCCATTGTTTGAGGATCGCGATCGCGTCGTCTTCCTTGCCTTCCTTGAGGATTGCAATCATGCGCTCCTGCGATTCGGAAAGAAGGATCTCGTAGGGTGTCATGTTCGGTTCGCGTTGGGGGATCAACGCAACGTCGAACTCGATTCCGGTGCCGCCGCGCGAGGCCGTCTCACACGTCGAGCAGATGAGTCCCGCGGCTCCCATGTCCTGCATGCCGGCCACCAGTCCCTTCTCGATCAGTTCGAGGCAGGCTTCCCGCAGGCGCCGGCCCAGAGCCGGATTGCCGATGGCGACCGCGCTCGACGAGGAGGCGGATGCCTCGGTGATTTCCTGCGAAGCGAAGCTCGCGCCCCCAACGCCGTCGCGTCCTGTGTCTCCGCCGATGTAGTAAACCGCTTTTCCCTGGCCGGCGGTGGTCCCGCGCACGATCTGTTTCTGCTCGACGATCCCGACGACGAACGCGTTGACGAGCGGATTGCCCTCGTAGCTTTCGTCGAAGCAGGTCTCGCCGCCGACGGCATTGACCTCGGCCTGGTTCGCATAATGGGCAAGTCCGCGGATGACTTCCTTGAACAGGTGCTTCACCTTGTCATTGGCCAGACTGCCGAAGCGCAGGGAGCCCATGACGGCGACGGGCCTCGCGCCCATGGTGAAGATGTCCCGCAGACATCCCCCGATCCCGGTGGCCGAGGCCTCGAAGGGCTCGACCGCGGACGGGTGGTTGTGCGACTCGATCTTGAAGGCGACGCCGAAGCCGTCTCCGATATCGACCACGCCGGTGTTTTCCTCCCCGGCGCCGACGAGCACCTGCTTGCCCCTGGTCGGGAAGAGCCGGAAGAGCTTGCGCGAGTTCTTGTAACTGCAGTGTTCCGACCACATCGCAGAGAAGAGCCCGAGTTCCGTGAAGTTCGGATCCCGTCCGAGGAGTCTGCAGATCGAGGCGTATTCCTCTTCTGTGAGGCCGAGTTTCGCCGCCAGAAGCGCATCCACCTTCACTTCGGTACTCGTGGTCGTCAGCATTGCGAATGTTGTACACCACCGAAAGGACGAGGCAAGCAGCGTTAGCCCGGATGTTTCATAAAGCTTCGCGGCGTCTCACATCCGGGCTCTCGTTTTGCTTGCAGGACCTCGCCCCCGGGTGAGGGCACCCGGCCCGATCAACATCGAAGTCAGGGGGTGGCGACGCTCGGGGCCGGTCCGGTCCCGTCCTCCCGCCCTGGGCGGGTGGCCTGCGCCGGGAAGGTCTCTGTCAGGAAAGTCTCGAGACCGTCCACGAACCCGGCGGGATCGGCGTCGAGGGGATCGTTGTGATCACCGGCGATTTCCCAGAGGCGCTTGGGGCCGCGTGCGGCGGCAAAGTTTGCTTCTGCATGATGAAAAGGAATCAGGCGGTCTGCGCGGCTGTGCATGATCAGCAGGGGAATGCCCAACTCGGGCAGCTTGCGGCGCGTGTCGTAGCGGATCGATGCGATCCAGCGGACAGGCAGCCAAGGGAACAGTTCGGCGCCGATATCGGGGATGCTTGTGAAGGTGCTTTGCAGGATGAGTCCCCCCAACGGTTCGCGCCGGGCCAGTTCGGTGGCGACGGCGCCTCCGAGCGATTCGCCAAAAGCGATGATGTTCGAGCCTGCGAAGCCGCGTCGCCGCAGCCAGGCGTGGGCGGCCTGGGCGTCGAGGTAAGTCCCTTCCTCCCCAGGGCGTTCGGCGCTCTTGCCGTATCCGCGGTAGTCAAAGGCGAACACGGCGACGCCGGTGTCCAGCAGGGCCCGGTAGAGGTCGAGTCGGTGGCTGATGTTGCCCCCGTTGCCGTGGCAGACTGCCAGGGCCAACTGCGATCGCGACGAGTTCGCATCTGCCGCGAAGAACCAGGCGCTTAACTCGATGCCGTCAGCGGTCTGCAGGCGCACGTCTTCCCAGGGACGCCCCAGGGCGCGCCCCGTCTCGGCCCATTCCCTGGAAGGGTGGTAGACCTGTTTGTGCTCGAACCAGCGCAACATGGCGTAGAGTATTAGCGGCAGCAGGGCGATCCCTGCCAGATTCTTCCATTTTTGGCCGGACTGCGCGCGCACGGCATGAGCATGCCGGATCGCCAGGCCGCCTGGCGAGTCCCGGTTGACTCGGTGGTGGACTTTGAATTCCTGTTTCGTCTGTGACTCTCGCACGGCCGCGCTCTGAGGTGGGCGGGCTGTCGTTGTCCCACGCCGGTCTCCGGGCGCAACTCCGGGCTTCCGCCGCGGGCGCGGTTCTGCTGTGATTTTCAACCGTCATGGCCACGCCGGATCTGCTGACCCGCCTGTTGCGGGACGTATCGCGCTCGTTCTACCGGACGCTGCGCGTTCTGCCGTCCGGCGTCCGGCCCCAGATCGGTCTCGCCTACCTGCTGGCCCGAATCACCGATACCATCGCCGACACGGAGATTGTCAGTTTCGAAGGCCGGATGGCTGCGCTCGATCGACTGCGGACCCGCATTGCCATCCCGAGATCGGGGTCCGTCCGCCTCGAATCGTTTTTCGCGGACGCGGGCGCGGAGCAGAGGGCATCAGCCGAACGCGATCTCCTCTTGCGCGCCGACGAGGCCCTGGACGTGCTGGATGCAGTTGAACCGGGCGACGGGCGGCTCATTCGGAACGTGCTGCGCACGATCATCAGCGGCCAGGAACTCGATCTGCGTCGATTTCGCGGCGCCAGCGCCGATGGTCCGGCAGCGCTCGATTCCGAGGAGGATCTCGATGACTACACCTATCGTGTGGCCGGTTGTGTCGGCGAATTCTGGACGCATCTCTGCCGCGCCCGGCTCTTTCCCGCGGTGCGGGTCGACGAGGGATTCCTCCTGGCGAACGGCGTTCGGTTCGGCAAGGGCCTTCAGCTCGTGAACATCCTTCGCGACATTCCGCGCGATCTGCGTCAGGGGCGGTGTTATCTCCCCTCGAATCGCCTCGCGGCGCACGGTCTGGCGTCGTCGTCGCTGCTGGATGCGCGGAACATGCCCAGGTTTCGCATGCTCTACGAGGATTACCTCGATCTGGCCGGCGCCTGCTTGGCGGACGGGTGGGCTTACACGAACACGCTGCCTTCGGGGCAGATGCGCGTCCGATTGGCCTGCGCGTGGCCGATTCTGATTGGCCTTCGGACCATCGCCCGCCTGCGCGCTGGAAACGTGTTGGATGACCGGCGTCGCATCAAGGTGAGCCGCGGCGAGGTGAAACGGCTCATGCTGCGATCCGTCTGCGTTTACCCCTGGGCCCGCGCCTGGAACCGGCTGTTCGATCGCGCGCGCCAAATGCCAGCCTCTGTTTTATGACTGCCGCTTCAGCCCAAGCGCGCCACGCCGATCTGGCCGCCCAGATCCGCGCCCACGACCACGCGTACTATGTCCTGGCCCGGCCCACGATCAGCGACCGCGAGTACGACCGGCTCTACCACGAACTGCTCGAACTCGAACGCCAATGGCCCGAACTCGTCACCCCCGATTCGCCCTCGCAGCGCGTGGGCGGCGCGCCGCTGGCCGAGTTCCGTCCGGTCCGCCATGCGCAGCCGATGCTGAGCCTGGACAACACCTATTCGCAGGCGGAGGTGAAGGAGTTCGTCGGGCGGGTCCAGAGGCTGCTGCCGGGCGAACCGCTCGAATGGTGCGTCGAGCCCAAGATCGATGGTGTGGCAGTGAGCCTGCGTTACGAGAACGGGCGACTGGCCGTCGCGGCCACACGTGGCGATGGCACGACGGGAGACGACATCACCGCGAACCTCAGGACGATCCGCAGCGTGCCGCTGGTGCTTGCGCATCCGCAGTCCGAGCTCGCCTCACGGTCGGGACCAGGCGGGACTGCGAAGACCGGGGTGGAGTGCCGGCGCCCGACGCAAGGCGATCTGTTTGGAGCGGGCGCTGCCGGAACTGGCGGGCCGGGAGGGGCGGTCCCGCGGGTGCTCGAAGTGCGGGGGGAAGTGTTTCTCGGCAAAGCGGGATTTGCGCGGTTGAACGAAGAGCGGGAGGCGGTCGGGGAAGAGCCGTTCGCCAATCCGCGCAACGCGACGGCGGGCTCTCTCAAGCAGCTCGATCCGCGTATTGTGGCGGCGCGGCCGCTCGACATCGTCCTGTATGGCCTCGGGCAGGTGGAAGGCGTCCGGGCGCCGGCGACCCAGATCGAGTTGCTCGATTGGCTCAGGGCGCTGGGGCTGAGGACGCCCCAGCCACGCTGGCTGTGCCGTTCACTCGATGAACTGTTCGAGGCCATTGCGAGCCTGGATGGGCAGAGGCGCGACTTTGGCTACGAAACGGACGGCGCCGTCATCAAGCTCAACTCGGTCGCGTTGCGGGCGCAGTGCGGCAGCACATCGAAGGCGCCGCGGTGGGCGATCGCCTACAAGTACGCCGCTGAACAGGCTCAGACGCGCCTGAACGCAATCACAATCCAGGTCGGACGCACCGGCGCCCTGACGCCGGTGGCCGAGCTTGAGCCGGTGTTTCTCTCGGGCAGCACCATCAGCCGCGCCACGCTGCACAACGAAGAGGAGCTCCGACGCAAAGATATCCGTCTTGGCGACTGGGTGGTCATCGAGAAGGCGGGCGAGGTCATTCCAGCCGTGGTCGGAGTCGTGCTCGAGCGCCGGACCGGCCGTGAGAAGCAGTTCGAATTCCCTCGGTCTTGCCCCGAGTGCAAATCGAAGGCGTCGCGCGGTTCGGTCCTTGGCGAGGCCGGGGTGGTCTGGCGCTGCGTCAATCCGGATTGCCCGGCCAAGATCCGCGGGCGGATCGAGCATTGGTGCTCGCGCGGGGCGATGGACATCGAGGGCGGCGGGGAAGTGCTGGTGGCCCAACTCGTCCGTAACGGCCTGGTCCGGGATGTCGCCGACCTCTATCGCTTGCGCCTGGATGAACTCGCCGCCCTCGAACGGATGGGAGAGAAATCCGCCTGGAACTTCCTGGCTGCGATCGAGGCGAGCAAACAGCGCGAACTCTCGAGGCTGATTTTCGGCTTGGGCATCCTGCATGTCGGCGCGGGCGTGGCCAAGTCGCTGGCCCGCCGGTTTGCGACGCTCGATGACCTCATGCGGGCCAGCCAGGAGCAACTGACGGCCACGGAAGACGTGGGCGAGATCATCGCCGCCAGCGTTTACCAATGGTGCAGCGACGCCGAGAACCGGCGTTTGATCGAACGTCTGCGCAAGGCCGGCCTGAGTTTCGAGTCCACCGCATTCCACGCCGGCTCCGGAGCCGGCCCGTTTGCCGGCAGAACCTTTGTGCTCACAGGCACTCTGGGGACGCTCACGCGCGAACAAGCGACCGCCCAGATCGAGGCCCTCGGCGGCCGCGTTAGCGGCAGCGTCAGCAAGAAAACCGACTTCGTGCTCGCCGGAGCCGATCCGGGGTCCAAACTCGCCAAAGCCCAGAAGCTCGGCGTGCGAATCATCGATGAAGCGGAGTTCCGCCGCCTTGGAGGCGCGGGCTGACCAGATGCCAAAGACCGATTCCATCGAGTTGGGCAACGGCGAGCGTCTGCGGATTCTCCACGAAGACCGCGCCGTGCTGGCGATCGACAAGCCTGCCGGCTGGATGCTGGTGCCCGTCAGTTGGCAGAACACCGGACGCAACCTCCAGGCGGCGTTGCTCTCGTGCCTGGCCTCGGGCGCGTATTGGGTCCGCTCGCGCAACCTGAAGTTCCTGCGCTATGCGCATCGCCTCGATGCCGAGACGACCGGCGTGCTGCTGCTGGCGAAGAGCCGCGGCGCTCTCGATGCGCTCGGCGGTCTGTTCGAGAGCCGCCTCATGCAGAAGTCTTACCTCGCCGTCGTGCAGGGGCGACCCCCCCGGGACGCATGGGTCTGCAACCTGCCTCTGGCCCCGGATCCGCGGAAACACGGACGGGTCATTGTCAGCCGCCCCGATGGCAAATCGGCGGAGACCCGATTCCGCGTCGTGGAGCAGAAGACCGACGCGCAGAGGGGGACGTGGTCGTTGATCGAGGCGCGTCCTGTCACCGGCCGGACGCATCAGATCCGCGTCCACCTCGCCGCGGATGGTTTGCCAGTGCTGGGAGACGCCCTCTACGGGCCCCGTCAGTCCGGCTTGATGCCGGACGACTTTCCGCTGGCTTTGCGGGCAGTGAGCCTCGCTTATGCCGATCCGTTCACCCGGCGGGCGGTTCGAATCGATGCGCCCCGGACGCTCTTTCTTCGCGCCTTCGGCTTCGAGTTGCCGGCTGCCGGCGAACCCCGAGGGAACAGCCGCTGCCCGCCACAACCGGGATTGCCAGCCGGGCGGTTTGTCGACACCCTCGGCCCATGATTGAACCGTGGCCCACACTCGAGTCCAAGACGCTCGGCGACTTCCGCGTTTTCCGGGTGCGACAGGATTCCAAGCGCTCACCTCGCACCGGTCAGACGCACAATTTTTTCGTGCTCGAATGTCCCGGCTGGGTCAACATCATTGCCCTGACCCCCCATCAAGACATCATCCTGGTCGAGCAGTATCGCCACGGGGTCCAGACGGTCGAACTCGAAGTCCCCGGCGGCGTGATGGACGCCGACGACGGATCGCCGATCGAGACCGCGGTGCGCGAGCTTCGGGAGGAGACCGGCTTCGAGGGCGAGAACGCGGTTGTCATCGGGCGTGTTGCCCCGAATCCGGCAATTCAGAACAACATCGCCAGCACGGTTCTCATCGAGAATTGCGTGCGGCGGCATGAGGTCGAGTTTGACCACACGGAGGACGTCGTGACCCGGATCGAGAAAGTCGATGCCTTGCCTCTCCTGGTGGCCTCCGGCCGGATCCGTCATTCGCTCATCATCGCCGCCTTTTACCACTTCGATCTCTGGCAGCGCGGCCTGGCGCCCAACGCGCCTCGCCACTAACCCGCATGTTTACACCCCGTCAGTGCACGGGGCGGCCTGACCTCGCAAGATGACTGCTCTGCGGTCTAAGCGCAGGGAGGGGATCCCAGCTTCTCGATCATCCGACGGTCCCGTTTGGTGGGGCGTCCGGTCCCTTTGGGCCGGTGAAAGAGCGGCTCCAGATGCTGCTCGCGGGGTTTCGCGTACTCTTCAGGCGGGGTCAGATCCTCCATGAACTGCGGCACGGCTGCGGCGCCGACCCGCCGCTCGATTTGGCCCAGGACTTTGACCGTGCGTTTAATCTCGCCGACCTGTGCCGTCACGATTTCGCCAACATGGACCGAGCGGGAGGGTTTGACGCGTTGATCCCCGATCTTGACACGGCCGGCGTGGCACGCGGCAATGGCGAGCGAGCGCGTCTTGAAGATCCGCACCGCCCACAGCCACTTGTCGATGCGCACGTCTGATGGGATCACAAGTTGCATGGATCAGGTCGTTCCCAAGTTGAGCGTTGAGTGTTGGACGTGCGAGGCCAAAGCGAGGAGGCGGCAGACCCGGTGTCCTCCGCCTCCCCCGCGACCGTAGTTTAGCCAGGCGCGCCTAACCCGCATATGTTTCAGCGCGGCAAAGCCGCGACCAAGATGTGCAACAACTGACGGCCTTTGCGGCATGATGCTTCTTTCAAGAATAGAAAAGAAGTTGCCAGAGAGTGGCACACCCCGTCGTTGCACAGAGCGGTCAGACTCCGCGAAGCGGTGTACCACTCACTCTCTGTGCACTTCTTCTTTTCTTGAAAGAAAAGACTTTGGTTGCGGCTTTGCCGCGCTGCGAAACATCCGGACTAACCCGCATATTTCACACCCCTATGGTGCACAGGGCACTCAGACTTCGCAAGAGGACTGCTATGCGGGCTAGAGAAGCAAAACCGCGCCAGGTTCGAGAGATAGAGAACTGCATCACACTGTTCCCATGACAGACCATTCTCAGGACCGACAGAATGCTCCCGGTTCCCTTTCTGGGCGCGGTTTTGACAGAGCCCGGATGTCAGACTCCGCGAAGCTTTGTGAAACATCCGGGCTAGCGAGGCGTCGAGCGGCGGTGATCGTGGTTGCCACCGAGCAGCCACGCGTCGTTCACGGGCCTCCTGGGTCTGAGGCGCGCCTCGCTAAAGGTTGGCGACGATGAATGGCGCGAATTCGGCCCGCAAGTGGGGCGGGATGCGGGCTTTGATGCGCGCCACACGGTCTTCGTAATCGCGCTCGATCACCTGTCCAACCGCGTGCAGGCGGGACAGGACGCCGGCCTCGGCGTGCGGGATTTCGAGTTCAAGGTAATCGCGGACCGGGCGCAACCGGGTGCTGAGCTCGGCCCAGAGGGCATCAAATCCGGCGCAAGTCTTCGCCGAGATGGCAACCGCCTCGGGGAATCGGTCGATCCAACCTGAGACCACGGCGCTGGTGTCGACACAATCGATCTTGTTGAACACGAGCAGGACCGGTTTGGCACCCGCCCCGATCTCGGCGAGGACATCGGTGACAGCCCGGATTTGGGCCTCGACCTGGGGATGGCTGATGTCGATGACGTGGAGCAGAAGGTCGGCGTTGACGACTTCTTCAAGCGTCGCCTTGAGGCCTCGACCAGGCGATGGGGGAGTTTGCGGATGAAGCCGACGGTGTCGGACACGAGCACGCTCTGATTGGTCGGCAGGCGGAGGCGGCGCGTGGTGGGGTCGAGCGTGGCGAAGAGCTTATCTTCCTCGAGAACCTCGGCGCCGGTCAGAGCATTGAAGAGCGTGGACTTGCCGGCATTGGTGTATCCGACGATCGAGGCCAGGGGCCATTGGCTGCGTTGTCGGCCTTGCCGTTGCGTCGTGCGCTGACGCCGCACGGATTCGAGGTCGGCCTTGAGCCGGTCAATTCGCTCCTGGACCTTGCGTCGATCCGTCTCGAGCTGGCTCTCGCCTTCGCCCCCGCGCATGCCGATGCCGCCTTTCTGCCTCGAGAGGTGGGTCCAGAACCGGGTCAAGCGGGGAAGGAGATGTTCGAGTTGAGCCAACTCGACCTGCAACTTGCCTTCGCGGGTCCGGGCGCGCCGGGCGAAAATGTCGAGAATCACATCCGTGCGATCGAGCACCTTGCAGTCGAAGATGCGCTCGAGATTGCGGGTCTGGGCGGGTGAGAGTTCGTCGTCGAACACCACGGTGTCGATGCGCTCGGCATGGCAGCGTTCGGCCAGTTCCTCCGCCTTGCCCGAACCGATGAATGTGCCGGGCGTCGGGCGTTCGAGCTTCTGGACGCAGTCGCCGACCACGACGCCGCCCGCGGTGTCGGCGAGTTGAGCGAGTTCATCGAGCGAGTCGCGCACGTCCCAGGTCCGTCGTGCTTTCAGTTCCGCGCCGATGAGGAAGACTCGCTCGGTCCGTCTCTCCCGTGCTGTCGAATAGAGTGCTTTCAAGAGTTGTGTTCAGCCTGCAAAACGGACGGCAGCATACTCGATGCCCGCGCGCCGTGCAACTCGGGGGCGACACTCGACGGCGGGTTCTCGTTTGGCGTCCAGGGCCCTGCCGCCCGGTGAGGCCTGCCTGCCGCCTGCCTGTGCCGGCACTTGCCTGCGCGTTGCGCGCAAGCAGGCGGCGGACAGGCGACGGACGCAGCGCAGGCCGGGCCGACCGCTTGTCCGGAGGCGTGCGGGCAAATAATGCTAAGTCTTTCACAATTGGCGGCAAGCGGATGCGCATGGTGTCGCCCGATGATCGGGGGTGTTCAACCGGTGATGCCGCTTCGAGTGAGGAGCGCGGGGTTGACAGTCGCGGCGCCCCCGCACCGGCGCCGCCCCTGTCACGACGGCAAGAGCCGGTCGAGAACGACAGAGGGCTCCAGGTGAACCTGATATGACAACAGCAGTCGAGCACCGTCTGGCCGCGCGATCTCGCGAGGCCGGGACGGGTCATGGCACTTGGGAGACCGCCTGTGGCTACGTGCGGAATTTCCTGAACAATCGGTTTGTCTACGTGGTGGTCTCGCCGCGCGCTCATGGCCTGTCGGTCGGGGTCAACATGAACCCGGACCGGCGCTGCAATTTCGACTGCGTCTATTGCGAGGTGAACCGGAGCAGCCCGCCCCACGACAGTCACTTGGACGTCGGCGTTATGGTCCAGGAACTGGACCGGACCCTTGGGCTGGCGCTCGATGGTCATCTGCACACGCTCCCGGGGTTTCAGTCGCTGCCTCCGGAGCTCCTGCAGTTGCGGCACGTCGCTCTGAGCGGAGACGGCGAGCCGACGCTCTGTCCGAACTTCTGCGAAGCCGTCGAGGCCATTGTGCATCTGCGGGCCCTGTCGAAGTATCCGTTTTTCAAGATCGTTCTCACATCCAACGCAACCAGCCTGGACCACCCCGGCGTGCAGGCCGGGCTGCACACCTTGACGCCGCAGGACGAAATGTGGCTCAAACTGGATGCGGGCACGCGGGCTTATTTCGACCGGATCGATCGCTCGACGGTCCCGTTCGAGAAGGTGCTCGAGAATATTCTCAAGCTCGGCCGGCAGCGCCCGATCGTGATTCAAAGCCTCTTCGCCCGGTTCAACGGCGAGGAACCGCCCTCCGCGGAGATCGATCAGTTCGTCGAGCGGTTGCGGGAACTCAAGGAAGCCGGGGCCCGGATCTCGCTGGTGCAGATCTACTCGGCCATGCGCCCCACGATGCATCCGGAGTGCGGGCATCTGCCGCTCAAGACACTGTCCCGCATCGCCCACACCGTCCACACCGGCACCGGCCTGCAAGTCGAGGTGTACTGAAGCATGCTGGCCCATCTCTGGCGTTGGGGCGGGTTCGTCAAGTTCTCGCACACGGCGTTTGCGCTTCCTTTCGCCCTGGCTGCCATGGCGGTGGCGGCGCGCGACCAGCGCGGCTGGCCCGGCTGGCGCACGTTCGCACTGATTCTGGCGGCGATGGTCTGCGCCCGCACCTGCGCCATGGCTTTCAACCGCATTGCGGACCGGCGTTTCGACGCCGCCAATCCGCGCACAGCGGGGCGGCATTTGCCTGCTGGCACGGTGAGTCTGGCCGGGGCCCTGGCCTTTTGGGCGGTGAGCGCGATTGGTTTCATCGGCGCCGCCTACCTGATCAATCGCCCGTGCTTTTATCTCTCCCCGGTGGCTCTGGTGGTGATTTGTTTCTATTCGTTCACGAAGCGGTTCACGGACTTCACCCACGTTTTTCTCGGGATTGCGCTGGCCCTCGCGCCACTCGGGGCCTGGCTTGCGGTGACCGGCACGTTCGAGTTCCTGCCTGTGCGGGATGGAGCGTTGTCGATGCGCCACAGCGCGCTGTTGGCGGTGATGCTCGCCATTGCGGTGGTGTTTT
>JAXGQW010000111.1:0-14219 GCA_040766265.1 Verrucomicrobiota bacterium
TTTCAAAGCACCGGTCCGACCCCGCTTCCTGTCTCCCGCAGCCTTGCCTTTGCCGCCGCGGCCGTTACGTTGTGGGCGTGAGCACCATGGCTCTGCATATCATCGGTTTAGTCAAGAGTCTGCCTGAGGCTGAACAGCAGGAGATTCGCGCGGCTTTGGCCGCTCAAGTAGCGCGCCGCCCCGCTGGCAAACGGCGTCAACTCCAGCGCCTGCCGGACGGTTCTTTTTTGAATCCGGACGGCATTCCAAACGACGATCCCGTCTTCAAAATCTTGGAGGACATCGAGGCGGAGCGCCACCGAATGCCCGGCCCGCCGGCACCTCAGTTCGATTGAGCCATGTATCTGCTCGACACGAACATCCTGAGCGAGTTGATGCGCCGGCAGCCCAACCCGCAGGTGGAGGCGCGTTTTGCTTCGGAGCCGGGGGAGCTGTTCGCTTCCGCAATCACCGTCGAGGAAATCCGCTACGGCGCACGGATCGGACCACCGGGCAATCGACTTTGGGAACGGGCCGAAGCCGACCTGTTCCCTCACCTCACGGTCCTGGCGCTGGACCAACCGGTCGCGGTACTGGCGGGGGACTTGCGGGCCGAATGGAAGCGGAGTGGAACCCCCGTGGGCTATTCGGACGGCTTGATCGCAGCAACGGCGAAGCACTTCGGGCTGACGCTTGTCACCCGCAACGTGCGCCACTTTGACCACGTCCCAGGACTCAGCGTGGAGAACTGGTTCGAGTAGCTGGCCAACCACAACCCCGCTCTCTCCTGCCTGACGGAATCGCGGCTTGCCCGGGGCTGGTGCTTCTCGCCCCCCTTGGAGCTGAAGCCTCCCGGTGAGCTCTCGGTGCGCCGGGGATTCCTGCCCGCAGCCAACCGCCGGTCCGAGACGACTACCTCCACAGGCGCCGGTATTGAAGTATGAACCAACCTGCCCCCGTTGAGAACGGGCGATGTTTGACTGCGATCAGTTCAGGCAAATTGAGGGACGTGGGCTTGCAGACTGGTCCGCGGTGGACCTGCTGTTCGTGTCCGTTAGGGTCCATTTCCACTGTTGCTAGCGTCTATTCCGATGGTCCCCGGCGGCGATCCTTGTTACTCCTGAAGCGTCTGCGGGAGGCAAGGGGAGAGGCTACCAGCCGGGATCCTTGCAGTTGTTGGCTTCGCAAAACTCGGGTTCAATGCGCTCCTCTCCCCAGAGCTTCCCTCCTGCCCGCCTCGGGTGTTTCTGAAAGTGGTCATTCCGCTCGACGAAATACCGATCCATCGCCTCCTTAGCGGCCTCGACTGAAGCATAGTCACTGTTGTGGATGATGGCTCGGGCCATGCCGCTAAACACTGACTCGATGACGTTTAAGAACTGGGCACACGCCGGGAGCGGGGCAAGTTCGACGGCTGGAGTTGCGTGTTCCTCCCGGTAGGCCGCTTGATTCACTTCAGCTACCCGTGCAAGAAATCGCTTTGAAGCATGCCATGATGCTGCATCCCACGATAAGAAGATACGGCTTTGACCGCGATATTGACTGATTAGCAGATCGAGCAACCGAATCATTTCATTTGTGTTCTTGCGTTCCGAGAAGAAATGCGTCACCTGGTTAGTTGACAGTTCCAGCGCCGCGGTGGCAATCAAACTGCCCTTGCTCTTCTGGCGCTCTGGCACCGTTCTGACTTCCCCGGGCTTTGTCAAGGCCCGTCCGCCCATCATTCTCACCGAAAACGGCCCGTACTCGTCGATCGAGAAACACTTCTCATCCGGCTTCAGGCTAGCGAGGACCTGCCTGATCTTCTGGAGCTTCTCGCGGTATTCAGGATCGGTACTCGTCAGTACCCTTCTCGCTTTTCGAAACGTGTAGCCTGCTTTCTTGATGATTGTGTGAATGTTGGCTTTACAGATCGGCACCCCTTGTGTCGAGAGCACGGCATGCAGATCCTCCATTCGCCATGTTGTACGGTTCAAGCCAAAAGCGCTAGGTGGAGTATGCAGGGTCTTGAAGACGGCCGCAGCGTATTCGGGATTGGCCGCCTTCCTCACCCCATTGCGAGTTCGAACCAGAACACGTTGGATGCCTCCTTTCTTGAAGTCGGAAAGGTATCGCCGGACGGTGTTGCGTCGAATGCAGAGAAAGGCTGCAATCTGTCCGGGACCGATGCGATTTCCATGGGCAAGCACCGTGAGCGCTCTGTTCCGAGCCTTGAGTGGCCTCGTTTTGACACAGGTGAGCAAGGTTGAGATGTCGTCTCCGGCTAAAGCGTCCCCAATGTCGTTCCTTACTTGCCCGCCACTTCTTGCGCCCTGCAGAACCAAATGCATCCACTTCTTCGCTCGCTCGGCTTTCGAAGCGACTTTCACTTTGTTCTTCCGCAGGAATCGACCGAGTGTCTCCCTCGACCCGTTGAAGCCGTGCCTTCTCAACTCCAGTAGCAGTTCCGACCTTGACAGCCCTTCCTTGATTCTGCTCAGTGAGAACTCCCCAAAGGGTTCGATCATGCTTGGCCTGCCTAGTCGCTTCGGTGTGGGAGGCTGTCCGTCGGAAGCGGCGTCAGTCGGTGCCACCCTGGACGAAAGCGCGGCCAGACTGTTACGAATGGTGTTTCGAGCATGCTGTGTCATCTCCCGGATCCGCCGTATCGAATACCCAAGGCGATGAAGCACCTGAATCTCCCACCGATCCTTTTCGGTCAGCATGGTACAGACTACGCCCGTCAATAAAGTGTGGCAATGGCACCGCTCGCTTCACGTGTGCACACACGGCTGGCAACGGGTTATCCAGACGCAGCCTGCGCGCTGCAGGATTGGGCGACCGTCTCCCCCGAGCTCGCGGGGACCAACGACCTTGAATCTGCTGCGGCAGGAGGGCCACCGAGGCGGATCCCTGAAAGGGGCAATCCACGCTCCTGCTGTGTACGGCCTCCGGTCGCCCCTTGGGCCCGATCCTTTTGAACCCAATCCCCGGTTGGAGTGACAAGCGTCTTTCACGTTTCCGTCTGCTCGAGGGATCTCTGGGCGGGCAACGGGAAAGGTCACGATTAGTAGCACGTCGCGGCCGTTGTGGTTGAGCTCTATGGCCTGGTACCCGGCCCATCAGCGGGACGACAGGGTGATCAAGTTCAGCAAGGTAACTCCGACGATGGGCTCTCGGCCCGCTTTGCCGACAACTGCCGACACCAGACAAGGCAGTATCTCGCTGCGGCGTGCCCCGACCGAACAATGTCGAACATACGTTCGACCACTGCAAACATTGGCGTCTGCGTGTTTCTGGTCCGCGAACGAAGTCGCTGAGGATTGTATGTGCGGCACAACTCGGAACGAACCTCGTGGCGACGGGGTGGCACCGGGTGGTTCTCTTCATGGTCTGAGCGACTGAGATTAGCGCGTCTCGCCCAATGCGGCGCGCCTGGGTGGAAACAAGGGTGGTCTCGAAGCGAGGGAGGTCCCTCATTGCTCCCCAGAGGCAACGCCGCCTCCGCCGTTTGCCCGCGTCGTGCCTTCTCCGGCACCCCCGGCAAACGGGCCCCGCCGACGCCCCCTGGGCCCGAGGATCACTCATGCCGCAAACCTGCTCCGACTCGTTTCGTCCCGTCCAGCAAAGAACTGCAGCCGCGACGCAGGCGAATCGAAAGGGAGGTTCCGGCTGCTGCTGTTGGCGGAATCCGCGATGGCTGGCCTCGCCCAAAGGGAAGTATCCGACCGCCACCGGCCCGGCAGAGGCGAGGTCGTAGCCTGATTTCGGACCGCGGATGGAAACTACTTCGCCCCCGATTCTCGCCCTTGCTCACGGCGGTATTCGGCATCCTCCGTCCGGAGCTTGCGTAAGCAATCAGGTTCGCGCCACGTCTTCTTGGTCGGCTGGTTCGTGGAGCGCTTAAGGCGGACTCACGACCCACGCGCGGTAGTACTGTCGGCGGGCAGTGCCCGGCAACGTGCAGAAGGGGGCCAGTTCCCCCTCGGCGGGGAGGGTGTTGGTGGCGACGCGACTCCACTTCAGCAAATCCGACGAGCCTTCCGCGACATAGGTTGCCGCGGGATGGCCCTTCAGGCTGAGCTGGACTGCGGAGCCGACCGGTTCCGGCCTCGAGACGCGGAGGACTGCGGCCACGTAAACATCCAAAGTCCAGGGAATCTGGAGGGATTGATCCCCGGGTCGAAGGATGAAATCGACCCGATTGGCATGGCGGCCTGGGGGCAGAGCCTTCGCTTGGCCGTTGAAGGCGACCGTGACCGAGGTCTTTTGGGTCGGGGCGATTGTCCCGGAGCGAGGTGAAACCTCGAGCCAAGTAGTGGTGGCGGCTGACCATTCCAGGGCTTCGGCGCCGCGGTTGAGGATGACAAAGGACTGCGGGTCGTACGTGAACGGTCCGCCCTGATTGCCCGCGGCAGCCACCGGTTGCAGGGGCCAGATGGGCGGCGGTGAAGGATCAAGGGCACCGCGCAGATTGAGCCGGGCTCCGGTCTGGCAGCGCCCGCGAAAGGCCGGGACGGGAACGCTGCCGTAGAGAAGGCGATCGATCACTTCGCCGTAAGAGGCGGTGGGCCACTCCGCCCAAACGAGCGCGGCGGCACCCGCGACAAATGCCGTGGCCTGGGACGTGCCGGTCATCGTCACGTAGTTGTTGTCGGCGATAAAGAAGGTCGAATAGACATCGACCCCCGGCGCGACGAGGTCAACGCTCGACGTGCCGAAATTGGAGCACTCCCACAGGTGATCCTGGCAATCCCCGGCGGCGACCGACACGATGTTATCGAGCGGCAGGCTCGCCGGGTAGTACGGGACCCGGTCAAGGTCGACGCTGTCGTTGCCCGCGCCCGCCACGATGATGAGGCCGTCTTCTCGCGCCCCGGCAATCGCCAGCTCCAGGCTTTTCGAGGCTTCGGTCGTGACCCAACTCGCGTTGATGACGCGGGCGCCCATGCTCCGGGCGTATTCGAGGCAGGTGATGGCGTCGGCGATGGAGCCGTTGCCGCTGGAATCCGTGAACCGGCAGGGCATGAGCCGCGCTTTCCAGGCCACGCCCGCGATGCCTTTGCCGTTGTTGCCCCGCGCCCCGATAATCCCGGCGACGTGCGTGCCGTGGCCCGCGATGTCGCCGGTGGCGCCGGTGCCGGTGAGCGCGTTGAGGCCGTGCACGTCATCGACGTAGCCGTTGCCGTCATCGTCGAGGCCGTTCCCCGGGACTTCGCCCGGGTTCGTCCATAGGTTGTCGCGCAGGTCCTCGTGCGTGCTCCACAGGCCGGTGTCGATGACGGCCACGATCACGCTCGAGGCGTCGCTCCGGATGTCCCAGGCTTCCGGGGCATCGACATCGACATCGGGCACGCTTCCTCCCTGACCGCTGTTGTGCAGTCCCCATTGGCTTCCGTCCGCAAACCGCGGATCGTCGGCGAACCCGGTGTAACGAACCAGATAGTCCGGCTCGGCGAACACGATGGCGGCGCTCTCCCGGTACTCCTGAATGATCGCCGGAAGGCCGGCCCCTTCGGGCAGGCGGACAATCTGGAGTCCGGCCAGTGCCGGGAACCAGCGCTCGACCACGGCCTGATGGCGGGCGTGCAGGGCCGTCAGCACCGGCCCGCCCGCGCCGTCCCGGGGCAGCACCAGGAACCGGTCGGGTCGGAAAGGCAACTCCGCGCCGTCGCTCTCGGGGCACACACTTCCTGTGGCCCCACCCACCATCAGTCCCATGACCAGAGACACACGGCGCAACGGGCGAAGTGCTGACAGCCAACGGCATCCGAGAGAAGTGTTCGTAAGCCAGGGGGCGCCAAGACCGTTCTTCTTTCCCACTTGTATCTCTTCTACTGGAAGCGATGGAGCGGGTTCAAGCGCAAAAGGGAGTCCCCGATCCTCAGCCTCAACCCGACTTTGGCCTTGAAGGGGCGGGATGAGTTCCTACGCTCCGGGCGTGTTCCACACGAAGTGTCTCTGCTGGTCTCTTCTGGCCTGGGGTTTGGGAATTTTGCCCGCTCTGGGCGGCGACCCGGGCCCCGCCGCGGTCCCCGAGGACTTTCCGCGGTTTATTGTCCCGGGCCAGGAGAAGACGATGGACAGCCTGCGGCGCCTGTTCTGGCTCCACTACCAACCCGCCGGGCCGTTGATTCCGTTGTGGGACGAGTGGATGCCGCTGGCGACGCTCTGGCCCGCGCGGGGGCAAGGGAAGGAGTTGGACCACCTGCGGAACCGCTGGGCGAGCGCGCTGGCCAGTCGCGACTTGAACGCCGAGGGGTACATCGACACCCATCAGCACGACGGTCTCGCGCACGCCGAAGGCTGGCCCTTTCCGCTCTGGACCCAGGCCGGCGGCATCGGCTGGCACTTCCGCGGCACGGGCATTCCCGGCTACGACGGTCCGCCGGCCAAAGCCGACGGGTGGCAGTTGGTCCGGGGCCGCAGCGAGGGTCTCGGGGAGAAGGGATGGGAGATCGAACTGGCTGAACCGGACGCCCAGGCCATCGCCCCGGCGTTCTCGGTCGCGGCGCGGGTGGCGCCCTGGCTGCGGCTGAACTGGTGGGCCTCCGGCCTCGAAGGCGCAAATCCTTACGTCGAGTGGACGACCTCCGACGAACCCGACTTCGCCCCCGAGCGGCGGGCCTACTTCACGCCGGCTTCAGCCGCCGGCGGCGCCCACGCCTTCATGCCTATGGGCGGCGGCGGGGGCAAACTCGACACCGCGACGGCCGAAACGCGGACCATGATTCCCGTTTACCGGATTCCGGGCTGGAAGGGAACCATCACCGGACTGCGTCTCGCGTTCGACAACCGCGGCCCGGCGCGCGTGGTCATCAAATCGTTCCACACGGCCTGCGACACCCGGCACAACATCAACAACCTGAATTTCATTCGCGGTGGCCACGATTACTTCCTCTGGACCCACGACCTGGCCTTCTTGCGCGACCAGATCGGGCGCATCCGAACGGCGATGCGCTTCATTCAGCGGGAATTCGACACGCGACGCCGGAAGTGCGTTTACACCACCTGGCCGGGACACGAAGGCCGGAGCGGCATCCGGTACGTGGAAGGCAAGAAGACCTTGCTCCGGGGCGAGGGGATTGGCAGCAACTACTGGGACCTCCTGCCGTTTGGTGGCGAGGATGCCCTGGCCACGATCTACTACTACGACGCCCTGCTCGATCTGGCCGAACTCGAGGCCGCGATCCTGGCCCATCCCGAGTGGTGCGTGGCGACCGGTGCCGACGCCTTTGACCCCGCGGACCTGCGGCAACACGCGCAGGAGGTCCGGGAGTACGGGACCAAGCGGTTCTGGAACGAGAAGACTGGTCGGTTCGGCACTGTGGACCTGGACGGGACCCTGCACGATTTCGGATTCACCTTCCTCAACAACGAAGCCGTCTGTTACGGTTTCGCCACGCCGGCGCAGGCCCAGAGCATCCAGGCCTGGCTGAGCGGCGCGCGGGTCGTGGCCGACGATACCTCGCAAGGGGCGGACATTTACCGTTGGCGGTTCGGGCCGCGCAGTACCACCAAGCGCAACATCGCCTACTACTTCTGGGGCTGGTCCAATCCCGAGAGCATCCCGTTTGGCAGTCAGGTTCAGGATGGCGGTGCCGTGTTGGGATTCTCGTATCACGACCTCATGGCGCGGCTCCTGACGGCCGGCCCGGACGATGCCGCGCAGCGGTTGCTCGAGATCGCGGTGTGGTTCGACGAAACCCAGGCGGCAGGCGGGTACCGGGCGTACTACAGCGACCCCAGCCGCGGCACGATGCAGGGCGGCAACGTGCCGGGCGGCCTCGGACTGGACCGGGAGTTTTTCGAGAGCATCCTTGTGCCGCAGGTGATGCTGTATGGATTCCTCGGCTTCAAACCCACAGTTGACGGGTGCGAGATTGCGCCCGGACTGCCCGCGGACTGGCCTTCGTTGACCATCACACGCATCCACCTCCACGACCACGTGCTGGACGTGAGCGTCGCCGGCAGGGAAATTTCCGTGACCAATCGTCCGACGGCGAAGCGCGCATTGGCGATCAAGACGCCGACGGGGTGGACGTTACGACGGGAGGAGGCGCGATGAGAGCGTCCGACTTATGGAATTTGCTTTTCGTGTGGTTGGAAGCTGGCTGAACGGAAGAGTGCGGTCAAGGTGAGACTGGGCTGGAATCGGTGCCCCGAAGGCGCTGCCCGGCTGTGGTTCCCGGCCGCCCGGGAACCACAGCCGGGTTTCGGGCTCGACCACGAGCGGAATCGGGTCAAATAGGGTCTGGACCGTGGTGGCGAAGGGCAACCGGACACGCACCGATCCGTTGAGTGGATCACGCCAAGGGCGCGAGTCGCCCAGGGGCGCCAGTACAAGGAGATCGCTGACGAATTGTCGCTAAGTTTTCACACCGTGCGGACGCATGTGTCGAGGATCTACGAGAAGCTGCATGTCCACAGCCGGCGTGAGGCGCTTGCGAGGGTCGGGGTAGAAGCGGGAGGGGCGAGTCGTTAGCAGACCCCGCCGTTGGCATTCCGAGCAGCCAAGCAAGTCGTCGCGCCAGCCGCGCCGGCAACCGTCAGTGAGGACTGCGGTTGAACTTGGATCGTCCCTGAGCCAGAATTGCTTTCGAAATGGCGCCGCCGTCGCGGGCAGACGGTCACCAGCGGGGAGGCCGAGGATACCAATCAGCCGCCCAGCGCAACCCCATTCCGCGCTCCAATACACCGTGCTGCACTTGTCTGACGTGATCTCCCAACTTCAGCGGGGCATGTGTGGGACAGTAAAACGAAAGAAGAATGGGCGAGGATTGTTTTGAGGCACAACCCCCGAAAGCCGTGTAACCTTCATGCCAAACCTGTCGCCAACTGGCGCGCCCAAAGCCCGGTCGGACCGCGGAGGCCTTGGCGACGCGCCGCGGCTTCCGCTTCCGACTTGCTGGTGGCTTCCACCATCCCCAGGCGCGGGTCGCCCGCCTCGCGGGCATACTCCCGGTCTTGGTGATAGATGCCCCAACGGACCTGCTCTTCACCATGCCTCGCGGTCGTCTTCATGCTCGAGTCCCGCTCACGCCGTGACCGTGACGTTCTCCGCCGTCGTCAACGGCCTCCCATCGGCCAACCGCTCCGCGAGGCTCCAAAGCCCCTTATTGACGCTGACCTTGGAGTCGATGCCCCGCAACGGCCGGACCGAGCGCAGTTTCCCGCGCCGATCACGGTGGCCATCGGATAGACCGCCACGCAGGAGCCCTTCTTGGCAGCGGTTCATCGTCAGCCAGAGGTCGTCGCCTTCGTCCTGCGGTCGGCGCGCTTGGAGCAGTGTCTCCGGAGCGATCGGCGACTCGTCCACGGTCGGGTAACGGAGCAGCAACGCCTGCCGGGCCAGTGTCAACGATTCGCGCGGCTCCAGAATGCGTTCCCGGAACCGGGCAATCCGCTCGCCGATCTTCGGCATCGCTTCGACCAAACGCAGGCTCGCCTGCACCACTTCCCCGGTCAGACACCCGGAATGCCGGAACCGGATGGCGCTAAAGCTCTCACTGGAGATGACCAAGCCGTTGGAACAGATGCGCCGGTAGATGCCGGCATGGAGTTGGTAGGCACAACCCGCGTCATGCGAGTTCACCACGACCAATTCCACGTTCCACTCGTCCAGGCTTTCCATTTGCTCTGCCAGCCGCAGCCGGATCAGGTGCTTCTGGAACCCGAGACGCGACTCTCGCCGGATGCGCTGTTCCTCGACCTCGACCGGGACCCAGTTCAGGTCGCGCAGACCTGTCAGGATCTCCGCGGTCCGCACAAACGTGTACTTCTGGCTGACCTTATCATCGGACCCGAGGCGAAGATGCTCGGCGCCCGAGTGCGCAGGGCTTCGTCGCTCAATGGCGTCGCCTTGAAGTTTGAGGTCTCATTCATACGCGGTTCTCGCAGCCTTCAAGACCCTAATTCTGCCGAACATCGCAGCGCTCTCCGACGCGCAGTGCGCCCAACTCCGCGCGTACGTCGAGTGGGGTGGCGGCCTGGTCGCCAAGTATGAAACGAGCCTTTACGACGAATGGGGCGTTCGGCGGAACGACTTCGGTCTGGGCGCCCTGCTCGGCGTGAGGTTCAAGGCCTCCGTGGAGGGACCGATGCAGAACTCGTACCTGCGGCTGGAGACGGACCCCGCCACCGGGAAGCGCCATCCGCTCCTGGCTGGCCTTGAGGATGCGCCGCGGATCATCAATGGCGTGCGCCGGGTCGAGGTTGAGCCGACGCAGTCGTTTCCCAACCCGCCGCTCACACTCATCCCGTCATATCCGGACCTGCCGATGGAGAGGGTCTATCCCCGGGTGCAGAAGAGGGATGTGCCGCAGGTGTACTCACGCGAACTCGTAGACCACCCCGTGAATCTCAAATCTCAAAATCTCAAATTGTCAGGTCGCGTGGTGTATTTCCCGTGGGATATCGACCGGACCTTCTGGGGTGTTCTTGCGCCGGACCATTTCAAGCTCCTGCGCAACGCGGTGGTGTGGGCCACGAACGAGCAACCACGGATCACAGTCACCGGTCCGGCCGTCTCGCGCAAACGCCTGCACCTTGCCTGGACCCACGTCGCCGCCGAGTACCCGGACGAGATGCCAGCGGGCAGTTCCCGGATGCAGGAAGCGGATCTGGTGTATGAGGACGGCAAACCTCACTTGGCCAACCAGCGGCTGATCATTGACAGTCGCGATTTGCCCTTCAAGTGCACGCTGGAAACGCAGAACTACCGACCGCCGGACGAGCGAGAGCTCATCTTCAGCGCCTATGGATATCAGGGAACGGGTGTCGTCGGGATCGAGTTGATGACCAAGAAAGTCGTCAACTACTCCAACGCGCCCGGTCAATACGACGAGCCGGAGGGTATCTTTCCCGAAGGTCTGCACACACTCGTCGAATGCGACAAGCAGAATCTCAAGGGGGCCGGTAACGTTGATTTGTGGAAATTGAAGCTGGACGGCAGTCGTGAGTACGAGCGCCTCACGCACTTCAGCGATTATCCCGGCTACAAGGCGTCGAATCCCGTCGTCAGCGACCATGGCCGGTTCGTCGCCTTCCAGATGGCAAGGTCGACCGAGGCGGCGGGCGTTGGCCACGGCATCTTTGTGCTCGTCATGAAGTAGTGGTTCTCGATGCCCGATGACGAATGAACCGCAGGGAAACTGGCAACGCTCGCAAGGACGATCCCGCCGCCGCAAGAAGGTCGCTGATACGACAACAATCTCCAGACAGGACCTAGCCTGCCCGCGTCTGGTTGCTGCCTGCTTGCGCGCAACCTGCCCACCGCATGGCAGGCGGGCGCGCAGGCAAGTGCCGGCACAGGCGGGCCGAACTTGGCCTTCCGAGATTCGTCGCCGCCGCGCATCCCTGGATCTCTCGACGAAATGTCGCGGCTCACTGCTGGACCGTGACTCGGATCGGCGGGCCGCCCTCCGTCAGGAATTCCCAGCCCTCGACTGTGCCCCCGGGGCTTGGCCGCCAGGCGACGGACTTCTACACCCACGGCATGGTAACCGTTCCCGCCAGCTCTCACTGCACGACCTCGACCGTCGAGGTTGGGCCGTACACCCCAAAACGGTTCACGGTTCGAACCTCCATACGGTTCAAACCCGGCCGAACGTCCCAGAGCAGATTCGCGTCGGTCACACCCCAGGAGCCGCCTGCGAACCGAACTTCATACGCCTGGAAATTCGGCGTCATGGTCTGGAGCTTCACCGCGATCTTGCCCTGCTCGGAAGCCAACTGGACCGCGGCTTGGTTGAGCGGGAAATACGGGTCCACCGCCGGATTGGTCGGCACCGTGCGCACATGCCAGCGGGTCCCCTCGCATAGCTGGTCTTGCACGATGAACATCCGGCCGTAATCCAGGCCCCCGTCCAGCAAGTCTGTGTTCGGGATGTAGCCAATGAACCCGTACTTGTCGAGTTCATCGACCGGAACCGTCAAATCGCCAAACCCCTCGAACCGCCCCAGGAAGATCGGCAGGTCGGACTTGCGGTAACGCGTCCGCTCTTTCCCCACCACAAACACGAGGTCCTGACCTCCGCGCTGGAACCATTCCTGCCGGATCTCATAAGCGTTCAACGGCAGTCCGCCCTTCTCCAGGTGCATGTTGGCGGTGGGGTCCATCATGATCCACTTGCGGTACTGGTTGGACCAGATCTCCGTGGTGGAGTGTTCGCTCGATCCCCCGCCTGGCGGGTCCCGATGCCGGCGCAAGGCCAGTTCCCGGTCAATCCAACCCAGGCTGGCGGCGGCGGACACGAACACATGCGCGTACTGGCTGCAGAAGAACGCGTGCCCTTGGTCAATGGCCTGCAGAATTTCCAACGCCCCTCTTGCTTCCAAGGACGGACGGCCGAACTTCTTGAAGCGATGATGGACCCAATCGAGCAACCGGACCTGGCGGTCAAACTCGTCCCGGCCCGCGGCCACAACCGCGTCGAGTTGATGCCGCTGGCGCAATTCCCGGAGCTTGGGATTCTCGGCGGAGTCGAACTTGAATCGGCGCGTGTACTCGCTCTCGACGTAGGGTAGCGCATCCACCCGCTTCACGCTTACGGAATGCCCGTCCAAGGCGATTGTGGCTCCGTCCGCAGCCGTTGATCTTGTGGGGCCTGGGGAAGCCGGCTTTGGGCGTTGGGAGAGGTTCTCAAGGAAGTCCACGTGCATGGCGCCACCGGCACCATTCCACGGGCGCGGCCCCCACGGCTTCGAGACGATGTCCACATCACCATCGCCATCCACATCGCCGACTTGGAGTTCGTGCCCGCCCAGTTTGCGGTCGAGGACAATGCGTTCAGCGAACTGGTTGCCGCCGAGATTCTCCCAGACAACCCAACGCGGGTTCTCGCGTCCGGGCGGCAACAACTCCTCCTGTTCATTGACGACGATGTCGGGTCGCCCGTCCCCGTTGAGATCGGCCACCGCCAGCGAGTGCAGCGAACCATGCGTGAAGCTCTGGGGCAATTCCGTCTTGGCCCAGCGGCCTCCTTTCCCGTCAGCGTTCTTCAACACGGCGACCTTCGAGTCCACGATGTCAGCGTCGGCGATGATGATTTCCGCCCGGCCGTCGCCATCAAGGTCTGCCACCGCGGTACGCACGCAGACGCCGAACGGACCCTTCCGCCCCATGGGAATATTCCGGTGCTCCACCCAGTTCTGTCCTCGGCCATCCTGGTTCTCAAACCAAGTGTCGGCTCGCAGGACATCCAGGTCGCCATCGCCATCCAGGTCCGCCGCGCCGTTGGGTGTGATCGCGCCGTGAACCGGCGGGCCAATGCGATGCCGCGACCAAGTTTGCCGTGGATCGGCTGAGATGGAGAACCAGCAGAGCGAATTGAGTTGGGTGCGTTCGTCGCCCATAAGGACGACATCCGACTTGTCGTCCCCATCCAGGTCCGCAATGAGCACGTCGTGCGCCCCGGCAGCGGTCTCGTCGAAGACAATCCGCTCGAACGTCTGCCCGGCCTGGCCAGGATTGCGGTACCACACCCCACTGCACACCAGGTCCGGCCAACCGTCCCGGTCCACGTCCAGAGCCGCCAAACCCACATCCGACAGGTAGTCCGTGCCCACCTCACGCCGCACCCAGCGATCGGCTGCCTGGAACTCGTACCAATACAGCCGAGACGGTCTGGAGGGGCGGCCACCCAAAACGAAGTCCAAGTCGCCGTCCCGATCCAGGTCGACCAACGCGGTGAGACCGTAGTCCCCGACCGATGTGTTACTCACCGGCAGGGTACGATCGATGAAGTGAAGGCGGAATTGGAGATCGGCGGCGGCCGCCACCCCAGCGGCCCATGCCACAAGGAGAAGAAACGCCGATCTGGAGAGGGCTCGGCTTTGCATAGCACCGCTTCTACTACTGCACGTGGGCCAAAGCGAGCAGAACGTCTTTCCCGGCTTTACCCGGCCGCGATTTCCCTTTCGAGCGTGCCCTCAACCTCGGACGCGGTGCAGCACCCTGAGGTTGCGGATCGGCGGTGGGCCGCGCGCCTACGACGCACCTTGAAAATCCGTGAGGTCCCGTGCGCGATGAAACGTCATTCCCTGTCATCAGGTGGGGGCTCCCGCAGAGCCGATTGTATACCGGGATTGTTAACTGTATGCCCGAAATTGGGCCTCCAGGGGTCCATGTGGTTCCGCGGCTGCGTGACAGCAAGCCGCTCGGAATCAACGATTTGTCCTTGTCAGTTTCGGTCGGTCCAAATGGGTGGAAACCCCCATGAAAGAACTTCGGACAAACTGGCGTCAGACGGCCGGTGAAG
>JAXGQW010000112.1:0-14107 GCA_040766265.1 Verrucomicrobiota bacterium
GATCATGCGGGCCTGGCTGAAGGGGCAGCGCAGGAAGCATTGAATCAGGCGCTGGCCCCCTTGCTGTGGCGCCCCATTGGCGGGCGAGGAGGGAGAGTTCAGCGTTGGGGGCGCTTTTCTGGCAATACGCGACCGCGTCATCCCAGTTCACACACCGCACGGGCTGATCCAAGTCACCCGGGTGGGCCGGATTGACGCATGGGTTCTTCCCCACGACCGCCAGGTACTCGCCCACCGTTACCTCGTACTTGCCGATCCAGAAGCCCTGCGTCAGCGTCACTCGCGTCTGCGGGCCTTCGGTGCTGTAGCGCCCGCGCTCACTTTCCGGGCTCCCCATCACAAACGTCCCTGGCGCAATCCACACCATGTTCGGGATCATCTGCACCACCGGCTTCGCCAGCTTCACCGCCCGGTATACCTTCCGCGGCGAATCGGTCGGTAGCGGGTCCATCCAGATCGCCGTCGGCGTCGTCAGTTCTATCCACCCCCGCGTCAGCCAGAAACCGCCCTCGACTTCTCCCTTACTCTCAATGACGTAGGTTGTCCCCACCTCCCCCCTCACCCGGATTCCGGGATACAACGCAATCTCCAGCACCGGGGCTTCCTGCGCCCCAGCCGCTGGTCCCATCGGCCACAGAGCCAAGCCACCGCACAGAATTGAGAATAGTCGAACCCCTTTCCAACCTTGTGTCTTCAAAACGGCATCAGTCGATGGTGGTTTCCCCAATCCCCTTGCACGCGCGTCGTTGGCTGAAACCGAAGCGAGTCAGCGGCTCGTGGCGGTTGTGGGGTTGTGGTGGACTTATCTCACAAAGCCCAGGCATCGGCAAGCTCACTCCAGCCTCATTTCAGCCTGGATCAGCTCCTGCCTCGGCCCTTGACTTGGCGCCCTCCCGTCCTGGGTTATTTCGCGACATCAGCAGCTTAACTCGCCCTTCGGCATGGAAGCAGTGGAAATGTATGCAGGCATCTTCTGGCTTGCCTCCACTGTAGTCGCCGCAAGGGGCGCATCCTGTCCGTCCTGAAGGCGTTCTCCCATGATCTTGCCCCACAGCCGCCTATCCCGTGTCGAGTAGCACGATCAGGAGCGTCGCCCGGGGGAAGCGCAGGAAGGAGTTTCAACCAGGCCAAGGAGGCGAGCCTGCGCTGCTGGTCATCGACAGAGGCGAACGCGGCGGCGTCTGATTACCGTACGGAGCCGCTGCGTTTGGGGCAATCGGTTCCCAAACGAGCACCTTCGATGCGGCGGCCGCGTTCGGGTATTGGGGCTTGCGGTGAGCACAGCCGAACGCGAGACTGCCGACCGATGCGGCGCCCATGCGCCATCGAAACGGAGGCGCGGGCTCCACTCACGGTCTGACGAACTCGATCATGCACGAGCCAAGCATCCCGCTATGAACACCGGTCCCTTCCTTCCGCGCCGCGCCTTCATCGAGAAGGCCGCCACCATCACCGCGATTGGCTTTGCCGCGCCGCATCTGGCGTCGGCGTCCGATCCGACGCCCTCCGCCAGTCCCCGTCCAAACAGCCGGATTCACGTCGGTCTGATTGGCTGCGGCAACATGGGGCGTGTGAACCTGAGCAATTGCGCCGTGCATCCGGACGTTGTGGTCACGACGGTCTGTGATGTGGACGAGAACCGCTTCGAACCGATCGTCGAGCTGTTCAAGGGATGCCGCGGGTACCGGGACTACCGCGAGATGCTCGAGCGGAAAGATCTCGATGCGGTGATCATCGGGACGCTCCCGCACTGGCATGCGCTCCAGGCCATCGCCGCCTGCGAGGCGGGCAAGGACACATCTACATTCAGAAGCCGATGACCTTGCATCTGGCCGAGAGCCTCGCAGTGCGGAACGCGGTCAGAAAACACGGGCGCATCAGCCAGGTGGGCACGCAGCATCACGCCCAACACACCGGCGGCACTCGAGGGGTTGCAGTCCGAGTCCTGGCCGCAACGGGTCGAGACTTCCATGGTTTTCTCGAAATCGCCGCCGCCAAAGAGCAGGCCAAAGGCGATATAGGCGCCGTTGAGTTTGGCGTCGATGTTGAAAGGCGCCAGCGCGCCGTCCGGACAGGGGTCGTCCTTGTCCCACTTGTACTGGACCAACTGCCAGACCTTGCGCCAGTCGTTCGGGTGCTGCGCCGACCAGTCGAGCAAGTCCCGGATGAGGCGTCCGTACTCGCTCCGGGCCGGGATGCAGGCGAGACCAGCCTCGACCACCCGGCGCGGGTCGGTCTCGAAATAGGCGGCGGCGTACATGCCACACACGAACATGCCGCCATAAAGGCCGTCGCCGTAATTCATCACGCGCCCCACGCGGTCGCAATACGTGTTCGAGGCCCGAGGCAGTCCGGGACACATCAAGCCGATGAAATCCGCCTCGATCTGGAAGTCGATGTCGTTGGCGTGGAGGTTGTGTTTCGGATGGCCGGAATCGGGGGCTTTGATGCCTCGATTGAGGGCGCGTCGCGCCGCGGCATTGGCGTGCCAGAGATGGTATTGCGAGTCCTTGAACGCCTCGCCGTATTGGGCGCTGGTCGCCTCGAGTCCGACGGTGTCCATCACCTTCGCAAACGTCATCTCGACATAAAGATCGTCCTGATTGATCGCGTTCGCGATGCGGTCCGGCGACCACGTCAGGTCCCACTCGCCGATCTTGCCGTTGGACTTGAACTCGGTCGGCGCGCCGTACGAGACGCCGATCATCTGCCCCGCCCAACCGCCGCGGATCTTGTCTTCGAGCGCGGCGCGGGTGAGTTGGCGCGCCGACGCAGCAGCCGTGACGGGAGGTGCGGACACGGCCAACACGAGGTGACACAGAATCAGGGAAAGGAGCGGCAAACGCACGGTGTTCATGGATGCCGATGTTGCCAACGCCCGCCGGCGCTGTCGTTTAGGGGTCAGTCCCGGCTATCGACTAATCTATGATTGACAGACTCGGCGGCGTGGTCATGCTGCCGTGGTTGTATGGCTCGCAAATTGAGAATTCAGTATGCGGGCGCGGTTTATCACGTCCTGAACCGGGGCGACCGGCGGGAGGAGATCTTCCGCGATGACCCGGACCGGCGGCGTTTTCTGGAGACGCTTGCGGAGGCGTGCGTCAAGACCGGCTGGCAGGTCCATGCATATTGCCTCATGCCGAATCACTTTCATCTGGTTGTCGAGACGCCCCAAGCGAATCTGGTGGCTGGGATGAAGTGGTTTCTCGGCACCTATACCAGCCGGTTCAATCGCCCGCATAAGCTTGTTGGCCACCTGTTCAGCGGACGCTACAAGGCGCTGGTGGTGGACAGCACGACGCCGGGGTACCTGAAGACGGTGTGCGATTACGTGCATTTGAACCCGGTGCGGGCCAGACTTTTGGCGGCCGAGACGCCGTTGAAGTCGTATGCATGGAGCAGTTTGCCGGAGTATCTCAAGAGTGCGTCACGACGGCCTGCGTGGCTGCGGGTGGACCGGTTGTTGGGGGACCATGGGATTCCCAAGGACAGCCCGGCGGGGCGGCAGATGTTCGAGCAGCGGATGGAGGAACGACGGTGGGCGGAGGAGCAAACGGAAGCGTGGGCGCCGGTCCGGAGAGGCTGGTGCCTGGGGGGGGAGGCGTTTCGGAAGGAACTGCTTGTGCAGGTGAGCGAGCGGCGCGGGGCGCATCACTACGGGCCGGAGTTGCAGGAAGGCGAGGAGGCAAAGGCCGAGCGGCTGGTACAGGAGGAATTGGCGCGGCGGAAGTGGTCGGAAGAAGACCTGGCCGGGAAGCCCAAGACCGACCGGAAGAAGGCGGGCATCGCGCTGCGTTTGCGGCGTGAGACGACGATGACGTTGGCGTGGATTGCGGGGCGCCTGCGAATGGGGAGCGTGAACACGTTGAAAAACACGCTGCGCTTGGTTGATAGCCGGGACTGACTCCTTGTCCGACTTCAATGCGAACGGCCCCTGCCCATCCGCTCATCGCCGCCCCAACGCTCGCGATGCACCCGGGCGGGGTTGAAGCGGGTGCGGGCTTCCTTGGTTTCGCCGGGCCAGCCGAGCGCGACGGCAGCGACGGGGATGACGCCCTCGGGAATCTCGAGCAGGCTGGCGATCTTCTGAACCCGGGCTTCCCGCGGGTGGATTCCCAGCCAGCACGCGCCCAACCCCAGTCCGTGCGCGGCGAGCAGGAGGTTTTCAACGCTTGCGGCGCAATCCTGGAGCAGGTAGCTGAGTTGCCGGTCGTGGGCCGCTTCGAGTTCGCCGCAGACGACGATGCCGACCGCCGCCGTCGCCAGCATCTGGCCGTTCGGCAGAATGCGCGTCATCGCTTCGAGGGTCGAGCGGGACCGAATCACCACGAAACGCCATGGATCCCTGGCAACGGCTGAGGGCGCCGCCATGGCGGCTTCGAGAAGCGCACGAACTGTCGGCTCGTCGATCTCGCCGGGCCGGTAGACCCGGATGCTGCGGCGTCCGAGAATGAGTTCGAGGGAGGGGCTGCGAGCGGGCGCGTTCATGGGATCCTACGGCGCAATGCTGTAAACTCGGACGTAATCGACGCGGAAATAGTCGGGCAGAACGGCCTTCTTAATGTCGCCGCCCCAGGTCCCGATCTCTTCGGTCAGCTTGATGAACTCCGGCACCCGGGAGACGCCCCCGGCCGTGGTGCGCCAGGTCTCCTTGCCGTCGACATAGAACACATACTCCTCCGGCAGCCACAGGAGTCCGAAGGTGTGCCACCCTTCCATGACGCCATCGACCTTGAACTTGATCCCGGCCGATTTGTGCTCTTTGCCGTAGCCGTCCCAGTGCAGGTTCGACGTCAACTGGCCGTCGCGCCACGGGACCTCGACGATGTCGATCTCCGTGCCGTCCCGCCCCTCGTCGCCGGTCGTGTTGACACCATCGCACATCAGCCAGAAGGCGGGCCAATGGCCCGGTTGTTTGGGCATCTGGCAGCGCGCGACCAGGTAGCCGAACGCGTGCTCGAATTTGCCGCGGGTGTTGACGGCGCCGCAGGTGAACCGCTCGCCGTCCTTTTTGGTGCGAAGCACCAGATGGCCCTGGCCATCGACGCACGCATCGTCCTTGACCCAGAAGCCGTCGCGGCGTTTCCAGTCTCCCAACCGATTCCACTTGGTCTCGTCCAGGGCCGCCCCATTGAATTCATCCTGCCACACCAGCTTCCACTCCTTGCCCTCCGGGGTGGGCGGGAGGAACTCCTTGGCGGACGCCGGCTCGCCCCCGGGGCTGGGGAGACAGAACACAAATCCAGCGCCTGCGAGCAGGCAAACAATCGAGCATTTCATAGGCATTTGGCCGTGCGTTGTATTCAGTTTCAGTCTAAGTGGACGATGCTGGAGCCCAAGGTCTTCAATTGTCGGGTCTTGTCAGGCATCGGCGGTTGTTGGGCGCTGCCCGCCGGGCGCATCTGATCGGCGCGTGACGTTCACCCGCACGGACTGTCCAACACAGTGCGGCCGGGGAAAAAGTTTGTCTCGTGTCTCCGGTGTGCGACACTTCCGTCGAGCCCGACGCAGACCGGCCCGCCGACCCCGGCGTGGGGAGGCCTGTCGGGGCGGGGCGGTTGGGACGGCGTCGGGCGGGAATGGGGACAGCATGAGTCGTTTCGGCAATCTGGAATTCAGCCGGTCGAGGATCGAGCAGGCGTCGCAAAGTGGTGAAGTGAGCGATGAGGCTGTGCATCTTCGCGCGGCGGATGCGGCCTTTCGGCGCGGGGCGTTCGAGCAGGCGTTGCGGTTCTACGCGCGGGCGCTCGAAGACGCGCCCAACGACGCGGCGGCGTGGGTGGGGCAGGCGCGGATGTTGATCGAGATGGGGCAGTTCGACGAGGCCAATCGCTGGGCGGACAAGGCGCTGGAACGGTTTCCCCGGCATGCGGACGCCCTCGCGGCCAAGGCGGTTGTGCTGGCCAGGCGAGGCGACACGAAAGCCGCGTTGGCATTTTCGGACGCGGCGCTCGAGGAGGAGAGTTCGACGCCGTACGTGTGGCTGGCGCGCGGCGATGTGCTGCTGGCGCGGGCCGAGAAGCGGGCGGAGCACTGTTTTGCCAAGGCCCTGGCTGTGGCATCGGGGGACTGGGTCTGGCCCTGGCTTGCCTCGCGCATTCACGCCTTCTACCGCAAGTTTTCACTGGCGCTGAAACTGGCGACTCAAGCCCTGGCCCTGGACAACGGCCAGGCGGCGATCTGGCTGCAACTGGGGCGTTGTCAACTGGCGTTGGGGCTCGCCGCGGCGGCGAACGATTCCTTCGCCCAGGCGCGCGAGATCGATCCCCAGTGCCCGCAGGCCGACGAGGCGGACGCTTCGCTGCGGGAGGCCGGTTTCTGGACGCGCCTGGCCGGGCGGTGTCGCACGTTGTGGGAGGGCTGACGATGCAACGGCTCGATGCACTCCTGCAGGCGGCGGTCGAGCGCGGGGCCTCCGATCTCCACCTCGTCGCCGGCGCTCCTCCGGCCTTCCGGATCAACGGGGAGATCATCCTCGCCGACGGGGACATCCTCACATCGACCGAACTCGAGGATTTGGCGGGATCCATGTTGAACGCCGAACAGGCGGCGGCATTCCGTCGCGAATGGGAACTCTGCACGTCCCTGCACTGCCCCGAGGTGGGGCGGGTGCGCGTGGCGCTCTATCGGCGCGACGGCCATGCGGAGTTCAGTTTCAGGTTCTGCGGCGAGGAGATTCCGTCGCGGGAGGATCTCGGGTTGCCTTCAAAGCTCGATGAACTGGCGCGGCGTCCCAACGGGCTCTTGTTGATCGCCGGCCCCACGGGCTCCGGCAAGACCACGACCCTCAACTACATCGTCGATCTGATCAACAGCGAGCGGCGCTGCAAGATCGTGACCATTGAAGATCCGATCGAGTTCGTGCACCGGAACAAGCGCGCGATTGTGGTCCAGCAGGAAGTGCTCTCCGACACCCACTCGTTCCGTCGCGCCCTCATCCACGTCCTGCGTCAGGATCCCGACGTGATCGTCATTGGCGAGATGCGCGATCACGCGGCGGTTGCCACGGCGTTGACGGCGGCCGAGACGGGACACCTGGTCGTCGGCACCCTGCATTCGCCCAGCGTGGTCCATGCGATCGAGCGGATTATTGGGGTGTTCGAGGGTGCAGCGCAGCGCCAGATCATCCTTCAAATGGCCAATTCTCTGCAGGGGATCATCGCCCAGGAACTGGTGCCCAGCGTCGATCGCTCGCGTCGGACGCTGGCTTACGAGCTGCTCGTGGCCAACAGCGCAGTGCGCAACGTCATCCGCGAAAACCAGCTCCACATGATCGAGACCATCATCCAAACCGGCGGCAAGGACGGCATGACCCTGCTCGACACCTGCCTCTACGACCTCTACTGCCGCTGCCTGATCAGCTATGATGTCGCCCTGACGCGCGCCCGGCATCCGGACCGCATCGCCCAGCGGACCGGCTAGCGGGCGCGCCTGGGGCCAAATCCAATCCTGCTTCCCGTGAGCAGTCCCTCTCCTTCCCGGCCCTTGTCTCCCGCGCCTCGCTCCTCGGGATCTTTGGCCACTTCAGCGCAGCACACAACCTTGGCCTGTCTGCGACACCTCTCATCGGCCAAGGATTCGGGAGTGACTTCCCTTTCGGAACCTGTCGTGAATGAGTCAAGCCTGCAATCGCTCGACCCATGACTGATTCTTTGCACATCGCAGGGCGGATCCTCGGCGCGTTGGGCGGGCTGGTTCTGGCGGTCTGGATCCTGAGGGTCTGGTGGAAGAAGAGCGACGACCGCCCCGGCCTTTTCATGCGCTGGCTGCTGACGCTGGCCGACCTGTTGTTTCTGGGGCTGGTGGTCGGGCCGCTTGTGGGACGGTTCGATTACGGCGCGGCCTTCGTCGGCGTCCCGATGGCCGCTGTGGGCGGTCTCATCCTGGCCATTCTCTGGGTCCCGCATCTTGCGGGGGCGGTCGGGCGCAAATTCGGCCAGCTTTATGATGGCGGCGATGTGCCGCCCGATCCGGAGCCGTTCTTTTCGATCGCCGAGGCGCGCCAGAAGACCGGCCGGTACATCGAGGCGGTGGCGGAACTCGAGAAACAGCTCGAAGTGTTTCCGACGCATTTCCGCGGCCTGATGATGCTGGCGGAGATCCAGGCGGACAATCTCCACGATCTCCCGGCTGCGACGGGGACCATTGAGCGGATTGCGAGCCAGCCGGTGCACGCCCCCAAGAACGTGGCCTATGCTCTCACGCGGCTGGCGGACTGGCAGCTCAAGTATCTGAAAGACCCGGTTGCGGCGCGTGAGACGTTCCAGCGGATTGTCGATTTGTTTCCCGACTCTCCGGAGGCCTATCATGCGCACCAGCGGCTGGCCCACCTGGCGACGGCGGAGTTCCTGGCCGGCGCCACCGAGCGCAAACCGCTGAAACTCACCCGGCATGAGGATCGTCTCGGGTTGCGTCCGGACTTCGAGGGACTCAAACCACCGGCGCCCGATCCCGTTGGCCGGGCGGAGGTGCTGGTGCGGCAGTTGGAGCGATTCCCGCTCGATAGTCAGGCGCGCGAGGAGTTGGCGTTGGTCTATGCGTGCGATTTCGGGCGGCTCGATCTGGCCGCCGAGCAACTCGAGCAGTTGGTCGCTCAGCCATGCGCGCCGGAGGCGCAGATCACCCGCTGGCTCAACCTGCTGGCGGAGTTGCAGGCCCGCGAAGGGGGCGATGTCGCCCTGGCCCGGCAGACGCTCGAGCGGATCATCGAGCGCTCCCCCGAGAGCGGGGCGGCGGAGGCGGCGCGGCGGCGGATGGCGACGATTGGCCTCGAACTGCGCGCGAAAAAAGAGAGCCGAGCGGTTGCGCTCGGCTCGTACGAAAAACGGCTGGGGCTGAAGATGGGAGGCCCGCCCCCGCGGCAGACTCCGCCCCCGTCACCCTGAGGAAAACGGATGCCCGCGCCTCTACCGGGCCTGGAGCTGCAGAGCGATCTGCTTGTCGATCTCGCTGGCCAGGGCGACGTTGCCGCCTCCGCCGCTCTTGCGCGCCTGAACCATGACGCGGCAGATACTGGGCTCGACCTCGTCGAGCTTCACCCAGACCTTGTTATTGTCGATTCTGGCTTCGAGGCTGTTCGAGATCCTGTTCTCGCCGGTGAGCGTGCCGTTGAATGCCAGCACCTCCCGGGCCGCCTCGAAGATTTGGTCAAGCGGCCGCTCGTAGCGGCTTTCGATCCGGTCTTTGACAAACGGCGTGCCGGTCCGGCTGCGGCCGTCCACCGAGTGATAACAACCGACCGTCAGGGCGATCAGGCACAAACCGGCGATCAGGGCCGAAAGGTTCGTCTTCATGCGCCCGAATGCAATCACATCGGGCCGGACCGTCAAGCCTTTTGCATTTGCGGACCTGCGGCCCGGCGTTATAAAGCCCCCGATGAACTGTACTCGCCCCCGCGGTTGAAACCGGTTACCACTCTCCCGATTTCATCCGCGCGAAATCGTGGTGCTGCGCCTCGAGCCCGTGAGGGGAGAGCGCTTGTGATCGAAGAGCCGGATGTCCCGCGCAGGGCTGACGGAACCGGCGCGGCGAATCGAGATACAGGACGCGAACGCAAAAGGACTTGTCATGAAAACGCAATGCTGGCCTCACCTCTTCCGCATCTCGGCCGTCGCCATGACGATGGCTCTCTGGCCGCTGACCGCCCAGGAAACACGGTTCGCCGATCTTGTCGGGCCGGGACCTGTTGGCGCGGTCACTCAAACCGCGCCGCTGCAGGTGCCCGTGATCACGTGGGGGGGCGACGTAGCCACATTCCACGCCAACGGAGGGCTCACGACCCAGCCCGGCACGATCTTCCAGAAGCAAGGGCTCAACCTGCGCCTCGCCCCGGCGGACGATTTCCTCCAGCAGGTTCGCGACTATCGGGCGGGCAAGACGCCGTTTCTGCGCGGAACGTTCCACATGGTGGGACTGGCGTCGGAAGTCATCGGCTCCGATCCCCGCACCAAGGGCGTGGTCATTCTCCAGATGACCTGGTCCGCCGGGGATCACCTGGTGGCGCGCGAGGCGTTGCGGACGCTCGGCGACTTGAAAGGCAAGACCGTCGCGCTCCAGCAGTGCGGCCCGCACGTCGGCATGCTCGACGACGTCCTCAAATCCGCCCAACTGACCTGGAACGACATCCGGGTGGTCTGGGCCAAGGACCTGTCCGCCTCGCCGGACTCGCCGCCCGAGTTGTTCCGCAAGCGCGCCGACATTGACGCCTGTTTCGCGATCACCCCCGACATGGTGGGCCTCTGCGGCGGCCTCACGAGCGTCGGCACCGGCGCGGAAACGACGGTGAAGGGGGCGCGTGTCCTGGTCTCGACCGCCCAGCTTTCGCGCTCGATTGCGGACGTGTATGTGTGTCGGAAGGACTTTTACGATGCGAACAAGGAATTGGTCACCAAGTTTGTCGCCGGCTATCTCAAGGCATGCGAGGAGGTGCTCGATCTCAAGAAGCAGTACGAGACCGCCGGATCCGCGCCCTACAAGGCCCTGCTTCAGATCACGCAGAACATTTACGGGCAAAAGACCATTCCTGTGCTCGAAGACGCTCACGGATTGGTGGCGGACTGCACGTTTGTCGGCTATCCGGGCAACGTGGCGTTTTTTCTCGAACATGGCAACCTCACCGGATTCGAAGCGTTCCAGAAGTCGGCTCTCGATCTTGCGGTCAGCCGGGGCTATGCGCGCGAGCGCATGGGGCTCTTCCCCTCGGGGCTCGATTACAAGTCGCCGCTGTTCCTGAGTTACCTGAGCAAGACGCAGATCGAGCGCGGCGAGCGGTTCCGCGCCGAGGCGGTCCGAAGCGAGATCGAGCAACTGAGCGCCGGGGGCGCCCTGGACGAACGCACGATCCTGTCCTTCACGATCAACTTCGAGCCGAACCAGACGGAGTTCAGCGCCGTGCAGTACGGCGCCGAGTTCCAGCGGGTCGTCGAAACGGCGGCGCGTTTCGGCAATGCCGTTGTGGCGGTTCGCGGCCATGCCGACCCGACCAAGACGCTGCTGGATCTGGTGAAAGCGGGCCTGGCGCGGGGCGTGCTCAAGCGGGTCGGGAGCCAGGGCAACTACTCGTATTCGCTGAACGGGAAAGCGCTCGATTTGGGCAGCACGGCCGAGCTGACGCGGCTCATCGAGAGCGGCGCCTTCGACGGCGTGCCGGACAGCAACCCACGTGAGACCATGCAGGCGGCCTTGAACCTGTCCCGCAGTCGCGCCGAGGCCGTGCTCGACTCGATTGTCGAGTACGCGAAGAGCAAAGGCCTGACAATTGACAAGACGCAGATCCAGCCCGTCGGCGTCGGCATCCGCGAGCCGTTCGTCGCCAAGCCTTCGAACATGGACGAGGCCAAGAAGAACATGCGGGTCGAGTTCCGCATCGTCCGCGTGGCCGCCGAGGCCACCACACAGTCCGACTTCGACTTCTAGCGTCCGCATTCACACCGGAGTTTTCTATGAGCCACACGTCCTGGGGTTGGTTGTCGATCCTGGTCCTCGCCGCCTTGAGCCCGGGCACGGCGCGTCTCTGCGCCCAGGACTACCACGACAGCGTGGTGATTGTCCTGGATGCGTCGGGATCCATGAAGGACCGGATGCCGGGTGGGGATGGAAGCAAGATGGCCGCGGCCAAGACGGCGCTCAAGACCGTTCTGCGCCAAATCCCGCCCACCACACACATCGGCCTGCTCGTCTTCAGCGCCCGCGACGTCCGGGATCCCTGGGTCTACCCGCTGGGGCCGCGCAACGACGACGAGTTGACGTCCGCGATTGATCGGCTCGAACCGTACGGGAACACGCCGCTGGGGCGCCATATCAAGCAGGGGGCGGACCGCCTCTTGCAGGAGCGGGCGGCGCAGTTCGGGTACGGCACATACCGGCTCCTCGTCGTCACCGACGGCGAGGCCCAGGACCAGAACCTGGTGGACCGTTATGCGCCGGAGGTGCTGGCGCGCGGCATCACCATGGACGTGATCGGGGTGGCGATGCGGCAGGACCACACCCTGGCCCGCAAAGCCCACTCCTATCGGCGCGCCAACGACGCCGCGTCGCTCGAACGGGCGGTGGCGGAAGTCCTGGCCGAGGTGAGCCGACCGCGCACCGACACCGCCCAGGCCGACGCCTTCGTCGAGTTGGCCTCCCTGCCGCCCGAAGTGGCCGCCGCGGCTCTGCAGGCCCTCTCGGCTTCCGGCAACCATCCCATCGGCGAGAAACCGCGCCAAACCGGGCAACCGGAGTCCACGAGGCCCCCGGACGGCCTTCAGACTCCTGCGAGCGCGTCAACGCCCCAGCCGGCGCCTGTGCCGTCGAGGCCGCCCCCACCGCGGAGCCGTCCCGATCGCAGCATCAGTTGGTTGTTGCTGGTCGCTCTCTTCTTTCTCATTGTCATCGTCCGCCGTCTGTTCAAGGGCCGTTGACCATGAGCGAAAAGCGCGCCAGGGGATGTCTGATTGCCGCGGTGATTTGGTGTCTGATTCTCGCCGTCCTGGGCGTGGCGTACCGATACCTGGTGCACCCGTACTTGCGGGACAAACTGCACGGCGACACCGGATCGAGCAGCCAATACCGCGAGGAGTTGGTTGTCGCCGCCGACGCGTTCAGCGGCTATGCGCTCCTGCGCTCGGAGGCGCTGAAGCAGCAGCTCAAGGCGCGCCAGATTCGGTACATGGTGCGCGAGGACCGAGGCGATTTCTCCGCCCGCCTCGAGGCGTTGCAGGACGGCAAAGCCCATCTCGCCGCGTTCACGATCGATTCGCTTCTGGTCGCCGGCGCGCGTCTCGGGGATTTTCCGGGCACGATCGTGCTGGTTTTGGACGAGACCAAGGGGAGCGACGCGTTGGTGGCGGCCGCCGGCTCGGTGCGGAGCCTCCAGGATCTGAACTCGCCCGAAGCCCGGATTGTGCTCACGCCCAACTCGCCCAGCGAATTCCTCGCGCGCGTGGTTGTCGCCCACTTCAATCTGCCCCAACTCCCCGAGCGCTGGTGGATCGAGGCGGATGGTCCGCCGGCCGTGTACAGCCAGTTGCGCGCAGCCAAGCCCGGCGAGAAGAAGGCGTTCGCCCTCTGGGAACCGTACGTGACCAAGGCGCTGGCGGAGCCCGGCGTGCACGTCCTGCTCGATAGCTCGAAACTGAAGGGATACATTGTCGATGTGCTGGTTGCGCAGCGGCAGTTCCTGCGCGATCATCCCGACCGGGTCAAGGCCTTCGTCGAGGCCTACTGCCGGGCCGCCTATGCGTACAGCCAGGAACCCGACGGCCTGCCGCGGCTGGTCCGCGAGGATGCCCGCCAGACAGGCGCCGAGAGCCTCGATGAGGCCCAGGCCAGGCGGGTGGTCCAGGGCATTCAGTGGAAGAACACCCTCGAGAATTACGTCCACTTCGGCCTGACGCAGGCCCCGTCCCGATCGGGCGTCGACTCCCTCGAAGATATCATCGGGCGGGTGATGGATGTGTTGCTCAAGACCCGCGCCCTGGCCAGCGATCCGCTGGGGGGCAAGTACAGCACCCTCTACTACGATCAGATCCTCGCCACCATGCAGCGCGAACAGTTCCATCCGGCCAAGGGTGCGGACCTGATCCCCGGACTTGGGCCCAGCGCGGCCGCCGACGAGCAGGTGCGGTCCGACCAGGCGATCCGGGCGCTGAGCCCTGAGCAATGGAGCCAGTTGCAGCCTGTGGGCGAGCTGCGGGCCGAGCCGGTGGTTTTTGCGCGCGGCTCCGCCACCGTCAGCCAGTCGAGCGAGCGGGATTTGCAGGCCCTCGCCCGCCGGCTCGAATCGTTCCCCGAGTTTTATCTCCGCATTATTGGGCAGACTCGAGCCGAGGGCGACGCCGAGGCCAACAGGCGGCTCGCCCAGGCCCGAGCCGAAGCCGTCGCCCAGGCCCTGCGCGCCCATGGGATCAATCCCGATCGCCTGCGCACCCAGGCCGAGCCCAGCACTGTGGCCGGCGGCGAAGGTCAGACCGTGCTCTTCGTTGTTGGCCAGTTGCCCTACTGATGCAGCCTGACATCAGCGTTCCCTGCTGTCCGTGGGTGCCGGCCAGCGCGCTGCCCGGGCGCAGCGAGGCTCGACGCCGCGGCAAAAAGACTGTCCACGGACTTAAACCCGATGCATATTCGG
>JAXGQW010000113.1:0-13438 GCA_040766265.1 Verrucomicrobiota bacterium
CACCCCGACCGATCCGGCCTCGAGAGCGGTCCGTTTCAGGAACTCCAGGAAGCCCACAGGGTGCTGTCTTTGGCGGTGTTGTATCGCTTGGGCTCGAAGATCTTGTGATGCGCGCGCGCGCGCTCAGCGGGAATCGCGTCGGCCCTGAGCGCGTCGGCCACGCGCAGAGACGTTGCCGCGAATCCTGGATGTCAGTCCCGTTTTGGCGATCCGCTGGGCTTTGATTTTGCCGGCTGCTTTCTTGGCCTTGGCTGCAATATGCAGACCCTGCGTCCTGGATGAGTCTGTTTTCATGACTGCCACCATGAATCAGGGAGTGGCGGACATCCAGATGTTTGTTGTCCGGTGGCGGATGGCCGCTCGATGCATCCATCACGCAACGAGGGGCGCCCAAACGCGCAAACGCGCCGTTTTGCATTTGCGGCATTGATAGAGGAGGCTCGACCATTCATGCTCGACAGCCATGCTTCTCCGACAGACGACTGATCGAAGGACTGGCCACGCCTGTCCTATGGGGATCTTCCCGTCCTTCTCGAAATGACGGCGGCGCTCCTGGTTCTTGCGATTCTGGCATTGGCCACCGTGCTGTTGGTCACCGAATGGGTGGCGATGGAGGTGACCGCACTGCTGGTGCTGGGCGCGGTGACGGTCACGGGCCTTGTGACGCCGCGGGAGGCGGTGGCCGGCTTCAGCAATCCCGCGGTCGTCACGATCTGGGCCGTGTATTTCCTCAGCGGGGGTTTGAGCCGGACGGGCGTGGCCAGCCGGCTCGGTCGCCATGTGCTCCGGCTCGCCGGTCGGTCGGAAACGCGGATTGTGGGGGTGGTGATGCTCAGCGCGGGCGTGCTGTCGGCTTTCATGAACAACATCGCCGTGGTGGCGCTGATGCTTCCCGTGGTGATGGATATTGCGCGCCGGACCGGCCAGCCGCCTTCGCGCCTCCTGATGCCCCTGGCGCTGGGCTCGTTATTGGGCGGACTCACCACGCTGCTGGGCACCGCCACCAACCTGCTCGTGTCCGAACTGATGCACGACCAGGCTGGTGTGCCTTTTCGCCTGTTCGATTTCACTCCCGTGGGCATGAGTGTGATGCTGGCAGGGGTAGCCTTCGTCGTTTTCATCGGACGCCCGTTGCTGCCGCGGCGCGACATCAGCGACGCCTCCGCGGCTGCGCCGGCGGCGAGTCTCCTCGCGCAATACCAGCTCGGCGAGCGGTTGTTTCGCCTGCGGGTGCCTGCCGAGTCGCCGGTGGCGGACAAGACCCTGGGAGAAATCCAGATCAACCATGTGCTCGACGTGCAGGTGGTTGGGATCCGGCGAAGCGCGTCGAGCGAATTGGCGCCCGGCCCAAGAACCGCCCTTCGGGTTGGCGATGTGCTCCTTGTGCGAGGGCGGCAGGAGCGGTTGCAGGAGCTTGCCGGGTGGCGGCTTCTGGCCGACGATGACCAGACGCCTGTCCTCGAGGTGCTGCTGGCCGAGTCGTTCGAGTTGGCGGAGATCCAGGTGGCTGACAACACCGATCTTGCGGGCAAGAGCGTCCGGCAAGTCGGCTTTCACGAACGTTTCGGCGCGACGCTGCTCGGCCTGCGACGCGGGAGCATCGCCGTTGAAAGCCGCCTGACGGAGGAGGTGCTCCAACCCGGGGACACCCTGCTGGTGCATGGACCGCGGGCGGCCATCCACAAGCTGAGCCGCGACCCGCAGTTCCGAAAAGCACCCGGCGCGTCCGCCGAGAAGCTCGTTGCCGATTACAACCTGGTCCAGCGCCTGCTGGTGTTGCGTCTGCCCTCGGATTCAAACCTGGCGGGCCAGGACGTGCTATCCGCCGGCCTGGGCGACACCACGGAGTTGCGCATCCTGGCCGTCCTCCGCTCAGATGGCGCGGTGCTGCCGTGCGGACCGGGCTTGAAACTGGCCGAGGGCGATCGTGTGCTCGCGCTCGGGACCCGCCCTCGACTCGAACTCGTGCGCGCGTTGGCCGCAATGATGTTCGACCCCGCTCCGCCGGATGTGGGCGCGGCATTGGAAACCGAGCAGGTGGGTCTGCTGGAAGCCGTCCTCGCCCCGCGGTCGGCGCTGGCGGGCAAGCGGGTGCGCGAGGCGCAACTCCGGGAGCGTTTCGGCGTCAGCCTCCTGGCCCTGTGGCGTGGCGGACGGTCTTACCGGTCACAACTGCGCGCGATGGACCTGCGCCACGGCGATGCGCTGCTGTTCTACGGGCCGCGCGAGCGACTGCAGGCCCTCGGGCGCGAGCCGGATTTCGTCGTGCTGACCGAAGCCGCCCAGGAATTGCCGCGCGCGCGCAAGGCGCCTCTGGCGCTGGCGATCCTGGGCGTGGTGGTCCTTGTCGCCCTGCTCGGATGGCTCCCCATCTATATCGCCGCGGTGCTGGGCGCCGCCATGATGGTCGCCACCGGCTGCCTGCGCATGGACGAGGCCTACCGGTTCATCGAATGGAAGGCCGTGTTCTTGATTGCCGGCCTGCTGCCGCTCGGCATCGCCGCAAACAACTCCGGCGCCGCTTTGTGGCTTGGGGAGAATCTGGCAGGCTGGACGGCCCCGCTCGGACCGGTCGGGATCCTGGCGGCCCTCATGGGCGTCACATTCGCCGCCAGCGCCGTGCTGCCGCCGGCGGCTGTGGTGGTGATGCTTGCGCCTGTGGTGATGCACATGGCCGCGCAACTGCACCTCTCGCCGCGCGCCTTGATGATGGGGATGGCGGTTGCGGCGGCTTCCACATTCATCAACCCGCTGGGGCGTGCGGCCAGCCTCATGGTGATGGGGCCGGGCGGCTATCGGTTTGTCGATTACGTCAAAGTGGGTCTCCCGCTGACGCTGGTGGTCTGGCTGGTGACCGTGGGCGTGCTGCCGCTGGTCTGGCCTCTGTCCGCCCGGTAAACACAGATCGCGGCGCATAGACGCCACTGCCACGCCCCGGCTCGAACAGCCCAGGCCTCGATCGCCCACCGCCGCGCCGCAGCCTGTCGAGTCTCTCAAACGCGGGCGCGCGACGCAGGCCTGATTTGCAGGCCTGATTTGGTTGCAATCGGTTCGGGGTATGGGGGATTCTACGCGCACACATGCCATCCCAGCACGAATTCGATGCTGTCATTCTCGGCGCCGGCAGCGCCGGATTTGCCGCTGCGCGCACCGCGGCCGCCGCCGGCCTGAACGTCGCGGTTGTGGACGGCGCTCCGGAACTAAGGGGGGCTCTGCATCCTGCGCGGTTGCATGCCCACAAAAGCGCTGCTCGAGGCCGCCCATGTCCGCCATCTCGCGCAACGCGCCGGTGCGTGGCGCATTCGTGCGCCCGAGGCTCAATTCGATTGGCCCGTGCGGCCGGACTCGATTCTCTGGTTGCCAGCAATCCCTTTTCCGACCATGGCAAGTCGGTGATCCTGGATGCCCGGGACGGTTTTGTGAGACTGGTGGCCGACCCTCCCACCGGCGAAATCATCGGGGCGAGTGTCGTCGGGCGCTCGGGCGGCGAGTTGATTCACGAAATCGTCGCCGCGATGCACGGCCGAATGACCGTTCAACAGCTCGCCGCACTGCCGCACTATCACCCGACACTGACTGAAATCTGGACTTGCCCGGCCGAAGAACTGGCGGCTTGCGTCGGCCAGGCCTAAGCCACGAAACCACTCCACATGAATCTGACCAGACCATCCAAGCAACAAACCGGTCGTTCAGCCCTGATCGCGCCGGGGTTGGCACTCATCCTCCTGGCGCTGTGCGCGACGGACGCGACAGCCCAGACGCCCGTCTCGGGCTCGATCAACGCAGATACCACATGGACACGGGCCAACAGCCCCTACCAGGTCGTCGGCAGCGTCAGAGTTGTGGCCGGCGTGACACTGACTGTCGAGCCGGGTGTGCAGGTCGTGTTCGCGCAGTTCCAGGGGTTGACGGTCGACGGCGTTTTGCATGCGGTCGGAACATCGAGCGCGCCAATCGTCTTCACCGGAAGCACCGAGACTGTCGGCTGGTGGAGCGGGATTGTGGTGCGCAACGAAGGCTCGGCCACCCTCGAAGAGGCCCGGGTGCGCTATGCCGGGTATTGGAACAGGACGGGCCTGCACAAATCGGGGAGCGGCGATCTGACGCTTCGGCGAACCACCTTCGAGCATAACGATCTCGCCGGCCTCTATCTCAACGCGGGATATGGCAGATTCGTGTTCGAGCAGAACCGCTTCTTGCACAACACCCGCGGCGTCCAGGTCGGGTTGAACGCGTCATTCCTCGACGACGACGCGACGGAGTACGCCGAGAACGGAGCTGCCGTCTACCTGGACGGCGGAAAGATGACTGCCGTCGAAGTGGAGTGGTATCTGAAGCCGGCCAATGCGATGCTGGTCAGCTCGTCGTTGACGGTGGGAGCCGAGGCTCGGCTGCGCGTTCTTCCTGGGACGGTGGTGAAGTTCGCCCAATTCCAGGGCCTGGTTGTCGACGGCACGCTCACAGCCATTGGCACGGCCATGGGGCCCGTCCATTTCACCGACTGGCGCGATGACAGCGCGGGAGGCGACTCGAACGGCGACGGCGACAACACGGCCCCCGGGGCAAACTGGTGGCGGGGGATCGCGGTGCGCAATGCGGGCTCGGCGGCGATCGAGCACGTGCGCGTGGGCTATGCCGGATACTGGGACTCCGCGGGCCTCGTGAAGTCGGGGACAGGCGATCTGAGCTTGCGCCGGACAACGATTGAGCGCACATACGGCTCTGGCCTGCACCTGAACAACAGCGTCGGCGAACACATCGTGGAGAGAAACAACCTGGCTGAAAACCGGGTTGGCATCCTGGCCCAGAACCAGGCTTCGACAGTCGTTCTGACAGCCAACCTGATACAGGGCAACACGGACTTTGGAGTGCGCAACCAGAATTCGGCCGATGTCGACGCGCGGGGCAACTGGTGGGGCCACGAGACCGGACCGCGGCACGCGGCGCTGAACCCGGAAGGCCAGGGCGACACGGTCAGTGACGGGGTGCTTTTCGAGCCTTGGCGGACCACACCGAGCGCCGGCGAGATCCGCTCGCCGGTTCGTTCCGGGACGCTGGTTGCCGGCGATCTTCTGCGGTTCAGCGGCTCGCCGCTCGCCGAGCCGGGTGCAACATATCTCTGGAGGCTGAGTGATGGGCGAAGTGATGCCGTGCGCGATCCGGGGCTGCTGAATTTCCCTGATACGGGAAACGTCACGGTGGCCTACTCGGTTGGGACCGATGGCGGCGAAGATCCGCATCCGGACACGCGCGTTTATGCCGTTGTGCCCGATTCGGGCCATCTGCCGGACCTGCGGGTGACCCTGGTGCGCGTGTCGGGGACTTTGGCTGTCGGACAGCCTGCGCGCATCGAGTATACTGTGCGCAACGTGGGTCAGGGATCGGCGGGGCCGGGCTGGCGCGACGCGGTCTATCTCTCGAGCGACGCCCATTTGGATATCGACGATGTCTATCTGGGTTCGGCGGTTGTCGATCGGGTTGTGCCCGTCGAGCAATCGGTCCAGGGCACGATGCACGTGACCCTGCCCGCCGTGGACGAGGGGGCATACCATCTGATCCTGGTGGCCAACGACGAATGGGCGGTGCTGGAACGTCACCGGTTGAACAACGAATACGCCACTCAAATCACAGCCGAAGTGCCCGCCCTGGTCGATGGGCTTGTCCGGGCTGTGCAGCATGAGGCGGGGCGGGTGGAGCACTATTTTCAAATGACCGCCACGGCCGGACACAACCTGCTGCTCGACCTGGCCGGCGTGCCGGGCAACCTGGAGGTGTTCGTCCGCTTTGGCGCCCTGCCGACCCGGGGGGACTACGACCATCGTTTGCGAGGAGGTGAACAGCTCGTCATCCCGGCCGCCGCACCAGGCGACTGGCACATCCTGGTCTACGGCGACATGGACCGCGCCGGCGAATACAGCCTGCTGTTCTCTCTTGCGGGCCTGGTCCTGAGCAGCAGTTCGCCATCGAGCCACGGCAGCATGACGGATCTCGAACTGACGCTCGCCGGGGCGGGTTTCATTCGCCCGCTGGGTGTGGAACTGGTGTCCGGGCTGGGGCAAACCTACGGCGCGCCAATGGTGGAAGTCGATTCGTTCACGCAGGCCACCGCCACGTTTCCGGCCGGTACTGTCCCGCCCGGATCCTACGAGGTGCGGATCTCCCAGGGTGCCCGGAGCGCCGCGTTGCCTAGCGCTCTCGAAATCACCGCCGGAGGCCTTGGCAACCTCGATGTCAAACTGATTCTGCCTCCCCGATTCGGCTATCATATCCTCGCCACGGTCTTTGTCGAATACGCCAACACGGGAGCGGCCGCGATGCCAGCCCCACTGCTCAGGGTGACCGCCGCCCAAAACGGACGGATGGCGGCGATTCTGACACTCGATCAGAGCCGTCTCAGTTCGGGCTTCTGGACCTCGGCGATGCCCGAGGGCTTTGCCAACTCGGTCCAATTCATCGCGTCGGGAACCACGCCGGGCATTCTCGGCCCCGGGGAATCTCGGCGCGTGCCGGTTTACTATGCCGGATGGCAGAAGCCCTGGGATTTCAGTTATCCACCCTTCCAATGGCAGGTCGGCGTGCTCGACGCCAACAATGCCACTCCGATCGACTGGGCCGGGCTCGAGGCTGTGATGCGCCCCGATTATGTGCGCCAGGACGCCTGGGCGGTGATCTGGAGCAACTTCACGGCCCTGGCCGGCCCGACATGGGGGCATTACGTGGCCATGCTCAGCCGCAACGCCCATGTCCTGCATCGACACGGTCAACAGGTCGAAGACCTGGCCTCGCTCCAGGCCTTCGCACTCCGCCAGGCGGAGGGCTTCAGCCCCATGGCGCAACTGGCCGGCGATGTGGACGCTTTCGCACCTGCGCCTGGCCTGCCCATCGTCTTCGAGCGAAGCTGGCTGCAGCAGATCTCCCGGCGCTTCGCGCTGGGACCCTTGGGGCGCGGCTGGACGCATAATTGGCAGACCGCGCTGCGCACGGAAGCCGACCAAACGGCGCTCGTCACGGATCGAACGGGCACACCCCGGATTTTCCAGCCCGACAGCCGATACCCGGGCCGCTACCTGGCCCAACCCGGAGACCAAGGGGAGTTGCGTGCGGTCGCCGGCGGCTACCGGTTGAGCGAGGCGGACGGACTCACCCTGTTCTTCAACGGTGTGGGAGAACTCGCCTACGTCGAGGACACCAACGGCAATCGCATCACCTGCACTTACACCGGGCATCGGCTGACCGGTCTGACTCATTCCTCGGGAGCGGTCTTGAGCCTCGCCTACAACGCGGAGGGGCGCCTGGCCTCCGTCACCGACCCCCATGGCCGGAAGACCCAGTACAGCTATGTCGGTGAACACCTGACATCGGCCCAGAGTGATGACGGGCGCACCACCGTCTACAGCTATCTCACCGCATCCGGCCCTTCCCAGCACGCCTTGAGCGAAATCCGCTTCCCCGACGGCGCCGTCCGCTCCTATGCCTATGACGCGTGGGGGCGACTCAGCGGGGCGCATCGCAACCAAAACGAAGACCGGGTTGTTCTCAGCCATGCCAGCATCGGCCGGGTGGACATGACCGACGCCCTGGGCCTCACGAGACGCTTCTTCTTCGATCACTGGGGGCGGCTGTTCAAGACTGAGAACGCGTTGGGTGAGGCCGTCCAGATGACCTTCGATGCATTGGGCAACGTGGTCGAGATCCGGGATCCGGACGGGTTTCGCACCGCCTTCGCCCACGATCGAGCGGGCAACGTGATTGAGGCGACCGACGCCATGCGCCGCGTCACGCGCTTCACGTACACCCGCGCCTTCAATCGCCTGGCCTCGGTGACCGACGCTCTGAATCGACGCACCGAATTCCGATACGACACCCGCGGCAATCTCGAAGCCAAAACACATCCCGACGGCCAGGTCGAACGCTGGACGTTCGATGCCCTCGGCCAGCCGGTGTCATGGATCAACCGGCGCGGAGCTGCGGTGGCCTTCGAGTATGACGCTTCGGGGAGGATCGCGCGCAAGACATTCGCCGACGGTTCCAGCGCGGTCTACCGCTATGATGCCCGGGGCAACCTGATCGAGGCCGAGGACGGCCGGGGCACAATCCGCTTCGCCTACGATGAACGCGATTGGCTGCTGCGGGTGACGCACCCGGACAACCGCTGGCTCGAGTTCTCGTACGACGCCTTCGGACGCCGTGCGACAAGCACGGATGAACTCGGCTATCGGATCGCGTTTCATTACGACGAAGCAGGCGGGCTGAGCCGGTTGTCGGATGGAACAGGCGACATCGTGACCTATGCCTACGACGCCTTGGGCCGCCTTGCGCTCAAGACCATGGGCAACGGCGTCTCCACAACATACGTTTATGATCCGGCCGGACGGCTCCTCGAACTCGTCAATCGCGCTCCCGACCAAACCGTGCTCTCGCGCTTCGCCTATACGTACGATCGACGCGGCCGACGCATCGCCCTGCAAACCCATTACGGCAACTGGACCTATCGATACGACGACGTGGGGCAACTGACCCGCGCCACGCTCGAGTCCGCGAATCCCGACATTCCCGACCAGGACCTCACGTACGAATACGACCCTCTGGGCAATCGCATCCGCACGCAGGTCAACGGCCGCGACGAGCCCTATGTTGTCAACGACCTCAACCAATACGTCCGGGTGGGCGATCGCTTTTGCACCTACGACCTGGATGGCAACCTGATTCGCGAGGACGGACCGGAGGGCAGCAGCCTCTACATCTACAACGACGAAAACCGGCTGGTTGGCGTGACCCGCGGAAACGCGACCTGGAAATACACCTACGACGCGCTCGGCAATCGCGCTGCCGTCGAGCACAACGGATCCATGACCCGCTTCGTCCACGATCCGCTCGCCCCGGCCCGGGTCGTCAGCCAATACGATGCGGAGGGCAACCTGGCGGTCCGCTACGCGCACGGCCTCGGCCTGGTGCGCTGCGCCCCGGCGGCCGGCGAGGCAGACTTCTACACGTTTGATGCCCTCGGCAACACCAGCGAACTCACCGGACCGTCTGGCGCCTTGCGCCATGCGTATGCCTACCGGCCCTTTGGAGATGCGATCGTCGCGCCACCGGCCGCGCCCAACCCGTTTCATTTCATGGGCGAATTCGGCGTCATGGCCGATGCGCACGGGTGGCACTACGTTCAGGCCCGCCACTTCCAATCGCAGACCGGACGATTCACAAGCTCGGACCCGATCGGTTTTCTCGGCGGCGACCTCAACCTCTACCGCTACGCCATGAACGCGCCGGTCGATGCGCTCGATTGGACGGGACTCAGCAAGCAGTGCGCCTCCTATCGGGGCAAAATCGACATGGCCGCCGGCGGTGTCGCGGTCGTGGCGGGCGGGTTCTTTCTCACCGGTGTCATCGTGTCCCAGGCGCCCGTGGCGGCTCTGGGCATGATCGGCTTCGGCATCTATCAGATGTTCTGGGGTGGCATTGCGGTGGAGACCGGCAAAGACATCCCGATGTTCGCGGACATTCCGAAGGAGGCTCTGCTCGAAGCGGCGGCGGCACAATCGCAGCCGGAGCGCCGCCGCATCCTGAGATATGCGGCGACCGGAGTCGAGTATGGCGGCGAGGCCATGAGCTGGCTCCGTGTTTCCAGTTGGGTGGACGCCGGCAAGAACGTGCTCGGCAAGGTGCCCGGCCTGCTCGGCGAATACTGCCCCTACAATCGACGACCTGTCCGGACCCCTGCGGCGTGTCCCCCTTCCCAAACCGGATCGGTCCGCCCGGCGGGCTCGGAAGCCGCCCTCCACGGTCCGCCGCCCGCCGCCTCGGCATGCATGCCTTTCACCCCGGCGATCGAGGGCGGCGCCGGCTTGGCGGCGTCCCATGACCCGAACGAGAAGATGGCCGTGGGCGGGCACGGCGAGCGCAATTTTCTCCAAGTCGGCGGATTCGTCAGGTATCAAATCGACTTCGAGAACATGGAGTCGGCCACCGCTCCGGCGCAGATCGTAACCGTGCGCGATCCGCTCTCGCCCGATCTCGATTTGACCGACTTCGAAATCGCCGAGATCGGGTTCGGGGAAATCGTCGTCCCCGTGGGGCAGGGACGAAGGTACTTCGTGGAGACCTTGGAGTACGCCTACACCGACGGCGATTACGATTTTGTCGTCGATGTCCATGTGGAGGTCTGGTTGGAAGACCGAACGGTCCACGCCAACTTCATTACCTTGGATCCCGAGACAGGCTTGCCGCCGCAGAATGTCGGTTTCGGATTCCTCCCCCCCGAAAACGAGACCGGACGCGGCAAGGGTTATGTGGCCTACGCGGCCCGGCCCCGGACCAGCCTCCCCAGCGGCGCATCCATCCGCAATGTCGCAACCATCCAGTTCGACTTCGGCCTCGAAATCGACACCAACCAGATCGACCCGCTCGATAAGAGCAAGGGGACCGACCCGGACAAGGAAGCCCTGGTCACGCTCGACACCGTCCCGCCCTCGAGCCGCGTCCATGACCTGCCGGCAGAAAGCGCCGCGCAGTTCGCGGTCTCCTGGAGCGGGGCCGACGACGCCTCGGGCATTCGGGATTACGACGTCTATGTCGCGCGCGGAGACTCGCCTTACGAACCGTGGATCCTCGCCACCCGCCTGACCGGCGCCGTGTTCGACGGCCAACCCGGACAAACCTACCGGTTTCACTGCATGGCGATCGACAACGCGGGGAACCGGGAAGTCAAGGCACCGGCGGCCGAGGCCATGACCACCGTGCCGGCAATCTCCCCGCCGCGTCTCATCGTTTTGGGTTGGGACGCCGATGTGGTCACCCTCCAGATCCAGACCGATCCGAACCGCGCCTATACACTCGAATGCAGCGACTGGATCGAGGGCGGCGACTGGATCGATGTGGACTCCGTGCAGGGCGACGGGACGACCCAGATCCTGACCGATCGCAGTCCGGCGCCGATCACGCGATTCTACCGGGTGCGCATCGAGTAGCCGCGACCGCCGCGCGGTTGCTCGACACGCACACCGAGGTCAGAGCCACGGCGGAGACCACTCAACCACACGCTCGAACAGCCCAGGCCTCGACCGCGGAGAAGCCGCGCCGGGTTCAGATCTGCGAGTAGGGGGCCGGCTTGAGCAGGGTGTTCGTGATGCCGCGAATCACCCGGGCGTCGGCGTACTCAGGCATGCTGCTGATCTTCCGCCAGTCCGGATGCTTCACGAACGCGCTCCATGCGGCCTTCTGCTGCTCCTCGCCCTCGAAGCCGAGCATGTAGGTCAGGTTGGGCATTTTGCCTCCAAACAAGGTCTCGCCAAAAAACACCGGCGTCAGCCCGGTCTCGCGGAAGATCCGGATTTCACCGGCGTCGTTGAACATCTCGATCTTCTTCTGGCCGGTCTTGAGACTGGGACTTTCGTAGGTGCGCAATTGGAATATGCGGTTGGGCCCCTTGGCCGGCAATTCGACCTTGGGCATGGCCTTGAACGCGAGCATCAGCCAGCTCTCGACCTCCGTGTAGGGGGCTGACGCCTTCGGGGCGTCGATGAACGCGCCTTGGCGCAGCGAACTCGGCGTCCGCCAGCAGCCGCTGGTTCATGTTCAACGCGCTGTCGGCGTCCGGGTGGGGCAGCAACACATAGACCGGTCTGGGCTCCTTGGGATCGAGGAACACGCCCACCGGCTGGACGCCGAGCCGGTTCAAGGCCGGCAATGCGACGTCCTGCATGAAGGCGTCGAACGCCTCCGCTGTTCCTCGGCGCCGAGGAGTACTTCTGAAGCACCAGGTACTGGCGGCCTGGCCCCGCCCCCTGGGCGGAAGCATCGAGGCCTGTGGCGGTGACAAGTCCGATCGATCCGGACACCGTGAGAAAATGACGTCGATTCATAATTGCGTGTGCGGGCGAGGTACCGATCCCGCGCCCGGTATCAAGTCAAAGGCTCGGCGCGCCCTCGATTTCGAGCGCGACGACGGTATCCGCGTCAGGGCGCGGCCGGCAGCGGAACGACGATGGAGTTGCCGACGGCCTCCGCCTGCAGGATCGAGCCGCCATCGAGCAGGAAGGCCTTGAGGGGTCTGTTGGCCAGGGGCAGCACGAGGCGGGCGTCGTCCGGTCGGTCAAAGACATGCAGGTAGAGCCGGGTGATGTTGTTCGCGAGCGTCTTCCGGGTGCACCGGCCCCACTCGAGTTTCTCGAACGGGCTGGCCTGGGTGCCGTAGATCGATTCCCCGTTCTTCTGCATCCAGACACCGATGCCGCGCATGGCGTCGATGCTTTCCTGCGGCACGCTGCCGTCGCCTTTGGGGCCGATGTTGAGCAGGTAGTTGCCTCCTTTGCTGGCGATGTCAACGAGGTTGCGGATCAGGGTTCGGGCGGATTTCCACTCGTGGTCGTGTTCGCTGTAGCCCCACGTCGTATTGATCGTCATGCAGGTTTCCCAGTCCACGCCCGGCATCCCCGTCGCCGGAATGTGCTGCTCCGGCGTGATGAAATCGCCGTACTTCGGGTCAAGCTGGGGCATGTACCCGTCCGTGCCCATACTCGCCCAGCCCGCCTCCGGGTTCCGGAACAGTCGGTTGTTCATGATGATCCGAGGCTGCTTGGCGCGGACCTTCCGCATCAGATCAAAGGCGCGCCACGCCGCGTCGCCCTGGAAATCCTGCGAGCTGTAGTCCCACCAGAGAATGTCCACAGCCCCGTAATTCGAGATCAACTCGTCCACCTGGCGGTGCAGAAAGTCGAGGTAGACCCCGTGGTCGCGCTCGCCGTTCGGATACGGCTTGTCCTTGAGCGGATGCGGGAGTTGCTTCGAGAGCCCGTAGGCGTACTGGTCGTGGTGCCAGTCGATCACCGAGTGATAGAAACCGAACCTCAACCCCTCGGCGCGACAGGCGTCGACAAACTCCTTCACCAGATCGCGCCTCAGCACCGACCCCGCGTCGTACTCGCTCACCGCCGAGTCGTGCAGGGCAAAACCCTCGTGGTGTTTGCTCGTCAGAACCACGTACCGGCATCCGGCTTCCCTCGCCAGCCGCGCCCACGCGCGCGCAAAGTCCGGACCCGGTCGAAATCTTGAGATCGCGGCCTGCGCATAGGTATCCGTGTCCGCCTTCACGCGCTGCTGAATCCACTCCATGCCTCCGCGGGTGCCGACGGCTTTTCCCTCCCAAGTGCCGGCCAGCCCGGAATAGAGACCCCAGTGCACAAACATGCCAAAGCGCGCCTCGCGCCACCAGTTCATGCGTTCGTCGCGTTGGGCGGGAGTCTCCGTCCGGGCCGGGTCTGTCGCCTGCTCCGCGGCGCCAGCGTTCAACATGCACAGCACGGCCAGAGTCATTAAGGATGCCATTTGCGTTCGCATGAGGCGGAATTTGCTTTTGCCACAACCGGCGGTCAAGACTCCGCTGGTTGGGCGTTGAGTCTTCCGGTCCCCGTGCGCATTCGACCGCTGAATGTCAAAA
>JAXGQW010000114.1:0-13430 GCA_040766265.1 Verrucomicrobiota bacterium
AGTCGACCGCCGTCGTTGACGGTCAACACATCGCCTGCCTTGCCGAAAAAGGCCGCCTGGTTCAAGCGGGCTTGGGTCCCGATCCACTCGAGCATCACGCCCGTCTCGACGTCGACCACGCAGACCGTGCCGACTTCGCTGCTGGTCACCAACCGCCGGCCATCGGCGCTGAATTGCACCGAACGGATTCGATCGGGATGCAGGCGCTGGCGCAGCAACAACCGGCCTGAGTCGGCATCCCAGACGCGCAGGTTCCCGCCCCAATCGCCGCTGACGATCCGAGTTCCGTCGTCGTTGGCCGCCAGGCAGGACACGCCCTGTTCATGCGCCTGCCAGGACCGATGCCCACACCCTTGGGAACAATCCAGGAACCGATACTCCCAGCTCCGCAGTTCGGTCTGAGTGGCATCGAGCACCTTCTGGGCTCGGTCGGGATCATTGGCCGCGAAGGCGCGCCGCGCCTCGTCGAGTTGCTGGGCGTAGGCGCGCAACTCTTCGCGGTGTGCGAGTTCCCGGGCCGCATCGATCCGGTCCCGAACCGCAGCCACTTGTTTCTCGAGCGTCAACGCTCCGATCACCCCAAGCGTCGCCACCAACACCGTACCCAGGAGCACGGCCGTCGCCGGGCCGGGATTCAAGTGCGCCCAGCGCCGCGTCCGCTTGATCCAGGAAAGTGGGCGAGCCTCAATTTCGCGATGGGCCAGGAACCGCCCCAAATCCTCGGCCAGTTCCCTTGCCGAGCCATAGCGGTCGCGCGGGTCTTTGCGCAGGCATTTCGAGCAGATGAGTGCCAGGTCGCGCGGGACCAGTGGATTCAGCGCCGCTGGCCAGGGCGGATCGGCTCGCGTCACCTGTTGCAGCACGCCCGCCGGTGAAGCCGCCAGGAACGGCGCGCGTCCGGTCAACAAGCGGTACAGCACCGCCCCCAACGAGTAGACGTCGCTACGCACGCTCGCAGTTTTCGCTCCGCCCGCGAGTTGCTCGGGGGCCACGTAAGCCAGCGTGCCCAGAAGCACGCCGGTGCCGGTCCGGTCCGATCGACCCGCAATGGGGCGAGCCAGGCCGAAGTCGGTAATGCGCACCCGACCGTCCGCGCCAAGCAGCAGATTCGAGGGCTTGAGATCCCGGTGGAGCACGCCTGCTTCATGGGCGGCTTGCATCCCCTCGGCGGCCGCCTTGACGTAAGCCGCCGCTTTCTCCGGCGCCTCGAGGCACTCGCTCGACCGGCCTTCGAGATTCGCGCCCTCGACATATTCCATGACCAGGTACGGCTGCCCGTCGCGTTCCCCGGAATCGTGGATGCTGACAATGTTCGGATGCTGCAGCTTGGCGAGGGTGAGCGCCTCCTGGCGGAACCGTTCGCGCGCCTCCGGCACACCGAAATACCCGATTGGGAGGAGCTTGATGGCGACCCAGCGTTCGAGGTCGGTCTGCCAGGCCTTGTAGACCACGCCCATGCCGCCGGCGCCCAACGGCTCGCGCAGTTCGTAATTCCCAAGCCGCACGTGCGTCGCGCCTTCAAGAGGCACATCATCGAGCATGAGTTGGGCAGCCCCGAGGGCCTCCTCCGGGCTGGCGGGGGCGTCGGACACATCGTCCAGCGCGCACACCAGGCAGACCCCGTCCAGGTCCGCGTCGAGCGGATGTCCGCACCTTTCGCAGTGGGCCCTTTGAGTCGGTTCGCTCATCAGCACAGTCTCCCGGGGGCGTCGACCCTCGCCTCAGCCCGGCGCACCCGCGCGGCAGACTCCGGCTGGGGAGAGGACCCGCGTGAGGGGCTGTGCCCAACCCGAAAACAAGCACCGGACTCGGGTCGAGATCGTCTGCCCACCCCGCAGCTCTTGACCGCCCTCCATCGCCATGACCCCGCCGTGTCCATGCCAAGAGAAAGTGGAAATCTGGCAGAATGTTACCGAGCCGCGCGCCGTTCAGGCCAGTCGCTTCTTTGTGTTCCTTGCGTTCTTTGGCGGCTAATCCGGTCCGTGCTTTAGCCGCAAGAGAACGCAAAGAGCGCAAAAAAGCCAAGCAAGAAGGCGCAAAACCCGCCCGCCAGTGCTGCGGGCGGCCGCTCGGATCGGACGTACTTCTTGATCTGAAACTTGTAGGAGCCAAAGTTGACGAGCAGGCCGTGTTCGAGCCGGGTGGACTTAAGGTAGCCGAGCAATTGCGCGACATGCTCGTCCGCGATGGCCTTCGCTGCCTTCAACTCGATGATGAGCCGGTCTTCGACGAGGAGGTCAGCAGCAAACTCGCCGACGATTGTGCCGTCCTCGTCGAACACCTTGATTTCGTGTTGCTGTTTTACTTCCAACCCGAGCTTCCTGAGCCGATGAGCGAGAGCATTCTCATAGACCTTTTCGAGATGTCCATGGCCGTGGTAGACGTGGATCGCATACGCCGTTTCACGCACCACATCACAGAGTTGGTTGATGGTCCTCATGCTGTTCCCCTTGTTTCTTTGTGTTCCTTGTGTTCTTTGGCGGCTAATCCGGTCCGTACTTTAGCCGCAAGAGAACGCAAAGAGCGCAAAGAAAACAAGCGGCAGAAGAAGGCGCCATGGGCAGGACCCAGCCGCGGGTCTGCCGGGCATCTGTCCATTGCCCCCCATTTCTTTGTGTTCCTTGGGTTCTTTGGCGGCTAACCCGGTCCCTGCTCTAGCGGCTTGTCCTAGTTTCCCGCCAGGATCGCCTGCAATTCCCGCAACTCCTTTTCGAGGTCCGCGCCTGCCCCGACCGTGGCGGCCAGTTCCTCGATGATCAACTGGCGCAGACGCCTCCGAATCCGGTGGATGGCGATGCGCACCGCGCCGGGCGTCATCCCGAGTTGGAGCGCGAGTTCAGCCTGGGTCTCGATCCGCTCCTTCGCGTACAGCACGGGCAACAAATGGGAGACGAGCCTCTGCCGGACCGGATCAGCCGCCTCCGCCTCGAGCCGGCGGACCGCGCGCTGCACCACAGTGCGGCTCCATTCGACGTCGAACGCCTGATCCGGTCGCAGACCGGTGTGGGCGACCTCGAATCCGGGCTGGTCCGGACCAGTGTCCAACGGCACGTGGATGACCCGACCGCCCTTCTTGATCGTGCGGCCGTGCGCCTTGACCTGGCTCCAGTAATGCCTCAGGCAGACCAGCAGGAACGACCGGAACCGTCCTTTGTCGGGATCGACTGTCTTGAGCACGTCGGGATGCAGGATGTGGACCAGAAAATCCTGTGCCAGGTCGTCCACATCATCTCGCGGGCAGCCCGCGCTGCGGAAGAAGGCCTTGATGGGCCTTTGGTACGTCTCGCAGAGCCGGGTCAGCGCCGGCATCGATTCTTCCCGTGCCGACAACACCATCGTCCACAACGTGACTGGGAACGCGACCCCGCCCCGTCGAGGCCACCCGACGCCACACTGTCCCTGAGAAGACATCTGTGCGACTTATGCCTCGGCACGACGGAAATGACAACGCCAAAGCATCGGAGTGGCGACGCCTGCCTGTCGGCAGGCAGGGCCTCGTCGCCTCGAACACCCTTTCTTTCAACTCGCGGCGCCGAGCATTCTTCTCCGGATCCTCGCTTGTCTAAAGCCGAAACTCCTCGATCACCCGTGCCTGCCACCGCTCGGCGGCGCTCGGCAGCCCGGCCGGGAACCACTGCCGGAACGTGCGGTTCCTTTCCAGCATCTTCGCCAGCGACACCAGCGGTGGCAGCGAACGGAATCCCTCGGCGTCCGGGAGATTCAGGTTCAGACTCGGCCGCAACGCGTCACGGAGTTCGCAGGAGCCGGACAAAGGCCTCGTAGATTTCCCGAGTCCCATACTTCAAGAACAGTTTCTCATACCGCGCATCCTTCAAATCCAACCTGTTGCGTCGGATCAGCATCTCGACATCATCGGCATCCTTGGACGTGCGATGCGGCAACGCCTGTTTGAGGACGTGCAGCTTCAACGCCAGCAGGTGATCCAGGCAAGGCACGCGCGCCAGGGTGCCGCCAAAGTCACGCTCCTCGGAGGCCTCGATCATACGATCGAAAGTCGAGTTCTCAACGAACATCAAGTCAAGTCCATCGCCGCCGTTGGGTTGGGTGAACTGAGCGAACGCCGACGCCTCAGCAAACCGAGCGAGTCCAGCCGCCGTCAAACGAGCGAACCACGCCTCTCGCTCCTCCCGGCGCACCAGGAAATCGACGTCAAACGTGGCGCGGCTGTGGCCGTGCGCTGCGACTGCATACCCGCCGATGACCAGAAACCCCAACGGGGGTTCCTGGTGCGCGATGCGGATGAAATCGCCCAATTCCATGAGTGCGGAGTCTACTTTCCGTGTGCAGCATTGTCCACGCCGGAGCGGCGACGCCTGCCTGCCGGCAGGCAGGCGTCCCAACTCCACCGTGCGCGGACAATTGCATGCCTGCCATGCTTCTGCAAATGGGCGGCGGTCGGCAGCCCGGCCGGGAACCACTGACGAAACTGCCGTTTCCTTTCGATCATCTTCACCAGCGAAATCATCGGTGGCAGCGAACGGAATCCCTCGGCAGCCGGGAGGTTCAGGTCCAGACTCGGTCGCGGTTCGTCAGGGAGTTTGCAGCAACCGAACGAAGGTCTTGTAGATTTCCCGAGTAACATACTGCAATGACAGTCACCGAAGCGACTCGGCCCGACGGCCGTCAGTCGGGTGAACCACGCCTCCCGCACCCGGCGCCGGACCAGGAAATCCACGGCAAACGTGGCGCGTGTGTGGCCATGCGCCGCCACCGCGTACCCGCCGATGACGAGAAACCCCAGCGCCGAATCCCCCGATCACAGACCTCCGTTGAACCGGCTTGTTGTCCGGCGGAGGTCTTTAGCCGCAAAAGAACGCAAAGAGCGCAAAGCCGACACGTCCTTCTTTGTGTTCCTTGTGTTCTTTCGCGGCTGGAAATGGGTCAGCAGGGTAGAGTCGGCCATTGGTGTCTGCGGGAAGGAGGCTTTAGCCCGGTTATTTCACACGCTTCGCGAGGACTCCTAACCGGGCTAGTTGGCAAAACCGCGCCCGGAAAGGGACCCAAGAGGATCCCGTCGGTCCTGAAGGTGTTCTTCCATATGAACAGTGTGTTGCGTCTCTCTGACTCTGGGACCGGGCGCGGTTTTGCTTTTCTAACCCGCATAGCGGTGCTCTTGCGAAGTCTGACCGCCATGTGCACCGACGCGGTGTGAAATATGCGGGTTAGCGCGTAGTCGAGTGGACCTCGCGGGCATTCGAGGCAGGGATATTTCCGGAGGTCGCAGCCGGTCACTCTCCGGGATCAATCCGTGTTCCGTCCTGAATCGGTGTGGAGTCCGTCCCTCACAGATTCGGGGCGGAACACAGATTGCCGGGCGATAGCCTTCTCCGTGTCCTCGGCGTCTCTGTGGTTCATTCCGCACGGTGACAGTCAGCGAGGGGGATCAACCACAGAGGCACAGAGAGCGCGGAGTGAAAGCCATTCCTTCCACCAGGGGCCCGCTTTTGTTCGCTCAGGAAGGCCGCGCTCGAACATCTTCATGAGCACTCCATTCCTTTGACCAACGCCAGGAAGTTGCGGTGAAGCGACAAGACGGATAAACCGAAAAGCCGAATCGCCGTCCGTCTCCTGGCCGCAAGAAACTGACGCCACCCCTGTAACATTTCCCACCCAATCCGCTTTCCTTAAGCATGGCCCAGAGTCCGAGCCTGACCGAGCGGGGCACCGCTGTCGCGATGTGTTCTGGCCACGGCGGTGTTCCCCGCCTCGGCACGGTGCGGACGGGCCTGGGCCCAGGTTTCTGCATGCAGCTCTGCGCCGAGGAGGTCGGGTTGAGGGCCACACTTGACTTGATCGCACCATGTTCCGGAATTCAAGGATTCTAGATTGGGGCGGGAGAGACGTGCTGGCTGGTGCAGGTGTCCGGTCGTTGGGACTCATATTCTTCGGGGTATTCGCGGACCTCTGCCTTGGTTGGGGTGCCTCCCCCGACCGCCGAACCCAGTCCGGTTCTCCTGATCCGTCACGAAGCACTTGATCGACGCTCAGGAAGCCAAGAGTCCATCCATTCCATCGCATTCACGGAGATTGCGCTCGACCCGGTTCTCAACCTTGAGTTCGGTGATCCCGTCGGAATCCAGGCGGTTGCCCGTGGTCAAGTCTTTGGCGGCAGGACTTCCTGTTTGAGCAGATGGGCGGGGATTCTGGCGAGATGCGGGTCGCGGTGCACCAGGACGGCATCGTGGACCTTGGCGCAGGCGGCGATCAGGGCGTCAATGGCCGGCAGACGTTCCGGGGTGTCGCGCTTGAGTTGGAAGGCCGTGTGGGCGACCGGGTTGTCCACCGGAAGAGCAACGTCAAAGAGCGCTTCATATTCGGCGACGGTTTCGGGATGCTGGGCGAGGACGCCCATCTCCTGCAATCGCACCTGGAACTCGAACAGCACGGGAGCAGGCAGACCGAGCACCGCGGTTTCGTCGTGGAGAAGTCCCCGGACTCGTTCCCAGCCCGGTTCCTGGAAGGCGTGCGCTAGCAGGGCCGACGTGTCAAGAACGTGCGTGACCTGGGCCATATTCGTCGAGATCGTCTTGCTGTCGCTCGTTGACGAGTTCCGCGACTGGGTCTTCGCCCGGCTTCACGAAGGGCCGTCCGATGCCGAGGAGTTTGTCCGCCCGTTCGCCGCGCGAGCGATGCTTTTGAACAAGCAGTGTGCCATTCTCGGCGACTTCCAAATCGAGAGCGGCTCCGGGCGTCAAGCCCATGAGGCGGGCAATGGCGTCCGGGATTTTCACCGTGTTATCGGCCAACACCGTCGTTGTCATGGAGGAAAGATGCCGCTCGGGAGAGGGTTTTCAAGGCGAGATTCGGTCGATAGGCATTCGCGTCACCCGCGCCGGAGCTCTGGCGTGAAGAAACCGGCTGCCCGCGGATCCTTCAAGTCCAGCCCCACCGCTGTCAGCCGGGTAAACCACAACTCCCGCTCCGCCCGGCCATGGCCTTCTCCGCGTCCTCTGTGTCTCTGTGGTTCAATCGGTTCGGTGACAGCCATCGATGGGGGCAACCACAGAGGCACAGAGGGCGGGGAGATGGGAGATGGGAGATGGGAGATCGGGGATCGACTGCCGGAGCCGACTCTCTCGCTGACACACCTGCGTTGAAGCGGCTTGTCTTTCGGGGGAGGTCTTTAGCCGCAAAAGAACGCAAGGAGCGCAAAGCCGACACGTTCCCTTCTTTGTGTTCCTTGTGTTCTTTCGCGGCTGGTAATCCGTTCGGAAGGGTACGGTTGGCAATTGCGGTCCGCGGAAGAAAGCCTCTGGAGCGTAGCCGAGCTGGGGTTGGGGGCCTTCGAGGCAGGGGTTTGCGGGGGTCGCAATCGGTCAGTCTCCGGGATCAATCCGTGATCCGTCGCGAATCGGTGTTGAGTCCCTCACAGATTCAGGGCGGACACGAAATGCCCCGCCATGGCCTTCTCCGTGTCCTCCGCGTCTCTGTGGTTCATTCCGCACGGTGACAGTCAGCGAAGGAAGAAAGTTCGTCCATCCATGTAACATTTCGGGTCAAATCCGCTTTCTCCAAGTATGGCCCAGAGTCCGAGGCTGCCCGAGATCGACGGTGCGGCGGCGGTGTGTTGTGAAGACTGCGCTGCCCGAGCTGGGGACTCTGCAATCGCTCTGGGGCAACGCTTTCGCATGGCGTCCACCGCCGGGGAGGGCGGGTTGTGGTCCAACCCGCTGGCGGACCTGCCCGCCAGCGGGCCTGCTCCTGTGACCTGGAGCTTCGGCTTTGTCCCCAACATAACCGCGTCTCGGGACGTCACCGACGGCTCCGTTAAGCAAACAGGACCACCCGCCGGGCCAAGCCCCACTACGCCGCGGGCTTCGGGTAGTGGTAGCCCACAGCAACGCAGGGCCGATCCAGGCTCCAACACGCACCAACAAACAACGCAAAGACAAACTATGAACGCAGTCTATTCCTCTCCCACCGCAGCTCCTGCTTGGCGCCTCTCGTTGGCACTTCTCTTGGCCGGAGCCGTTCAGTGCACCGCGCTGGCGGACATCAACATCCCGTCCGACGGTTCGGATGGTTCTCTGGTAGTCGATAGCGACACCGTGATCGACCTCGGCGAGGCCGCGACGGGTGCGTGGAACGTCAACAACAGCGCCAACGCTGGCAAGGGCATCTACGACCCAGAAAAGTGGGCCGTGGTGTTCAAGTACTCCAGCGTGACGGTCAGCCAAGGGGCCACCGTCACCTTCAAGAGCCATCCCAGCCGCGCGCCCGTTGTGTGGTTGGTGCAAGGGGATGCCACCATCACCGGGAGAGTGAGTTTGGACGGGCAAGGTGGACAAACACCTCCCAAGCTGGCCGAGCCCGGTCCTGGAGCCTGGCTGGGAGGTATGGGGTTCTTTACGAGTGATCTCACGGGTAGTGCGGGGTTCGGTCCTGGTGGCGGAAGGCCGGCGGGTCGTGCCGGCGGAGGCAGTCACGGAACACCGGGTCTGGGTCACGGCGGCGATTATGGGCCTCTTGAGCCAGCGCCGACGTACGGCAATCCTTCCGGGCTACCCTTGTTGGGTGGATCAGGCGGGGGGGGGGAGTACCGGCTTTGAAGGTGGTGGAGGGGGGGGGCGGAGGAGCCATTCTGATTGCGTGCGGAGGGTCCATCTCCGTTGACGGAACGATCAGCGCCAATGGTGGCTGGGGCGGCGGAAGGGACTCCGCCGGAGGCAGCGGCGGCACAGTTCGCTTGGTAGCCGACACGCTTCGTGGATCGGGAGTGCTATATGCCTATGGCGGGCAAACAAGTGATCAAATTTCGCGCTTCGGCGGACAGGGCCGCATTCGGCTCGAGCGGGTGAGTTACTCAGGTGATCTGGAAGTATTGCCCGGTCCGAGCGTCGTGGACTTGACCAGTGGCGCGTCGCCGCTGATCTGGTTGCCGGACAACGGCCCTCAGGTCAGGATTCTCTCGATCGGGGGAACTCCGCCGCCAGCCGACCCGCGAGCCGAGTTCGGAGCGGCGGGCCCCGATGTTTCCTTGCCTCAGGTTTCTCAGACGGAAGTGGTTGTTGAAACGACGAACGTCGAGCAGATCTCGACCGTCAGAATCCGTGTCGCCCCCAGGGCAAAGGGCGACTACAGCGAGAGGTCCGCAGCCGTTTCACAGGTGGTGAGCACGGATCCCCTGGTCTTGCGGTGGATCGCTCAGGTGCCCGTAACTCCTGGCTACTCCGCCCTCCAAGTGCATGTCATCCGGCCCTGACCTTCGGCAGATCGCCTCCGCCCGCGTTTGCACACAAACATGCGCCTCTGATCAAGACCTCCGGCTCAGGCCGTCGTCACCACCAGGCAAGATGGCGGCCGAAGTTCGGGAACCACCCGTCCGCCGGTTCACACCCGATTGGCCCCCATGCCGTGCCGTTATGAAACCACCGATCTGCTCGGCTCCTGTCAGGGTGAAACATCCATCACCCCCACCCCAAGTCCCGCGAGCATGGGGCGCATCCTCCGGCTCAGCGAGCCTATCAGATGCACCGGTTGCAGGGACGGGGAGCAGCCCCAGTCCCGTGCACCATCGAACGACGTCAGGTTGCGATGCCGACAGACTCGACCATGGTTCGCTGAACGTCGCCCGAGCAACTGGCCTGATGTTGCTCTGCCTGCTTATCGTACCGTCGACCCTGGCGCAAACGGCGTCCCCCGCGTTACAAGAGGTTGTTTCCCGCGAGGTCACGGTCTTGATCGGTGCCGAGCCTGAACCGCCATTCAAGGAGACCGTCTCACGCGAAGTCAGTCTAGTGGTCAGCACCCCGGCAGTACCGGCACGCGTTGCCCGGCTGAACGTGAGCCCCAGCCCAAGCGGCGAATCGGCCAACCTCTCGTGGGAAAGCTACAACCAGTGGGCCCAGCAGGACGTCATTGGCTACGACGTGTACCTGGCTCCGATTGCGTTCACCAACGTGACGGGCATGACCCCGCTCCTCCGCGTCGCGGGTGACACTCTGTCCTGCCTTCTCACCTGCTTGCCCCCGTGGCAGGACCGCTATTTCGCGGTGGTGCCCGTGGATGCTGCCGGCGGCTTTGATCCGATCGTCAACCCGGCCGCCGCTTACATCATTGCTCGTGAAGTGGTTTTCCGCGAATTCTCCGTCTTCGTCGGGGCGGAACCGGAAGCGCCTCATCGCGAAGCGGTTTCTCGCGAGCTGTCGGTGTTCATCGGAGCAGAGCCAGAGCCGCCTTACCGACAACTGGTCTCGCGGGAGTTTACGGTGCTGCAGCCGCACGGCGCCAGCTTCTTTGTGACGAGCGGTGAGCGACTGGTGCTGCCAATGTTGCACCGCTACGAAGCACCAGCCGAAGCGGACGGCATCGTCCGGCTCCGAGCCGAGGGGCCAGGCAGCGTTCTCAGCCTTCCGAACGTCACCAACCTGGTCGGCAACCCACGGCCCAACGGCTACCTGCATATCGAGGCCATCGCCGGTGGACGCGTGGAACTTCCGGCGCTCCTTGCCATGACCCAGCCCACGGACGGCACACAGCCCTCGACACCCCGCGGAATTCGCGTGCTTGCCGATGGCCCGGGTAGTGTCGTGGACTGTCGTGGTGCGATCAAAACCGGACGGGTCTGTGCGATCAAAACCGGAATAATGAGGCGAATCGCAGCTTACTTCGGCTGACCACTGATCCTGGCACGGTTGTTGATTCCTCTCGGCACACAAGCGGAACATCCCGCGGCACGTCGGACTCGATCTGTGAAAGCGCTAGCAGGCCGATGTGGGAGACTCTCGAACCTGGAGGGCTAGCCCCTGCCGGTATCAGCCCCAAAGCGATAAATCCATCTCTCTGCGGACTCAATGCCACTTCGTCTTCACCGGCCTCGCAAATGGCACCAAGCCAAGCCGCTCGCTGCCAGCGGCTTCCCTCGTCCGGTTCCGAACTCAGGCGGGTGTCCGGTTTTGATCGCACACAGAATTCCGGTTTTGAAAGTTACACGACAGGGTAGTGTCGTGGACTTGACAGCACTGAAGCACCTGCGCGACCTCGCGCACACTCCGGGCACCCGCTTCGAGGTCCGGAATGGCGGGACGATTCTGCTGCCCGGCGTGCCCGAGATCACGACAGGCGCCATTGCCTTCGTCGCCGACGGTGAGGGCAGCGTCATTGACCTTTCCCGTCTTGTACGCCTGGTTGGCGCCAGTCTCGAAGCGAAGCGAGGGGGCGTTATCCGCACGCCGAATCTGCTGTTTGCGGACCAGGCAACGATCATCCTCCGTGACACCGGCCGCATTGGCGTCGCGCAACTACGCAAGCTCACCAATTCCCGGGTCGTCGCCGATGGGACGGCGGTCTCCTTCCCCGACCTGTTTCACTGGGTCGGCACTGTCTTCGAATCGCCCAACGGCGGCCGGATCAACCTGCCACAGATTGACTTCGGCCTGGGCAATCTGACGACTAGCACCAACGAACTCTGGTGCGGCGACCGCATCACCGTCTCTTGGGAGGGGCGAAACCGGACCGGTGCCGCGGTATTGGGAAGCTGGACCGATGCGGTGTACTTGTCCACAGACGACCAGTGGGACATTGAGGATCTCCTGTTGGGCACGGACGACCAGACCGAGGGCCTGGCCGAGGGTGTGGTGTACCGCGCCAGCGCGGAGGTCTTCGTTCCCGGTGTCCTTCCGGGCGACTATCACGTCATCGTCCGGTCCGTCGCCTACCAGTTTGCCGGCACCCTCGGGCCGGAAAACAGCGTGTCACTGCCCGTGCCGATCTTCATGCCTGAACTGACCGTTGGCACTCCAGTCGCGAGCGAGTTCCTTGCGCCCGGGCACGCGCGATACTGGCGGCTGGTGGTCGAACCCGACCATGATCTGATGGTGACGCTTGACTTGCTCTCCGCATCGGGCGCGACAGAGTTGTACCTGCGACACGGTGCAATTCCGACCCGCTCCCAGTTCGATCTCAAGTATGACGCTCTGTTCGAGCCCGACCAGTTCGTGCGCATTCCCGGGACTTGGGCCAGCACAAACTACGTTCTCGCTTATGTTGAGCGGATCGAGCAGGCTCCGGCAACGTGTACGGTGGCCGCAGAGTACTTGCCGTTCGATGTGACCGGCGTGACACCGGCCCGCGGAGGAAATGGCGGCCTCGTCACCCTGAGAATCTCCGGAAGTGCGTTCCCGGCTGAGCCCACGGTCCGACTTGAGTACCTTGACCCCGCACTGTCGGAGCAGGGTATTTCGTCCATCAGGACCGTGCGCAGCCACTTGGGTGAACTCAGGGCGACTTTCGACTTAAACGGGGCGCCGATGGGGCAGGTTGATGTCGTCGTGGTGCCACCAGACGGGGAGGCTCAGCGTCTGGCCGCCGCTTTTCAGGTTGAGCAAGGCCGGGGCACCGATTTGCGAATTACCGAGGTAGGGCCCGATGCGATTCGACGTGGTGGGGCAGCGGGTGTCTATTTAGTCACGGTTACCAATGCATCCAACCACGATGCTGAATTGGTGACATTGATGGGGTTTACTGACAATCACGAACTCATCTCGATGGTCGCGGAGGGGGTTTCCTTCCCAACCCTTGCCCTGCAAGCCAACGCCGGAGCCGTAGCCATGCTACTCCCTCGGCTAGCGCCTGGTGCCGCTGCCAGTGCCCGGTTTTCTATCATGTTCCACGTGGCTTGGCTTAGCTTGTGGCTTGGATTGTACCCTATACTGTACTGTGGTGGGTCTTGTTGGTACCCCTGTGGCCGGTGCCTTTTGTGCGGGCGTTTTCATTCCAGTGTGTGTCTTCTCTACTGATTACCTTTGTAACAGCATATGCGTAATCGGATCTTGGGATCCAAATGACATCGTTGGGCCGCAAGGTTGCGGCAGCTCGCAGTTTGTGCCTTCCGCGAAGCCGCTCATGTACACTGTACGTTTTGAGAACCTTCCGGACGCCACTGGGGCAGCGTTGGATGTCAACGTGGCCAACCAGTTGGAGGCCAGCTTGGATTGGACCAGCGTTGAGATTCAAGAAGTCGGCTTTGCTGGGCTGCGAGTGGTTCCACGGGCTGCTTCCAGCCACTACGAGGGGCGGACCCCATTCGCAGGCTGGACGTGGCGCGATGCCAGCGGTTGGCAGCGGGGCCAGACCCCGCTGATGCTGGACGTCAAGGCTGGCGTGGACGCGCAGACAGGGCTGTTAAGCCTGAATCTCCGGAGCAGTGACATGAACACCGGCACCTTCCCTGTGGACGCCTACGCCGGTTTCCTTCCGCCGAATCGGCCTGAGTTGTTCTACTATCCAACGAACGAAGTCGTTTGCTGCGGCTTCCAGGTGAATACAAACAGCTTGGTCCATCCCGGTGAGGGCTACATCACGTACACCGTCAAGCCGCGCGCTGGCCTGGCGACCGGCACGGTGATCACCAACGCGGCGAGGATCGTGTTCGACTGGAACGATCCCATAGACACACCAGTGGTCTTCAA
>JAXGQW010000115.1:0-13098 GCA_040766265.1 Verrucomicrobiota bacterium
CCAACCACACTACCCCCATCCCCCCCGCCCCCAACAGACGGATGAGCCGGTAACGACCACCCCCCACCTGTCCACCAATCGACAACGCCGGAGTCAGCGGATCGGTTGCCCAGACCGCCACGCCAAGACCCGCCGCTTCGCCCAGGTTCTCGACCCGGACGACGCTCCGACCGAGCGGATCGCCTTCAAACAGATGCTCGCCGACCTTCACCGCATCGACCAGGCCCCCATCATCGAGCTTGGCCACACCAACCACGTTGCGCTGACAGAGGTCCTCCGTCTTCACCTCATTTGACGCGACATCGCGATAGACCACAATGGGGTGGCTGGATGATTCACCCGACTTCGGCTCAAGCCGGCGAACGCGCATGTGCATCAGGCTCTCGCGCAGCACGCGCCGATCGAGGGCCTCGCCGGGACTGACCCCGCCCGCCTTGTCCTCCCTCACGTCAAAGACACGCAGGCACACCGGCGTGTCGAGGTGGAATTCGAGCGCTGAGGCCCGCCCTTTCTGCAGCACGCGAACGCTGCCAGACACAAGCCGGGGCGGTTCGTTGCGAGTCGCTTCAACTTCTGCGCTCGGCCTCGGGAATGCCGCTCGGCCGCCCGCCTCGCTCACCTTGGCCACGTGGGCCTCGACTGCCGCCGAGGCGAACTCGGCCACTTTGCTCAGCCGGGCGAACTCGGCCTGGCCGGCTTCTGACGCCGACACGGCGGTCTCACTCGAAACAGCGCTTTGCGCGTGCGCCGCCCCAAACGCGAACTCGGCCGGGACATCCCATTGCTTGATGAATGTGCTCTGGAGCCGCCGCGCCACGGCTTTCACCAGCAGCGCGTTTCCGTGCACGTAATCCACAACATTGCCCGCAACAATGCCGTGCCTGGCCTCCGCGCTCCAGACCGGTTCCCGAGCCGAAACGCGCACCGCCGTGCCGGACTTCACCTCCCCTTTGCTGTCGAACTGAAACTCCCCCCAATCGCCTGACTTCAAACTCACCACGCCCAGCGTCCCCCCACGCGCTCGCTCGAAGGCCCGCCCACAACGGTAAGCGACCAAGTGCAGATTGTGAAAAGATGTTGGCAGGAGAATCAGCCAGAACTCACGATCGTCCAGGTCCACACCATCGATCCGCACATATTCCTGCAAGTGGACATGGGGCAGCAACTCTTGCCATGACAAACGCAGTGCCATTCCCGGCGCCGCGCCGAAATCCAATGCCGCGGCCTCCGAAGACTCCTCCACCGTGGTGCGTCGCCGGCTCCGTGTCATCAACCGGCCCAGCGCCCTCGCCGAGTCGGGACGACGCAGCATCAGACAGGTCAGGCCAGCCACGACCAAGCCCACGAGCGCGTAGGCGGCGAGGGCGACGGGCAAGACCTCGATCGCGCCAAACCACGGCGCCGCTGGTATCTCAACCCAGTTCCACATGCAACTCGACAACACCCCAACTCGATCGTTGACTCACGGCAGGACGCACTCGAAGTCGAGCAGTCCAGCGACCTCGCCAAGGGCGTTTGGCAACGCGAAGCGCATGGAGTGCGAGTGCTTCAGCACCGCTTTGGCGTGGGGTTCCACCGATCATTTTGTCCGTGAAGGCGCGGTGAACCGCACACGCTCTGTCACTACTCGAACTCTCGCAACCGATAAAACCTCACACTGTCGACTGGCGCAAGCGCCAGGCGCCTGTAGCCATCGAGAATGGAAGTGCTGCCTGGCATCGAAGTCCAATCCGCGCCGATCCCCAAGCTCCGTGATTCCTCAAGCACATGGCTGAGGAAGTTGCACGGCCACGTCAGCACCAGCGCGTCGCCTGACCTTTCGACCGTGAGTTGAGGCCGTTCTCCAGGCATCGGCGGAATCTGCCACACATACTCGCCGACTGACTTGCGAGCGATCAAGGCGGCGTCCCCGGCCGTCACCCGCCCGTCATTGTCGATGTCGCCCACAATTCGCCGATGCCTGGAGAACGGCCTCAACTCACGGTCGAAAGGTCAGGCGACGCTGGTGCTGACGTGGCCGCGCAACTTCCTCAGCCATGTGCTTGAGGAATCACGGAGCTTGGGGATCGGCGCGGATTGACTTCGATGCCAGGCAGCACTTCCATTCTCGATGGCTACAGGCCCGGCGCTTGCGCCAGTCGACAGTGTGAGGTTTTATCGGTTGCGAGAGTTCGAGTAGTGACAGAGCGTGTGCGGTTCACCGCGCCTTCACGGACAAAATGGATCGGTGGAACCCCACGCCAAAGCGGTGCTGAAGCACTCGCACTCCATGCGCTTCGCGTTGCCAAACGCTCCTTGGCGAGGTCGCTGGACTGCTCGACTTCGAGTGCGTCCTGCCGAGTCAACGATCGAGTTGGGGGTGTTGTCGAGTTGCATGTGGAACTGGGTTGAGATACCAGCGGCGCCGTGGTTTGGCGCGATCGAGGTCTTGCCCGTCGCCCTCGCCGCCTACGCGCTCGTGGGCTTGGTCGTGCCGGGCCTGACCTGTTCGATGCTGCGTCGTCCCGACTCGGCGAGGGCGCTGGCCGCGTTGATGACACGGAGCCGGCGACGCACCACGGTGGAGGAGTCTTCGGAGGCCGCGGCATTGGATTTCCGGCGCGGCGCCGGGAATGGCACTGCGTTTGTCATGGCAAGAGTTGCCGCCCTACGTCCACTTGCAGGAATATGCGATCGATGGTGTGGACTCCGACGATCGTGAGTTCTGGCTGATTCTCCTGCCAACATCTTTTCACAATCTGCACTTGGTCGCTTACCGTTGTGGGCGGGCCTTCGAGCGAGCGCGTGGGGACGCTGGGCGTGGTGAGTTTGAAGTCGGCGATTGGGGGAGTTTCAGTTCGACAGCAAAGGGGAGAAGTCCGGCACGGCGGTGCGCGTTTCGGCTCGAACCGGTCTGGAGCGCGGAGGCCAGGCACGGCATTGTTGCGGGCAATGTTGTGGATTACGTGCACGGAAACGCGCCGCTGGTGAAAGCCGCGGCGCGGCGGCTCCAGAGCACATTCATCAAGCAATGGATGTCCCGGCCGAGTTCGCGTTTGGGGCGGCGCACGCGCAAAGCGCTGTTTCGGAGGAGACCGCCGTGTCGGCGTCAGAAGCCGGCCAGGCCGAGTTCGCCCGGCTGAGCAAAGTGGCCGAGTTCGCCTCGGCGGCAGTCGAGGCCCACGTGGCCAAGGTGAGCGAGGCGGCCGAGCGGCATTCCCGAGGCCGAGCGCAGAAGTTGAAGCGACTCGGCAACGAACCGCCCCGGTTTGTGTCTGGCAGCGTTCGCGCGTTGCAGAAAGGGCGGGCCTCAGCGCTCGAATTCCACCTCGACACGCCGGTGTGCCTGCGTGTCTTTGACGTGAGGGAGGACAAGGCGGGCGGGAAGGTCCTGCGAGGCCCTCGATCGGCGCGTGCTGCGCGAGAGCCTGATGCACATGCGCGTTCGCCGGCTTGAGCCGAAGTCGGGTGACCCATCCAGCCAAGCCCCATTGTGGTCTATCGCGATGTCGCGTCAAATGAGGTGAAGACGGAGGACCTCTGTCAGCGCAACGTGGTTGGTGCGGCCAAGCTCGATGATGGGGGCCTGGTCGATGCGGTGAAGGTCGGCGAGCATCTGTCGGAAGGCGATCCGCTCGGTCGGACGTCGTCCGGGTCGAGAACCTGGGCGAAGCGGCGGGTCTTGGCGTGGTGGTCTGGGCAACTGATCCGCTGACTCGGCGTTGTCGATTGGTGGACAGGTGGGGTGGTCGTTACCGGCTCATCCGTCTGTTGGGGGGGGGGGATGGGGGTAGTGGGGTTGGCGGAAGACACCCGTCTCAACGACCAGGTCGCGCTCAAGTTTCTGGCCCCGGAGGTGCGGGCGGACCCGGTGGCGCTGGACGATCTGCGACGGGAGACTGTTCGCAGTCATCGCTTGTCGCATCCGAACATCATTCGCATTCACGATCTGATCGAGTCGCCGTGCGAGCCGGCATTCATCTCGATGGAGTTTGTCGAGGGTCCGACCCTGACCCAGTTGCGGCTGCAACAGCCGCAGCACGTGCTGACCTGGGCATTTCTCGAGCCGCTCGTGCAGGAAATCTGCCAGGCACTGGACTATGCCCATGCCGAGAAGGTGGTCCATCGCGACGTCAAACCGTCGAACCTGATGCTCAGCAAGAAAGGAAGGGTGAAGCTGGCGGATTTCGGCATTGCCGTAAGCGTCAGTGATTCGCTCAGCAGCACCGTTCAGCAGCATCGCATCAGGGGCACCCTCGGTTTCATGAGCCCGCAGCAGATGGAAGGCCATCGGCCCTGTTCGAGTGACGACCTGTACGCTTTAGGCGCCAGCCTGTATGACTTGCTGACAAGCCGCCCGCCTTTCTTCAGCGGCGACGTTGTCTGCCAGGTCCAGGAGGTGCCAGCCAAAGCGATCGCCGAGCGCTTGGCCGAGTTGGGCATACGGAATCCCGTGCCCGAGCATGTGGCAGCCACCATTCTTGCGTGCCTGGCGAAGGACGTCGCGGCAAGGCCACAGAGCGCCCGCGAAGTGGCGGGGCGTCTCGGCCTGAGCCTGGATGCGCTCGCCCTCCGCGGCGCGTCGGCATCGGCCTGGCTGGGCAGAGGCGATGACAAGCAGACTGCCAGCGGCTTGTCCATTGCGCCTTCGGAAACGGATCGGCGGAGGTCATCGGTGCCGTTCTGGAAGCGGTGCGCTGCGGTGGTCTTGCGGTCCAACCGCCAATGAACGCCGCACCAGGGGTCGGTTCTCACAATCGACAATCAATCAGCTCACGTCGAGTGCGGCGAGACAATGCACTGCGGGGCGGGGCGGCGGAGACACGGCTGACTCCCTGACGGGTCTGCGGGACACGCCACAGACAATCCTCCTCCTCTCTCCCATCCGACCCGCCTGCCGAAGCCTTGGCGCAGGCACGCAGGGAGGCGTTCGATCGATCATGGGGGCGTTGGTGGAATTGACAAATCCGCGTAATCTGAGAATCTGATTCTATGAAAGAGTTGATGATCACGGTCACTGAGGCAGCCCGGAATTTTGCCGACTGCGTGAACCGTGCGCACTATCAAAACACGACGTTCGTGCTGCTGAAGAACGGCAAGCCCTTTGCCCGCCTCGAACCGGAGGCCGAGAGGCGCTGCACCGGCCGGGCCTTGGCGGAGGCGCTTGTGGGATTCGAGTTGTCGGCCCAAGAAGCCCGCGATTGGCACCGCGAACTGCGGAGCGCGCGCAAGAACCTCAACAGTCCAAGGGACAAATGGCAATAATCCTGGACGCGGATGTGATCATCCGGGGCGAGAAAGGGACCTTCGACGTCAAGGCGTGGCTGGAGAGCAGGCCGGACGAGCTGTTTGAGGTGGCGGCCATCACGGTGGCGGAACTCTGGCACGGTGTGGAACGAGCCCACGCTGCGCGCAGGGCCCGGCGGCTGCAATACCTGCGGGCCGTGCTCGCGCCGTTGCCCATCGTTCCCTACACCGAGCAGACCGCCTACCAGCACGCGCGCATTTGGGCTGAATTGGAAGCGGTCGGCAAAGTGATCGGACCCTACGACCTCATCGTGGCCGCGACCGCGATCGAGCGCGGCAGCGAAGTGGCGACGTTCAACAAGCGCCACTTCGGGGTCGTGCCGGGGCTCAAGGTGATCGAACCCGAATAGTGCGCGGAAGCTGAGGGGCGCAACGTGGTTGAACGACCACGCAGCGCGCGCACAAGCCGCCCCCTTCGGTATGTGCCACAGGGTGGTGCGCACCCTGGCGACCTACTGCCTACTCGGCTGGATACCCTACACAGACCCCTCACGCCGGCCCTCACCCATCCGATGGGAGAGGGTGCCCGGAGGGCGGGTGGCTGCCGATCGGGACGTCGCGTTGGGCAAGGCGACGGGAGGTTCTGTTCGGCGTGGGCTTCGGCGTGGTCGGTTTCATCGTTCATTGTCACGGAGCATTTTTTCGCGACACAGGAGCGCAAGAACCTAGACTCTTGTTCATGACCACGAAATCTCTCGTCTCGGTTGTGGTGCTGATGTCGGCCTGTGTTCTTGCGATGAAGGTCCTTGCCGGGGACGCATCGGCGCCGGTGTCCCCGGTCGCCATTGCGAGCGCGAGCACCGATGTCCTCGTCGTCAAAGGCCAGGGCTTCTTCCCGGTTGCCTTGCGGTTGGCGGACGGACGCCTGGCGGCCGTGTTGCGCGGCGGAGCGCCTCACATCGGTCTGGCAGGTCGCCTGGACATCGTGTTCTCGACGGACGATGGCCGGACTTGGACCGCGCCATCGCTCGTTGTGGACGGTCCGTTGGATGATCGGAACCCCGCCTTCGGGCAGGGGGCGGACGGTTCCCTCGTCGTGGGCTATTGGGAATGCGGCTACTACGACGCGGCCGGGCAGTGGGCGCCCAACGCGCCGACCGCCAAGGCACGGACGCTGGCCACCCGCTCGACGGACGGCGGCAAGACCTGGACCACGCCCGAGCCGATCGATCTGCCGGGGCTCAAGTTCGGCAGCCCATACGGACGCATTCTGACCATGCCGGACCAGACGATGCTGATGAATGTCTACGGCGTCATCGAAGGAGGCAGCCACGACTCGAGTCTGTTGTTTTGCTCGAAAGACCACGGCAAGACCTGGACGCGGCTCAGTGTCATTGCGGCGGACGGCTTCAACGAGACCAGCCTCGCCCGGTTGAACGACGGCACGCTGGCCGCCGCGCTGCGGCACGATCAGAGGGCAGGCGGCCCGGGCGAGAACGTGTGGATTGCACTGAGCAAGGACAAGGGCCTGACATGGTCGGCTCCGGTCACGCTGACGCCGGACCGCGTGCATCCGGCCGACCTGGTGGTCATGCGGGACGGGCGGCTCGCGTTGGTGGCCGGCGACCGGAGGAATCCGTTCGGGTTGGTCGGCATCGTGGGTGACGCGCGGGGCGGATTCGAGTGGGCGGCGCACCGCGTGCTTCTGGATCGTCTGACCAACGGCGATTGCGGCTACCCGAGCGCGGTGGCGTTGAACGACGGGACAATCCTGGTGGTGTACTACGCGGTCGGCAGCCAGAGCCATCCCGACTGGGGCGTGCACGCCGGCGCCCTTCTCTGGCGGATTAGCCCGCATTTCAGGTGAAATGTGACGGTGACCGGTCAGATGACATCAAAAGCTGGTGAGAAATGCGGGCTAACGGTTGAGGGGGACTGCGCGCGCGTCAGATGGGACCCCGTCGTTGCGCGGCCTGCGCGCCTCCGACTTGGAGGCGGCGCAGCCGGCTCTGGCGAAAGCCGTAGATGAAGTACAGCGCCAGGCCCGCCGCCATCCAGAGGCCGAACCTGCCCCAGGTGATCCCCGGCAACATCGCCATCAGCACCGCGCAACATGCGATCGCGGCCAATGGCACCCACGGCACCCACGGCGTGCGGAACGGACGCGCCCGGTCGGGGTCTTTCCGGCGCAGCACCAGGATGCCGACCGCAACCAGGATGAAGGCGAACAGGGTGCCGATGTTGGTCAATTCCACCATCTCCTTGATGTTGGTGATGCCGGCAAAGAACGCCACAAAAACGCCGGTGATGATGGTCGTGACGTGCGGCGTGCGAAAGCGCGGGTGGACGCGCGCCGCCCAGCGCGGCAGCAGACCGTCGCGGGCCATCGCGAAGAAGATGCGGGGCTGGCCAAGCTGAAAAGCGATCAGCACCGACGTGTTCGCGCAGAGAGCGCCGGCCGAGATCACGCCTGCAACCCACGAAAGCGCGCGCGGGCTCAGGCCGACCGAGGAGAACGCCGACGCGAGCGGGTCGGCCGTTCCCAGTGTCTTGTAGGGTGCAAGGCCCGTGAGCACGATCGCCACGGCCACGTACACCACGGTGCACGCCACCAGGCTGGCGATAATCCCGATCGGCAGGTCGCGTTGCGGGTTGCGCGCCTCCTCCGCCGCGGTCGACACGGCGTCAAAGCCGATGTAGGCAAAGAAAATGATCGCCGCCGCCACCAGAACCCCCTTTGTGCCGTGCGGGGCGAACGGAGTCCAGTTGTCGGGCTTGACATAGAACGCGCCCACCGCCAGGAAAAACACAATGACGCCCAGTTTCAGCACGACCATCGTGGTGTTGAAGCGCGCGCTCTCCCGAATCCCCCGCACCAGAATCCATGTGATTCCCGCAACCACAAGGACGGCGGGCAGATTGAAGATGACGGGGAAACCGAGCGGACGCGGCGCCAGCGTGAACGCGCGCGCCTCGTGCAGCACCGACTCGCCCAGCGCGCCGATATCCTGGCCCGCCGCATGGGCTTGGGCCACGAGAGCCGAGGCTTCGGCGGCAGTCCGGTAGTCCGTGCCCAGCCACTCGGGCCATAGAAAGCCAAAACCGCGCAGCAACTCCTGAAAGTAGGCCGACCACGAAATGGCAACCGCCACGTTCCCGATCGCGTATTCGAGGATCAGGTCCCATCCGATAATCCAGGCGACAAGTTCGCCCAGCGTCGCGTACGCATACGTGTAGGCCGAGCCGGAAACCGGCGCCAGCGACGCAAACTCCGCGTAGCAGAGCGCCGAGAAACAGCACGCCACCGCCACGATCAGAAATGAAAGCGACAGAGCCGGTCCGGCCCCGACATGGTTGGCACCGCCCGCCGCCGCGGTGCCCACCGTCGAGAAAATGCCCGCCCCCACAATCGCGCCAATGCCCAGCGCAGTCAGTTGCACCGGGCCGAGCGTGCGTTTGAGTTGCAGACCGGGACGTTCCGTTTCGCTCAGAAGCTGTCCGAGAGGCTTGACCTCGAAAAGCCGAGCCCAGGCCCGGCGGGGCGCCGACGAACTGTCCGGTTGTTCTGGCATGCGCGCGCGCATCTTGCGCAAGCCATTCGGACCTTGGCAAGCGTCCCGTGCCGGGGGCGCCTCCCCCCAGCCCGCATATTTCACCCCGTCAGCGCACGGGGCGCTCAGACTTCGAAAGAGGACTCCTATGCGGGCTGCAACCGACGAGTTCAGAGTTCAGAGTTCAGAGTTAACCGTTGAGCGTTGAGCGTTGGACGTTGAGCGTTGAACGTCGAGCGTTGAACGTTGAGCGTTGGACGTTGAGCGTTGAGCGTTGGACGTTGAGCGTTGAGCGTTGGACGTTGAGCGTTGGACGTTGAGCGTTGGACGTTGAGCGTTGGACGTTGAGCGTTGAACGTTGAGCGTTGAACGTTGAGCGTTGAACGTTTCTCGTTCATGGGCCCGATGCGCATTCAACTGTTGAATGTCAACGCTCTCCAATGAAGCAGACCCCTCGCCCCACCCCTCTCCCGTCGGACGGGACAGGGTGGCCCGCGAACGCGGGACGGGTGAGGGGAATTGTGTCGCCTATTCCACGAACCCCTCTTTAAGGAGGGCGCGGCCGTACTCGCGATTCATCCGGGCGATGACATCGATGCGGATGTTCTTCGGGCAAACCGCCTCGCACGATCCCGTCACGGTGCAGGCGCCAAACCCGGCGTCATCCATCGCGCGCACCATCGCCAGGACACGCCGTTCGCGCTCGACTCGCCCCTGGGGCAGGAGGCTCAAATGAGACACCTTCGAGGCGACGAAGAGCATGGCCGACGCATTCTTGCACGCCGCCACGCACGCCCCGCACCCGATGCACACCGCGGCGTCCATCGCCTGATCGACGTCTGTCTTGGGAATCGGGATGGCGTTTCCATCCGGCGCGCCTCCGGTTTTCACGGAGACATATCCGCCGGCCTGGATGATGCGGTCAAAGGCATGGCGATCGACCACCAGGTCTTTGATCACCGGGAACGGACGGGCCCGCCACGGTTCGAGCGTGATCGTGTCGCCGTCCTTGAAGTGGCGGAGGTGAAGCTGGCAGGCGGTGGTCCCGTGGCGGCTGCCGTGCGGGACGCCGTCGATCACCACCGAACAGGCCCCGCAAATCCCCTCCCGACAATCCGAATCGAACGCGATCGGCTCGCCGCCGCTGGCAATCAAATCCTCATTGACCCCGTCGAGCACCTCGAGCAACGACATGTCGGCGGAGACGTTGCGCGCCTCATAGGTCTCGAAACGCCCGATGGCCGAGGCGCTCTTCTTGCGCCAGACTCTCAAGCTCAGATGCATCACCTGTAGCTCCTCGTGCTCATCCGTGCCTCCTCGTACTCGAGCGGTTCCTTGTGCAACGTCGGTTCCCGGTCCGCCCCCCGACACTCCCACGCCCCCACAAACGCAAACTGCGCGTCGTCCCGCTTCGCCTCGCCATCCTCGGTCACCGATTCCGTCCGGAAATGGCCGCCGCACGACTCGCGCCGCATCAGCGCGTCGCGGCACACCAATTCGCTCAACTCGAGATAATCCGCCACCTGATTCGCCCGCTCGAGGTCCTGATTCAATTCGCCTCCACTCCCGCTCACCTTGACGCCGCCCCAGAACTCAGCGCGCAACTCCGGGATGCGGCGGAGGGCCTCGCGCAGACCCGCCTCGCTCCGCGTCATGCCGCAGTCGTTCCACAGCAGCCGCCCAAGCTCCCGGTGAAACGAGGTCACGGTGCGTTTGCCTTGCACGGACAGCAGGCGCGCCAGCCGCGCCTTGACCTCGGTTTCGGCCGCGGCGAAGCCCGGGTGATTGGCCGGCGCCTTGGACGGGCGATCGGATGCGAAGTAGTGGCCGATCGTGTACGGCAGGATGAAATAACCGTCCGCAAGGCCCTGCATCAGTCCGCTCGCCCCCAGCCGGTTCGCGCCGTGATCGGAGAAGTTCGCCTCCCCGATGACGAACAGGCCCGGCAGGTTGCTCATGAGGTGGTAATCCACCCAGAGCCCCCCCATCGTGTAATGCATCGCCGGGTACATCCGCATGGGCACCTCGTACGCATTCTCGCCCCGAATGCGCTCGTACATCTCGAACAGGTTCCCATACCGCTCCCGCATCCTCTCGATCCCCATTTGCCGGATCGCGTCGCCGAAATCCAGGTACACACCCAGCCCCCCCGGACCCACCCCCCGGCCCGCATCGCACACCTCCTTGGTCGCCCGCGAGGCAATGTCACGCGGGGCCAGGTTGCCGAAGCTCGGATACTTCCGTTCCAGGTAGTAGTCGCGGTCCTCCTCCGGTATCGCCCCCGGCGCCTTCGCGCAGTCTTCCCTGCGCCTGGGGACCCAAACCCGCCCGTCGTTGCGGAGCGATTCCGACATCAGGGTCAGCTTGCATTGATGCTCACCGCTGACCGGAATGCACGTCGGATGAATCTGCGTGAAGCACGGATTCGCAAAGAAGGCGCCGCGCCTGTAGGCCCGCCAGGCCGCCGTCGCATTGCAGCCCTTCGCGTTGGTCGACAGGTAGAACATGTTCGCATAGCCCCCCGTCGCCAGCACCACCGCGTCCCCGGCGTGCGATGCAATCTCACCCGATACCAGGTCGCGCACCACAATCCCCTTGGCCTGGCCGTCGATCACCACCAAATCGAGCATCTCAGTCCGCGGAAACATGCGCGCGTTGCCCAGGCTGATCTGCCGGCTCAAAGCCTGGTAGGCCCCGAGCAGCAACTGCTGGCCGGTCTGGCCCCGCGCGTAAAAGGTGCGCGAAACCTGCGCCCCTCCAAAGGACCGGTTCTCGAGCAGGCCCCCGTACTCGCGGGCAAAAGGCACACCCTGCGCCACGCACTGGTCGATGATGTCCGCGCTGATCTGCGCCAGCCGATACACGTTCGCCTCGCGCGACCGAAAATCGCCCCCCTTGATCGTGTCCCGGAACAGCCGCGACACGCTGTCGCCGTCGTTGCAGCAGTTCTTGGCGGCGTTGATGCCCCCCTGGGCTGCGACGCTGTGGGCGCGCCGCGCGCTGTCTTGGAAACAGAAGCACTTCACCCGGTAACCAAGTTCCGCCAGCGTCGCCGCCGCCGCCGCCCCCGACAGCCCCGATCCAACCACCAGGACGTCGTGCTTCCGTTTGTTGCGCGGATGCACGAGTTCGAGATCGGACTTGTGCCGCTCCCACTTGCTCTCGAGCGGGCCCGACGGAATATGCGCGTCGATCGGCATGTTACGGCAGCGCCCCCCTTCCGTACCCGCACACGACCGCCACGGGGATGGACGCGTAACCCACGAACAGGAGCCAGGCCGCGCCCGACGCCAGCTTCCGGACCGCGGCGTCCCACGCGCGGTTTCGCAGTCCCAACGATTGGAATGCAGCCTCGATCCCGTGGCTCAAATGATGGCAGAGCAGGCCGACGCCCACGATGTAAAACACGGACACAACCGGCTGCGAAAAGCCCGCCACGACCATCCGGAACACGTCATGACACGCTGTGCCGTCAGCCAGCGTGGTCCGGAACGTCGCAAAGTCGTAGCCTGTCAGACTCACCTGCGCCTTCGCGCTGTGATGCAGAAGGTGGTACGCCACGAACACCGCCACCATCAAACCGCTCCAGATCATCGTGCGCGCGGCGTGTGACGCGCCAGGCAGCCTCGATCGTTCGTAGGGGATCGGACGCGCCGCCCGATTCTCATGCGTCAACACGACCGCCATCGAGACGTGAAGCCCGATGAAAGCCAGCAAACAGACCCGAATCACCCACAGAAACTCCTCCGCCCGATGCAGGCCGTGAGCGTACGAGTTCAAGACCTCGGGCCCCAGAAAGATCCGCAAATTGCCTGTCAGGTGCACCGCCACGAAGGCCAGCATCCCCAGCCCCGTGATCGCCATGATGTACTTTTTCCCCAGCGAGGAATGAAAGAACTGCGGCAGCAATTTCATGGCCTTGATGCCGCCAGCCTTCCGCAGCACGCCCCGCCGGGCGCCGACGCCCCGCAAGGACGCGTCCGCACCCAGGCCGCGTGCCGGCGAGGGCCGGATTGATGTTCTATCTTTCTAATGATTGTTATTTGCTTATGCAACGACCGCTATCTAACGCCAACCCCTGCGCTGCGTCAACCTCCGGTCACACTTTCGGTCCGAGCCGACGCAGATCGCCCTGGCGCAGCGTCACGCCGTCGCGATCGAGTTTCTCGAGCAACGGCACCATGATGCGTCGGCTCGATCCAAGCGCCTGTCGCAAGTCGCTGACTGTCGCCGCGCCAGCCCGTCGGAGGTGCGCCTTGATCCGTTCCACGGCATCCGCATACCCCTCCGCCGACAACACGATGTCCGCGCTGATCTCGAC
>JAXGQW010000116.1:0-12896 GCA_040766265.1 Verrucomicrobiota bacterium
TGGTCGAGGCGGGCTATTGTCCGGACGCTCTCGGCCTGGTCATCATCGACGAGCAGCACAAGTTCGGCGTGGCGCAGCGGGAACGGCTTGTGCGCAAGGGGCGTTACCCGCATTTGCTTGTCATGACGGCCACGCCAATCCCGCGCACGCTCGGGCTGACGCTTTACGGGGATCTGGACGTTTCGGTGATCAACCAAATGCCTGCCAGTCGCGGGCGGGTGCGCACATATCTTCGGTCCGAATCGAGCCTGCCGAAGGTGTGGGATTTTGTCCGTCAGAAGCTGGGCGAAGGGCGGCAGGCCTACATCGTCTGCCCGCGGATCGAGGAGAGGGACGGCCCGGCGGACGTCAAGGCGGTGCGCGAGGAGTTCGATCGGGTCCGGACCTTGTTTGCGCCGCATGCGGTGGGGCTACTGCACGGGCGGTTGCCCCTGCAGGAGAAGGACCGTGTGATGGAGGGCTTCCGGGCCGGGCGCATTGCGGTCCTGGTCGCAACCTCGGTGATCGAGGTGGGTGTCGATGTGCCCAACGCCACGATCATGGTGGTCGAAAACGCGGAGAGCTACGGTCTGGCCCAGCTCCACCAACTGCGCGGGCGCATCGGGCGGGGCCCCGAGGAATCGCACTGCATCCTCATCGCGGCCGCCTGCAAGGACGAGGCGCGCAGGCGGCTCGAAGCGCTCGAGGAGACGAACGACGGATTCCGGATTGCCGAGATGGATCTTCTGCTTCGGGGGCCGGGCGAGTTTCTTGGCCAGGCGCAGAGCGGCGTGCCGCGTTTTCGTTTTGTGGAACTGGCGCGGGACCTGGCGTTGGTGGAAAGGGCTCGAACGGCGGCCGCCGGCCTTCTCGACTCGGGTGCGGCTTAGTGTTGGATCTCGGCGCGGGTCTGCTAGAGTCGGCTCATGAAAACGATGTTGAGCGCCGTGCTGATTGTCCTCTTCGCCCTGACCGCCTGCGGGCGCAAGGAGTCGTCGTCCACGTCCGGCCAAACCAACGCCGGCGCCGGCGGCAACCCGCTGACCGCCCCTGCCGATTACCTGGGCGCGGTCGGTCAGGCGCAGAAGCATTCGCTGAAGACGGTGGACCTTGCGTCCGTGACCAAGGCGATTCAGATGTTCCGGACCGAAGAGGACCGTTTTCCGAGCGATCTGAAGGAACTGGTCAAGGAAGGGTATCTTCCAGCACTGCCGCAACTGCCGGCAGGCATGGCCTATCAGTACGACGCCAATACCGGCCAGGTCAAAGCCGTGCGGCAACAGCCGTGAACCTTAGCCCGGTAATTTCACACGCTTGGCGGGGAACCGTAACCGGGCTCACCCGCATGGCAGACACTCTGCGAAATCCGATTGCCCTGTGCACTGACGGGGTGTGAACTGGACGGGTTAGCCGCTGCATGAACGAACAGATCCTGATCCTCGATTTCGGGTCGCAATACACGCAGGTGATTGCGCGTCGCATCCGGGAGTGCAATGTCTACTCGACCATCGTGCGGCACGACATCCCCGCCGCCGAGATCGACGCCCTGGCGCCGAGCGGACTGATCCTGTCGGGCGGTCCGGCCAGCGTGTATGCCGAGGACGCGCCGCTGCCCGATCCGGGGATCTTCAAACTCGGGCTGCCCATTTTGGGGGTGTGCTATGGTGTCCAGCTTTTCGCGCAATTCCTCGGCGGCAAGGTCGAGCCCGGGCTCAAACGCGAGTACGGCAAGGGCACGCTCAGAGTGACCTCGCCTGCCTGTCAGTTGTTTCAGAAACTCCCGGGCGCCTTCCAGGTCTGGAACTCGCATGGAGACAGGCTCACCCGGCTTCCTCGAGGCTTTGTGGCCGTTGCCAAAACCGAGAACTCCGAGTATGCGGCCATCGAGGATGCGGAGAGGCGTTTCTGCGGCCTGCAATTCCATCCCGAGGTTGCGCACACCCCGCGGGGCAAGGGGATCATCCGCAACTTTGTGCATCGGATCTGCGGGTGTGGGCGCGCGTGGACGATGCGGCGTTACGCGGATGAGGCCATCGGCGCGATACGCGCTCAGGTTGGCAGCGAGCGCGTGATTCTGGGATTGAGCGGGGGTGTCGATTCGAGTGTGGCGGCTGCGCTCCTTCACAGGGCGATTGGCGATCAGTTGACCTGCATCTTTGTCAACAACGGCCTGTTGCGGGCCCGGGAGGCCGAGGTGGTTCGCGAGGTGTTCGGTCGCAACTTCCGCATGAAGCTCGATTATGTGGACGCCTCGGCGCGGTTCCTGACCCGGCTTAAGGGCGTGGTCGATCCGGAGCGCAAGCGCAAGATCATCGGACGCACGTTCATCGAGGTGTTTCAAGGGGCGACGCGGCGGGCCGGCCAGGCGCGTTTCCTGGCGCAAGGGACGCTTTATCCCGACGTGATCGAGTCGGTGCCGATCGGCGGCAATCCGGCTGCGACAATCAAGAGCCATCACAACGTGGGCGGCCTCCCGCGAAAGATGAGATTCCAGCTTGTCGAGCCGCTGAAGTGTCTGTTCAAGGACGAGGTGCGCCAGCTTGGAAAGGAGTTGGGGCTGCCCGAGGAGATCGTCCTGCGCCAGCCGTTTCCCGGTCCAGGTCTCGCCGTGCGGATTCTCGGGGAAGTGACCCGGCAGCGCCTCGAGCTCCTGCGCAAAGCGGATTCCATTGTGATCGAGGAGATGAAGCGCACCGGCTGGTATCATCGGATCTGGCAGAGTTTTGCCGTGCTGTTGCCGGTGCGCAGCGTCGGGGTGATGGGCGACGAGCGGACCTACGATTTTACGATCGCAATTCGCGCCGTCGAGTCGCAGGACGGCATGACCGCCGACTGGGTGCGCCTGCCCCATCCCTTGCTCGAACGGCTCGCCGGACGGATCATCAACGAGGTCAAAGGCGTCAACCGGTGCGTCTTCGACATCACCAGCAAGCCGCCGGGCACCATTGAATGGGAGTGAGCCGGACCGCACCTTATGCCCAAGCGCACTGACATCCACACCGTCCTGATCATCGGCGCCGGCCCGATCGTGATCGGCCAGGCGTGCGAATTCGACTACTCGGGCACCCAGGCGTGCAAGGCGCTGCGGGAGGAGGGCTATCGCGTCGTTCTCGTCAACTCGAATCCGGCCACGATCATGACGGATCCCGAGTTTGCCGACCGCACCTACATCGAGCCAATCACGCCCGAAATCGTCGAGGCGATTATCCTGCGCGAACTCGATGAGATGCGGCGCCTTGGCGTCGTCCCGCCCTCTTCCCCGATCCCCCATCTCCAAACTCCCATCTCCGAACTCCGAACTCCGAACTCCGAACTCCGATCTCCGAACTCCGAACTCCGATCTCCGATCTCCGAACTCCGAACTCCGATCTCCGAACTCCGATCTCCGAACTCCGCTCCCCCCCACAAGCTGGTGCTGCTGCCGACGCTCGGAGGTCAGACGGCTCTGAATGTCGCAATGGCCCTGCACCGGTCCGGCGCGCTCGAACGGCACGGGATCGAGATGATCGGGGCGAACGCGGCGGCCATCGAGAGAGGGGAGGACCGGCTTGTGTTCAAGGAACTCATGCGCTCGATCGGCCTCGATGTGCCGGTCAGCGGCGTGGCCCACACGATCGAAGAGTCGCGGCAGACCGCGGACCAGATCGGGTGTTTCCCGCTCATCATCCGTCCGGCGTACACGCTCGGGGGCAGCGGCGGGGGCATCGCCTATAACCGCGAGGAATTCGAGGAGATCGCCAGACGCGGCCTCGATCTTTCGCCCGTAAGCGAGATTCTCATCGAGGAATCGCTGCTTGGGTGGAAGGAATTCGAGATGGAAGTGATGCGGGACACGGCGGACAACTGCGTCATCATCTGCTCGATCGAGAACCTGGACCCCATGGGCGTCCACACCGGCGACTCGATCACGGTGGCGCCGATCCAGACGCTCACGGACAAGGAATTCCAGATCATGCGCGACGCGAGTTTCGCCGTGATTCGCGCCGTGGGGGTCGAGACCGGGGGATCGAACATCCAGTTTGCGGTCAATCCGGACACCGGGCGCATGGTGATCATTGAAATGAACCCGCGCGTTTCCCGCAGTTCGGCCCTGGCCTCGAAGGCAACCGGCTTCCCGATCGCCAAGATCGCCGCCAAACTGGCGGTCGGTTACCGGTTGGACGAAATCCGCAACGACATCACGCGCGAAACGCCGGCCAGCTTCGAGCCGACCATCGACTACGTCGTGGTCAAGATTCCGCGGTTCGCGTTCGAGAAGTTCCCCCAGGCCGATCCGACCCTCAACACCCAGATGAAGAGCGTCGGCGAAGCGATGTCCATCGGCCGCACTTTCAAGGAAAGCCTCCAGAAATGCCTGCGTTCGCTCGAAATCGGGCGCAGCGGACTGGGTGGGGACGGCAAGCCGTGGCGCGTCGGCACCGAGATCTACGGCGACCGCGACATTCTCCCGCGCGACATCATCTCGAAGAAGCTCGCCGTGCCCAACGCCGAGCGCATCTTCTTCATCCGCCACGCCCTCCGCGCCGGGTACGCGATCGAGGAGATTTTTGGGCTCACGCGCATCGACCGCTGGTTCCTGAGCCAGATCAAGGAGATCGTCGATTTCGAGGAGGAACTGGCCGCATCGAGGGGTTGAGCGATCAAGGCGCCGGTTCTCCTCATGTCGATTGTCTCGGCGAGGCTTGATTGGGGGCCGCAATCCTGCAGGATCGCCGCATGAAGCATCGAATCATCCGAAGCCAGCGGCGTTGTTTTCTTGTGGCGATTGCCTCCCTCGCCCTCGCTCACGGCGTCGCCTTCGCCGCGGCCCCGGACCAGGGGCCGTTCGAGATTCCCGTGCTGGTCGTCAGCTTCTTCCCGACCAACGGGGCGCGGATCGATATCCAGGAGACGGGGGACTGGGACGCGCCGCTCGACGAGACCCGGCGCAAGACGCAGCGTCTGACGCGCGCGGTGATGGGGGCGCTCGAAGAAGGGTCGCGGTACCGCGGGTACAAGGATCCCGCGGCGCAACCCAGCCTGCGCTATTCGCTGGCGGGGGAACTCGAATTCCTGCGCCCGCTTCCGACGTTCGCCAAGGCCGGTCACACGACGCCGATGACCGATTACGCGCGCATCATGGCCGATGTCGACTTGCGGGAGTGGGTCGAGAATCGGGGGGTGCGCGAGGTGTGGATTTGGGGGTACCACGGCGGCAAGGTGGATTTGTGGGAATCGAACATGGCGAGTCCGCATGGCGACGTGAGCAACAGCGACCGCGATCCACGCGACCTGCCGGTGTTCGGGCGCACTTACACCGTGTACCACTACAACTATCAGCGCGGCGCTTCCGAGGCGGTCGAAAACCACATGCACCAGATCGAAGCCGTGCTCAACGCGGTCGATGGGCGCGATCGGACGCCGCCGGAGCGATGGTCCGATTTGCTCTTCTGGGGGCGTTTTGTGGGAAGTGATCACTCGCACAAGATCGTGCGCCCCGGATGCGGCTGGGCGCACTATCCGCCCAATGGGGAGCGGGACTATGATTGGGCCAATCCGCGGTTCGTCTTGACCGACATCGAGGATTGGAAGCCTGACGGCACGGGGCACAAGCAGAAGATGAACTGCGAGCGCTGGGGCGGCGACAGCCTGAGGTGGTTTGTCTATTGGATGCAGAATCTGCCCGGGAAGGACAACGGCCTCAGCGACCAGGGAAAGCCCTTGCGCAACTGGTGGGTCTTTCTCGGCGACTACGATGCGGCGAAACGCCACGGCATGACGCTGGTCGCCGGATCGGACGGCCTCGAGCCCCCTCCAGAGTGATGAGCGCCGATGGGGCATCCGGATCCGGCGCGGCGACGGTCGCGCTCGCGCGGGCGGCGATGCACACCCGGTTCGAGCTTCTCCTGCATGGCGCCGATCCGGTTGCGCTCCGCGCGGCGGGCGAGCAGGCTCTGGATGAAATCGGAGCGGCTCGAAGAGCAACTCAGCCTCTACTGCCCCACGAGCGAGATTGCCCAGGTCAATCGCCGCGCGTTCGAACGTCCTGCGCCTGTCAGCCCGAATGCCTTCCGCCTGCTCGAATGCGCCGCCGAGTTGAGTCGCGCGACCGGGGGCGCTTTCGATCCTACCATCGCGCCTCGTGCGGTGCTGGGGTTTCATGGGCGGGAGGGAGTCGGCCCGACGATGACGCGATTGACGTTGCTCGATAAGTCGGGATCGAATGGGGTCGAGTTGAATAGCGCGAAGTTCACCGTGCGGTTTTCGGCGTCCGGGGATGATGCTTGATCTGGGGGCGATTGGCAAGGCTGCGCCATTGACGCGGCGGTCGATTCGCTGCGCGAGGCGGGCATCGAGCGCGCCTTCATCCACGGCACCAGCAGCAGTTGCGCGGCCTCGATCTCCCCGGACGCACCCGTCTGGAAGGCCGCCATCCCCGTACCGCCCGATTCGACTCGGGTCGGCACCGTGTGCACACGGCGCGGCGTTCCCCCGTCGGGGGACAGCACGAATCTGCTCGGCGAAGTCGCGCTCACCGATCTCTCACTCGGCGTCTCGGGCATCTGGAGCAAGTCCTTCCGTGAAGGGGATCGTACCTTCGGGCACGTGATTGATCCACGGTTGGGCGAACCAGTCCAGCGAGCTTGTCTTGCGGCCGTCGTCCTCCCTTGCGCCACCGAAACAGACGCCCTCTCGACTGCCTTGCTGGTCCTGGGCGTCGAGGGCTTGGACGTCATCAGCCGGCTCCGGCCCAACGCTCGATTCCTGCTGGCGAGAACGGCAACAGGGTCAGATCTGTATTATTGACAATCAAGAGTCCAATCGGTCGCTGGCCGTTGCGGTCGAGCCGCGCCTGGCGACCTTCCGATCGCTGGGTGGGCCGGTCGGTGCCGCGCGGTGCCACCGGATCGGGGCTGTTTGATCTAACCCGCATAGCGGTCCTCTTGCGAAGTCTGACCGCCATGTGCACCGACGGGGTGTGAAATATGCGGGTTAGGACTTCGCCAGCAAGTACGACACGTATCTGGCGCTACCCATCGCCAGGCGTGTGGCAATCCATTGCTCCACCGAAATGCCGACATCGGCTGCTCCGCTGCCGAGGCATTGATTCGCCCGTGGAGTCCTCCCGGCTTGCCTGGCCGCTTCCGGTCGATCAGGATTGCCCGGTGAACTTCATTCGCTCGATTCTTCTTGTAGCGGCCGGGGTGGCGGTCGTGTTCGCTCAGGCCGCTGACGGTTCCAGCCTGGCCGAACGGCTCGGGCACGGCGCCACGGCCCGTGTGCTGATTGTCAATTGCGACGATGTCGGGATGTGCCATGCGGCAAACCAGGCGGTGATCGAGGCGATGGAGCGGGGGCTGGTGACTTCCGGGACGATCATGGTGCCGTGCCCCTGGTTCAACGAGATCGCCGACCATGCGCGCGCGCACCCGGACAAGTCTTTTGGCGTCCACCTGTGCCACACGTCCGAGTGGAAGCACTACCGTTGGGGGCCGGTCTGCTCGAAGGATCAGGTGCCGGGTTTGGTCGATGACGAAGGCTGTTTGTGGCGCTCGATCGAGCAGGTCTACGCGCATGCGAGTCCGGACCAGGCATTGATCGAGGGGCGGGCCCAGGTTCGCAAGGCGCTGGCGGCGGGTATCGACGTGACCCATCTGGACTCTCACATGGGCGCGCTCCAGTACGATCCGCGGTACATGGAGTCATACTTGAAACTGGCGGTCGAGTATGATTTGCCGGTGCGGATGGCCTCGCAGTTGACGCTCGAGAAATTCGGTCAGCCTGGTTTGCGCGCCCGGTTCTCGCAGAAGGGGATTCTGTTCCCGGACTACTTGATTCACGAGGAGTTGAAAGATGAGTCCAAGGATGTGAAGGGGTTCTGGATGCGGGTGCTGGGGGAGCTGCGTCCGGGCGTAACGGAGCTTTACATTCACGCCGCAAGGCCGACCGAGGAACTCCAGGCGATCACTGGGAGCTGGCGCACGCGGGCCCAGGAGTTCGAGACGTTTACGAACGATCCGGAGGTGCGCCAACTGATCGAGCGGCAGGGCATCGTGCGGATCAGTTACCGTCCGATCCGCGATCTGCAGCGGCGACTGCGCGCGCCAGGGAGGTAGCCGAGCCGCGATCTGTGCGGCACGGTCTGCAGGGTTCGAGCGCGTTGTTCGCCGGCATATTTCGTCTGCTCCGTCGGTGCGCGGGCAGAAGAGTGTGAAGGGTGTGAAGGGTGTGAAGGGTGTGAAGGGAGCTATCGGCGGACTTCGGCCATTGCGCCCTGGCTGGTGTTGGTGAACGCCCCGCACCCCGTGGTCAGGAGTTGACAGGCACGCACCTGGTAAAGCAGTGGGCCTGAGGGGGCGCTCAGGTCGGCGAACGCGTTGCCCGCTACGGGCGAGGCGCTCACTCGAAGGAACGGCCCGCTCAACCCGTTCCCAGACCTGTACACCAAATACCCTTGAGCGGCGTCGGGTGACGGTGTCCACGCCAGATTGACGCCATTTCCGGCACGCGATGCGGTCAGACGGCGGGGGGGCGCGGTGACAAAAAGGCGCAGAGTTGGGTCGCCCAACAGGCTGCAGTTGCGGACGGTGATGTCTCCGCGCGCGGTGGCCAGGAGCGTCGGGACGAGCGGATCGCCCAGTCCGGTCAGTTCGACTGCCCAGGGCGTAAACCGGGTCCACACGGCGGCTAATCCGGAATCGGGCAGGGCGAGCACGGCGCGCATGAAGTTGTCCTCGGTGTAGTTCCAATCTCCGAAGTAAGATCCCTTGAGCACGTAGAATCCGGCTTTGGGGGCGGCGCTGGATTGCGCGAGATCGGCGGTGGCCACGCGCTTGACGCCGAGGCCCGGGTTCATGCTGACGCTGTTGTGGAGGGCGGTGGGATGGCCATACCCGCCTTGAACAGCCCAGACGGCGCTGGCATCCGCGGCCAGTGCGTCGCCGTCGAGCACGGTTTCGAGGACCGGGCGATAAAGGCGATAGGCCAGGAGATTCCCGATGTCGTAGAGCACCCTGCTTTCGTTGTGGTACGGATTCCCGAAATAGCCCCCAATCAACGCGCTTTGCCGGAAGGTCAGTTCCTTGTGACGATAGCGGTGGTTCTTCGTCAGGTACTGGCGCAACAGGTTCCTCTCAGACGTTCCCCGAAATGCGGGCAGCCGGGCGCAGTCGATTCGTCCGACCGCCAGGTCGAGGCCGGGGACCGCGCGAGAGGCGTCGGGTCGTTTTGGCTTGGGGAACATGTGTTGATCGAACTTCCCGTCATCCGGAATGTTGCGGAGCAGCGGGTTCTGGACCGAGGTGGCCGTTCGGACGGTCTCGTCCGTCCAATCGCCTTGGATGTCGCCGTAATAGGCGTCGGCGGGCCAGGCGCCGTTGTGGTCGATGTGGCCGTCTTCGGCGGCGAGGCCCGAGTAGGGGATGGTGACATGGCCGATGAGGAGGAGGGCGCACGTTTGGTCCGGCGCGGCTCGATAGTCGGCGGCAACGAGCGATTTGATGCGGGCGACGTCGGCCCGATAGGCGGCATTGACCGGACCCGTCTTCCAGGCGTCATCGTCGTGGCGCGGCACGTCGTGGCGTGAGACCGTCCAGCCGTCACCTGTCAGGTCGGCCAGGAACTGATCCAGTTCCGACCTCAGACCGGAGGCCAGGGTGCGATCGACCAGGACAATGACGCGTCCGCGCTGATCGGTTGGCGGCTGGTTGAGGCCGACGATGAGTCGCTGGCCGCCCAGTCGATACATGTAGACGCCGCCGAGCCTGAGGCCTCGAGTGTCGGTGTATGACATGCCTGTGAGGTTCGTGGCCAGCAACAGCGGGTTGGGATTGCCCGGTTCGACCCGTTCGAGGGATTGACGGTCGTTGCCCAGAGTGAACCAGGACAATTTGACGCTGGGCGGCGAGGCTGTGATTTCGGCGTGGAGGCCGGTTTGGGCGAGGTAGGCGTAGTTGCGCAACGGTGAGAGCGGGCGGTCGAAGGTCTCGACCTCATCGAACAGTCCCTCGGCTGGAAGCTCGCCGGTCAGTGTGCTTCCGATCGAGAAGACCTGCTCGCGTGCGGAGGAACCAGCCAGCGGGGGCAGGCCCTGACCGGCCAGGCCGCGTGTCAACCAATCCTGCTGGACGACCCCGTTGACGACCAGGGCGCAGGTCTGGGATCCGTAGTTGAGGATGATCTCGCGCCATTGGACCGGCTCGATGCGGTTCGTGTCGCGCGGCGCAACCGCCGCGGCCGTCCAGCTTATCGGGACCTGGAGGTTGGTGCGCACCGCGCCGGCGGCGTCGCGGGTGTGAACGACGAGGTTTGTGCCGACCGGATCGACCGACACCATCCACTGAGCGAAGCGGCCCTGGGGTCCCTGGACCCCGGCCTCGAACAGGCGGAGCCATCGCCCTGGGGTGCGCGGCCAGGCGCGGGGAAGCCTCGGCACGGTGTCCGGACTCGCCCACAGTGGTTTGTACAGGAAACGAATCGCGCCCTGCGCTGGGGCCAGGACGCGGGCGCCCGTCGTGTCGGCGCAGCCAATGAGCAGGCAGGCCGGGCTGTTGGTGGACGATTGACACAGAGCCGCGCCATCGAAGCTGGGGGCCACAGTCAGGTTTGCGGCGGCAAGGGGGCGCCGCCCCTGAACGTCCTCCCACTGGCGATTCTCAAACTGCCAATAGGCCAGTCGGCCCGCGGGGTCGGAACCAGCCGCGCGCGCGCCCGGTGCAATCAGAAACATCACTGCAAGGAGCGTCGGGGCCGCACAGCCCGCCCATCGGAGGGATGGACTGAGCGGATCGGAGCGCCGGAAGGCGTGAGGGCGCACAGACTGTCGTGTTGCGACACGGCGCGCCGAATCAATGCGCAGACAGGGTTGGATTGGGCTCCGGCAGTCGATGACGTGCTGCATTGGGTGCAGGTTAGACCAGAACTGGGCCTTTGCCTACCCTGACAATCGCCCGAATGTGCCCCGAAACGCACACCCGAAACGCAACTTCCCGATCCTTCCGGTTATACATACGACGTGAATGAGTCGGAGTACCAGGACCTCTGGGCGACTGGCGTTCAGCGTGAGTTGAACGGCTTGGAGAAGGCCCGACTTGAGGCGTGGTTGGCCGCCCATCCGGACGCCCGTGCGGATTGGGTGTTGGACGAGCGGTTGGCCCGCTGTTTGCGTCGTCTGCCGGACATTCCACCATCCACGAACTTCACGGCGCAGGTGTTGCATGAGGTCGAGCGGTCTTCCGAGCGGCGTCGTGCGCAGAGTACGCCAGGCTGGCGGCGATGGGTCGGGGCGCTGACATACGGTTGGCGGTCTGCGGTTGCGTGTGGGGTGCTGGCCTTGCTCATCGGGGTTCCTTACCATCAGGCGCGCCAGCGCGAGGCTTTGGCGCGCAGTCTCGAGGCCCTTCCGGCGATCAGCCTGGCCGAGGTTGAACTGTGGCGCGATTTCGACTCCATCAACAGCCTCCCTGCCGGGCCTGTGCCGTCGGTGGACCTCCTGGCGGAGGCTTTCAAGTGACCGTGCGCCGTGAGGGTATGCATCGTTGGGGGCCTTGGGCAAACCGGGCCCGCCTTGGGACGATCGGCGGAGGGCGAATGAACCGACACGCCGCCTCGCTCGCCGTTCCGAGAGGGGGTCGCTTGGTCTTGCTGCTGGCTTTGGGGCTTGCCGGCGCGATCGTTGGATCGATCGCGCAAACCTCGGCCACACTCGTTTCGGGGGCTTCTGTTGCGGGGACGCAGATGGGGGAGCAGCGGGCCGGATTGCCGCCTCTCCCACCCCCGCCGGACAATCCGATCAGGAAATTCAGCGAATTGCTGGCCCTGGACGCGGCCGGTCGGGAGGCGGTCCTTGCGGGCAAGGGCGAGTGGCAGCAGCGGTATCTGCGCGAGCGTCTGGCGGAGTTCGATGCACTGTCGGACACCGAGCGGGCGGTGCGTTTGGGGCTGCTGCACTTGCGGTACTATCTGTTGACGCTGATGCGATCGCCTGCAGCGCAGCGGGAGGCGCGGTTGCAGGACGTGCCGGAGGAATACCGCGACCTGATTGTCGAGCGTCTGCTGGCCTGGGAGAATCTGCCGGCCGAACAGCAGCAGGAGTTGCTTCAAAACGAAGCGGTCCTCAGCCAAATCTCGTGGTTCGAGACCGGCTCGGTCAAAAGGCAGGCCGCGACGCCCAATCCCCTGTCCACCCGAGCCCCCCGCGAGTTGCAGTCCGATCTTCAGCGGTGGCGGCAACTGCCCGAGAGCCAGCGCGCGCGGATGATGCGCAATTTCAGCCAGTTCTTCGAACTCAACGACCGGCAAAGACAGAGGACTCTCGAACGCGTGGCTGTGCCGGACCGGGCGCGAATCGAGCGCGCCGCGGCTGCGCTCGAGCGGTTGCCGGCGGACGAGCGGATGCGGTGTCTCGATGCGCTGAATCGCTATGCCGAGATGAGCGCTGAGGAGCGGGCCCGGTTTCTTCAGAACGCGGCCCGTTGGCAGGCGATGTCCCTGGAAGAAAGACAAGCCTGGCGCTGGGTCGCCGTTCATCTCACGCCCAGTCAGTCCTTCCTGCCACGTCCGCCCATGCCGCCTCCGCCCATGCCGAGGGCTCCGGCGGGCAGCGGGGCGACCCCGGCGGTCACCAACGCCCAGGCGTCGCAGTGAGGAGTCAGCCGACGCGGAACGCGATCTTCTTGATGAGGGCGGTTCCGAAGGCCGAATGAATGCGCTCGAGGATCTCCCGCTGCCGGTAGCGAACGATCTCCGCCAGCCAGACGCTGCTGTCGACAGAGACGAACAAGGTGCCGCGGCGCAGTCCTGTGGGACGCGCATGCGCGGCGAGGGTGGGATCGACAAGCGTTTTCCAGGCTTTGAAAACCTCGGTTTCGGCGCGTCGCTGGTCGAGGCTCAGAAGCTCGACTACGGCGGGGACCAGTTCGGCGGTCGAACGGGCAGCC
>JAXGQW010000117.1:0-11717 GCA_040766265.1 Verrucomicrobiota bacterium
AGCGGCGTCGGGAGGAAACACATTGGCGAACTTCACGCTTTGGCGGGGCTCGCTCATCAGCGGGGCGACAGTGTCCCGCCACCTCGCGTAGTGGGCTGTTTCCTTGTGCCGGGCGGGGGCGTCGACGGTGCGATAGGCCTCGACCAGAACGAACCGGGTCGGGTCGTCCGTCTGTTGCAGGATGTCGAATCGCGCGATCCCGGGTTCGCGCACGCTCTGGCGCGCGTTGTCGAGCGTGGCCTCTTTGAAGGCCTCGACGCCGTCGGGCTTCACGTGGACATGGACATGAACGACAAGCATGGGAGCAGTATTTGGATGGGCCGGCCCGCCTGGCAACCCAAAGTTGCGGATCACAAAGTGACAGGCTGTTCGTGACAGACGGCGTGTTTGAGGGTAAACGCACGCAGGAACACGGCGGTGACCCATCAAACCCCATGCGCATGGCGCGGATCAAAGTGAGCGGCCGGGGAGCGGTCTATCACTGCATCTCCCGGGTGGTGGGCGTGGTGAGTTGAGAGAGCCGGGTGCGGGCGTCGGGGTGCGCCGCCGACTGATTGGCGTGAGGAGCGAGCGCCGGCGCGGCTCGCGCAGTCGAGTATGCTTGCGATTATCAGCGACCTGCATGTTCAGGAAACGCGGTTTGACTGCGTCCGCTACCGGGCGAACGGCCAACTCAAGCAGATCGGCGTGCGGCGCAATGTCAAGGCGGCCGCCTTCAAGCGGCTTGTCACGCGGATTCGGGAGGCCGCGCGACGGCGGAAGTCCTCGGAGGTGCATCTGGTGTTTGCCGGCGACGTCTTCGAACTGCATCGGGCGCCCGCCTGGTTCTTCGGATCGGACAACCATGTGCGCCCGACCGATGCGATCGGCGAGGATGTCCCGGACAATCCGCTTCGGCGGAAGGTCTCGGAGATCCTCACCCAACTCGAGACCGACGAGGATCATCGGCAACTCTGGAAGGCAATTCGGAGGTTCGCCTCGAACCGCCCGAACCGTCGGCTGCAGGTCCGCGTCCATTACCTGCCGGGCAACCACGATCGTCTTGCCAACGCCTGGCCCACCGTGCGGCAACAGGTGCGCCGGATGCTGGGCATGGACGACAACTCGAGCGCGCCCTTCCCCGTCCGCCTTGATTTCACCGGCCCGGCGCTGGGGGATTACGGCGTGCGAGTCCGCCACGGCCACGAATACGATCCGCCCAACTTCCCCTGGTCCACGCCAACGCAGACGGCTTTGGACCGCGGCTGGCAGGACTATCTCAGGCCGGCGTTCGGCGACTATGTCACTGTGGATGTGGCCATGCGGCTGGCGCTCGCGTTTCGCGCCCGTTACGCCCAAGCCCTGCGGGGTCTGGTGAAGCGGAACGAAACGCTGCCTGCGCCCGATCAGATGCGCCGGCTCTATCTGGCCTTGACCGAGTTTGACGACGTGCGCCCGGCATCGCTGCTGACCGAGTACCTGGCCGCGCAGATGGGGCCGGGCCGCAAAGAGACGTTCAAGGCTCTGAAACCGGTCCTGCGCGATGTGGTCGAGACCGCCGTGGCGAATCGGTTTTTTCTGGATGAGGCTTCGAAGCACGTGCCTGCGGTGCTTCTCAAGCTGCTTCCGGGCCTGGTGAAAAACCTCTCCGCCCCGATGCTTGAAGACATCGTGCGCACGCTCTCGAAGGCCTCGGACAAACAGACGGACAGCCCGGCGCAACGCGCCCTCGAAGAGTTCCGCCAGAATGCCGGCCTTCAGCTTGTGATCAGCGGCCACACGCACTCTCCCGAGCAGGTCCCGCTGACGGGCGGGGCCGTGCCTCCGGGTGTCGAGGCGTTTTACCTCAACAGCGGCACCTGGCGCACCACCCTCCCCCACGGCGTCGGCGGCTTTGGACGGTTGCGCGCCTCGACGATGATCTTCTGCTACAACACGCAGGAACAGCAGGAGGGTCCGGAGGACGGGCGCACATTCGAGGTCTGGACCGGCCATCTCGCCGCCGGAACGCTCGGGCCGTACGACGAAGCGGTGCAACGGCACTCGCCCGCCCGTTCGGGTGCGATGCAGTTGGTCTTCGAGTCCCTCGAAGCGCTCGCGGTGCAGAAGGAACTCGACGGCGCGGAACTGAAGGTGAGTTTCGGCGTGGACGAGCAGGGTTATGAGGCCGAATTCGAGGGCATCCGGGCCGGAGACGGTCCCCGGCCTGTCTCGAAAGCCCCCTTGTGGCTCGATCCGAATCTGGACGGAGATCTCTGGTTCCACGGAGTCGAGGTGGACTGGGGGAACAGCCCGTTGAATTACGACGACCCGTTGCCGTGGGCGCTCGAACCGCTGCCGCGCGAGAGTCCGCACGGCCAGTTTCGAGCGGGCCGCCATGCCCTGCGGATTCTCGGCCGCGGGGTCGGAGGCGCCGGCCGCAGCGAGTTCCTGCTGCGCTATCGGATCGAATCGCCCGGACATCAGATGACGCGCAGCGGCGTGAAATGTCCGGGCTAGGCGGACGGGGCAATCGCGGGGCTGGCCGGCTCCTTGTTTTTCTCTTTTTCTTTTCCCGGTCGTTTTCTAGGCTGCCGATGCTGCCTCGAGACCGGGGCGCATCTGGAGTTTTTATGGGTGAAGACAAGACTGTTGTGCAGCCGGCGGAGGCATCGCCGCTGCGTCCGCTGAGCCGGCCTGCCAAGCTCGCCCCCACGCCGCCGGGCAAGCCCCGGTATGCCGTCACCATCCGCGACGCCGCCGGGCACGAGGTTGTCCTGGCCGACCCGCGCGCCACGCGCGCTCTGGTCGCGCTGATGAACGTGCATGCGGTCAACGGGGGGGCAGCGTGCCACTGGGGGGGGCCCGCCGCCTTTGCGGAGATCATGGCGGCCATTCATGGCCTGATGTTCTCGACCCAGGGCCGCCCGTGGCACGAGGCCTACAATTTCGTCAACGACGCGGGCCACGCCGAAAACGGTCTTTACGCCCTCCGAGCCAACTATGGGTACGACGGGTTGACGTTCGAATCGCTCAGGGCTTTTCGGAGTCTCGAGAGCAAGCTGACCGGCCACGGCGAGTCGCATCTGAATCCGGAGGGCGTTCTGCTGAGCAACGGCCCGCTGGGATCGGCGTTGCCGCAGGCCCAGGGACTGGCTCTGGCGGACCGGCTGGCTGGCACGGAGCGGGTGACCATCGCGGCGGTGTCGGACGGGGCGGCGATGGAGGGCGAGGCCAAGGAGGCCTTTGCCGCGATTCCCGGCATGGCCTCGAAAGGCCTGCTGAATCCATTCGTGATGGTTGTGTCGGACAACAATGCCAAGTTGTCCGGGCGTATTGCGGCGGACGCATTCGCCATGCGGCCGACGTTCGAGGCGATGCAGGTGCTCGGGTGGCGCGTGATCGTGGTGGAACAGGGGCACGACCTGGCGGCCGTCTACGGGGCCATCGAATCGGCTGTCGCCCAGGCCAGAGCCAATCCGCGTCAACCCTCGTGTGTCTGGGCCAAGACCGTCAAGGGGTACGGCGTCAAGGCCACGGAGCAGAGCGCCTCGGGCGGACACGGGTTCCCGCTGTCGAACGGCGAGAAGATCGTCGAGTTTGTCCGAGAGATCTACGGCGGGGAACCGCCGGAGGCCTTGGCCCGCTGGGCCCTCGAATTGCGCGCCGACTGGGAGGCGAAGGAAGCGGCGAAGAAGGCAAAAGCCGCCGCGCCCGCCCCGCAGTCCACCACTGCGCCCAAGAAAGACAAGGTCCAGTCCGGCCTGGCCAAAGGCGCAATCCGGGCGGCCCGGGAGGGATGGCCTGTTTTCTCGGTCTCCTCGGACGTTCAGGGATCGACGGGCATGAGTCTCTTTCAAAAGACATTTCCCGACCGTTTCGTCGATGTCGGGGTCGCCGAGGCGAACATGATCAGCGTCGCGGCCGGCCTGTCCAAGTCGGGGTTCATTCCGATTGTCGACACGTTCGCCCAGTTCGGAGTCACGAAGGGCAATCTGCCGCTGACGATGGCGGCGCTCTCCCAGGCGCCCGTGATTGCGGTCTTCTCGCACGCCGGGCTGCAAGACGCGGCGGATGGGGCTTCGCACCAGGCCACCACGTATCTTGCCGCCACCAGCGCCATTCCGCACACGGTGGTGATCGCCGCGTCGTGCGCGGATGAAGCCGAGGCATTCATGGCCCAGGCCATCCAGAGGCTCGGCGAGGCCCGAAGGCGCGGCGGCGACGGCGAATCGGTGATCTTCTTCATAGGGCGCGAGAGCTATCTGACGTCGTGGGTCGGGGGGGCGCGATTCGAGTGGGGCCGGGCGCAGGTGCTTCAGGAGGGCGGGGATGTGGTGTTGATCGGATGCGGGGCGCTGGTGGGCAAGGCCATCGAGGCCGGGCGGCAACTGGCTTCCGAAGGGGTCCGGGCGACCGTGATCAACAACCCGTTCATCAACCGGGTCGACCTCGACACGATCGGCGGGGCGGTGAGCGCCTGTCAGGGGCGCGTGGTGACCATCGAGGATCACCAGTTGATTGGCGGGATGGGGGCGCAGGTTGCCCATGCTCTGGCCAATGCGCAGGTTGCCCATCGGATGACTTCGCTGGGCATTCGGGGCGAGTTCGGCCAGTCCGCCTACCTGGCGGATCAGCTCTACGAGAAGCACGGCCTGACGGCCAACGCCATGGTCCGCGCGGCAAAGGATCTGATTGGAAGCTGAAACCGGAGCCGGCCTCAACTTGGCGAAGCGCGGGTGCGGCGGCTTTTCGACGCGGCGTTGCCTGGGGCGGAAAATCATGGGAGGTCGCAACTTTTGCCGGTTTCGGTTGTATAGCCTTTGGTCATCGGCGATCCGATGCGTCCCATGGCATTAGCGTCCATCAAGACTGTTCTGGCCCAAGCCGCGCTCGTCACACCCGAGCAGTGCGAGCAATGGCACAAGACGTGGCGCGCGCAGGTCGAGAGCGGCGCGCAGGATTCGCTGCTTGCGGTCTTCCAGCGCGAGAGCGGTTTGTCGGAGGAGGCGTTTCTCCGGGCGCTGGCGCGCGCGCTGGGGCACACGTATGTCGAGCGTGTCACGATTCCGGAGGATGTGCCCCGCGAGGAGCGGAAGCTCATTCTCTCGAAGATATCGACGAAGGTGGCGTTCCAGTTCACCGTGATGCCGATGCGCCTGATCGAGGATCGGCTCCAGGTGGCGGTGGCCAATCCGTTCGATCCGGCCATGGTGAATGCGGTTCAGTTCGAGGCGCAATCGCCGCTCGAATTCGCGCTGGCGTCGAAGGCGGAGATCGAGAAGGCGCTCAAGAAGTACTACGGGGTCGGGGCCGAGACTCTGGACGAGATGTCGGAAGAGGAGCCGATGGAGCTCGAGATTGCGAGCGACCGGGAGATCACGGAGGGCGATCAGGAGGCGAGCGTCATCAAGTTTGTCAACCAGGTCATCTGGGAGGCGTACAAGGACCGCTCGACGGACATCCACCTCGAACCGATGGAGGATGAGTTGCGAATCCGCTACCGGATCGACGGCATCCTGCACCAGACGCCGATGCCGCCCCAGTTGAAGCGGTTCCAGGCGGCCATCATCTCGCGCATCAAGGTGATGTCGGGAATGAACATCGCCGAGAAACGCCTCCCGCAGGACGGACGCATCAACGTCCGGATCAAAGGCGAGGAAATCGACATCCGGGTGTCGACCGTGCCGACGGTGTATGGCGAGAGCGTGTCGCTGCGTTTGCTGACGCGCGGCAAGATTTTTCTGACGCTCGACAAGCTCGGCTTTCTCCCCGAGGAGGAGGAGGCCATCCGCGAGATCATCGTCAAGCCCCACGGCATCTTCCTGGTCACCGGCCCGACGGGGTCGGGCAAGTCGACCTCGCTCTACGCCTTTCTGAGCACGATCAACTCGACCCAGAAGCGCATCATCACCATCGAGGAGCCTGTCGAGTACGAGCTGCGCGGCATCAATCAGATCGCCGTTCGTCCAGACATCGGCCTGACGTTTGCCATGGGGCTGCGCCACATCCTGCGCCAGGATCCCAACGTGGTGATGGTCGGGGAGATCCGGGATCTCGAGACGGCGGAGATTGCCATTCGCGCGGCGCTGACGGGCCACCTGGTGTTCAGCACGCTCCACACCAACGACGCGCCCAGCGCGTTCACCCGCCTGATCGACATGGGCATCGAGCCGTTTCTGGTGGCGTCTTCGGTCGAGGCCGTCATGGCCCAGCGGCTCGTCCGCACAATCTGTCCTTTCTGCAAGACCGAGCAGCCGGTCGAACCGGACTACTTGCGCCGGATCGCATTTCCACCGGAGCATATCGGGACCACCCGTTTTCTCCGCGGGGCCGGGTGCGAGGAGTGCCGGCAGCTTGGCTACCAGGGGCGCACCGGCATCTACGAGCTTCTGATTCTCAACGAGGCGCTGCGCCCGCTCATCCTCAACCGGGCCGCATCGTCCACGATCGCACAGCGGGCCATGGAGAACGGCATGCGCACGTTGCGGGTCGACGGCTGGCGCAAGGTGCGCAACGGCATCACGACGATCGAGGAAGTCCTGCGCGTCACCCAAACCGAAGAGCACCTGGCCGCGCTCATCGAGGACCAGAAAGGCTAGCAAGGCACGTGAAAACCGGGCGCTGGAACAACTGCAACGTCCTCGATGCCCGCCAGGAGCGCCGCCAGCTCTGGCATTTCGGCCGCGACGGCAGCGGCGCCCGGCTGCTCTCCGATCGCGTTGTGCTGTCGACCGATCCGCTGCCGGCCCGGCACGTGGCGCGGACATTGAGCGATGTCTGGCAGCCGAAGCTCAATGTGGCCTGGCTCCCCGCCAGCCAGGTCTTCCTGCGCGTGGTCCACCTGCCCCCCAGCGATCCCAAGGAACTCGAGGGCATGGTCGAACTCCAGATCGAAAGGCTCTCCCCGCTCCCCATCACTCAGGTCGTCTGGACATTCGAGGTCCTCTCTCCCCCCGCCTCCCCGGCCCAGACAATCGTGGTCATCATCGCCACGCGCAACGTCGTCGAGGATGTCCTCGGGCGGCTCGAAGGCGCCGGCTTTCTCGCCGACCGCCTCGAGTTGCCCCAACTGCGCGAACTGCTCGCCATTCAGGCCAGCGGCGACGGCGTCTGGCTGCTCCCCCGCGAGGAAGGCGGCCGCTCGGTTTGCCTGGCCGCCTGGAGGTTCGGAGGCCAGTGGCAGAACCTGAGCCTGCTCCAACTCTCCGGCGATGAGCAGGCGGGACAACACATGGTCGACCTGCTCAGGCAAATCGCCTGGGCGGGCGAAATGGAGGGTTGGCTGATTCCGAATCCGGCGTGGCACCTCGTTGCGGAGGAGGGCCTGGCCGCGCGGCTCGAACCCGCCCTGCGGACGGCCGTCGGAGACGCGCTCACGATCCATCCGCCCCTGGCCCTGCCCCGGCTCGCCGCGCTGTCGGCGACCGCGGCGGGCGCGGGCAACCTGGTTCCGGCGGAGTTCCTGTCCCGTTACCGGCAACAGTTCATCGACCGTCTCTGGATGCGGGCGTTGGGGGGGCTGGGTCTGGCCTATCTTTTTGCGATTCTCGGCTATTTCGCGGCGCTTCAGTGGGTGCAGTATCAAAAGGACGCCCTGGATCAACAGATCGTCTTCAGCACAAGCGCCTACACCAACGCCCTCGAACTCCGGGCCAAAGTCCAGATCCTCCAGGAACAGGTCAGCCTCAAGTTCGCCGCGCTCGATTGCTGGAAGGCCGCGTCCGACAACCTCCCGCAGGAGTTGAACCTGACCCAGCTCACCTTCCAGCGCGGCAAGAAGCTCGGCCTGTTCGGCACGGTCCCCTCCGACCAACAGGGGCTGGTGACCACATACAACCAGGCTCTGGCTGCCGCCACGGTCAACGGTCAACCTCTTTTCAGCCAAGTCTCGACCCGGAACATCCAGGGATCGGCCGCCGGCCCGCCCGGCGCGACCGCGCGCCCGATGAACTGGAGCATCGAGTGCGAGATTCGCCGCAGCGATCTTTAAACTCATGGCGAGCGTTTTCGACAAACTGGGCCTCCGCCCGCAGGAACAGCGGTTCGTGGTGTTGACCGTAACGATCATTGTGATCGTCGTCAGCGTGTTGTTCATCTTTCCGCGTTTCAAGGATTGGGGCCGGCTTCAGGGCGCCAAGGCCGCCGCGCGGACCACGCTGCAAACCAATCAGAAGGAGATCGCCCGCGTGCCCGAGTACCGCTCCCAGTTGCAGAAGCTCGAACTGGCGGGCTCGGCGGTGCTCAAGGCCGAGCAGGCCCTCGATCTCACCCGCACCGTGCAGAACAAGGCCCAGGAGATGGGCGTCGCCATCACCGGCATCCGACCCGCGGCCCAAGCCGGCGCCGGGAGCACCAACCAGTTCTTTGACGAGCAGCTTGTCTCCGTGGACCTCTCGTGCCTTGACCAGGAACTTGTCAACTTCCTCGTCGCCCTCGGTTCCGGCGATTCCATGATCCGGGTCCGGGACATGGATCTGCGACCGGATCCGCCCCACTACCGGCTTCTGGGCAAGATCACGCTCGTCGCCAGCTACCAGAAGACCGCCAAGGCGGCCCCGCCCGCCGCCACACCCAGATCGGGGGCGACGCGCTTGGCCCCCGGACCGGCAGCCAACCCGCCCTCCACCCCGAAAGGCTCCACGTGAAAGTTCCGTTTTTCCGCCTCATTGCCTGCTGCGCCCTGATCGGAAGCGCACCCGGTGTGCGCGCCCAGATGCCACCCCCCGGGGAAACCAACAGCCCCGCGGCTACCCCCGCACCCGCGGCACCCGTGACACCGCCACCCCGGCGGGAGCTGCCACGAACCGTCCCGCTCCCGCCGACTCCAGCGTCCACCCCGGCCGCTTCGTCACAGACTCCCGGCGGAACGGTGACGGTGACTTCGGGATCGGGGGCGGGAAGTGGGGCAGCGGCGATTCCCGCACGGCCTGGGGGCCTTCCGGGCACACCACGGGTTGTTGGTCCCGCGGCGGCCACAGCCTTGCCGGCCGGAACAATCCCGACTCCCGGCGGCGCCTCCGCACAGCCCGCGGCGCCCCGGGGTAGCGATCCCAGCGTTGCCGGCGTGCCGATGGCGGCCATGATCACTCCGACCACGACGAACCTGGCGGGTTTGGCGGGTTCGTCGATGATCCCGGAAAAAGTCATCAATCTGCAAGTGGCTCCGATCGAGCAGGTCCTGAGCGTCTACGCGGAGTTGACCGGGCGCACCGTGCTGCGGCCGACAGCACTTCCCGCCGCCTCGGTGACTCTGAAGAACCAGCAGGAACTCAGCCGGGAAGAGGCGATCCAGGCCCTCGAGAGCGTGCTGGCGCTCAATGGCATCACCATGATCGATGTGGGGGACAAGTTTGTCAGCGCCGTTCCGACGCAGCAGGCGTTGACCGAAGGCGCGGCCTTCTCGAAGGAGGAGGCCAAGGACCTGGCCGAACTCGGCCAATTCGTGACGAAGGTTGTCCAGGTCACCAATGCGTTGCCGTCCGAAGTGGCGCAGGTCATTCAAACATTCGGCAAGATCCAGGGTGGCGTGGTGCCGATCGACAGCACGATGACGCTCGTTCTCCGAGACTATCCTCCCAACATCAAGCGGATGATGGAGATCATCGAGAAGGTCGACGTCAAGGTCGAGAGCGATTACAAGCTCGAGGTCATCCCAATCAGGTACGGCAAAGTCGAGGAGATCTACTCGACCATGAGCAGCGTGATCGGAGGAGGAGGAGGCGTCGGCGTGGGCACGGGCGCCACGGGCACAACCTCGACGCGCCGCGGGACCACGGGCGCGCGCGGCGGCAGCCAGTTTCGCTCGAATTTCCGCCAGACAAACATCACCGGATCCCAGCGCCAGACAGGCCAATACCAGACGCAAGCTCAGGTCGGGCAAGCCGGGCAGCTCGGGCAGGCGGGCGCCGCCAGCACTTTCAACCAGCGCCTGCAGGGCCTGGTCAGCCGGATGTCTGCGATGGGCGAAGGCCAGTTGGTTGTGGATGCCAAGATCATCCCGGATGAGCGGTCGAACTCGCTGATCGTCTATGCGACCAAAGACGACATGAAGATGATCACCAACATCGTCGAGAAGGTCGATCGCCTCCTTGCCCAGGTGCTGATCGAGGCCATTATCATGGATGTTCAGCTCAACGACAATTTCGAGTTCGGCGTCTCCACGTTCATGCGGCAGCAGCAGACGGGCAAACTCACGTCCCTTGCCGCCGCCAGGAACAGCCCGTCGTTCCTCGATGCCATCACCAACATCGTGGACGGCAGCGGGCTGCCGGGCGGCTTCAGCTACTTCGGCAAATACAGCGACGATCTCGACGTCGCCGTGAAGGCCCTGGCCTCGAACGGCAAGGGCGAAATCCTCGCCACGCCGCGCGTCCAGACCAGCCACGCCACCCCTGCCAACTTCACGGTCGGCGAGTCGGTGCCGTACGTGACCAGCACCTACTACGGCGGCTACGGCGGCCTTGGCTACGGCCCCAGCGCGCAGTTGCAGCAACTTGATGTGCAGACCTACCTCGATGTCACACCCTACATCACACCCGACGGACTGGTCGTCATGGAGATCGATCAGAATATCGAGGAGATCACCGGTTACACCGAGATCGCCAACGTAGGCAAGATGCCCAACACAACCCACCGTTCCGCCAGCGCCACCGTGTCGGTCCAGGATGGCGATACCATCATCCTCGGCGGCTACATACGCGCCCAGAAGAGCAAGTCCAAATCCGGAGTGCCGATCCTCAAAGACATCCCCGGAATCGGCGGCCTATTCCGAAGCACGTCCAAGGAGGCCAAACGCTCCGAAATGCTCGTCTTGATCCGCCCCACCGTTCTTCCCAGCCCGCGGGACGCCGCCGAGGCCGTCGATCATGCCCGCGAGAACATGCCCGGCATCCGTGACATGGAAACTGAATGGAAAGCGGACTACGAGAAGCTCAATCAGAAGTCCAACGATCGGCGCAAGAAATGACGGCGGCGGACTCACCCATCCACGCGGCGCGCCGCCAAGCGCAAAACGGGTCCGGGCCGCCCTGAAGCGCGGGCCGACGACCGATTTCACTGCGGGCCTTGTTGCGGCGGAGTCGATGGCACAAACACCAGACCGACCATCGCATCGAGTGTCTCGAGGGCGTTGCCTTCGAGCCGGTTGTTGACGTAGATGAACGTCTTCCGGCCCGGTGTGGTGGCGCCTTCCGAAATCAGCGCCGCCCCCGCCGCACGGGCTTCCTCGTTCACCTCCTTGATCTTGTCGTACGGCTGAAACCTCTGCACCGCCTCCTCGTACCGCCGGCCGGGCTTGAGGAGGAACCGGGCGCCCACCAACTCGGGATGCGTGCGACTCTCGGGCAGGGACAGTTGCTCCCCGACTGGCGGCATGGCCCCCCAGGAGTTGAACACATGCGCAACCCGCCGCCGGCTCAGACACTCGAAATAGTCCCGGTGCAGCCAGTTGCTGTTGCGCAGTTCCACGCCGTACGGCCACCCGCCCGGCAGACGGCCCAGAAACATGTCGAGGTCGGCCAGGAAATCCCGCCCCCGGCTGTAGTCCGCCGGCCAGAAACGGGAGAACTCGAAGATCAACAGCCCGACCTTCGGACGGAACGCCTCGCACGGTTCGAGAAACGCCTTCGCAAACAAATCCGCGTCGAGGAACTGGTCGTTGGCCTTGCCCGCGCGATCGCCGAATCGCGCCAGGTTCGGAAACTTCTTGATCGTGATTGTGTCGGTGACCTTGAAACTGAAAAGGAAGTTCTCCGGCG
>JAXGQW010000118.1:0-11479 GCA_040766265.1 Verrucomicrobiota bacterium
GGCCACTTTTTGTTGACTGTTGCTGTTCATGTCCCATGGCAAAGCGGTGCTGAAGCACACGCACTCCAAAGGCTTCGCCCCTTCGCGCGCGGGGTGGCGGAGTCGCGAAGTCCCGCGGCCGGGGGAGAGTGCGTGCGGTTCACCGCCGCTTTGCGATGACGGTCCTCGGTGCATTTTCATGACAGCCGTCGACCAACCAAGCAGGTGCCGGCGCGCACACGGTTCGGCCAAGGCCTTCGCCTCATGACCGAGGTTAGTTCCGTCGGCACCCGCCGTTCCTCCCACTCGGGAGGACCTGATTTCGTGGCCCTTGATTCCCTTCCAGAGGCGCCACTGCACCCGGCGTGCCAAGTCTGGCTGCCGTGGCACATTAAACAGCGCGCGCAGGTCTGTGACTGCCATTCTCCTTCAGTTCGCGAGGCGGTTGCGCACCCGGCGCATGGTCGGGGCGAGGCTGGGCCATCGATCGGATCCCGTGCCCGCAACATCTTGGCGTCGAGTGAGAAGAGACCGGACCGGGCAACCGCGACCCGACGGCGCGCAGGGTGCGATCGAGCCGGGGTTGGGGCGCGCGCGGTCGGGCCCGAGAATGGGGATCGGACGCGGCACATTTTTTTGGCAACCGCCGCTCCCGAGACTTCTATGCTGAATCCTATGCTGAATCCTATGCTGAAAAAGGGGGCCTGTGCTGACTCTATGCTGACTCTATGCTGACTCAGAGCGGTTGAAAGTCAGCATAGAGTCTGACCAGGCGCGGGTCAGTTGGCGGCGGGAGCGAACCGGAGAGACTTCGCATGACCCGTGCACTCCTCATGGGAAGCATTGACATTCAACGGTTGAATGCGCACGGAGACCATGAACCGAAGGTTCCCGCTCGTAATCGTAATCGTAATCGTAATCGTAATCGTAATCCTCTGTCGCCGATTAGAACCTCCCGGAGTGGATGTGGTCTGAGGCGCGCCTCGTTAGACTCTTGCCTTCGGGCGGGTCTGGTGCAGTGTGTGTGGCGTGCACGCTGCCGCCTCAGCCGGCGCCCTCGATGGCGTCGCGACCAGGATTCTCCAGGCCACCCGGCACAGCCACAAAGACTACACGTTCGACGAGGCCCACGATCCGAGGCGCCCGGCGATGTACTGGTTTCAGGAATCGATCGAGGGCCTGGTTCTGTTCGTGGTTTTTTACACGCAAGCCTGTCGTTGGTCCCAGTGCCTGGGGTGCAATCTGCCGGCTCTGATGTCGGCGCGGCGGGTGGGATTTCGCGCGTTGATGGACCAGGTCGACAACCTGCTCGATGACCCGGTTGTGGCCGCGAAGGCGTCTGAACTCCGGAAGGTGATCGTCAGCAACAACGGATCGGTTCTGGACCAGGAGACATTCTCGTCAACGGCGCTGATCTACTTGATCGCCAGGCTCAACCAGCACCTGCCGCACTTGGCGGTCCTCACCTTGGAAACCCGGATCGAGTATGTGGACCCGCCCGAACTCGAGTTCATCGCGCGGGCCTTGCAGGAGGGCGAAACGCCGACGGCGCTCGAATTGGCGATCGGATTCGAGGCGTTTGACGACCAGATCCGCAACGGGGTTTTCCGCAAAGGCCTCAAGCTCGAGCAATTCGAGGACCTGGTCCGGACCGTGGCTCGATACGGGTTTAGGCTCAAGTGCTACTTCATGCAGAAGCCGGTGCCTCAAATGAGCGATGAGGCGGGTGTGAAGGACATTCATGCCGCCATCGACTACCTGAGCAGGTGGGCGGGCGAAACCGGGGTTCAGATCAATCTGCATTTGAACCCGACGTATGTGGCCTCTGGCACGCCTCTGGAAGAGAGCTTCCGGCGCGGCGAGTACAGTCCTCCCCACCTGGCCGATGTGGCGCGCGCCCTGGTGCGGGCGGAGGGACGGCCGATCACGGTCTTCGCCGGTCTGTCCGACGAAGGCCTGGCCTGTCCGGGCGGGTCCTTCGTGCGGCCCGGGGACGAGGGTTGGGTGCGGCGCCTCGAGGCGTTGAATCGGACCCAGGACTATCGGGAACTCCGGGCCAGCCTCTAGCCCGCATGTTTCATACCCCGTGAGCGCACAGGGCGGTCAGACTCCGAAAGAGGACTGCTATGCGGGTTAGAAGAGGCTCTCGCACACCGCGTGACGTCGGATGTTGCCGAGTCGCGCGGGGGAGAAAGCCGCGGTCATCAAGCCAGCCCGGATCAGGTCGAGCGCGGAGCCTGGCAACGAACCGGGCTATGGGGTTTTCGGTTCGTTTGCCTTGTCGAGGGAACCGGGAGGGGCCTTGGCGTTGAGTTCGGTGAGGACCTCCTCGGTCATATCGGGAGTGCCGGAGTTGAAGAGGATGACGGGGGTCTGGCTGACGCTTTCGGCCGCGGCGTCGAGGACCAGGTTGTAGGCGCCGGCTTTGGCCTTCGACGTGACCACCTCGATGATCTCGCGCATGATGTTGTCGCGCATCCGCTTGATCTGGTCGGTGATCTGGGTACGGAACTGGCGGTCGAACTGCTGGATATTCTGCTCGATCTCTTTGATTTCGCCCAGCTTGCCCTCGGCGGTCTTCTTGCGCCGGTCGCGTTCATCGCCCGAGACCGCGGGGTCGCTGGCGCTTTCGCTCATCTTGCGATACTCGTCGTTGGCCTTCTGGTAGTCTTCGACCATCTTCTTCCGTTCCTTTTCGAACTCGGCCTGGCGATCCTTGATCGAGACGTCGGACTGTTTGGTCTTCCAGTAGCCGTCGAAGACGGTCTTGAGGTTGATGACGGCGACTTTGGGTTGGGCCTGGGCGGTCGGGGTCAGGCCGGTCAAGGCGATGCCGAGGCAGAGGGCGCTAAGGGAGGGGATGAGTGTTTTCGTGAGCGAGAGGTTCATTCGATGCAGCATTGGATTGGGTTTTGAGTGGTTAGTAATCCTCGCGGGTGAAGCCGACGCCAAACTGGAACCGGCCAGAGTCGTCCGTGTAGTTGTCGTGGGTGATGGGCCAGGCGTAGTCGAGGCGCAACGGGCCGAGCATGGGAATATTGAAACGGATTCCCACCCCCCAGTTGTCGCTATAGGGGCCATATGGATGCGGTCCATAATCATCGGGCAGCGTATCGAAACTGTAGGAATACGAATACACATTGCCTATGTCATAGAATACCGCAAGGCGCAAACGTTCAATGATGGGGATGCTGTATTCGGCCGAGCCGAACCAGTAGGTGCGTCCGCCAATCGGCTCCTGGCCCCGGGAATCGTAGGGGCCGACCTCGCGAAACTTGTAGCCGCGCAGGGTGTACATGCCGCCCAGGAAGAACCGGTCAAAGAGATGCACCAGGTCGTCGGATCCGTAATTGTCGACGACACCGATGCGCCCGCTCAACTCGAGCACATGTCCGGGGGCCAAACCGCGGATGTAGCGCGCGGAGCGGAGTTGCAGTTTGTAGAAATCCGTGTCCCCGCCCAGCGGCCCGCCGGCGATCTCGGATTCGAGGGCGGTGCGCTGGCCGCGGTTGGGAAGCAGCACGCTGTTGCGGGTGTCGTAGGCGATCGAGCCGAAGATCTTCGAGACCAGGGTGTATCCTTCCTCGGCCCGGATCTCCTGCGGCACGGGGTCCTTGTCGGGATCCTCGGGTTCGTTGGGCATGTCGACGATGCCCACGTTTTGGATTTCGTAGCCGACGCTTCCCAGCCAGAAGTCGTTCCAGAGCGTGCGGGTCAAACCGACCCGGACTCCGCTGAGCACGGTGTCGTAGAGGTCGCTGTAGTAGCTCAGTTCCCGATGGTAGAAATCGGTTGAAAGCGCCAGCTTGCGGTTGAGGAACCAAGGCTCGATGAACGTGAGCAGGAAGTCCTTGCGCTGTGTTCCAAGCTGCACCCGCGCCCGAAGCTTCTGCCCCGCGCCCGTCCCGAGGAAATACGGCCACTTGAAGAGGTCGAAATTCCCCTGGCTGACTTCGACGAATCCCACCAGTTCATCCACCGAGCTGAAGCCGGCGCCCACGCGAAAATCGCCGGTGTTCTTTTCTTCGACCGCGATCACCAGGTTCTTGCGGTCAGGCACATCGGTCGGCTCGGGCTGGGCGTCGATCTTGGCAAAGTAATTCAGGCCGTACAGTCGGTTGGTGCTCAGCCTCACGCTCACCATGTCGAAGACCTCGCCCGGATGCACCGCGAGTTCGCGTCGGATGACCCTGTCTTTCGTGCGGGTGTTGCCCTTGATGTCGATCTTCTCGACGTAAGACTTCCTGCCCTCGTCAATCTTGTACGTGAGGTCGATGGCGCCCGCCGCGGTGTTGGGAACGCGCGCCGGAGACACCTGGGCGTCGATGTACCCGCGCGAGCCGTAGAAGTCCTGGACGGCCTCGCGGTCCCTGGACAACCCTCGAGGCGTGAACACTTCGCCGGGCCCCATCGAGAGGCCGCGTCGGACCTTGTTGCCCTCGCGGGTGACGGCCCGGGTCTGGATCTCGGAGGCCGTAAAGAGCTTGTTGCCCTGGAAATCGACGGAGCCGACCTGGTAGCGCGCGCCTTCGTCCGTGTAGATGCGGATCAGCATCCGCTTCGGATTGGTCTGTTCGAACTTCACCTCGCGGATTTGGAAATCGATATACCCCTCGTTGCGATAGAACTCGGCCAGCCGATCCTTGTCGTCCTCGAACTGCTCGTCCTTGAACACGCCGCTGCCGGTCAGCCAGGAGAACATCCAGTGGCGCCGGGTCTTGATCACCCGGCGCAGCTTGCTCTGCTTGAACCCCTGGGCGCCCACAAACACCACGTCGTCGATTTTGACCTTGGGCGCCTCGACGATCTCGAAGGTCACGGTGCCTTTGCCGAGCGCCTCGTCGATCACCGGCACGTACTTGACCTCGGTCTTCTGCAGGCCGGCCTTCTGATAGCGCTTGAGTATCTCCTGCGTGTCAGCGAAGAGCTTGCGCTCGTTGAGAGGCTCGCCCACCTTCGAGGTCAGCTTCTTCCTGAGCTTCCCGTCGCTCAACTTCCGGTTGCCGTTGAAATTGATCTGCGTGAGCGTCGGGTTGCCCTGGACCAGGTAGATAAGCTTGAGCCCCGCGTCCGAAGGCTCCTCGATGACGCGGATGTTGTAGAAATAACCGGTTCTCCAAAGGCCGTTGACGTCGTCCGCGACGCTCCCGGGCTTGTACGGGTCGCCCTCCTTGACCCGGATCTGGGCGCGGATGAGCGCGTCGCTGACCGCCGGGGGGCCGACATGCTTGATTTCGATCGCACTGACCCGCGGGGCTTCCTGGGCCCGGAGCGCCGGGTTGTTCGCCCCAAGCAGCACCGCCGCTCCAAGCGCAAGGCTCAATCTCGGCCGACATCTCATGGCTTTGGTCACGCTAGGCCACATCTTCCGGAATTCTCGACGCAGTTTCGAACCGGGTATAGGACCGCAGGAATGTCAAAAAAACATCCCCAACCGGCCCGTTGCGCTGCTTGGCGATCAACAGGTTCACCGGCGCCCCGTCCGCTTCGGTCGCTTCCTCGTCCTCATCCTCCGCTCCGGCCGCCTTCTTGGGATTGGACGGATCCGCCTTATACAGCAGCCCCACCACGTCCGCATCCTGCTCGATCGCCCCCGATTCGCGCAAGTCCGACAGTCGGGGCTTCCGGCTCTTGTCACGTTCCACTTCGCGATTCAACTGGCTCAGGACGATGACGGGGACCTTCAGTTCCTTCGCCAGGCTCTTGATCCCGCTCGAAATGTCCGAAATTTCCTGCTGACGGTTCTGATCGGCCCGGCGCGCAGTAGAGTGGAGCAGTTGCAGATAGTCAATGACAAACAGTTTGACCCCAAATTGTTGCCACATCCGACGCGCCCGCGCCCGCAACTGCAAAATCGAGAGACCGCCCGTGTCGTCCACGTAGAGCGGGGCCCCCGAAAGCTTCCCCGTCGCCGTGATCAGCTTGGGAAAGTCGCGCTCGGACATGAACCCCTCCCGAATGCTCCTGAGATTGACCCGCGCCAGGGAGCAGAGCATGCGCATCACGAGCGACTCGGCCGTCATCTCGAGGCTGAACACCCCAACCGGCTGCCGCAGTTCGGACGCCACATGCTCGACGATGTTCATCGCCAACGAGGTCTTCCCCATGCTCGGCCGGGCCGCAATCACAACCATCTCACCCTCATGCAACCCACCGGTTATCTTGTCCAGGTCGGCCAGCCCCGTCCCCAGCCCCCTCAGCGCCCCCCGCCGATGGAAGTAGTCCTCGATGGTCTTGACCGAATCGGCCACCAGGTCCTTGATCGTCCGCGACGGGGGCTCGATCCGATCCTCGCTGACCTGCAGGATGTCCCGTTCCACCTCGTCCAGCAGCCCGTCGACGTCGCTCTGCTCCTCGTAGGCGCGGGTGATGACGTTCGTGCACGTCTGGATCATGCGGCGCAACACGAACTTCTCGCGCACGATGTCCGCATAGTAGTCGAGGCTCGCCGCGGAGGGCACGGTCTCGATCAGCGTCGAGAGGTAGGCGAAACCGCCCATCGCATCGAGCTGGTTGCGGTCCTTGAGGTGCTGTCCGACCGTGACGACATCGATCACGGCCTGGCGATCGAGCAACTCGACCAACGCGTTGAATATCACCTGGTGCCGCAGGTCGTAGAACACCATCGCCCCGTGCTTGAACCGCTCGATGCAGCGTCCCAGCGCTTCGCCGGGCGCCATCAGCGCGCACCCCAACACCCCCATCTCAGCCTCGATCGAATGCGGCGGCAACCGGTCGGCCCGCACTGACCCCGTCGAGCCCGAACGTTGACGTTGGGCCACCTTCAAGTCCGGTGTCGCACTGTGGACGGCTGCTTGGTTCGCGGCATCTGCCATGCCACAAGCAGACACCGAGAACCGGCGGCAGACAATCCCAAGTTATTGCCATTCTTTTCCCATGAATTGTGGTTCCGGAGCCGTCCCGCGGTCGGGCATGCGCGTCAACCTTAGGGCGGCTGAGATGCGGATCTTGGACCGAAGCTGCCCGGGCACGAGCGCGTCCGGCGGCGCGAAGCGTCTGGAGTGCGTGTGCTTCAGCACCGCTTTGGTATGGTATGAGAATGCACAAAGAACCGTCCTCGAAAAGCGGCGGTAAACCGCCGCACTCCACACGCTCCGCGACCTCGACGCCGACCAGAGCATGGGCGACTGCCACAACGAACGCCGAACCAACGACTTAGACAACATCGACAGCGCTGCTCCCGGGAACAGCGGGGGAGGTCTCGTCAGGTTGACGCGTATGCGCAACGCGGGACTTCGCGCCACCAAACGCGCTCGTGCCCGTGCAGCTTCCGTGCAAGCTCCGCATCTGAGCTCCCTTCAAGCCTGACCCCTATGCGCAGTCGCGGGAGAGACTCCGGGTGGTGACGCTCATCGTCTCGACAGTGCGTCTGGAGGTTGGCTGTGGGCATCGAGTTTGCGCCGCGTGGGGGCACGCGGCCTACAGCAGGAGTCTCCATCCGTTGATCGGGCCCGGGTCCCCTGACCCGGCGCTGGAGTTTGGACATTCTTGATGCTTGTCGATGTGGCTACAGGGCCTTGATCGCACACTTCATCGCACACTTCATCGTTGGGCAGGCTCTGTTCGATCAGCCCGAGCCCAAACCACGCAGCATCGGCCAGGTTGAGCACGACACTCTCAGAAGCGCGCAACAACGGATCGGCAACCGCGTGTCCTTTGTCCCGCGACAGGGAGTGCCGCGCCAGACTGGCGGCGCTGGCCAGTGCTTGATCGTCCACCATCAATGTGTCCAGGGAGAACATCCTTGCCTCTTCATGCCGCCCGCCACGGATCGATGACGTGTGCGATGACGTGTGCGATGAAGTCCGATCCGAATAATGTCCAAAACCCCAGGGCCCGGCGCCCTCACCGGGCGACATGACACCGACAGCAACCAGATGCACCGTCGCCTCGGGCCAGGGGCTCGCGGGGCTTGTCGAGCCGCCCGGTTCGAGTCATTCTCCAGCCTGATGGACGACAATGACGCCCCGCTCGACGGCTTGCTGCAGAAGGTCTGGGATGGCCGGCGGGTGGATGCTGCCGAGGCCCTGCGTTTGTACCGATTACCGCTGGCTGAACTGGGGTTGCTGGCGAATCGCAGACGCGAACTCGCGAAGGCCGGCGCCTACGACGGGCGCGGCAACGAGATCGTGACCTACATTGTCGACCGCAACATCAACTACACCAACATCTGCGACGTCCGCTGCAAATTCTGCGCGTTCTTCCGCCGCGAAGGGCAATCGGATGCCTATGTGATCACCCCGGAAGAGATGGACCAGAAGATCGGGGAAACGGCGGCCCTGGGCGGGACGCAGATTCTCTTGCAGGGCGGGCATCATCCGACCCTGCCGCTTTCATGGTACCTGGATCTCATGGCGCGGATCAAGGCGAAGTACCCGCGGATCAACATCCACGGCTTCAGCCCAAGCGAGTTCGTCCATTTCCGCAATGTGTTTCAACTGCCGCTCGACGAGATCCTCCGGCAATTCCGGGCGGCCGGGCTCGGCTCGATTCCGGGCGGCGGCGCGGAGATCCTTGTGGACCGGGTGCGTCGGGCCGTTTCGCCGCGCAAGGCGATGACGGACGAGTGGCTCGAGGTGATGGACACGGCGCATCGGCTGGGGCTGCGATCGAGCGCCACGATGATGTTCGGACACGTCGAGACGATCGAGGACCGGATCGAGCATCTCGATCGGCTGCGTCGACAGCAGGAGACGACCGGCGGGTTTACGGCGTTCATCGGATGGACCTTCCAACCGGAGAACACGCGGCTCGAAGCCCGCATGGCCGGGGGCTGCGATTATCTGCGCACCCAGGCCTTGGCCCGCATTTACCTCGACAATTTCGAAAACGTGCAGAGTTCCTGGGTGACCCAGGGACCGGAAATCGGCCAGGTCGCCCTCAAGTTCGGCGCCAACGACCTGGGCAGCATCATGATCGAGGAGAACGTCGTGGCCCAGGCCGGCGCCACCTTCCGCATGACCGCCGACGACATGCGCCGCCTGATCCGCGACATCGGGTACGAGCCGCGTCAGCGGGACAACTGGTACCGGCTGGTGTAGCGGCCGACACGCGGGGGCCGGCAGTGTCCGGCTCGGCGAAACGAGGGAACGGACTCTTACCCGGAAATCTCACCAGTGGAGCGATCGCGGCATTCCGGACGGTCCGCGGGTGAGATTTCCGGGTCTGAGAGCCCGCATTTCAGGTGAAATGTGACGGTGAGCGGTCAGATGACATCACCAGTTGGTGAGAAATGCGGGCTAAGAGAAATATCGCGGCAGTCTCCCCCGCTCTGGACGCGATGTAGGGTATCGCTGCTCGCCACAAGCTTCCGAGCAGTCCAGTGGAGCGCGTTAGGGCCGATCCCGTAGCTTGATGGTGACGATGTTGACACAGTTACTCTGGATGACTGCCCCTGTCAGCAAACCATCCGGTAGCTTCATCGCGCCTCTGTTTACCGTCGAGTTCTTCTTTTTGGACGGTGCAGCTTCAAATTGCAGACCCAGCTTGCAGCCACCCGCCACGCGATCCCGGCGTTCAGATGCAGCCAGCTTGTTCGCCCCCGACCGAGGCGGAACCAACCGCAAAGAACGCAAAGGACTCAATCCCCAGGACACACCACCCCCGGAGGCCGACACACCGCCTCTCTCCCTCTCCATCTGTGTTCCGCCCTGAATCTGTGTGGAGACCCTCACCGATTTGAGTGCGCAGACAGTCCCCACACGGATTCAGGACGGAACACAGATTGGCACCGAGACGTTGATCCTGCTGGCCGCATCCCCGCCGCTTTGTACCGCTCTCTGTGCTCTTTCCGGTTCACGCCCGTCTCTGTGCGGTGGGCGCACCGGCTTGGGGACGAACACTCAACACTCAACACTCAACACTTTGCCTGATAAGGTCCCATGCGGCGCGGACGTGGCGTTCCTCGGTGCAGGTCTGTCCCACACAAAGCCGGAGAGTCAGGCGCCCGCCCAATCTCGTGTGCGTCAGATAGAGCCGGCCTGTCGCGTTCAGACGGTCCATGAGCCGCTGATTGACATCGTCGCCTCCGCGATGCCGGAAACAGACCAGGTTCAGAGGGGGCGGAACGGCCAACTCGAATCGGTCGTCGGCCCGGACCCAGCGGGCGAACGTCTGCGCCAACTCGATGTGGCGGCGGACATGGTGGCGGAGGCCCTCGACCCCGTAATGACGGATCACGAACCACAGCTTGAGCGCCCGGAAGCGCCGTCCGAGCGGCACGTGCCAGTCGCGGTAATCGATCACCGCGCCGCTTTGGGTCGCCTGGTTGCGCAGGTACTCGGGAAGGATCGACAGCGCGCGGATCAGCGCGGCGCGGTCGGCGACGAAGAAGCAGTCGCAATCGAAGTTGGTGAACATCCACTTGTGCGGATTGAAACAGTAGCTGTCGGCCGCATCGAGACCGTCCTGAAGAAAACGGTACTCGGGACACACCGCGGCCGTCCCGGCCATCGCGGCATCCACATGCATCCAGAGCTGTTCTTCCCGGCAGATGCGTCCGATCGCCTGCAGGGGATCGATCGCATTCGAGGATGTGGTGCCCACCGTGGCGCAGACGAAACACGGCGCCAGGCCCGCCGCCCGGTCGCGTCGGATCTGCGCCAAGAGGAGATCGGGACGCATGGCGAAGGAGTCGTCCACGTCGATCAGGCGCAGATTGTCGCGTCCCATCCCCACGACGCCCATCGCCTTCTCGATCGAGGAATGTGTTTGGGTCGAGCCGTAGGCGACGAGTCGTCCGTCGCACCCGCGGCGGTTGCTCTCGCCCTGGGTCGCGCGCTCGCGAGCGGCCAGCAGGGCGCAGACGGCCGCGCTCGAAGCGGAGTCCTGGATCACCCCGCCGCCGGCGGCATTGGACTTGAAATGGGCGGGCAGGCCCAGGATGTCGACCACCCAATCGAGCACGTGCGTCTCGAGTTCCGTGCAGGCGGGGCTGGTCGCCCAGAGCATTCCCTGAACCCCCAGCCCAGAGCAGAGCAGGTCTCCGAGGATCGACGGCCCCGAGTTGTTACCGGGGAAGAAGGCGAAGAAACTCGGCGACTGCCAATGCGTGATGCCGGGCAGGATCAACTTCCCGACGTCCGCCAGCATCGCCTCGAATGGTTCACCCTGGGCCGGAGGCGACGGCGGCAGGCTGGCGCGGACCTGCCCGGGCGCAACCTGCGCAAGAACCGGGTACGACTCGACGCGTTCGAGGTAGTCCGCGATCCAGTCCACGACCGCATGACCGTGCCGGCGGAAGGCGTCCGGCGCCATGTGATAAGAAGTTGTCGACATGGGCTCCATGCAACCGCACACCGCCAGGGGGCGTCGAGCGGGAAACTGGAGGCACACATCGGCTGCAGGGCCGGGTCATGAGGTGCGCCGATGTGCCTGGCTGCCGTCTGAAGGCGGGCCCCATCGCCGACAACGCCCGGCTTGACTCCGGGAACGGCTCTTGTTGAACGTCCGCCCGTCCGAAGCGAACCCTCCTATGCCT
>JAXGQW010000119.1:0-11183 GCA_040766265.1 Verrucomicrobiota bacterium
CATCCGCCCCACTGCCATCATCCACCCCCTTGAACCGCCGCCAGTTCTTGGCCGGCGCCGGTGCCGGCGCCACCGCGCTGGGATTCGGCGTGCTCAGCCCGCAGTTGGTGCGCGGGGCGGACGCCGACGCGAAAATCAGACTCGGCTTGATCGGCTGCGGAGGGCGGGGCACGTGGATTCTGGATTACTTCAAGAAGCAGGGTGGATTCGACGTGGTCGCCTGCGCCGACTACTTCCAGGACAAGGCCGACGCGGCGGGGGCCAAGCACGGCATCCCGGAGGCGATGCGCTTCAGCGGCCTCTATGGGTACCGACGCATGCTGGACAAGGTCGACGCGGTCGCCATCCAATCGCCGCCGTTCTTCCACCCGATGCAGGCCGCCGACGCCGTCGCGGCGGGCAAGCACGTCTACCTGGCCAAGCCGGCGGCCGTGGACGTGCCCGGCTGCCTGTCCATCGCCGAAAGCGGACGCCTGGCCACCGCCAACCGACGGGCGTTCCTGGTCGATTTCCAGACACGCGCCCAGCCAGCCTACATCGAGGCCGTGAAACGCGTGCATGCGGGCGCCATCGGCAAACTCGTCAGCGGCGAGTCCACCTACCAATGCAGCCTCTATTTCCAGGGCATGGATGATGAGTACAGGAAGAACATCGGCAATCCCGAGGCGCGCGTCCGCGCCTGGGCCGTCGACCGCGTGCTCAGCGGCGACGTCATCACCGAGCAGAACATCCATTCCCTCGACGTCTGCACCTGGATCCTCGACGCGGCCCCGGTCCGCGCCTTCGGCACCGGCGGCCGGGCGCGCCCGTTCGCCGGCGACTGCTGGGATCACTTCGCGGTGGTGTTCTGGTTCCCCAACGACGTGCTGATCAGTTTCTCCTCGAAACAGGTTGGACGCCACTGGGACGACATCCAGTGCCGCATCTACGGAACGGAAGGCACGATCGACACCCATTACGGCGGCGCGGTGGTGGTGCATTGCGACGACAAGTACAACGGCGGCCAGACCAGCCGCATCTACGCCGAGGGCGTCGAGAACAACGTCAAGGCCTTCCACGCCAGCATCGTCCAGGGCGACTTCAGCAACCCGACCGTCGCCCCCAGCGTGCGCAGCAACCTGACAACCATCCTCGGACGCACCGCCGCCTACACGAAGAGCGAGGTGACCTGGGCCGATATGATGCGCCGAGCCGAGGCTTGGGAATTCCCACTCGACCGTCTGGCTCGCTGACCTGGGGCCAGCACCACCCGGAAACCCAGGTAGTCGTCCCTGCTGTCCGGGTCGTAGCTGAAGCGGTTGGCTGACCGGCAGACCCAGGCGCAGACGAGATAGTTGTTGGCATTCTGTCGCCCGGTGAGGGCACCGGGCCTACAACAAATGGAGACTCCCGCTGTAGGCCGCGTGCCCTGGCTGCGTCGCAAAGCGCGGCGGCGCGGCAGGCAGGCTGCCACGCGGCGCATACTCGATTCCCACCGACAACCGACAGATGCACTGTGATTCTGCCCCGTTTCGCCTTGAATCAGGCCTTCTGGCCAGCCACAATTCAGCCACTTGGAAAAGGCAAACTCCTACTGGTTGATGAGACGATGTCTTCGTAGTTGGGGATGGGCGTCGGTTCACCGATGGGCCGTGTCTCTCCCATTGGCGCTCACCCTCTGGTCGCGAGCGACGCAGGCTACCGAGCAAGCCTGGTGGCAATTCCGCGGGCCGAACGGCGACGGACACACAACGGCAACGAATCTGCCGCTCGCCTGGGACGAATCCCGTAATGTGGCCTGGAAAACGGCGATTCATGACCGTGGCTGGTCATCCCCGGTCGTCGGGGGCAATCAGGTGTGGCTGACCACCGCCACCCGAGACGGTCATCGGCTGTTCGCGGTGTGCGTCGACAAAGACACTGGCAGGATCGTGCATGACCTGCCCGTCTTCGAGGTCGAGAATCCGATGCGGATCACGCCCGAAAATACGTATGCCACGCCGACGCCCGTCATTGAGGAGGGTCGCGTTTTCGTGCACTTCGGAACGTATGGAACAGCCTGCCTGGACACCGCGACGGGTCGAACCCTCTGGACGCGCCGCGACCTCAATTGTGACCATGAAGTCGATGCCGGCCCCGCCAGTTCGCCCACCTTGATCGATGGCAAAGTCGTTGTCCACGTCGATGGCCGCGACGTCCAATACATCATTGCCCTGGACAGGGCCACAGGCGAAACCGTGTGGAAGACGCTGCGATCCATCGATTTCACCGACATTCCCGTCCACCACCGCAAGGCGTTTTGCATGCCCATGGTGGTGCCGCGCGGCGACGGCCTGCAGGTGGTCAGTCCTGGAGGACGCGCGGTCTACGCGTACGACTTGCACGGTCGGGAATTATGGCGCATCCGGCATCGCGGCTTTTCCGTCTCGCCCCGCCCGGTCTTTGGCCACAATCTGGTGTTCGCCTTGATCGACCACGACAATCCCGAGTTGTGGGCAATCCGGGCGGATGGTGACGGCGATGTGACCGATACCCACGTTGCCTGGAAGCAAACCAGGAGCATGCCTCAACGGTGCTCACCGTTGCTGGTCGGGGAACTGTTGTTCCTGGTCAACCGTGGTGGCGTCGCGACTTGCCTGGAGGCGAAGACCGGCAAGCTCGTTTGGAATGAGCGGCTGCGAGGCCAGTATTCGGCATCCCCCATTCACGCACGCAATCACATCTATCTGTTCAACGAGGACGCCCTTACGACGATCATACAGGCAGGACGAACACTGGACATCATCGCGACCAACGCCCTCGAGCACCAGCCGCTCCGAGCCACGCCGGCCGTCGATGGCGAAGCCTTGATCATCCGTACCGAGAACTCCCTGTACCGGATTGGGAATGCGGTGTTGGGATCCGCGCAGACCGCGACGGAGAATGCGCGGAATGAACCTGATCGAAAAGCAACCTTCCGTGCGAGGAATTGGGCATGGAGGTGGTTGGCTTGGCATGCGATACCGGCAGCCCGCTGGTGACCCCCGGCGGCGCCCAGCGGATTCTGGCGCCGCTCAAGGACACGCTGGCGACGGCGCGGAAGCTCGCCTGCCGCCAGATCATCGCCCAGGTCGGCAACGAACTGAAGTAGTGAAAAGCGGGGTCACATCTCGACATTCTACATTTCGGATACTTGTTTCAACCGTTCCCGCCCGGAGGTGCTCCGCTGCGGCCGCCGCTCATACCGCCGCAGGGCGGCCGACACCGCCATGTAATGGATCATCCCCGCCGCCGCCGCCAGTTCCCCAGCTTCAACCCGCAGGCCCGCCGCCCGATATGCAATGCCAGGTCCCGCCCGTCATCCCCGTACTGATCCCGAATCTCCCCCCAGATCCGCCCCGTCACCTTCTCCACGTTCGCGATGACTTCCTCCAGCCTCGGACGCGACCGGGCCAGCCGTTTTGCGCCCCCTTGCTCTCCTAGGTCTCCCGTCACGTGCGCGCGGAGCTGTTGCAGGAACGTTTCATCGCCCAGTACCACCCGCTCCCGCCACTCCTCCCACGGACTCCTCTCCAACCCCTCCCGCACCAGCGACTCGACATACTCCCGATAGTTGCCTGCCCGCGCTTCCTTCATGCCCCCACCCAATGTCAACAGCCACGCACGCTCCAGCCATTCGGGGCGTTTGCCTCTTCCCACATACGCCCGATACCAACTCCACCGGTGGCGCCGCAACCGTGCGATCCGCTCCTGCGCCGTCCGGGCCTCCGGTGCCTCGCGCGCTCCGACTCCCATCTGCTGCCGATCTGTCTTCCCCAATCCCAGGCTGGTCAGGCGATACCACCCGCCGGCCCGCTCGATCCTCAATGGACGTGGCCCCAGATCAACTCGCTTTGCGCCCCCGTCACTTGTCGATTGTCGAGATGTGACCCCGATTCATGCGTTGTCTTGGTCGGGACCTTTGTCGAAACCTCTGTCGACTTGCGGCGCGTCAAGCGACAAAGGTCTTCACTTCTGCGGCAGCACCCCCCAGGCGCGGTTGTGCTCCGCGGGTGACCAGGGCAGCATCTCCAGGGCCGGCGGATCGTCGGGGTTCCAGGCGAAGGCGGCAGCCACCGATAGCCCTGCCCACGGGTCCTCGTTGGGGTTGTCGGTCCAAGAGGTGTACATCATCCCCAGGCACTTGCCGGTTGCCTCGCGGCTGCGCGCACACTCCTGGGCCCAGTCCCAGTTGTTCTCCAGATCGTACCAAGGCGAGCCCGTGGTCTCGTAGCCGCGAGCGGCAAAGTACTCGAGGCTGCGGGCCTCGACGACGTCATCGCGGGCGTCGTAGAACCAGGTGCACTGGATCAGGTCCTTAGGCGTGGTGTCGTTCGCCGGTTCCAGTTCCTGTGCCGGGGCGTTGTGGAAAGGGTTCAGGGCGTCCGCCCACATCATCACCCGCACTTGCGGGTCGGCCGCCCGAGCGAACTCGCGCATCCGCGTGAGTTCGTCGGCGAAGAGGTGCGCATTCGTCAGCTTCCGTTCGCGGCAGAGGCGGCAGGTGTTGAGCCAGCGGGGCTCGTCGTGGCCGATGTGGACCCGCTTGACGCCCAGCTCGCGGATGACAGTGCCGAGAGCCTCGCGCATGATCTCCTGTGTCCGAGGGTTGGAGGGGCAGTAGGTCATCGAGCCGACGGGAGCGTACTCGTAGGACAGGCGCACCTCCCCGCCGGCGGGGATGCGCCCCTGCGGCAGGCGCACAAGGTGCCAAGGCGCGGCCTCGTCAGTGAAGGGAAATCTCGTCTCGCCGGGGCGTAGCTCGTAGTCGCGGCCGGCCTCCAGCGGCGCGCCGTCGACATCCGTCACTCGCAGGTTCTGGTCGGTATGCACCAGGTTGCGCAACTGCGTTCCGCCGTGCGTCACCCGCAGATCGTCGAACCAAGCGGTGCCGGTCCCGTCCTGAATCCGCAGGTACAGCCGGTAGCGACGGCAGTCGCCGGTGTCCAGGTTCAGCTTCAGCGGCGCCCAATCGCTCGTGCCGGCGATCCATTTGCTCATCGCCGTGGGGTTGCCGATCAACTCCCCCTGCTCATCCAGGCGGTAGAGCTCCGCGTACGCCCCATGGCCGGTGATGTTATCCAGCTTGAGGTTGGCGACGAACTGGAGGGCGCGGTCCGGCGGCACCTCGAAGTCCTGCCAGGCGCGCATCTGGCCACGAGTCCGGCGACTCAGCCGCAAGCAGCGTCTGCCTGCCAGCGGGTGTGTTGTCACGACCGCCGCGCCCTCCGCTTCCGCCCAGCGGTCCGCCTCCCAGGCCTCCGCCCGGCTCTCCGCCACCTGTTCGAAGGAGGCGTTGCGCAGCACAACGCCCAGCGGCGTCAGGGCATCGAGCGAGACCAGATACTCGCGCCCGTCGTCGGGGACGCTCTCCCGAGCCTCGGGGGCAACTTGCGCGCGGGTCGCGAACCGCATCGGCTGGTCCCTCATCCAGCGCCCCTCGACACACTGCGGGTCGATCGCCAGCAGATACATCCCCCAGCCGAAGCTCTGCACCAGGGGGATCGGCTCCAAGTGCAGGCTGCGCAGATAGGCGAAGTACTCCCGTACCCGCTGGAGGTTGTCCCCCTCCCGGAGGTGATAGAGCAGCGCGTCTTCCATCACCACCGCGTTGAGCTTGAGGCGGGCGTAGTACTTCGCCCGGGCCAGGCGGTCCGGGTTTGCGGTGACGCCGCCCTGGTAGGTGCCGCGGAAGGGCATGGCCGGGGCGTCCTCGATCGTGAGCTTCGGCACACGCACGCGGCCCGCATCTGTCCGGACGCAGAGCTGGCGGAGGGTCTGCAGGCCGTGCTGGGCCCCGGCGGCACTGCCGCCAACCACCACCACGCCCTCCGGCACAACGGCGAGGTAGCAGCCTTCCTCCGGCAACTGCGCGGGGCAGCCCAGGGCCGCGGCGGCCAGGGCTGCAGGAAGGGCCTTTGCCCGGGCCTGCAGGCCCGGCAAGGTCCCGACCACCAGGGCCGGGACGCCCCCGCGTTCACCGTCTGTCACCACCTTCGCCGCGCCCCTGAAGCCCAAGTCCTCCCGCACCAGCTCCAAGCTCACGTCACTTTCCTTAAGGCCGGCGAGCAGCACGGGGGTGTCGGCGGCCAGCTCGCACCCTGCGGTCTCACCCGGCTGGTAGCGGACCATGCGCGGGCGCGGCACCAGGAACCGTCCAGTGTCGGCCTCCAGCGGCAGCGGGCTCTTCTCCACCTTTTCAAGGCGCACGTCAGCCACCGTGAAGTCCGAGCCGGCCTCCAAACCGCTGAAGGCGATCGTGAGGCTGCCGCAGCCCCGACAGGTCGTCCGGCTCTCGACCGGGCGGGAGTAGGCGGCTACGCACTTGCGAGGGAAGCCGTCGGCGCCCCAGAGCAGGCCGCCGCGGGTGACGGTGACAGCGGCGGTGAGGAGGTAGACCGCCTCACGGTCGAGGCCGCCGGCAGTGCGATCGAGGCGGTCGTCAGCGCAGGCGCCCGCGACCTGCTGCCCGCCGCGGGCAAGACGGAAGGTCGCCTGGCCGGAAACGTTCGTCATCGTCCAGCCGTCGGCGACGCCGTTGCCGTCGGCATCCGCGTTCAGGCGCCACTCGATCGGCGGCGCCGCCTGCCCAGCCCACGGCGCCCAACCAGACAGAACGGAAAGAGACGCAGCAAAAGCGAGCGACAGACCTATCATAGCTTCTATAGCCTCATCGAATCGAGATTGTCAATTATGAAGATGTGACTCCACAGGGCTGCTCTAAAGTCGAACCGGGCGGGTGAGTAGGCGAATGACCTGTCCCGGGCGGCGACTCATCTTCGCCAGGAAGGTCGGACAGGTTCGATCTCGCTTGCGGGGTTGACGACGCGCCCAGGCCCGCGCTTCACCCTGCACCGCGCGACGGAGGATGCCCAGCGTCGTCGCGGCCACTGGATGACTCACCCGGCACCGATCTTCACCCGCGCTCACATCCAACGGATAGTGCGTGCCATTCTCGATGCTCCAGTACTGGCGCGCCAACTCCAGCAGACGCTCCAGACCGGCCTGCTCCGCCGTCAAACTCGTGACGATCCACACGGTCTCCACTTCCTGCCGACCACCCTTGAGTTCCCGAATCCGGTCAAGGCGCGCCACCTGCGCCACGTGCGGAAAACCCATCTGGGCGGGGGTCACCTCCTTGACCGCAATCCCCCGCCACTCGATCCGCCCGTGACCCCGTTCCACCGTGAGCAGTTGAGGGGGAAAAATCTTCCGGGAGGAAGTGGCGCGCTTGCTTCAGGAGGCCGTCTTGGTTGCCCTTGACGAAGAGCACGTAATCACCCCCACCCTCTTGCACCACCGATCGAGCCGTTTCCACCTGGGTGTGCATCGCGTCCATCAGCGCGATGGTCCCGTCCAGGTCCAACCGCTCCAGGAGCGTTTGCCCCGCCGGAATCTCGTTGCTCTTGTCCGCCACCGCTTCCACCCCCAGCGTCCGGCCACTCTGCGCGTTGATCGCCCCAACCAACTGCGTCTTGCCGCTGCCCCGCAACGCCTTCCCGTCCAGCACCACCACGCCCCCGTCGGCCGCCCCATGCCGCGCCTTCTGCCACGCCCAGAGCGCCGCTTGAAACGCCTGCACCGGCACGGCCTTGAGCACCCGGTACACACAGTTCTCCGTCGGCACGTCGTACTGGCGCGTGCGCCGATTGAACCAACACCGCAAGTCCGCCCGCTGCCGGGCACTCAAGTCCTGCGCGAAGAGCGCCACCCCACGGTGACCTCCCTGACCCCCGCTCAACAAATACGCAAAGGTGATCGCCAACACCGTCGCCTGCCGGTGCCGCAACCCGTGCACGTCCCGGCTCTCGGGCACCTCCCGGTGCAGCACCATCCATAAACTGGTCAACTCCTCCCCCGCCAACAAACACTGCCGCGCGATCTCCCGCTCCTGCGCACCCCAGCCTGCGGGCATCCGCCGCCTTCGCAAACCCCGCGCCGCTCCCTTCACCAGTTCCCGCACGTACAACTGCTTGGGCCGATCATGCGCCTCATAGAAATCCTCCCGCACCCGCCGGTACTTGGCCGTCGTTCCCACCGCCCGCCACCCTGTCGCCTTGTACGCCGTCCCCCGAAACAATTGCTCATCCACGAAACTCTCCACCGCCATAATCGGATGCCCGTACTGCGCCTGCCAGTCGGCCGACAACCGCTCCAGGTTCAGTGCCAGCGCCCGGCTGGCCAGGTTCGGATACTGCCCCTTGGGTCCCAACCGGCAGAACCGCGCGTTATTGGCCACCAGATGCAGTCGCGCCCGCCGTTGGTTCGCGTCCCACCCAATCCACCCATCCCGCCCCTTCAAATGATACGCCCCCGCCGCCCACCCGATCAGCGCCATCCATTGCCCCCGGTACTCGGCCACGTACCGTAATTGCTCGCCCACCATCGTCGCGCTCTTCAGATAATGGTGTTGGATCATCAGTCGGTCCCACTCCCCGACCTCCTCGGGCCGAACCAGGCGCACCACGATTTCATTGACCACCGCCGCCTCCACGGGGTCCGTCAGTACCAAGCGTGTCTTCGTCATCCGGCCCAGCAAAACAGATGGGCCGAGGAATGTCCCGCAAATTCGTTAAGTCCCTATTCTCCAATCACCCCCTCCCAGCTCAGAACCGCCCTGGTGACTCCATGCTGCTGCGCGCGATGGCACAGTGCGTGGTCGACCAGCACAAGCGCCGTCATCGCCTCGACGAGCGGCACGGCCCGCGGCAGGACGCACGCATCATGGCGCCCCCGTCCCTTGAGCGTCGTGTTCTGATAGTGCACATCCACCGTATCCTGCTCGTGCATCACGGTCGCCACAGGCTTGAACGCCACCCGGAAACAGATCATCTCGCCGTTGGATATGCCCCCTTGCACGCCGCCCGACCGGTTCGTCACCGTCCTCACCCTGCCATCGCGCATCCTGAACGGGTCGTTGTGCTCGCGCCCAGTCATCAAGACACAGCCGAATCCTGAGCCGATCTCGAATCCCTTGGTTGCGGGCAGACTCAGCATCGCTTTGGCCAGATCGGCCTCGAGCCGGTCAAACACCGGCTCGCCCCACCCCGGCGGCACCCCGCGCGCCACGCCCTCGACAATTCCGCCCACCGTGTTGCCCTCCTGGCGCGTCTTCTCGATCAGGCGGATCATCTCCTCGGCCACCGCGGAATCCGGGCATCGGACGATGCTGGATTCGACATCCGCGGCGGTGACACGCTCCGGGTCGGCATCAGCCACCAAACGGTGGACCTGCTTCACGTAAGCGAGAACCTCGACACCGAACTGCTCGCGCAGGACTTTCCTGGCCACCGCTCCGGCGGCCACGCGCCCGACCGTCTCGCGCGCGCTGGTGCGTCCCCCGCCCTGCCAGTTGCGGATGCCGTACTTGGCCTGGTAGGTGTAGTCCGCGTGGGAGGGACGGAACTTCGTGGCCATTTCGCCGTAGGCCTCGGGGCGGGCGTCCTCGTTTCTCACCCACATCGAGATGGGGGTCCCGAGGGTCTTCCCCTCGAAGGTGCCGGAGAGAATCTGAACGGAGTCGCTCTCCTTGCGCGGCGTCACGATCCGCGATTGCCCCGGGCGGCGCCGGTCGAGATCGGGCTGGATGTCGGCCTCGCTCAACGCGAGTCGCGGCGGGCAGCCGTCGATCACCACGCCCACACCGCCGCCGTGGGACTCGCCCCAGGTCGTGATGCGGAACAGCCGGCCAAACGTGTTTCCCATGCCGCCAGAGTGCGACAAGCGAGCCGCCAGGTCAAACATCGCGTCTATCCGCTTTTCCATCGACAGTTCACGCGAAGAAACGTACATCCTCATTGCATCATGAAATCAATCGACACAACGACGCACAAGAGAGTGGCAGCTCGGGGCATTGCATGGGGAAGCGCGCTTCTGGCCGTCCTGGGGGCGGCCTCGATCCTGGCACAGGGGCCCGAGGAGGGGTTTGTTCCGCTCTTTGACGGACAGACGCTCGACGGCTGGGTCAAGCGCGGCGGGGACGCGGCCTACAGGGTGGACAACGGCACGATCGTCGGGGAGTGCCTCCCGAGCCGGATGAACACCTTCCTGTGCACCGAGAAGGAGTTCGGCAACTTCATCCTGAAGCTCGAATTCAAGTTCGATGTTCCCGGCAACTCAGGCGTGCAGTTCCGATCCGCAGCGCGTCCGGAAGGGGAAGGGCGCCAACGGGTTTACGGATACCAGGCGGAGATGGATCCCAACCCAAAAGGGGACACCGCCCGCATCTATGATGAAGGCCGGCGCGGACATCAGCACGGCATCATCTGGATGGACACCACCGCGGACGAGACGCTGGCCGCCGCGCGCGCGGCGAACAAGCCGGGCGAGTGGAATGCGCTTGAAATCCAGTGTGTGGGGCCATCGATCCGCACCTGGCTCAACGGCGTGGCGGTCGCCAACCTGTTCGACGATCAGAGCCTCAGCGGCTTTTTCGGTTTGCAGGTGCATGTCGGGGATCAAGGCAAGGTCCGCTGGCGCAACATCCGGGTGAAGGACCTGGGCAAGAGCGAGTGGACACCCTTCTTCCTCAAGGGCGCGGACGGCAAGTACAAGCTCAACGGGGCGCATTTCGTTCTGCCCAACGACTGGTCGTTCGAGCACGAGAAAGGGTATCTCAAGGGGGTTCACCGCCAGGACGAGAAACGCGACGGGCTGGTCGTCTCCGACGGCTCATATGACAACTTCATCGCGCGTGTGACCTACCGCATTTTCGGCGGGAACAGCGCGCTCTATTTCCGGGCTGAGGAGGTCAACACCCCATGGCTGCTCAAGGGATTCCAGAACGAGATCGCGGGCAACAACAAAGACTCCGCCCTGTGGCACACGGCGGGCGACAAGACACCGGGACGCGGCTGGGTGGCGTCAAACGACGAGTTGGTGGGGAAGGTCCGCAAGGTGGACGATTGGAACACGACCTGCACGGCCGCCTGCGGCGATCGGATCGTCAGCATCCTCAACGGCTTCAAGACAGTCGATATCGTGGATCCGCTGTGCGAGAAGAGCGGCAAGGTGGCCCTCCAGTTGCACGGCAGCGCAAACGTCGAGATGTGGTTCAAGGATTTCGAAATCCTTGTCATCACGCGCGAGATGAAGGCGCTGATCGACCGCTAGCGAATCGAGTTTTCGCTTGAATCGGCATCTGGTTGCTGCCATAAGGCACGGACTCTGCATGTCCGCCGCTTCAT